>NZ_NKFL01000006.1:2575618-3219523 GCF_002223055.1 Burkholderia sp. HI2500 | reverse complement strand
TCGCCACTCGCCACCAGGTGCAAGCACCCGTGCTGCCGTTCGACTTGCATGTGTAAGGCATGCCGCCAGCGTTCAATCTGAGCCAGGATCAAACTCTTCAGTTTAAACCTGTTACTGTTTTCGGTTCGGTTAAGAACCGGTCGCTCACTCAAAGCTGACAGGAATATGAATTGCTTCATAAACCTGACTTACTTTAGTGTGAGACTCTTGATACTTTCGCTATCTGATCCGAGGATCAGCCCGCTTTCATCAAGCGCCCACACTTATCGGCTGTTAATTTTTAAAGAGCATTCTGCGAGGAACTTCGTGTTTCCCAGCAGCGCTGCGTTTTCAGCAGCAGAGAAGCGAGATTATGAACCGTGTTTCGCAGTTCGTCAACAACTTTTTACACTACATCGTTGCGACTGCGGGGTTCAACTTCCAGGCCAGCTGCGCGCTCCAGACTTCAGCACACCGCCCACCTTGCTTCCCTTCTCCCGCGCTGCGTTTCCGTTAGCGCGAAAGAGGCGTGATTGTAGGCAGCCTCTTCGATCTGCGCAAGGGGTTTCTCAAAAAATATAAGGCCCCGCACGCTGCCGCGTGCGGGGCCTTATATGGAAGCAGCCCAACCGTCAGGCCGCGCGCACCTGGCGCGCGACGATCTCCATATAGTGATCGAGATCCGGCGTCGCCTTGCCTTCCTCCTTCGCCGTATCGTCCCAGCGGCGCAGACGCAGCGCGTCCTGCGCGAACGGGCGCTGCAGGAACGCCGCCGCCTCCTCTTCATTGAAGATGCCGCCCTGCAGCGCGAGGCTGCGCACCGAGTCAGGCGACAGGCTCTCGAAGTAGCCGGCGTCCGTGCGGCACAGGCAGCGCTTCGCGTCGACGTGCAGCCGGATCGGCTCCAGCACCGCGTCGGAGAACAGCGGCCGCAGGAACGGCAGCACGTAATACTGATGCAGATCGTCGATCCCGCGCGCGCTCGGCGTCTCGCCCTGGCGATTCAGCAGATGCCCGAGGTCATGCAGGAACGCCGCCGCGACCAGCGCTTCGTCAGCCCCCGCCTCTTCGGCCAGCAATCCGCTCTGCAATGCATGCTCGAGCTGCGTGACCGGCTCGCCGCTATAGGCCACATGGCCATGCTCGCGATACAGCCCGTGGATCTCTTCCACCGTCAATGCCATTCATTCACTCCCAAGGCAGCGAAAACGTCTTCAGGTTCGTGAAGCTCTTCATCGCCTCCTGAACGCCTTCCTTGTAACCGAGCCCCGAATCCTTGATCCCGCCGAACGGTGACAGCTCGATCCGGTAGCCGGGCACTTCCCATACATTCACCGTGCCGACGTTCAGCTCGTTCACGAACCGCACGACCGCCGCCGTGCTGTCGGTACAGACGCCCGACGACAGCCCGAA
This sequence comes from Burkholderia sp. HI2500, assembly GCF_002223055.1. Classification (NCBI taxonomy): domain Bacteria; kingdom Pseudomonadati; phylum Pseudomonadota; class Betaproteobacteria; order Burkholderiales; family Burkholderiaceae; genus Burkholderia; species Burkholderia sp. HI2500. The sequence continues at coordinate 3,218,131 of NZ_NKFL01000006.1, read as the reverse complement.
CGCCGTCCCGTTGCTGATCCGGATCGCGTCGTCGATCGTGTCGAACGTGATCACCGGCGAGACCGGCCCGAAGGTCTCCTCGCGCACGAGCGTCATCGACGGATCGACGTTGTCGAGCACGGTCGGCGCATACAGCGCGCCGCGCCGCACATTGCCGGTCAACAAGCGCGCGCCCTGCGCGACCGCCTCTTCCACTCGCGCCTCGAACAGCCGCGCCGCTTCCTCGTCGATCACCGTGCCCATTTCGTTCGCGGGATCGAACGGATCGCCGTACTTCCATGCACGCGTCTTCTCGACGAGCAATTCGGTAAACGCCGGCGCGATCGAACGCTGCACCAGCATCCGCTTGACGGCCGTGCAGCGCTGGCCCGAATTCCGGTACGAGCCGAGCACCGCCAGCGACGTCGCGCGGTCGAGATCGGCATCGTCGAGCACGATCAGCGGATCGTTGCCGCCCAGTTCCAGCACGATGCGGCGGTAGCCGGCCCGCGCGGCAATCGCCTTGCCGATCGCCACGCCGCCCGTAAACGTAATCAGCGACGCATGCGGATGCGTAACGAGTTCGTCCGCGATCTCGCGCGGATCGCCGGTCAGCACCTGCAGCATCGGCTCCGGCAGCCCGGCTTCATACAGCAGGTCGGCCAGGTAGAACGCCGACAGCGGCACCTTCTCCGACGGCTTCACGATCACGCGGTTGTTGGTCGCGATCGCCGGCGCGATCTTGTGCGCCACCTGGTTCATCGGATGATTGAACGGCGTGATCGCGACGATCACACCGTCGAGCGGCTGGCGCTGCGAAAACACGCGGCGCGCCTTGCCGTGGGGCGTCAGGTCGCACGAGAAACTCTGCGCGTCGTCGCGCAGCGCCTCGACCGCTGCAAACTTCAACACGTCGGCCACGCGGCCGATCTCGTAGCGCGAGTCCTGTTTCGACAACCCCGATTCGAGCGTGATCAGGTCGGACGCTTCCTCGGTGCGCTCGCGCAGCAGCGCGGCCGCACGCTCGAGGATCTGTGAACGCTCGTACCGCGTGAGCTTCGGCCGGTACGCCATCGCATAGTCGAATGCCGCGCGCACATCGTCGACGCTCGCCAGCGGCACCGTCCCGACGCGCGTGCCCGTGTAAGGGTCCATGACGTCGAGCGTGCGTTCCCGCGTCGCGCGCGTGCCGCACCAGCGCAGCGCCTCTGCACGAAACGCCGGGTGATCGTGTCGGGGATGAGCCATCATGTCGCGACCCGGTTCAGCACGAAATCGAACACGTCGAAGTTGCGCGGGCGACGCGCGGGATCGGCCGGCTCGATACGGCGATTGAACAGCAGCGGCACTTCCTGCTCCGACACGCCGCCATGCGAACGCAGCGGCACCGTGAGGCCCGACAGATCGTGTTCGCGCTCGCGCGTGCCGAGCGTCATGTCACGGCGGCCGATTACGACGAGATCGCCGATCCGGTCGGCCGGCAGCTCGAAACGGGCGGCGGCTTCCGCGTTGTCGAGCACGAGCTCGACGCCGTCGAGGCCGCCGACGCGCCACATCGCCTCGGCGCGGTCCACGCCAGGCGCCAGATAGACGGTCGCAAACGAGCCAAGCGCGCCGTGGTGCACGACGTACGGATCCGTGATCGGCAGGATCACGCGCGCGGCCCGCGCGCCGTACCAGCCGTCGAATGCGTCCTGCAGATAGATGACGTTCGGCCGGCCCGTCGCGGGATCGTGCTTCGCGTTCATCCCGTGGTCGGCCGTGAGGCCGATCGCCCAGCCGAGCGCGTCGAGCTGCGCAAGGTAGCCATCCATCATCGCGTAGAACGCGTTCGCGCCGGCACTCCCCGGCTCGCACTTGTGCTGTACGTAATCGGTGGTCGACAGGTACATCAGGTCGACCTGGCGCGTCTGCGCAAGCCGCACGCCGGCCGCGAACACGAATTCGGACAACGCCGCGCTGTAGACGTCCGGCGACGGCAGGCCGACCCAGTCGAGCACGTCGACGATCCCGTTTTCCGCGAGATTCGCCTGCGCCGCCTTCTCGGCCGAAAAGCAGATGCCGTTCAGCTGCCAGCCGAGCAGCCGGCGCAGCTTGTCCTTCGCCGTCACGACGGCGACCCGCGCACCGGCGTCGGATGCCGCCGCGAGCAGCGTGCCGGCCCGCAGGTAGGCCGGGTCGTTCATCATGACTTCGGCGCCGCGTCCGCCGTCGGCGGTCGGATCCCAGAAATAGTTGCCGCAGATACCGTGGACCGCCGGCGGCACGCCGCAGACGATCGACAGGTTGTTCGGGTTGGTGAAGGTCGGCACGACGCAGTCGGCGCGCCAGGCCGTGCCTTCCGCGATCATCCGGCCGATGAACGGCGCGACGCCCGCTGCCACCGCCCGTTCGAGATAGTCGTACTCGCAGCCGTCGACGCAGACGACGACGGTCGGCTCGACCGGCAGCCGGTAGTGCCGGCCGTTGACGTCGACGGAACGCCCCGCGAGCCCCGTCGATGCGCCGGCAGCCGACGCTTCACCAGGCTGGCGCAAGGCGAACGCGGCGTTCATGATGCCACCCGCTTGCCGCGCGGCACGCGCGCAGCGATCAGTAGCAGCGCCGCGAGCGACGCGCCGAGCATCAGCAGCGACAGTGCCGATGCCGGAAGGTAATACCCGCGCTCCACCTGGCCGATCACGACGATCGGCACGGTGGCGAAGCCGGGCGGATAAACCGTCAGCGTCGCGCCGAGCTCACCGAGCGACAGCGCGAAACCGAGCGCGAGGCTCGCGCGCAGCGCCGGCACGAGCTGCGGCAGCAGCACGCGGTGCAGCACCATCGCGGGCGGGGCACCGAGGCTTGCCGCCGCTTCGCGCAGCACGGTCAGTTCCGGACGCAGCGCGGCGGCCGCGCAGCGATAGCAGAACGGCAAGATCAGCGCGAGTTGCACGAGCACGACGATCGCCGCCGAGCTCGACAGGTCGACCGGCTTCTGGTGATACGCGATCAGCACCGCGAGCCCCAGTACAACGCTAGGCACACCGTTCGGCACCATCACGAGCGCGTCGACCACCGCGCCAAGGCCGCGCCGGTCACGTCCCTCGAGCGCCAGCGCGAGCCACAGCCCGAGAATCGTGCCGACCGCCGACACGCCGAAGCCGATTTCCAGGCTCGTCAGCAGCGCATCGTATTCCGGCGACCCGAGCCGCTCGAACCAGCGCAGGCTGTAGCCGGCCGGCAGAATCGTGCCCGACCACTGCGTCGACACGCTCGACAGCGCGACGACGATGACCGGCAACACGAACAGCCAGAAGCACGCGAACGCGGCCAGCGCGAGCGCCGCGCGCGACGCATGCTTGAGCACCGTGTCGCCCCAGCCGATCTGGTGGCGCGGCACGGCTTGCCCGATACGGAATTCAGCGGACATCGTTCCCTCCCGTCGCACGCCGGTTCACCCGGCGATAAACCGCATACAGCGCCAGCGACAGCGCGAGCATCACGACCGCGCCTGCCGACGCGGTCGGCAGGTCCAGGTCGACCGTCGCGCTGCTGTAGATCGCAACCGGCAGCGTCACGAGCCGCGCGCTGCCGAGCACGAGCAGAATCCCGAATTCGTTCAGCGTCAGCAGGAAACACAGCACGGTGCCGGCGGCGATGCCCGGCCATGCGATCGGCAGCACGACGCGACGTGCCAGCATCCAGCCGGACGCGCCGAGGCTGCGCGCGGCTTCGATCAGCCTCAGGTCGAGCGTCGCGAACGACGCGAGCGTCGGGCGCACGACGAACGGCGTATAGAACACGGTCTGCGCGAGAATCACGCCGCCGATGCCGAACAGGAAATCGAGCGGCGGATTCTCGAGATGGAACAGGTGCTGCAGCGCAATGCTGATCGAGCCTTGCGAGCCGTACAGGAAGATCAGCGTGAACGCGACGAGGAACGACGGGAACGCGACGTACAGTTCCAGGAAACGCGTGACGAGCGACGCGCCCGGAAACGGCTTGAAGAACAGCAGCGCGGCCAGCAGCACGCCGAGCACCGACGCGGTGCCGGCGCTCGCGAACAGCACGCCGAGTGTGGTCAGCAGCACGCTGCGCGTATCGGGGTTGCCGAAGAACGTGCGGTACGCGGCGAAACTCAGCCCGTGGTCGCCCGACACGCTCAGCAGCACGAGCCGCACCAGCGGATAGACGACGAGCGGTCCGAGCAGGACGATCGCGAGCGCGGCCAGGTGCAGGTCGCCCATGCGCTTGCGGCGCCGCGCGGCGGCAGCGTGCGCAGCGGCCGACGCGAGCACGTGCGGCGGCAGGCCGGCTTCAGGGCTCGATAAGGACGACATCGTCTGCCTCGCAATGCAGGGAAACGCGCGCACCGCGCTCGGGAGCCGCACCGCGGCCGCGTTGCATCGTGACGCGCACCGGCTCGTCGGGGGCCGCATCGATCGTGACCGCGATCGACAGGTCCGCGCCTTGCCATTCGACCGACGACACCGTGCCGTGCAGCCCGCCTGCGGCGGGCGGCATCAGGGTCAGGCGCTCGGGGCGCACGCAGGCCACCTTGCCGCGCACTTCGTGGCGCGGATCGCCGAGCGGGAAGATCACGTGCGGCGGCAGCAGGTTCGCCGGGCCGAGATAGCGTGCGACGTAGCCGTCCTGCGGCGCGTCGTACAGCTGCTGCGGCGTGCCGAGTTGCGCGATGTGGCCGTCGCGCATCAGCAGCGCGCGATCGGACAGCACGAGTGCATCGTCGCGGTCATGCGTGACGCAGACGACGGTCAGGTTCGGCAGGCGCTCGTGCAGCGCCTTCAGTTCGCTGCGCACCGAGGCGCGCAGGTTGGCGTCGAGCGCCGACAGCGGCTCGTCGAGCAGCAGCACGTCCGGCTCGATCACGAGCGCACGCGCCAGCGCGACGCGCTGCTGCATCCCGCCCGACAGTTGCGCGGGCAGGTGATGGCCCGCATCGCCGAGCTGCACGAGCTTCAGCGCATCGGCGACGCGGCGCGTCACTTCCGACGACGCCATGCCGCGTGCGCGCAGCCCGAATGCGACGTTCTCGAACACCGTCAGGTGCGGGAACAGCGCGTAATTCTGGAACAGCAGACCAAGATTGCGCTTGTGCGGCGGCGCATAGGTCAGGTCGCGTCCGGCAACGGTCAGCGTGCCGGTCAGGCCGTCGGCCTTCACGAACCCGGCAATGAAGCGCAGCAGCGTGGTCTTGCCGCAGCCGCTCTTGCCGAGCACGGTCAGAAATTCACCGGCACCGATCGACAGTGACAGATCTTCCAGCACCGTGCGTGCGCCGTAGCGCACGCTCACGTGTTCGATCTGCACGCCGCCCGGCGCGCCGGACCGCAGCGTAGCCTGCGGTTCGGCGGCGCCGAATGCGCCGGGATGGGTCAGGGCGGTTTCCACCGGGTTCATCCTCTTGCTCACAAATACAGGCGGCGTGCGCCGATCACTTCGGCTTGACGACGTCGAGCTGCTTGCCCGAGCTGCCGATCACGTCCTTCTTCCAGCGCTCGATCCACACTGGCTTCTTCGCCATCACCTGGGTCCAGTCGACCGGGATCAGCTTCACGCCCGCGATCGCCTTCTTGACCGCTTCGCCGTTCTTGCCGGCCAGCGGCACGTCCGTGCGGCCCGGGATGCCGTACATGTCAGGCACCTTCGACTGCACGTCCGTCGACATCAGGTAGTCGATCAGCTTCTTGCCGGCGTCCTGGTTCGGGCCGCTCTTGATCAGGCCGATGCCGTACGGGAGCTGGAACGTGGTCGGCTGGTCGCCTTCCTTCGCGGCCAGGAAGATCGGCTTGACGGACAGCGCGCCGTGTTCGGCATCGTCGAGGTCCATCTGCAGGTCGCCGTTCGCGACGCTGATTTCGTTACGCGACAGCAGCACGTTCAGGTAGCCCGTGCCCTTCGTGTGGAACTTCACGCTCTGTGACAGCTTCGCGAGGTAGTCGAACGCCTTGTCCTCGCCCATCAGCGACGTCGTCAGGATCAGCACGGCCATCCCGTCGCCGGCGGTGGCCGGGTTCGAGTACGCGACCTTGCCGGCGTAGGCCGGCGCGAGCAGGTCGGCGAACGTCTTCGGCTGGCTCTTCACGACGTCCGGGTTGATCGCGAACGAGAAGTAGTTGTTCACGAACGTTGCCCACGTGCCGTCTTCAGCCTTCGCGATGGCCGGCACGTTCTTGTAGTTCACGCTCTGGTACGGCTGCAGCAGGCCCATCTGGCCAGCTTGCTGAATGAACGGCGGCAGCGTGACGATCACGTCGGCCTTCGGGGAGTTCTTCTCGATGTTCGCGCGGTTGACGACTTCACCGCTGCCCGCCGTCACGATGTTGACCTTGACGCCTTCCTTCTTCTCGAAAGCCGGCAGCACATCGCGATAGAGGTTCTCGAGGCCGTCTGCCGTATACAGCACGACCGCGTTCGCCGCATGTGCGGGCAGCGCGGCGCCCATCAGGCCGGCGACGCTGGCGGCCAGCGCAAGCTTGCGGAACGCGCCGGCAGCGGCGCGCGAGGGTTTCTGCAGTGTCATCTGACTTCTCCGTAGGCGGAACACCAAATGGCCGGGGCACGATCCGGCTCTCCTGTTATCTCCGGGCAAGGCCGAGCGACGGCCCGCCTCGCTACCGCGCCGAGGTTAGGTTTCGCGCGGCAAGCGAAGGATCACAGCGTTCGATGACAAACCCGTGACGAATGCGGCAATTTCCAAAAAATGACACATTTTGCCAATATCATGCAAGTCATTCAGAAATGCCGCTCGGCGTTTCTTCCGATCTTTGCAAGGGAAAACCATGTCCGATCCGATTCTTCTTACGCCTGGCCCGCTCACCACGTCCGCCACAACCCGCCACGCAATGCAACACGACTGGGGCTCGTGGGATGCCGCGTTCAATCAACTGACGGCCAGCGTCTGCGCGGATCTCGTCACGATCGCGCACGGCGGCGATGAATACGTGTGCGTGCCGATGCAGGGCAGCGGCACGTTCTCGGTCGAAGCCGCGCTCGGCACGCTGGTGCCGCGTGACGGCGTCGTGCTGGTGCCCGACAACGGCGCGTACTGCGCGCGCATCCTGAAGATCCTCGGCCGGCTCGGTATCGAAGCAATCGCCTTGCCGTTCGGCGAGGACGCAGCCGTCGATCCGGCCGCGCTCGAAGCCGCGTTCGCACGCGAGCCGCGCATCACGCACGTCGCGCAGGTGCATCTGGAGACGAGCGCCGGCATCCTGAACCCGCTCGACGACATCGCCGCCGTGTGCCGGCGCCACGGCAAGAGGCTGATCGTCGACGCAATGAGCTCGTTCGGCGCGCTGCCGATCACGCTGGCCGGCAGCGGCATCGATGCGCTGATCTCGGCGAGCGGCAAATGCCTGGAAGGCGTGCCGGGGATGGGGTTCGCGATCGTGCGACGCGACGCGCTCGACGCGAGCGAAGGCAACTCGCCGTCGCTCGCGCTCGATCTGCACGATCAATATGCGTACCTGCGCAAGACGGGCCAGTGGCGCTTCACGCCGCCGACGCATGTGATCGCCGCGCTGCGCGCCGCGCTCGACCAGTATCTCGCCGAAGGCGGCCAGCCGGCGCGCGGCGCGCGCTATGTGGACAACTGCCGGACGCTGGTCGAGTCGATGCACGCGCTCGGCTTCACGCCGTTCCTCGATCCGAGCGTGCAGGCGCCGGTGATCGTCACGTTCCACGCGCCCGACCACCCGGCCTACGATTTCCGCCGCTTCTACGACGCGGTGCGCGACGCGGGCTTCATCCTGTATCCGGGCAAGCTCACGCAGCTCGAGACGTTCCGTGTCGGCTGCATCGGCGCGATCGACTCGAACGATATCCGCCGCGCGGTCGCGGCCATTGCGCAGGCGGTCGAATCGCTCGGCATCGCAGTGCAGCGCGCATAAGCGCCGTACCACGCAAAAAAGCCCGGCGGCCTTGCGGCTGCCGGGCTAACGCACAGGATCTGCGTGGAGCCGGTGCTTACAGCTCGATCCGCTTGATGTCGCCGACCACGAAGATGTACGACGCCGCACCGACCAGCGCGATCACGCCGATGAACACGAGCGCGCCGACGAACGAGCCGGTCGACGCGACGATGAAGCCGACCACGAGCGGCGTGACGATGCCCGCCAGGTTCGCCGCGAAGTTGAAGATGCCGCCCGTGACGCCGAGCAGGCCGTCCGGCGCGATGTCCGACACGAGCGTCCAGCCGAGTGCAGCCATCCCCTGCGCGAAGAATGCGACCGACATGATCGCGATCACGGCTTCGTTGCTCTGCACGTAGTTCGCGAGAATGATCGTCGATGCGAGCAGCAGGCCCGCGATGATCGGCAGCTTGCGCGCGAGGTTCGCGGACTTGCCGCGACGCAGCAGCCAGTCGGAGAAGATCCCGCCGAACATCACGCCGACCGACGCGGCGATGAACGGCATCACCGCGAAGAAGCCGATCTTCAGCCAGCCCATGTGGCGTTCGGTGGCGAGGTAGGTCGGGAACCAGGTCAGGAAGAACACGAGCGTCGAGTTGCCGGCGAACTGGCCGAGGCAGATGCCCGCGAGCTGGCGCTTCTTCACCAGTTTGCCGACCATCGACCAGCTGAACTTGGCCTGCGCCGGCTTGTCGCCCTTGTCGCCGCTCTTGCGCGCACCGTGTACGAGACCGCCGCCCGCCTCGATATAGGCCAGCTCCTCCGAATTCGCACCCGGATGGTTGCGCGGCTCGTGATAGAACTTCCACCAGACCAGGCCGAACACGATACCCACCGCGCCGACGACCCAGAACAGCGAGCGCCAGCCGAACGCCCCCATCAGCGCGAACAGCACCGGGCTGAAGAACGCGAGGCCGATGTACTCGCCGACGGTGTAGGTCCCCGTCGCCATCGCACGCTCGTTCTGCGGGAACCACGTCGCGACGACGCGGCTGTTGGTCGGGAAGCACGGCGCTTCCGTCACCCCGAGGCCGAGCCGGCACGCGAGCAGCGTCGCGACGCCCGGCACGAAGCCTTGCAGGAACGTGCACAACGACCACAGCGTCATCGACCAGTAATAGGTGATCTTGCTGCCGAAGCGGTCGAGGAACAGGCCGCCGGGAACCTGCATCGCGACATACGTCCACGAAAATGCGGAAAACATGATGCCCATCACGGCCGCGTTGATGCCGAGCTCCTTGGTGAGCTGAGGCGCAGCCACCCCCAGCACGGTGCGGTCGAGATAGTTGATCATCGTGCCGATCGCGAGCAGCGCGAGAATCTTGTAGCGCGCCGAAGTGCGCCGGACGGTGCCGGACGCCTGCGCCGGCGCGGCGCTCGTGTGGGTGGTGTGCTGCATGGTCGTCTCCTGGTCTCTCTTTATGGAAGGGGTCAGCGCGCGACGAGCGACTGAAAGTGTTCGAACATCCGCTCGGCGTCGGGCGTGCGTCCGGTGAAGATCTCGAACGCGTCGACCGCCTGGTAGACGGCCATCCCGCCGCCCGGCAACGTGGCGCAACCGGCCGCGCGCGCCGCGTGGATCAGTTCGGTTTCGAGCGGGAAGTACACGATGTCGGCCACCCACATGCCCGCGTGGAGCAGTTCGGCCGGCAGCGGCAGGCCCGGATGCTTGGCCATGCCGGTGGGCGTGCAGTGGATCAGGCCCGTCGCGGCGCGCATCGAGGCCGCGAGATCGTCGCCCTGCACGACGCGGGCCGCCGGGAAGCGCTGCTGCAGCTCGGCGGCGAGCGCGGCGGCGCGCGTGCCGTCGACATCGAAAATCGTCAGTTCGGCCGCGCCCATCTGCAGCGCTGCGTGCGCCACGGCCGCGCCCGCGCCGCCCGCGCCGAGCTGGACGACGCGTTCGAGCGACGCGCCGGGCAACCCGCGGCGGAACGATTTCGCGAAACCCGACCAGTCGGTGTTGTGGCCGATCCGCTTGCCGTCCTTGAACAGCACGGTGTTCACCGCGCCGAGCGCGCGCGCATCGTCCGACAATTCATCGAGGTGCTCGATTACGCGCTGCTTGCACGGATGCGTGATGTTCAGCCCGTTGAAGCCCATCCGCTGCGCGGCGTCGAGCAGTTGCGGCAGCGCGTCGACGGTCACGCCCAGCACGTCGAGATCGATGCGCCGGTAGACATAGCCGAACCCCTGGCGGAAGCCTTCTTCCTCGTGCATCGCGGGCGACAGCGAGCCGCCGATGCCCTGGCCGATCAGGCCGATCAGAAACGACGGGCGGCTCATCGCGCGGCTCCCTGCGCGAACAGCGTCGCCAGACGCTGCAGCGCGAACACGTAGCCCTCGGTGCCGCAGCCGCAGATCACGGCTTCGGCGAGCGCCGACACATAGGAATGGTGCCGGAACGCCTCGCGGCGATGCACGTTCGAGATATGCACTTCGATCACCGGCTTCGCGATCGCGGAAAGCGCATCGGCCAGCGCCACCGACGTATGCGTATAGGCGGCCGGGTTGATCACGATGCCGTGCGTGTCATGACGCGCGGCATGCAGCCAGTCGATCAGCTGGTGCTCGGCGTTCGACTGGCGGAAGTCGATTTCCAGCCCGAGCGCCTCGCCCGCCGTACGGCAGCGCTGCTCGACATCGGCGAGCGTTTCCGCGCCGTAGATATGGGGCTCGCGTGTGCCCAACAAATTCAGGTTCGGGCCGTTCAGCACGAGCACCTTGTGCTTGCTCATCGTGTTTCTGCTCCTGAAACAGGGGCGGACCACGATCGGCGCCGCCCCGAAGACATCGGAATGTGGCGCTAGTGTGCGCCCGTGCAAGCGGGCTGTCTTTTCGGGTTTTCGCTAATTTGTACCACCTAGTTAGTTTGTACAATACGCATCACCAGCCTAGTAAATTCGGGATATGGCGCCCGTCAGGAACTCAATGACTGGTTCATTCAGGGTCGGTTCGGCCGACGCCATGCCCGCTCATCCTCAGGAATCGCCCATGCAGCGCTCGATCGCCACCGTGTCACTGTCCGGCACGCTCGCCGAGAAACTCGCCGCCGTCCAGGCCGCAGGCTTCGACGGCGTCGAAATCTTCGAAAACGACCTCGTCTACTTCGATGGATCGCCGGCCGACGTCCGGCGCATGGCCGCCGATCTCGGCCTCGACATCGTGCTGTTCCAGCCGTTTCGCGACTTCGAGGGGGTAAGCGCGGCCCAGCTCGCCCGCAACCTCGACCGGATCAAGCGCAAGTTCGACGTGATGCATGCGCTCGGCACCGACCGCATCCTGGTGTGCAGCAACGTGTCGGCCGACACGATCGCGGATGACGGGCTGCTCGTCGACCAGCTCGGCGCGCTCGCCGAAGCCGCGCGGCAGGCCGGCGTGGTCGCCGCGTACGAAGCGCTCGCGTGGGGCCGCGTCGTGAAGCGCTACGGCCATGCGTGGAAACTCGTGAATGCCGTGAACAGCCCGCACCTCGGCCTGGCGCTCGACAGCTTCCACACGCTGTCGCTCGACGATTCGCCGGACGCGATCGCGGACATCCCCGGCGACCGGATCGCGTTCGTGCAGATCGCCGATGCGCCGAAGCTCGTGATGGACGTGCTCGAATGGAGCCGCCATTTCCGCTCGTTCCCGGGCCAGGGCGACTTCGACCTCGCACGCTTCACCGCGCGCGTGATCCAGTCGGGCTATACGGGGCCGCTGTCGCTCGAGATCTTCAACGACGGCTTCCGCGCCGCGCCGACCGCGATCACCGCCGCCGACGGTCATCGTTCGCTGCTTTATCTGGAAGAACTGACGCGCGAGCGGCTCGCGCAGGACGGCCGCGCACCGGCCGCCGGCCAACCGCTGTTCGCGCCGCCGGCGCCGCCCGCGCACGTCGGGTTCCAGTTCATCGAATTCGCGGTCGACGCGCAGGCGGCGGCGACCGTCGGCGAATGGCTCGGCCGGATGCGCTTCCGGCTCGCGGGCCGCCATCGCTCGAAGGACGTGACGCTGTTCCAGCACGGCGCCGCGTCGATCGTGCTGAACGCGGAGCGCGACTCGTTCGCCGATGCGTTCTTCCAGCAGCACGGGCTGTCGCTGTGCGCATCGGCATTCCGTGTCGACGACGCGAAAGTGGCGTTCGAACGCGCGGCCGGCTTCGGCTATGCGCCGTTCTCCGGCCGCGTCGGGCCGAACGAGCGCGTGCTGCCGAGCGTGCAGGCGCCGGACGGCAGCCTCGAATACTTCGTCGACGAAGCGCCGAACGCGCCGACGCTGTACGAATCGGATTTCGTGCTGACCGACATCGACGGCCCGAGCGAAGTCGGCCCGCTCACGGGTATCGACCACGTATGCCTTGCGCTGCCGGCCGACGCGCTCGATACGTGGATCCTGTTCTTCAAGACGGCATTCGGCTTCGAGGCCGAGCGCAGCTGGCTCGTGCCCGACCCGTACGGGCTGATGCGCAGCCGCGCGGTGCGCAGCGCCGACGGCTCGGTGCGGATCGCGCTGAACGCGTCGGTCGACCGGCACACGGCGGTCGCCGAATCGCTCGACCGCTACCACGGCACGGGGCTGAACCACGTTGCGTTCCGCACGGACGACATCGTGAAGACGGTCGCCGCGTTCGCGGCCGACGGCATTCCGTTCCTGCGCATTCCGCCGAACTACTACGACGATCTCGCCGCGCGCTACGCGCTGTCGGACGAGCTGATCGACACGCTGAGCACGCATCACCTGCTGTACGACCGCGACGAGCACGGCGGCGAATTCCTGCACGCGTATACAGAATTGGTCGACAACCGCTTCTCGCTCGAGATCGTCGAGCGGCGCGGCGGATACGACGGCTACGGCGCGACGAATGCGGCCGTGCGGCTCGCCGCACAGGCGCAGCGCAGGAAATAAGGGAAGGAAGCCGACAGGGATTCAAGGGGCGCATCACATCCTCGGCCCGCGGCTGCTTCAAAGGGCCGCGTCCTGCGCGCACCATCGTGGTGAATCGCGCGGCCGCGCCCCCGCCCGCGCGGCTCGCCGCGATCGGGCCGGAAACCGCTTCCCATATGGCGTTACATCCCGTAACCCATACCGCAGCGCAGCATCCCGTCGCCCCGTGCGGTTTTAAGAATCGCTTAAGTCTTCGACGGCACCATCCGCAGCCAGTACCCGATGGTTATCTCGAAAAGGAGGAAAGCGATGAGCGCCGTAGAAGCACCCGCGGGCCGCCCGGCCGCGCCCCCTGCAAAGAAGACGATGCTGCGCCGCCTGCTCAGTCATCATGAAATCGCGACGCTGCTCGTGCTGCTGCACGCACCGATCGGCGCCAATGCCAAACCCGAACTGCCTGCGCTGCAGGAAGCCGGTCTCGTCGAGATGGTCAAGCTCGACACCGAAACGGCACCCAGCTTCCGGCTGACCGAAGACGGCACCGCCGTCCTGAAAGGGCTCGGCTACCGCTGAGCCGCCGTTTTCATCCCTTTCCCGTTTTCCCGCATCACCCCGATTCCCAGCGACTCGCCGGCCCTGTCGGCGTGTCGCGTCACCCTGCCCGCTCCTGCAGCATCAACCGGTATTCCGTCGGCGTGACGCCGACCGTCGCCTTGAACTGGCGCGTGAACGCGCTGTGATCCGTATAGCCGCATAGCGCCGCGACGTCGGTCACCTTGTCGTGCGTGACGAGCAGCGCGGTGGCCGCGTCGAGCCGCGTCTTCAGCAGCACCTGGCGCGGCGTCAGGTGGAACACCTTGTGGAAGTAGCGTTCGAGCTGCGCGACCGACATTCCCGCCATCTGCGCGAGCTGCTTCAGGTTCAGCGGCTGCACGTAGTGATCCTGGATGTGCTGCACGACGTCGGCGAGCCGGCTGTACGCCGGGTGCGATCCCTCGTGCGCCTTCAGGTCGCGCGAGATGCCCGCGAGGCCGACCACCCTGCCCGCGGCGTCGCGCAGCGGCTCCTTGCAGGTCAGGCACCAGCCCGGCTGACGGCCCGGATACAGGTGCAGTTCGAGCTGGTCCACCAGTTGCTGGCCGGCGTTGATCGTCGCCATGTCCTGCTCGAAATAGCTGCGGCCGAAGCGGCGCGGAAACACTTCGTCGGCCGTCTTGCCGAGCAGGTCGCGCTTGTCCTTGTAGCCGCAGCGCATCGCCAGCGTGCGATTGACGATCGCGTAGCGGCCGCCCGCATCCTTCACGAAGAACGCGACGTCCGGCAGTGCATCGAACACCGGTTCGAGCAGGCGGAAGTGCGCAAGCATCGCGCCGAAATCGGCGTTGTCGGGCTGGTAGCGCAACGGTTCGGACAGGCTCATGGGCGGTACGGCAAGCAAGGGCGTCATCCCGGCAACCGCAATGCGAGTGGCAGATGGCGTCGATTATAGAAGCGCCCCTTCGATCGCGTCGCGCCGATCGCAAAGGCGGGCAAGTTGGCGGCGGCCGTCGCAACGTGCCGCCGATCGGCCGGCATCGTCATGCGACATAGGTTGCGCGCGCAACCACTACGTCGAGCGTGCGGCGGCCCGCCGCGAATCCGCTTGTGTCGACGCAGCCACCCCGCGTGCGTCGGTGGCGGCACGCCACGCGCGGACTGGCGCATTCGCACACCGGCACCGTACGCCCGAACTCGCCAGCATAGAAATGCGGACGTGCAGCGTCTTGGCGCGTTTGCGCATTCGGCGTGACGATTTCGGCATATATCAGGGTTATCGACGATATGCCGATATCGTCGCCGGCCGCGCATCGAACGCGCAAGACGCACGCATTTTCGCTATCTAGACTTCGCTTCACGGTCACGAGACGACCTCACGCCGCGGCAGCAATCGGCATGCATGGCCTGCGGCATCGGCCATCAGGTGCGCCGATTCCGGCACAGCCCGGGCAGCACGCGGCACGCACGCATGGCCCTCGCATCGGCCTGCCGACCGAACCGTCTCGCCCGGTTTACCGGCGCCGGCCCGCCAGCCGGCGGCGGCCCAACCACGCCATCAAGGGGAAGTGAAAGTGAAGCTGAAGGTATCGCACGTCGCGCTGGCCGCTGCCTGCGCACTGTCGGGCGCGCACGCCATCGCCGCCGACGTCGTCAAGATCGGTTTCGCCGCACCGCTGACCGGCCCGCAGTCGAACTACGGCACGGACATGCAGAAGGGCGTGCAGCTCGCGATCGCCGATTTCAACGCGACGCGTCCGACGATCGGCGGCAAGCCCGTCACGTTCCAGCTCGACTCGCAGGACGACCAGGCCGACCCGCGCACCGGCACGACCGTCGCGCAGCGGCTGATCGACGACAACGTCCGCGGGATCATCGGACACTTCAACTCGGGCACGAGCATTCCCGCGTCCGACCTGTACGATCGCGCGGGGCTGCCGCAGATCTCGATGGCCACGTCGCCGCAATACACGGCGCGCGGCTACAAGACGACCTACCGGCTGCTGACGAGCGACGCGCAGGCGGGCCGCATCGTCGGCACGTACGCGGTGAAGACGCTACGCTTCAAGCGCATCGCGATCATCGACGACCGCACGGCCTACGGCCAGGGCATCGCCGACGAATTCGCGAAGGCCGTCGAAGCGGCGGGCGGCACGATCATCAAGCGCGACTTCACGAACGACAAGGCGCTCGATTTCTCCGCGATCCTGACCAACCTCAAGGGGATGAACCCGGACGCGATCTTCTACGGCGGCGGCGACGCGCAATCGTCGCCGATGATCCGCAAGATGCGCCAGCGCGGGATGAAGTCGGCGTTCGTGACGGGCGAGATGTCGCGCTCGCCGACGTTCCTGAAGGTCGGCGGCGACGCGGCCGAAGGCGCGATCGTCTACATGGGCGGGCTGCCGAAGGAGAAGATGCCGGGCTTCGCCGGCTACGCGGCACGCTACAAGGCGCGCTTCAACGAAGACGTGATCACCTACTCGCCGTACTCGTACGACGGCACGATCGCGCTGCTCACCGCGATGAAGGACGCGAACTCGACCGACCCGAAGGTGTACACGCCGTATCTCGGCAAGGTGTCGGTCAAGGGCGTGTCGGCCCCCAGCATCGCGTACGACACGAAAGGCGACCTGAGGGATGCGCCGGTGACGATCTACAAGGTCGAGCACGGCGCGTTCAAGCCGGTCGATACGATCGCCGGCAACTGATACGTAAAACCCTGCCCCGCGCGGCGCGTCAGCGGCTCACCGGCCGCCCGCGCCGCGCGCGCTTTTGCCTCGGCCTCGGCTTCGCGGTCCGAACCGTTCCTCGGCGCGCACCCACGCGCGTGCATTTCGCGCTCCTGTAGAATCCCACCACCCGCTTTGACGCTTCGTCTCCGCCGCGCCCCATCCCGGTGCGGCGGCGCGTGTTTCGTGCCTCACCCGGCACGCGGCACGCTTCGACGACGCAAGCCGCGCCTTGTCAGTCCATGCCGAAAAGCGGGCCCTGGAGACGCAGCACCGACAACACTATTCGAAAACCAATCGTCCTGACCATGCAAGCTTCCGAATTGAGCGGCGTGCCTCGCGCCGCCGAACGCGCGCTCACGCGCAGCGACTACAAGACCCTTGGCCTTGCCGCACTCGGCGGCGCCCTCGAGTTCTACGACTTCATCATCTTCGTGTTCTTCGCGCCGGCGATTGGGCAACTGTTCTTCCCGCACGACATTCCCGACTGGCTGCGCCAGTTGCAGACGTTCGGCATCTTCGCGGCCGGCTATCTCGCGCGTCCGCTCGGCGGCGTGATCATGGCGCACTTCGGCGACCTGTTCGGCCGCAAGCGGATGTTCACGCTGAGCGTGCTGATGATGTCCGTGCCGACGCTGCTGATGGGCCTGCTGCCGACCTACGACACGATCGGCATCCTCGCGCCGGTGTTGCTGCTGCTGTTCCGCGTGCTGCAGGGCGCGGCCGTCGGCGGCGAAGTGCCGGGCGCATGGGTGTTCGTGTCCGAGCACGTGCCGTCGCGCCACATCGGCTATGCGTGCGGCACGCTGACCGCGGGCCTGACGGCCGGCATCCTGCTCGGCTCGCTGGTGGCCGCCGGCATCAACAGCCGCTACTCGAGCGCTGAAGTCGGCGCGTTCGCGTGGCGCATCCCGTTCCTGCTCGGCGGCGTGTTCGGCCTGTTCTCGGTGTACCTGCGCCGCTGGCTGCACGAGACGCCGGTGTTCGCCGAGATGAAGGCGAAGAAGGCGCTCGCGGCCGAGATTCCGCTGAAGGCCGTGCTGCGCGACCACGGCCGCGCGGTGATCGTGTCGATGCTGCTCACGTGGATGCTGTCGGCCGCGATCGTCGTCGTGATCCTGATGACGCCCGCGCTGCTGCAGAAGCAGTTCCACCTGACACCCGCGACGACGCTGTTCGCGAACAGCGTCGCGACGCTGTGCCTGACGGCCGGCTGCATCACCGCGGGTTCGCTCGCGGGCTGGATCGGCGCGAAGCGCGTGCTCGGCATCGGCGGCATCGGGCTGGCCGCGTGCTACTACCTGCTGTTCGTGCAAGTCGCGGCCGACGCGTCGACGCTGCCGCTCTACTACGGAATCGCGGGCTTCATGGTCGGCACGATCGGCGCGGTGCCGTTCGTGATGGTCAAGAGCTTCCCGGCCGTCGTGCGCTTCTCGGGCATCTCGTTCTCGTACAACGTCGCGTATGCGATCTTCGGCGGCCTCACGCCGGTGATCGTGTCGCTGATGATGAAGTCGAATCCGCTCGCACCGGTGGTGTATGTCGCGGCGATCTGCGTGGTCGGCGCGATCGCCGTGCAGTTCTCGAAGGATGCGAAGGAGGATTCGCCGCACTGAGCGGCGACGATGCGCGTGCGGTGGCGTCCAGCACCGCGTTGAATGACCGAATGCACGCGCTCCATGAACAAAGGGCCGAATCCCGCGGGATTCGGCCCTTTTGTTTTGCTTCAGCGCAACGGCGTGCGTGCGATCAGCGCAGGCTGCCGTACGTCGTACTCGGCCGACGCAGGCCGTCGATGCTCGCGCCGCCGGCGCCGGTGACGAACAGCAGCAGGAAACCGCCGGCAATCGCGATGTTCTTCCAGAAATGGATCACCATGTCGTGCTGGACCGCGGCGTCCGTCGCGTCCCAGAAATTGTGCCCGACCATCGCGGTCGCGACCGTGTAGAACGCCATCAGCAGCGCGAGCGGTTTCACCTTGTAGCCGACGATCAGCAGCAGCCCGCCGAGCCCCTCGATCGCGACGACGATCGGCCCGATCACCTGCGGATACGGCACGTTCAGCCCATGCAGGTAGCCGATGAAATCCCCGTAGCCGAGCAGCTTCATCACGCCGCCCCACAGGAACAACGCCGCCAGCGCCAGGCGCGCGAAAAAAATGACGCCGGAATCGACGGAACGCGTCATGCCTCTCTCCTCGTATGCAATTCGGCCGACTGCCCGGAGCACACCCGGACAGCTCGGCGCCGCGCGACCCTGCGGGGCCCGCGGCAAATGGGCCAGCATAGACAGAGTTTCGGCCGTGTCCAAGAAAAAGGTTGTAGCAAATCTTTACACGGCGGCGGCCGCGCGGCCGGAAGGCGGCGGGATGAAAAGGCGTTTAGCCCGCGTCGCTCAACAACACGCCCTTCTTGAAGATGAAGCAGCCGTAGCCGCGCAGCTCGCCGGTGACGATCACCGCGTAGGCCTGCTGCGCGCGCTCGTAGAACGCGAACCGGTCGATGCCCGCGAGCGGCACCGCGCGCCCCTCCGCATGGTCGATCTCGGCCTGCACTTCGCGCTGCACGGGCGGCACCGCCGCCGCATCGCCGACGACTTCCATCCGCCACGCGGGGGTGTCGACGAACGTGTCGAGCGGCAGCACGGACAGCACCGCGCGCGCGACGCGCGCCGAATCGGCGCCGTCGATCCGCAACGCGCGGCCGACCACCGTGTGCTCCGCGACGGATTCCGCCGGGAAATTCGCATCGCAGATCGCGATTTCGTCACCGTGGCCCATCGCGCGCAGCGTGTGCAGGATGTCGGCGTGCAGCAGCGGGTCGAGATTCTTCAGCATGTCGGCTAGTCTCCGGGATCAGGAACGAATCGCATAACGTTACCCGATCCCGGTGGCCGCTGCGCATGCGTCGCTCGCGTCACGACGCCGCGGCCGGCATTTCGTCGATGAAACCCGTCACTGACGCGAGGCGGCCCGACGCGTCAACGGTGCCGAAGTCCGAGCCCTTCACGATCGCCGCGCCGTCGGGCGACACGAGCGCCCACGAGAACCTCAGGTGCTGGCCGAAGCCGTCGACGTCGGTCGTGCGGCGGAAGCGGAATGCGGGGAAACGCGCCTGCACGGCCGCGATCATCGCGTCGATGCCCGCGTGGCCGTCGCCGGCCATCAGCGGATCGCGATAGGCCGCGTCGCTCGCGTAGGTCGCGTCGATCAGCGCACGGCGGCGCGCGACGTCGGGTTCGTTCCAGGCGTCGAAGTAGCGGTCGATCAGGTCGGCGTGAACGGAAGAAGCGGATTGGGCGGTGTTCATGGCGAGGCTCCTAGTGTCGATGAGAGGACGATGTCGCGAACGTGGCGTGTTGCGTGTTCGCGTGCAGTCATCGTCGCCGGCCGCGCGCGGGCAGTCGATTACGTGCGGGGTAAGGAAATCGCGCCGGTCGCTTCGAGCCCATGGCTGCTCCGCACGCCGGACGTGGGCCGCCATGCATCAGTTCTCCTCATCGTGGACATCCAGCCGACACGTGCTCCACCGCAATGAAAACGGGCGCCCTCGGGCGCCCGCTTCGTCCGGCGGCAACGGCCGCGCGTGTCAGGTCACCGGCGCCGGATTGAACAGCGTCAGCGCATTCGCGAGCTTCCACTGCTCGGCCCACGTGCGGCGCTTGCCGCTCGCGACATCGAGCATCAGCCGGAACAGTGCCCAGCCGGTGTCCTCGATCGTGGCCGCGCCGGTTGCAATCTGCCCCGCGTCGAGATCCATCAGGTCGTGCCAGCGGCGCGCGAGGTCGCTGCGCGTCGCGACCTTGATCACCGGCACCTGCGCGAGACCGTACGGCGTGCCGCGGCCGGTCGTGAAGATGTGCAGGTTCATCCCGGCCGCGAGCTGCAGCGTGCCGCAGATGAAATCGCTCGCGGGTGTCGCCGCGTACAGCAGCCCCTTCTGCTTCGCGCGATCGCCGGGACGCACGACGCCGGCGATCGGCGCGCTGCCCGACTTCACGATCGAGCCCATTGCCTTCTCGACGATGTTCGACAGGCCACCCTTCTTGTTGCCGGGCGTCGTGTTCGCGCTGCGGTCGACGCGGCCGCGCTGCAGGTAACGGTCGTACCAGTCCATCTCGCGGATGATCTCGCGCGCCACGTCCTCGGTCGCCGCGCGCGACGTGAGCTGCGCGACCCCATCGCGCACTTCCGTCACCTCGGAGAACATGATCGTCGCGCCCGCGCGCACCAGCAGGTCGGCCGCGAAGCCGACGGCCGGGTTCGCGGTGAGCCCCGAGAACGCATCGCTGCCGCCGCACTGCACGCCGACGACGAGATCCGATGCCGGGCACGTCTCGCGGCGGCGGCGGTTGAGCCGCTCGAGATGCGATTCGGCCATCGTCATGATCGAGTCGATCATCGAGTTGAAGCCGACGTGCGCGGCGTCCTGCAGGCACACCACGCCGCCGTTGTCGGTCGCACCGTCGGCCGCGACCGGAATCGTGCCGGGCGGCAGCAGGCGCTCCGGCTGCAGCTTCTCGCAGCCGAGACTCACGGTCATCACCTCGCCGCCGAAGTTCGGATTCAGGCTGATGTTGCGCAGCGTGCGGATCGGGATGTCGGCGTCGGGCGCGTCGATCGCCACGCCGCAACCGTACGTGTGCTCGAGCCCGACCACGTCGTCGACGTTCGGGTAGCGCGGCAGCAGCTCGGCCTTGATCCGCTTCACCGCGTGCTCGACGACGCCCGACACGCACTGCACGGTCGTCGTGATCGCGAGGATGTTGCGCGTGCCGACCGAGCCGTCGGCATTGCGGAAGCCCTCGAACGTATAGCCTTCGAGCGGCGGCAGCGGCGGCGCGGCGCGGGTTGCGAGCGGCAGGTCGTCAAGCCCCGGTGGCTCGGGCATGCGCATCGTGCGTTCGTTGACCCAGCTGCCGCGGCGCAGCTCGACCAGCGCATAGCCGATCACCACGTTGTAGCGGACGATCGGGTCGCCGGCCGCGAGATCGACCAGCGCAACCTTGTGCCCCTGCGGCACGCCTTCGCGCAGCGTCAGCCCGTCGGCGAACATCGCGCCCTCGGGCAGGCCGCCGTCGTTGACGACGATCGCGACGTTGTCGTCCGGATGCACACGGATATAGAGCGGGGAAGCAGTCATCGGAATTCCTGGAGGCTATCAGCTATATCATTAGTCATCATACGACACTCGACCTTGCTCGGCGATGCTGCGTAAACCCTTATCCGGAAAGACCCTACTATTTATCGACCCGCAAACCGCTTGCGTCGCCCTTCCCCTCGTTGTACGATGACATACAACGACATCGCCAATGTGGCTCGTATGCCGTTCCCAACGAACCCAGCACTCGCGCTAGACGGACGACCCAACCATGACCTCACCGCAAGAACTCAAACAGATCATTTCCCACGGCCTGCTGTCGTTTCCGCTGACGGATTTCGACGCCGACGGCAGCTTCCGCCCGTCCACCTATGCCGAGCGCCTGGAATGGCTCGCGCCGTACGGTGCGAGCGCGCTGTTCGCGGCCGGCGGCACCGGTGAATTCTTCTCGCTCACGCAGCGCGAGTATTCGGACGTGATCCGTGTCGCGACGGAAACCTGCAAGGGCAAGGTGCCGATCCTCGCCGGCGCGGGCGGCGCGACGCGCGTCGCGATCGAATATGCGCAGGAGGCCGAGCGCCTCGGCGCGAGCGGCGTGCTGCTGATGCCGCATTACCTGACCGAAGCCAGCCAGGAAGGGATCGCCGACCACGTCGAGCAGGTGTGCCGTGCGCTGAAGATCGGTGTCGTGGTGTACAACCGCGCGAATTCGAAGCTGAACGCCGACATGCTCGAGCGCCTCGCCGATCGTTGCCCGAACCTGATCGGCTTCAAGGACGGCGTGGGCGAAATCGAAAGCATGGTGACGATCCGCCGCCGCCTCGGCGACCGTTTCGCGTACCTCGGCGGCCTGCCGACGGCTGAAGTCTATGCGGCCGCGTACAAGGCGCTCGGCGTGCCGGTGTATTCGTCGGCCGTGTTCAACTTCATCCCGAAGACGGCGATGGCATTCTACGAAGCGATCGCGAAGGACGACCACGCCACGGTCGGCCGCCTGATCGACGAATTCTTCCTGCCGTACCTGAAGATCCGCAATCGCCGCGCGGGCTATGCGGTCAGCATCGTGAAGGCGGGCGCGAAGCTCGTCGGCCATGACGCAGGCCCGGTGCGTGCGCCGCTCGTCGATCTCACCGATGCAGAAGCGGCGGAGCTCGACGTGCTGATCAAGAAGATGGGGCCGCAATAAGCGGTGTTCGTCGGCGGCGCACGTCTTCATTGGCGCCGCGCCGGCAGTGCTACATCGCGGCCGGCATTCGCCGGCCGCGACCTTTTGCGCGCTTTCCGCGATGACGCACGCATCCGCCGCAATGCGTGTCGCCACCGTCACATCTGCGCGATGACCCCGACGATCCGGTAACGCACGTTCCCCAGCTTGACGCGTGTCGCCTCGATCTGGTCCTGCGCACCCGATCGCGCGCGCGAATTCGATTCGCTGCCAAGGATCTGCCCCAGTACGTCACGGTCAACGACCGCGTCGAAGAACCGGCCGACCGTGATCGTCGCCGACTGCTTCGCGGTCGCGAGCTGGCTGTTCGCCTGCATCAACGCTTCGGTGCGCAAGCCCGGATCGCGTTCATCGATGCCGCGCCGGTACTGGAGCGCGAACACCAGCGCTTCCATGTCCTGCCGGAAACGGCGAACGGCTTGACCGAACACGAGCGAATGCGCGTCGGAACCCGTGACGAGCCGCCCCTGGTTGATCGTGATGTCGAATTCGCTGCCGCCCAGGTCGCGCTGGAATTCCAGCAGTGCATTCGCGAGCACGCGTCCTTCGCTGTACTGGCCGATCTGGGTGCGCACGGATTTCGCGACGTCGCCGATCGCTTTCCACAATCCGGCCGCGAACAGGTGGTCGCCACGTTTGTTGATATTCATGGATTCGGTACCCTTTTAGACTTTTTCTGGATCTCTCAGGCTTCGCCCGCAGGTCGGTCGACCCGGGGCTTCGGTACTGTAGGAGAAAAGCGGGGGCGGCGAAAGTCTGCCGGGGTGGCATGCACCCGTTCTCCGACAGCTTCCGAAGCACGCAAAAAAGGCGGAAGCAGCCGACCGGCTACCTCCGCCTTTCCGATTTCAGGCACGCAATCGGCGCATTGACCGCCGTCATGACGCCATCAGCCGTGCGGGCCGATTACTCCGCCTTCCCGTCCCGCAGCCGCGGAATCGCGAGCGGATTGCTTTCCTGCAACCCTTCCGGCAGCAGATCGTCCGGGAAATCCTGGTAGCACACGGGCCGCAGGAAGCGCTCGATCGCCGTCGCGCCGACCGACGTGACGGCCGGATTCGACGTGGCCGGGAACGGCCCGCCGTGCACCATCGCATCGCACACCTCGACGCCGGTCGGGTAGCCGTTGACCAGCAGACGGCCCGCCTTGCGTTCGAGGATCGGCAACAGCCGGCGCGCGAGCGGCTTGTCGTCGGCGTCCATCTGCAGCGTGGCCGTCAGCTGGCCTTCGAGCGCTTCGAGCACGCGCGCGACTTCGTCGAGATCGCGACAACGCACGATCAGCGACGCCGGCCCGAACACCTCGTGGCTGAACGCCGGCTCGGCGAGGAACGCCTGCGCACCGACTTCGTACAGCGCACCGCCGGCCTGGCAGTCGGTCTGCGCCGCCTCGCCCGCGCCGATTTCGCGCACGCCCGGCAGTTCGGCCAGCTTGCCGCGGCCGTTGCGATACGCATCGGCGATGCCGCGCGTGAGCATCACGCCGGCCGGCTTCTTCGCGAGCGCCTGCGCGGCGACGGTTTCGAAGCGGTCGAGATCGGGGCCGTCGATCGCGAGCACGAGGCCCGGGTTGGTGCAGAACTGGCCGACGCCCAGCGTCAGCGAATCGACGAAGCCCGTCGCGATCGCGTCGCCGCGCGCGGCAAGCGCCGCCGGGAACAGCACGACGGGGTTGATGCTGCTCATTTCCGCGTAAACGGGAATCGGCTGCGGGCGCGCGTTCGCGAGCTGCACGAGCGCCATGCCGCCCTGCCGCGACCCCGTGAAGCCGACCGCCTGGACCGCCGGATGGCTGACGAGCGCCGCGCCGATCACGCGGCCGGGGCCGACCAGCAGCGAGAACACGCCCGCCGGCATGCCGGTTTTCGCGACGGCGGCGCGGATCGCGCGGCCGACCAGCTCGGACGTGCCGAGGTGCGCCTCGTGCGCCTTCACGATCACCGGGCAGCCGGCCGCGAGCGCCGACGCCGTATCGCCGCCGGCCACCGAGAACGCGAGCGGGAAATTGCTCGCCCCGAACACGACGACGGGCCCAAGCCCGACTTTCTGCAGCCGCAGGTCCGAACGCGGCAGCGGCGTGCGCGCCGGCTGCGCGGGATCGATCGACGCGGCGAGGAAGCGCCCGTCGCGCACGACGCGCGCGAACAGCCGGAGCTGGCCGACGGTGCGGCCGCGCTCGCCCTGCAGCCGCGCGACGGGCAGGCCCGTTTCGGCGTGCGCGCGCTCGATCAGCACGTCGCCGAGCGCGACGATTTCATCCGCGATCGCGTCGAGAAACGCCGCGCGGGCCGCGAGCGGCTGCGCGCGGTACGCGTCGAACGCATCGCGCGCGAGTTCGCATGCGCGCTCGACGTCCGCCTGCGCCGCAACGCCGAACACCGGCGCGTCGATCGGCTCGCCCTTCGACGGGTCGAACGCGCGCAAGGTACCGGCCGAGCCGGCGACCGCTTCGGCGCCGATCAGCATCTCTCCAGTCAGTTGCATGGGGTGTGCTCCGTGGTTCGGGAATAGATCGCTCATTGTAGCTCAACAGATATGATGTCCGCCCACTGAGCATCAATATTCACGTCAATTGTCGGGCGAGTGCCGCCACGCGCAAAACCCTTATTTCACCGGCCAATATCTGGGATTTTTACCCTTTCACGCCACCATCCAGAGGGAAAACCCGAGGTTTCTGCGTCTGATTATTGCCAATAAACTGTCGCCAAGTCATACGACGACATACATTAAAGTGCCTAATCAAACCCCTTCTCGCGAGCTTCCGCTCGACCTCGCGCGCACCGCGCGCCGGACCGCCGTGCGCTACTGGATCCTGACGATGCTGTTCGTCGTCACGACGCTCAACTATGCGGACCGCGCGACGCTGTCGATCACCGGCACGCCGATCCGCAAGGCGTTCGGCATCGATCCGGTGACGATGGGCTACATCTTCTCGGCGTTCAGCTGGGCGTACGTGCTCGCGCAACTGCCGAGCGGCTGGCTGCTCGACCGCTTCGGCGCGCGGCGCGTGTATGCGGCCAGCATCTTCCTGTGGTCAGCGTTCACGCTGCTGCAGAGCACGATCGGCCTCGGCGGCAGCGCCGCGTTCGCGGTCGCCGCGCTGTTCGCGATGCGCTTCGCGGTCGGCATCGCCGAAGCCCCGGCCTTTCCGGCGAACGCGAAGGTCGTCGCGAGCTGGTTCCCGACCGCCGAACGCGGCACCGCGTCGGCGATCTTCAACGCCGCGCAGTACTTCGCGGCCGTGGTGTTCTCGCCGCTGATGGCGTGGCTCACGCATGCGTACGGCTGGCACCAGGTGTATCTGTGGCTCGGCCTCGCGGGCATCGCGCTCGCGTTCCTGTGGCTGCGGGTCATGAAGGATCCGGCCGACCATCCGGCCGTGAACCGCGCGGAACTCGAGCATATCGAGCAAGGCGGCGGCCTCGTGCGCACCGCCGCACGCAGCAGCAACGGCGCGCGCTCCGAAAGCAGCCGCGTGGCCGGCTGGTACTACGTGCGCCAGCTGCTGTCGAACCGGATGCTGATCGGCGTGTACCTCGGCCAGTACTGCGTGAACGTGCTCACGTACTTCTTCCTCACGTGGTTCCCGATCTATCTCGTGCAGGCGCGCGGCATGTCGCTGCTGAAGGCCGGCTTCATGACGTCGCTGCCCGCGATCTGCGGGTTCCTCGGCGGCGTGCTCGGCGGGATGCTGTCGGACGGGCTGATCCGCCGCGGCGTGTCGCTCACGCTCGCGCGCAAGATCCCGATCGTCGGCGGGATGGCGCTGTCGATGGTCATCATCGGCTGCAACTACGTCGACAGCGAAGTACTGGTGATCGTGCTGATGGCCGTGTCGTTCTTCGGCAAGGGGATCGGCTCGCTGGGCTGGGCCGTCGTCGCGGATACCGCGCCGAAGGAAGCGATCGGCCTGTCGGGCAGCCTGTTCAACATGTTCGGCAACACGGCCGGCATCATCGCGCCGATCGCGATCGGCTACCTCGTCGGCGCGAGCGGCTCGTTCAACGGCGCGCTCGTGTTCGTCGGGCTGAACGCGCTCGTCACCGTGTTCAGCTATCTCGTGATCGTGAAGGACATCAAACGCGTCGAACTGCGTCATCGCGACGCCTGACGTTCGGCTTCAAGACAAAGCAACGGCGGCCGCATGAAAACGGCCGCCGTTGTTGCATTCGACCTCAGATATCCGCTGTCAGATCGACGAATGCGCGGCGCGCAGCATGTCGTGCACGCCGGACGTCATCAGCGCGAGGAACGCGAGCAGGCCCACGTAGCAGAGCGCGTACGTCGTCTTCGTCTCGATCGACGTCGCATAGTACACGCGGTTCTCCGGCGCGTCGGGGTCGTAGCGCCACGCACGCTTCAGTTGCGGCAGCGCGAGGATCGCCATCACGATCAGCAACGGGCTCGGGCGGTACACGAACAGCGCGATCAGCACCGGCACGCCCGCGAACCAGATGCGCGGCGACAGCACCGCGGTGATCCGGCCGCCGTCGAACGGCGACAGCGGAATCATGTTGAACAGGTTCAGGAAGAAGCCCGTATACGACAGCGCGAGCAGCAGGTTGCTGTCGGTGTGGCGCGCGGCCGCGTAGCAGGCCAGCGCGCCGAGCGTGCCGACGAACGGCCCGGCGAGCCCGACGTACGCTTCGGTTTCCGCGTCGTGCGGCATCTCCTTCAGCTGGATCCACGCGCCGACGAACGGGATGAAGGTCGGCAGCCCGACGTCGAGCCCGCGCCGCTGCGCGGCGATGTAGTGGCCGGCCTCGTGCACCAGCAGCAGCGCCACGAAACCGGCGGCGAACCGCCAGCCGTAGAACAGCGCGTAGACCGCGATCGACGCCAGCATGGTGCCCGCCGACATGAGCACCTTGCCGAGCTTGAGGCCGCCGAAGATCAGCAGCAACAGCTTCGTCATTCCTTGCGCTCCGTGCCGGACGCATCGGATACGCTGGATGCCTCGGCGACGGCCGGCACCGCGGCCGCCTTCGGCTTGCGCCCGAAGAAGCGCTTCAGTGCCGCACCGCCGGCCAGCAGCGCGACCGCGCCGATCTTGAAGAACTTCACCGCGAACGCGCCGATCAGCGCGAGCAGGCCGAGCTTCTTCGCGCCGACGCCGACGATCAGCGCCGCGAGGCCATACTCGGCGACGTGGTCGGTCAACTTGTTGAAATCGGCGTAGCGCTTGCCGTCGTTGAAGCGGATGTTCGACAGCAGCTCGTCGGCCGACGCCTTGTATTTCGGCAGGTCGGCAAGCGTCGACGCCATCGTCAGCGACAGGTAGCCGTCACGGCCGAGCACGAGCGTCCGGTAGTTCACGCCGTCGTTCTCGGCGTTCGGGGCCGCGCCCTTGTCGCGGATGATCGCCGACCACACGAGCCGGTGCGTGGCCGCGTCGTACGCGGGCGCCTTCGCCCAGCCGACCACCTCGGTCTCCGGAAGGCCGCGCTCCTTGCGCCCCGGGTTGTCTTCCTCGGTGCCGGACTGCAGGCTCTTCAGCAACTCGTCGGGCTTCCAGTCCTTCGCGTCGTCGTCGCGGATATAGCCGCTCGGCTCGAACGACACGACCGAGATCCAGTCGGCATCGGGATCGTCGGGCAGCACGAGGCCGACCAGCTTGGATTCGTCGATCGAGTTGCCCATCGAACGCAGGTAGCGGCCGGCTTCGGCAGCCGGCACGAACGATTCGCCGGCTTTCAGCTTCAGCACGGCTTCGTGTTTCACGTCGATGTCGGTCGGGCCCTTCACGACCGCGTCGTTGGCGGCCGCGGCGGCGGCCCTCATTTCCACCTGTGCAGCTTCGGTCTGCGCGTGGCTGGTGGTCGCGGCGAATGCAAGCGTCGCCACGCAGGCGAGCCGGACGGCAAGTTTTTTCATTGTTGGATTCCCCTGGAATGCCTTGTCGTAAATATGCACGGCACCGGCCCAGGCGTTTTCAATCGCGGGTCCGGCATCGTCTCTCAGTTGGCACGGGGGCTATGGTAACGCAGCGCGGTGACACGCCCGGGGAACGGCGCGATGCTTACGTCCGAGGTAATGCCCAAGCTGCGCGGGATTGCCTATCATCTGCCACATGAACCCGACCGCCGCCCTCCATTCGCCCTCCCCGTCCGCCGGCCGCGCATCCGGCATCGGCCCGCTGCTGCGCACGTGGCGGCAACGCCGGCGCCTGAGCCAGATGGCGCTTGCGCTCGACGCGGACGTCTCCGCGCGCCACCTCAGCTTCGTCGAATCGGGTCGCGCGCAGCCGAGCCGCGAGATGGTGCTGCATCTCGCCGAGCGTCTCGACGTGCCGCTGCGCGAGCGCAATGCGCTGCTCGTCGCGGCCGGCTTCGCGCCGCTGTTCCGCGAACGGCCGTTTTCGGATCCGCAACTGGATGCCGCGCGCCATGCGGTCGAAGCCGTGCTGCGCGGCCACGAGCCCTATCCGGCGCTCGCCGTGGACCGCCACTGGACGCTGCTCGCGGCGAACCGGATGCTCGGTGCGCTGGTCGCGCAGGCCGACCCGGCGTTGCTGCAGCCGCCCGTCAACGTGCTGCGACTGAGCCTGCATCCGGACGGGCTCGCGTCGCAGATCGTCAACTGGCACGAATGGCGCGCGCACATCCTGCATCGGCTGCAGCGGCAGATCGATGCGAGCGGCGACCGCACGCTGCACACGCTGCGTGACGAACTCGCCGCGTATCCGGCGCCGGCCGGCCAGCCCGACGACACGCACGCGCGCACCGACTTCGCGGAGATCGCCGTGCCGCTGCGGCTGCGCACGGCGGCCGGCGAACTGACGTTCTTCAGCACGACGACGGTGTTCGGCACGCCGGTCGACGTGACGCTGTCGGAACTCGCGATCGAGGCGTTCTTTCCGGCGAACCCGGAGACGGTGGAGGCAATGCGGGCGCTGGCGGACGCGTTGCCGGCGTAATGCGCGGCTAACCCGCCGCATCCAGAAACGTCACGGCCTGCCCTGCCGGGGCCCCGTTCAACGCACCGTCACGCACGACGGCCTGCCCGCGCACGACCGTGTGCACGGGCCAGCCCGTCACCGTGCACCCGTCATAGGGCGTCCAGCCGCTCACGCTCGCAATCCATTCGTCCCGGATGATGCGACGCGCACGCAAGTCGACGATGCTGAAATCGGCGTCGTAGCCCGCCGCGATCCGCCCTTTCCCCGCGATGCCGAAGATGCGCGCCGGCCCGGCACTTGTCAGGTCGACCAGCCGCGCGAGGCTCAGGCGGCCCGCTTGCACGTGATCGAGCATCAACGGCAGCAGCGTCTGCACGCCGGTCATCCCGCTCGGCGACTGCGGATAGGGCCGGCGTTTTTCGTCGCGCGTATGCGGCGCGTGATCGCTGCCGATCACGTCGACCACGCCATCGCGAACGGCCTGCCACAGCGCGTCCTGATGATGCCGCTCGCGCACCGGCGGATTCATCTGCGCGAACGTGCCGAGCCGCTCGTAGCAATCGGGCGCGTGCAGGCTCAGGTGATGCGGCGTGACCTCGACCGTCACGCGCTGCCGGTGCCGCGCGAGGAACGCCATTTCGCCGGCGGTGGACACGTGCAGCACATGCAGCCGGCGGCCCGTCTCGGCAGCCAGCCCGACGATGCGCCGCGTCGCCGCCAGCGCGCTTTCCTCGTCGCGCCAGCGAGGATGATCACGCACGTCGCCGCTCGCTTCGACGAGCCCCCGGCGTTCGCGCAGCCGCGCCTCGTCTTCCGCGTGCACGGCCATGCGCCGCCGCCCGTTGCGCACGATCCGGCGCAACACGGCTTCGTCGTCGGCCAGCAGGTCACCGAACGAACTGCCCATGAAGACCTTCACCCCCGCGCAGCCCGGCAGGTTTTCGAGTACCGGCAGCCGTTCGGCGTTCGCGGCCGAGCCTCCGATGTAGAACGCGTAGTCGCACCATGCACGGCCGCGCGCAAGATCCAGCTTGGCCTGCAGATCCTGCGCGGTCAGCGTCAGCGGATGCGTGTTGGGCATCTCGAAGATCGTCGTGACGCCGCCGAGCACCGCGCCGCGCGTGCCGGCCTCGAGGGTCTCCTTGTGCATCAAGCCCGGTTCGCGGAAATGCACCTGGCTGTCGACGACGCCCGGCAACACGTGCAGCCCGCCGGCATCCAGCAGGACGTCGGCGCTCCACGTGCCGTGCAACGCGCCCAGCGCAACGACACGGCCGTCCACGCACGCGATGTCGATCCGCTCGGCCCCGTTGGGTGTCATCACCGTCCCGCCGTGCACGAGCAGGTCGGCGTGACGTCGCTTCAGCGCGTCGCTCGCGCCCGCTTCACGTCGGATGGGCTCGTCCATGACTCAGAACTCGTCCTGGATGTGCTTGTAGCCCAGCACCAGCGCATTGTTCGTGCGTGCAACGTCCTCGGAGAAATCGCTCGCGTCGGCCGTCACCTGCGGCAACGCGGCGAGATCGGTTTCCGGCCCGATGCGCTCGGTCGAACGCACGTAGAAACCCGGCGGCAGGTGGCAGCCGTCGACGACCGCGTTGTAGCGCACCACGCAGCCGTCGTCGATGGTGCAGTTGAACAGCACGCTGTTGAAGCCGACGAACACGCCGTTGCCGACCTTGCACGGCCCGTGGACGATCGCGCGATGCGCGATCGACGTGTGCTGGCCGATGGTGACGCTCGCGCCCGACTTCGAATGGATCACCACGCCGTCCTGGATGTTCGAATGCGCACCGATCACGATCGGCGCGATCCGGCCGTCGGCATCCGTTTCGTCGGCGCGGATCACTGCGTACGGGCCGATGAACACGTTCTCCTCGACGATCACGAGGCCGCACAGAATGGCGGTCGGATCGACGAAGGCGCTCGGGTGGATCTGCGGCAGGTCGCCGCGCGGGTTCTTTCTGATCATCAGGATTCCTGCCTTGAAGTGGGGCGGCCGCGCTTGATCCGCTCGAACAGGCCCGGATCGCGCCACTGTCCGGCGATGGCCGGCGCGAACACGATGTCGTCCAGGTCGATGCGGCCCATGCGCGGGTTGAACGCATCGTCGCGAAAGCACTGCGCGTAACCGGTCTCGGTCTCGTGAACGATGATCGAATGCAGCCGCACGTCAGCTTCGCCGTTCGTCATGCGGGTGCTGGACAGTGCCGCATCGACGAGGCGAAAGAACACGCGCGAGAACTGCTCGGCGCTCGGCGACACGGGCAGCAGCACCCAGCGCTCGGAATGCCGGCGCATGCTCTCGACATAGCACGGGTCGTCACCCGTCCACAGCGTCACGGCGTGGTCGAACGCGTCGATCAGGTCGCGCACGTCGCCCTTGAGCAGCCCGAAGTCGTAGATCATCTGCCCGTGATCCAGCGCGTGCGCTTCCAGCAGCAGCTCGACGCGGTACGAATGACCATGGATCGAATGCGAGCAGCGCCGCGTGCTGCAGCCGCGCACGACGTGCGCGTTCTCGAAGCGGAACAGCTTGCGGATCAGCATGCGTCGGCGCCTTCGCGCACCGGCGCGGCCCAGGCCACCGCATCGTGCGGATGCAGGCTTTCCAGATGGCGCACGTGCACGTGCGGGGTCGCATGGTGGCCGTCCAGCGCGGCCTGGACCCGGCGCGCGGCATCCTCAACGAACATCAGGTTGCCGCCGTTCAGCACCGCGAAGGCCTGCTCGTCCGCGCGCTTGACAGCCGTCTGCACCGGCGTGCCGAGCGCATGCTCGATGCGATCGATCAGGTCGATCAGCCCCAGCGTCGCGCCATCGTCGGGCAGCGCCACGCTGACGACGGCTTCGCTGCGCTGGCTGTGCGGCGTGGCCGCCGTCGCGTGCCGCTTCAGCCACGCGGCGACTGCCGCCGGCTCCACGCGATCGTCGCGGCCGAATGCCGCCAGGAACGCCTGCTCGACCCAGTGCCGCGACAGCGCGGCCGAGCACGGGCACGTCGACGAATAGACGACCGTCACCTGCGCGCGCAGCTCGAACCGGGAGCCGGTCAGCGTCGCGTCGAGCCGGACCGGATAGGCTTTCCATCCGGCCAGCCCGTCGGTCACCAGCGCGGCGCGGCGCGCCAGCAAGTCGAAGCGCAACCGGAGCCGCGCGCTGCGCGTGTCGCAGTCGCGATGGCTGTCGACCAACGCGTGCAGCACCCGCTGAAGGCCGGCCGGCGACAGCGCCGCGCCAACATCGAGCCCGTCGAGCAGCCGGTACAGCCGCGACATGTGGATGCCCTTCACGTGCGGCGCAGGCAGATCGACCTGCACGTCGGCGCGCGCATGCACGTCGCGCCGGCAGCCGGGCTCGGCCACGGCAACGGGCAGGTCGATGCCCTGCATGCCGACCCATTCGAGCGGGCGGCCGCCCGGCGCGGCATCGGTCAGGGAAATATCGGGAAGCGGTGCGTTCATGCTCGGGATCCGGTGGAGCGCCTTCTCCATCCGGATCGATGCAGGAAGCGCGTTCAGGTCAGGGCCAGTCGTGAAACGGGTTGTCCCACGTGGTCCAGTGTTCGGGGCCGGTGGCCATCTCGGCGTCGGTCAGCAGACACGCGTCGAAGCGCGCGCGCAGCGCGGGCTCGTCCATGTCCATGCCGATCAGCACGAGTTCCTGCCGCGCATCGCCGACGTGCTCGTCCCAGCGCGCGCGGATCTGCGCGACGGCTTCCGCGTCCTGCGGCCAGCGCTCGGGCGGCGTGGCCGCCCACCAGTAGCCGGCCGGCCCGTGCCGCGCGACCGCGCCGGCCTGCGACCACGAGCCGGCGACTGTCGGGTGGGTGGCGAGCCAGAAGAACCCCTTCGAGCGGACGACGCCCGGCCATTCGCTTTCGACGAGATCGAAGAAACGCCGCGGATGGAACGGCCGGCGCGCGAGATAGACGAAGCTGCGAATGCCGTATTCGTCGGTCTCGGGCGTGTGCGTGCCGCGCATCTCCTGCAGCCAGCCCGGTGCGCGCGATGCGGCTTCGAAGTCGAACAGGCCCGTGTCGAGCACGCGCTCGAGCGGCACCTTGCCGAATTCGGCGATCTCGATCCGTGCGCGCGGGTTCAAGCCACGCAGCAGCGCGACCAGCCGCTCGCGCGCGCTTGCATCGATCAGGTCGATCTTGTTGATCACGATCACGTCGCAGAACTCGATCTGGTCGATCAGCAGATCGACGACCGTGCGCGCATCTTCCTCGCCCATCGATTCGCCGCGCGACTGCAGGCTGTCGCGCGACGCGTAGTCGCGCAGGAAATTGAACGCGTCGACCACCGTCACCATCGTGTCGAGCCGCGCGACTTCGCCGAGGCTGCGGCCGTCCTCGCCTTCGAACGTGAACGTCTCGGCCACCGGCAGCGGCTCCGAGATGCCGGTCGATTCGATCACGAGCTGGTCGAACCGCCCTTCGCGCGCGAGCCGGTCGACCTCGATCAGCAGATCCTCGCGCAGCGTGCAGCAGATGCAGCCGTTGCTCATCTCGACCAGCTTCTCGTCGGTGCGCGACAGCCCCGCGCCGCCGTCGCGCACGAGCGCGGCGTCGATGTTGACCTCGGACATGTCGTTGACGATGACCGCGACGCGCCGGCCCTCGCGATTGTTCAGGATGTGGTTGAGCAGCGTCGTCTTGCCGGCGCCGAGGAAGCCGGACAGGACGGTCACGGGAAGCCGCGTGGACGGGGAGAGTGCGGGGCTCATCGGGCGATTCCGGGAGGAGAGTGGACGGTCATCGAGTGATACACGGTATCGAAACGATATAACATATCATTTCAAACGTCCAGCTTGCCGGTTAGGTTTTGTCCGGAGCGGACCGCGCCGCTCCGGCATCACGCCGTCATGTATAGAGCGACGCCTGCGGCAACTCGGCCGTCAGCGCGAACCGGCCCACATCCCGCAACCGGTAGTCGAGCGGATCGTGCAGCGTATGCGTGCGCGCGTTCCGCCAGAAGCGGTCGAGGCCGAGCGACGCGGCCGTCGCGCGTGCGCCGCAGGCGTCGAACAGCGCCTCGCCGTTCTCGAGCGCCGCGCGCTGCGCTACGATCTTCGCCTCCGATACCGCGAGCGCCACCTCGGCGCGCTCGTCTGCCGTCAGCGCATCCTGCCGCGCCCATGCACGCTGCAACGCGGCGGCCGCGCGATCGGCCAGCGCCGCTGCGGCGATCGCCCGCACGCGCATGTCGCCGAAGCGCTGCAGCGTGTACGGATCGTCGCTCGCCTGCGCGACCTCCGACTGGATCCACGGGCGGCCATGCTTCAGCACGTAGTCGCGCGCTTCCGCCAGCGCGCCTTCCGCGAGCCCGACGAACAGGTTGGTCAGCACCAGCTGCGACACGAGCGTGCGCAGCGTCGCGCGCGGGGTCGGCGGCGTCTCGGAACGGTGCAGCACCTCGTCCGCCGCAAGCGTCACGCCGTCGAAGCGCACGCTGCCGCTGTCGGTCTGGCGCTGGCCGATCGGATCCCAGTCTTCGTTGACCGTGATCCCCGCGCGATCGGTCGGCACCACGCCAAACACGGTGCGGCCGGTGTCCGGATCGTGCGCGGACACCGTCATCCGCTGCGAGCCGCGCGTGCCCGAACAGAAGCCCTTCACGCCATCGAGCCGGTAGCCGCCGTCAGGCGTGGCCGTGGCCACGAGCCGCGTGTCGAGCGGATTGACCGCATTGCCCCACCACCATTGCTGCTCGACCGTGCCACGCAGGTAGCGCTCGCGCTGCGCGGCGTTGCCCCACACGTCGACGCTCACCACCTGCAGGCACTGGAACCCGACGAGATGCGCGAGCGCGCTGTCGACGCGCGCGATCTGCCGGATCGCATCGTAGATCCCGGGCCACGCGGCTTCCTGCCCGCCGAACGCACGCGGCACCGCGAGCGTCAGCAGGCCCGCATCGGCGAGCCACTGCTTCTCCTGCGCCGCATGACCGCCCGCGCGGTCGCGCGCGGCGGCCGTGGTCCGCAACGCGTCGATCGCGCGCGCCAGCGCGACGTGGTCGAAAGCAGGCGTATCGGTATCGGGCGCAAAGGTCGCCGGGCCACGCGGATCGTTCATGCGACGGCTTCCTGCGCAACCGCTTCACCCGACAGCGGCACCAGCGCGTCGAGCGTGCGGCCGGTCAGCCGCGACAGGATCTCGCGCCGCCAGTCGTCGTAGATCGCGCGGTATTCGGCGATATCCGCGCCGAACACGTGCGCGGTGTGCGCGTACTCGTCGTGCAGGTAACCGTCGAGCCGCGCCTGCGTTTCCTCGTCGGCCGCGATCACGCGATCGATCAGCGCATCGCGTTCGGCTGCCGGCAGCGCCTTCAACGTGTCGAACCACCACTGGACGATCTGCACGCGATGCCATTCCTCGTCCGGCCGGATCCGGTTCTCGCCGTGCTCGCGCATCGCGGAATCGCCGATGCGGCCGGTCTTGCGCTGGATCCACAGCTTCGCGAGGATGTGCAGCTCGTAATGCCATTCGAACGCGAGAAAGCCGGCGATGTCGCGCACCGCGATGTCGCCGATGCGCGCCCAGTGCGCGGCGACGAGCCGGTCGACTTCCGGCAGCGGATCACGCCCCGTCAGTTCGGTCACGCGTTCGCGGCCGATCACCGCGTGCGCGCCGTCGTCGCCGAGCTGGCGCGACAGGATCAGCTGGAAATGGGGATCGTCGCGGAACAGCGTGTCGATCGCCTTCGCGACGACCTGCACGATGAACAGGTCATGCGACGCCATCTTCGTGTAGTAGTCGGCGACGGCGGCCAGTTCGTCGTCGTTGCGCGGCTCGCGCGGCGGCGTGGCGAGCTTCGCCGGGAAGTCAGGACGATGGCGTCGCGCCACGTCGAGAAACAGCGCTTCCTCGAATTGTCCGTTCCATTCGCGCGGCGCGCCGATGGGCAAGGTCATAGGTTTCTTTCTCTCAGGATCATGAATGAAGCGAGCAGACGCTTGTGGCGTCGCTCAGGTACGCCGGGTCACGCGTCGGACCAGGCGGTCGCCCGTGATTTGCACGGCCGAGACGAGCGCGATCAGGATCACGATCACGGTCGCCATGACGGTGGTGTCGAAACGCTGGTAGCCATAGCGGATCGCGAGATCGCCGAGGCCGCCCGCGCCGACGGCGCCCGCCATCGCCGTCGAGCCGATCAGCGCGACGACGGTAATGGTGAAGCCGCCGAGCATGCCGGGCAGCGCTTCGGGCAGCAGCACGTGCCACACGATGTGGCGGCGCTTCGCACCCATCGCGAGCGCGGCCTCGATCAGCCCGCGGTCGACTTCGCGCAGGCTCACCTCGGCGATCCGCGCGAAGAACGGGATCGCGGCGATCGACAGCGGCACGACGGCCGCCCAGACGCCGATCGTCGTGCCGATCAGCACGCGCGTGAACGGCAACAGCGCGACGAGCAGGATGATGAACGGCGTCGAGCGGAACACGTTGACGAGCGCGCCGAGCACCGCGTTCACGCCGCGCCGCTCGTAGATGCCGCCGGGCGCGGTCGTCACGAGGATCACCGCGAGCGGGATGCCGATCAGCGCGGCAATCACGGCCGACGCTGCGACCATCGACAACGTGTCGCGGATCGCGTCGAGCAGTTCGGGCCACCAGAGATCAAACATAGCCGAGCACCTCCGCGTGATTCGCGTGGCGCCGCGCGCGTTCGAGCAGCGCGGCCACCGCGCCGCCGCGGGCGGTCGATTGGCCGGCGTCGTCCGCACGCAGTGCCGCCGCGATCACGAGCCGCCCCTGTGCGTGCCCCTGGATGCGCTCGATCCCGCCGTGCAGGAAACGCACCGAGCCGCCGAGCGCCACCGCGAGCGCGCCGACATCCGGCTCGCCGCCGCTCTCGCCCGTATAGCGGACGTCGAGCACGACCTGCGCGCCTTCAGGCAACGCGGCTTGTGCCGGCAACGGCTGCACGCGCGCGGCCAGTTCGGCCGGCAGGTCGTGCACGAGCGTGCTGAGCAGCGCGCGCGTCGCGCCGTGGCGCGGATCGCCGAACACGCGCCACACGGGGCCCGTTTCGACGACTTCGCCCTGCTCGATTACCGCGACCGTGTCGCACACCGCGCGGATCACTTCCATCTCGTGCGTGATCAGCACGATCGTCAGCCCGAGGCGACGGTTGATGTCGGCGAGCAGCGCGAGGATCGACTGCGTCGTCTCGGGATCGAGCGCCGACGTCGCCTCGTCGCACAGCAGCACCTCCGGATCGTGCACGAGCGCGCGGGCAATGCCGACGCGCTGCTTCTGCCCGCCCGACAGGCTGGCCGGATACGCGTCGCGCTTCGCGGCGAGCCCGACGAGGTCGAGCAGCGCCTCGACCTTGCGCACGCGCTCGGCCTTCGGCACGCCGGCGATCTTCAGCGGCAGCGCGACGTTCTCGAACACCGTCTTCGCGGACAGCAGGTTGAAATGCTGGAACACCATCCCGGTGCGGCGCCGCAACGCGACGAGCCCGTTCTCGTCGAGCGCGCCGACGTCGACGCCCTGCACGCGCACGCGGCCCGAGCTCGGCCGCTCGAGGCCGTTCACGAGCCGCAGCAGCGTCGACTTGCCGGCGCCGCTGCGGCCGATGATCCCGAAAACCTCGCCGCGCCGCACGTCGAGCGTCACGTCGCGCAGCGCGGCAGCCTGGCCGCGCGGCGTCGCGAACACCTTGCCGACCTGCTCCAGCGATACGGCGGCGCCGGCGCGGGTCGATTCGGCCGACGCGGCCGCTTCGTCATGTGCCGTTGCCTCGGCTCCCGCACGTACTGCCGACGTCTCAATGAAACCCAGCGTATCGAACAATTGCGTCATCGCTTCGCTCCGTCACGTTCAGACATGCGCGGGATGCGCGGATTCGGCGTGCACGGCGGCGCCCGGCCGGTGCTGCGCGCCGGTATGCCACGCGGGCAGGCGCGGGCCCGCGCCGAACAGCTTCTCGCGCAGCGTCGGCGCGGGATCGTAGTCTTCCTTGTAGACGCCGCGGTTCTGCAGCTCGGGCACGACCCAGTCGACGAAATCCTCGAACGACTCGGGCATCACGGTGCGCGTCAGGTTGAAGCCGTCGATGCCGGTCTCGTCGATCCACGACTGCAGTTCGTCCGCGACCTGCGACGGCGAGCCGACGATCGGCGCATAGCGGCCGCCGAGCGACATCTGTTCGAGCATGCGCCGCACGGTCCACGTGCCGGTCGTGCTCTTGCGCGAGATCGCGTCGACGGCCGACTGGATCGAATCGGTCTTCACGTACGAGATCGGTTCGTCGAGTCCGTACTTCGCGAAGTCGATGCCGGTCGAGCTCGCGAAATGCGCGAGACCGGCCTCGGCGCTCGCATAGCGCCGGTACTCGTCGAACTTCTCGCGGGCAAGCAATTCAGTCTCGGCCGTCACGACGCTCACGCCGGCAAAGATCTTGATCGACGCCGGGTCGCGGCCCTGCCGTGCAGCGGCCGCGCGAATGTCGAGTGTCGCCGCACGCGCGGCGGCCTTGCTCTGCCCGTTCACGAACACGCATTCCGCGTGACGGCCGGCGAACTCGACGCCGCGCGCGGACGAACCGGCCTGGTACAGCACCGGCGTGCGCTGCAGCGACGGCTCGCTCAGATGAATCGCGTCGATCGAATAGAACGGCCCGTCGTGCTTCACGCGCCGCACCTTGCCCGGCTGCGCGAACACGCGCGCCTGCGCGTCGCGGATCACCGCATCGTCGTCCCAGCTCTGTTCCCACAGCTTGTAGACGACGTCCATGTAGTCGTCCGCGCGCTCGTAGCGGTCGTCGTGGCCGATCTGCTGCGCGAGGCCCATCCCGCGCGCGGCGCTGTCGAGATAGCCGGTGACGATGTTCCAGCCCACGCGCCCTTTCGTCAGGTGATCGAGCGTCGACATGCGGCGCGCGAACAGGTATGGCGGCTCGTAGGTGAGGTTCGCGGTCACGCCGAAGCCGAGGTGCCGCGTGACCTGCGCCATCGCGGGCACGAGCAGCAGCGGATCGTTGACCGGCACCTGCACCGATTCGCGCAGCGCGGCATCGGGGCCGCCGCCGAACACGTCGTACACGCCGACGATGTCCGCGAGGAAGATCCCGTCGAACTTGCCGCGTTCGAGCGTCTTCGCGAGGTCGGCCCAGTAGTCGAGATCGGTGTAGTGCGCGGAGCGGTCGCGCGGATGCGTCCACAGCCCGTGGTTGATGTGCCCGACGCAGTTCATGTTGAACGCGTTGAGCAGGATTTTCTTGCGGTTCGCCGTCGTCATGCCCGCCTCCGTCACCACGCGATCGCGTACAGCGAGCCGAACGCGTTGTCGAGCGCCTTGCGCACCGCAGGCGAGTGCTGATAGATCGAGATGAACTTGCGGATGCGCGGATCGTTCACGCTGTCCGGCCGCACGACCCACTGGATCGCGAAGATCTTGTTCTCGGTGCCGTCGAACAGCAGCGCGCTGTTCGGGTCGGTCGTGCCGGCGAGCTTGATGAAGCTCGGGTAGCCCTGCGCGAGATCGACGTCGTCGAGTGAGCGCGCGAGCTGCGACGCTTCGAGCGGGATGATCTTCAGGTGCTTCGGGTTCGCGACGATGTCATGCGTCGTCGCGCGGTAGTCGGCACCCGGCTTCAGCGTGATGAGCCCCGCGCGCTGCAGCAACAGCAGCCCGCGCCCGCCGTTCACCGGATCGTTCGCGATCGCGACTTTCGCGCCGTCCTTCAGCTCGCTGAAGCTTTTCACCTTCTTCGAATAGAGGCCGATCTTCATGATCGTGCCGGGCGCGATCGACACGAAGTTGTAGCCGCCCTGCTTGTTCGCGTTCTCGAGGAACGGGATGTGCTGGAAGTAGTTGACGTCGATGTCCTTGTTCGCGAGCGCCGCGTTCGGCGTATTCCAGTCGGTGAACTCGACGATCTTCACGTCGAGCCCCTGCGCCTTCGCTTCCTTCGCGGCGACCTTCAGCGCCTCGATCTGCGGGCTGGTCGAGATGCCGACCTTCAGCGGCGCGGTGTCGGCGTGCGCGCCGTTGAGCAATGCGACGCCAAGCACGGCGGCAGCCAGCAGGCGCGCGACGCGGCCGGCGGAAAAGCGGGCGGAAAAAACGGCATGCAGCATGGAAACCACTCTCCTGTCCAAAGACGGTATCGATGGATGAGCGACGCCGCGGCGAACGCACGGGCGTTCTCCGGACAGAGGTCAAACGCATCGGAAAAGATCAGCCGATGATAGAGAGCGGCGCGGGGGCGGTCTACGAAGCGATTGTGCGAAGAAAATCGCGCGCGGCGATATGGCGGGCGGCCATACGGGATCGGCGGCCTGACCGGCTGCCCGGCCGGCCGCCAGGCCGAAATCTCGGCCTGGGCGCCGCGCGAATTCCGAAATCTCGGCCAGCGGGCCGGGACTCCCTTTCCGCAGACGAAACAAACCCCTTATAAATCAATGCATTAAAAATATTCCGACAGGCCGGATTTCTGGCACGAGGGTTGCGTAATAGACGGCACACGATGCCGCGAAGCCATGCAGGCATACCAACATCAGGAGACACGTCTTGCAGACCTCTATCCATACCCCGTCCCATCCGGAGCCGGTTTCCGACGCCGTCGCCACCCCGCGCGCGCGCTTCTGGCCTGAAGGCTGGTGGAAACTGATGGAAATCCGCATCGGCATCATTCCGCTGCCCGTCTATTTCATCCTGCTCGCGCTGATCGTCGGCTTCTCGGTGACCGGCAAGGTGCCCGGCGAGATCTCGATGGCGATCGCGGTGCTCGCGTTCTTCGGCTTCACCTGCGCGGAACTGGGCAAGCGCCTGCCGCTCTTGCGCAACATCGGCGCGGCCGCGATCTTCGCGACCTTCGTGCCGTCGGCGCTCACGTACTACCACGTGCTGCCGAAGCCGGTGCTGAACCTGACCGTCGAGTTCACGAAGTCGACCAACTTCCTGTACCTGTTCATCGCGTCGATCATCGTCGGCAGCATCCTGAGCATGGATCGCCGCGTGCTGATCCAGGGCTTCGTGAAGATCTTCATCCCGCTCGCGGCCGGCTCGGTCGCGGCCGCGATCGTCGGCACGGCGGTCGGCACCGCGCTCGGCCTCGGCGCGCGCCACACTCTGCTGTACATCGTCGTGCCGATCATGGCCGGCGGCGTCGGCGAAGGCGCGATTCCGCTGTCGATCGGCTATTCGGAACTGATGCACCTGCCGCAAGGCGAAATGTTCGCGATGGTGCTGCCGCCGGTGATGCTCGGCAGCCTGACCGCGATCATCCTGTCGGGCGCGCTCGACATGCTCGGCAAGCGCTTCCCGCACCTGACCGGCAACGGCCGCCTGCAGGTCGGCGAATCGGGCGACATGACGCCCGAGAACGAGGAAATCCGCGGCCACGTCGACGTTTCGCACATCGCGGGCGCCGGCATCACCGCGATCACGCTGTACCTGGTCGGCCTGATGGCGCACAAGCTGTTCGGCCTGCCCGCGCCGGTTGCGATGCTGTTCCTCGCGGTGCTCGTGAAGCTCGCGCGCGCGGTGTCGCCGCCGCTGCAGGAAGGCGCGTTCGTCGTCTACAAGTTCTTCTCGACCGCCGTCACGTACCCGCTGCTGTTCGCGATCGGCGTCGCGATGACGCCGTGGGACAAGCTGACCGCCGCGTTCACGATCGTCAACGTCGTCACCATCGTGTCGACCGTCGCGACGCTGATGGGCACCGGTTTCGTGGTCGGCCGCCTGATGAAGATGTACCCTATCGACACCGCAATCGTGAACGCCTGCCACAGTGGGCAAGGCGGCACCGGCGACGTCGCGATCCTGACCGCCGCGAACCGGATGCAGCTGATGCCGTTCGCGCAGATCGCGACGCGGATCGGCGGCGCGATCGTCGTCACGGTCACGCTGATCCTGGTCGCCCACTTCGGATGACGCGCCGCCGCGCGCACCGTCGCGCAGGCCGCTTCGCACGCGCCGCCGCCGGCCCACCCGGCGCGCGGCGCGCGTCGTTCGGGGTGTCGTTTCGGGCGTCACGCCGTGCGGACGATTGCGGGCTTCGATGAGGGCGAACGTGCAGAAGAGCTTCAAGGGCATCCCGTGGTGGGGCTGGGCATCGGCCGGCGTGCTGTATGTGTGCGTGGCGGCCGCGGCCGTCGATTTCGCGTGGGAACGCGCGATCGACGCGCTCGAGGAAACCGGCGCGCACCGGCTCGACCTGTATGCGTCGAGCCTGAAGAGCGAGCTCGGCCGCTTCGAGATCCTGCCCGGCCTGGTCGCGCGGCAGGACGGCGTGCGCACGATGCTGAAAGCCGCGCCGCATGACGCTCCCGAACTCGTGCACACGGTCGACACCTACCTCGAAGCCGTGAACCGCGACGCGGGCAGCGGCGCGGTCGACGTGATCGACCTGCAGGGCGACGTGATCGCCGCCAGCAACTGGAACGAGACGCTCAGCTTCGTCGGCACCAACGTGTCGTACCGGCCGTATTTCAAGGACGCGCTCGCGCGCGGCAGCGGCCGCTTCTTCGGCATCGGCACCAACACCGGCGTGCCGGGCGTCTACTTCGCCAGCGCGGTGCGCGACGAAGGCGTGCCGATCGGCGTGGCCGCCGTGAAGATCAGCGTCGATTCGCTCGAATCGGCGTGGCGCGCGCCGGGCGTCGCCGCGATGGTCGTCGACAGCAACGGCGTGGTCGTGATCTCGACCGAACCCGCATGGAAATTCACCGCGCTGCGCCCGATCACCGCGCAGCAGCAGCGCGACATCCAGGCGTCGCGGCAATACGCGGGCCGCACGGTCGACGCGCTGCCGTACCGCCATATCGGCGACCGCAGCGCGGCCGCGTGGTTCGGCACCTTCCCCGATACGCGCCACAGCGGCCGCACCACGCGCTATCTCGTGATGTCGCGCCCCGCGCCGCAGGCCGGCGATTCGCTGATGGTGCTGCTCGACATCGCGGGCGCGCGGCGCCAGCAGCAGACGGCTTTCGTGTTCGTCACCGGCGCGTTCCTGATCGCCGCGCTGCTCGCCGGCTACGCGATCCAGCGCCGCCGGGCGATCGTCGCGCGGCTGAACGCGCAGGACGCGCTGCGGCGCGCGAACGACCAGCTCGAGCTGACCGTCGCGCAGCGCACGGCCGCGCTGACGGCCGCGAACGAACGGATGCAGCGCGAGATCGTCGAGCGCGAGCGCACCGAGCAGCGGCTGCGCGCATCGCAGCAGGAAGTCGTGCATGCGGGCAAGCTCGCGGTGCTCGGGCAGATGGCCGCCGGCCTCACGCACGAGCTGAACCAGCCGCTCGTCGCGATCCGCACGCTGTGCGACAACGCGCGCACGTTCTTCGAGCGCGGCCAGCCCGCGCCGGCGCTCGCCAATCTCGAACGGATCGGCAAGCTCGTCGACAGCATGGCGGTGCTCACCGGCGAGCTGAAGACCTTCGCGCGCAAGCCGGACGTCGAGCGCGTCGCGGTGTCGCTGAACGAGGCCGTCGCGCATGCGCGACTCATCTACGATGCGCGGATCCGCGACGAAGGCGTGCAGCTCGACGTGAACATCGCGCCGGGCACCGCCGTGTCGGCCGAATCGAGCCAGTTGCAGCAGGTGATCGTGAACCTGCTCGGCAATGCGCTCGACGCGGTGCACGACGCGAGCGTGCGCCGTATCGTCATCGAGGCCGCCGGGCCGGACGAAGCCGGCCGCGTGCGCTTCACGGTGGCCGACAGCGGCGCGGGCATCGCGCCCGACGTGCTGCCGCATCTGTTCGAGCCGTTCGTCACGACCAAGCCGCGCGGCCAGGGCCTCGGGCTCGGCCTCGCG
Source organism: Burkholderia sp. HI2500 (assembly GCF_002223055.1). NCBI lineage: Bacteria > Pseudomonadati > Pseudomonadota > Betaproteobacteria > Burkholderiales > Burkholderiaceae > Burkholderia > Burkholderia sp. HI2500. The sequence continues at coordinate 3,174,108 of NZ_NKFL01000006.1, read as the reverse complement.
ATCACGTCGCGCATCGTCGAGGCGTTCGGCGCGAAGATCGCCGCGACGAACCGCGACGAAGGCGGCGCGCAGTTCAGTATCGAATTCGCGGCGGCCACGCTGCAAAGGACAGAGCATGGAAGATGAGATTCGGGTGCTGGTCGTCGAGGACGATGAAAACGTCCGGATCGGCGTCGAGCAGGCGGTAGCGCTTGCCGGCTTCGCAGTGGACGCGTTCGCGTCGGCCGCCGACGCGCTGCATCACGTCGCGCCCGGCGCGCCGGTCGTGATCGTGTCGGACGTGCGGATGCCGGGCATCGACGGGCTGCAGCTGCTCGATCGCGTGATGGCCATCGACGCGCAGATCCCGGTCGTGCTGATCAGCGGCCATGCCGACATCTCGACGGCCGTCGGCGCGATGCAAGTCGGCGCGTACGACTTCATCGAGAAGCCGTTCTCGTCGGACGTGATCGCGGGGCGCGTCGCGCGCGCGGTCGAGAAGCGCCGCCTGACGCTCGAGGTCCAGGGGCTGCGCGCGGCGCTGAACAACTGGCAGGGCATCGAGGCGTTCGTGCTCGGCAAGTCGCCCGCGATGGCCGACGTGCGCAAGAAGATCCTGCGCCTCGCCGATACGTCGGTGTCGGTGCTGATCACCGGCGAGACGGGCACCGGCAAGGAACTGATCGCGCGCAGCCTGCACGACTTCGGCGGCCGGCGCGACGCGCATTTCGTCGCGCTGAACTGCGGCGGCCTGCCTGAGCAGGTCTTCGAGAGCGAACTGTTCGGCCATGAAGCCGGCGCATTTACCGGCGCGATCAAGAAGCGCATTGGCAAGATCGAATGGGCGGACGGCGGCACGCTGTTCCTCGACGAGATCGAGACGATGCCGATTCCGCTGCAGGTCAAGATGCTGCGCGTGCTGCAGGAGCGCGTGGTCGAGCGGCTCGGCGCGAACGAGCTGATTCCGGTCGACTGCCGCGTGGTCGCCGCGTCGAAGGCCGATCTTGCCGAGCTCGCGGCCGACGGCCGCTTTCGCGCGGACTTGCTGTATCGCCTCAACGTCGCGCAGATCGAACTGCCGCCGCTGCGCGAGCGGCGCGAGGACGTCCCGCTGCTGTTCGAACATTTCGTGCTCGCGGCCGCGCGCCGCTTCGGGCAGCCGGCACCGGTCGTCACGGCTGCGCAGGTGTCCGAACTGATGACGCATGCGTGGCCCGGCAACGTGCGTGAGCTGCAGAACGTGGCCGACCGCTTCGTGCTCGGGCTGACCGGCGACAGCCTGCTGTCGTCCGGCGGCACGCCGGCCGCGGGCGGCACGCTCGCGGAGCAGCTCGCGTATTTCGAGCGGATGCTGATCGAGGACATGCTGCAGCGTCACAACGGCAACGTCGCGGAGGCAAGCGAAGCGCTCGGGATGCCGAAGAAAACGCTCTATCACAAGCTGCGCAACCTGCGGATTCCCGCGCGCGGCGACGCGGCGGCCGATGGCGGCGAATGACGCGAACGAGGACACACACTCCAGCATGGATCGCATCGACATCACCGAACACGGCCGCGTCACTGGCCACCTGATCCGCGGCGTCACGCACGCGCAGAAAACCTTCCGCCCGAGCGACTGGCCCGAACGCCTCGCGGGCGTCATCACGCTGTTCGTCGGCGAACGGCGGCCCGGCTATCCGTGCGCGCTGTCGCGGCTCGCGATGCCCGTCGTCGACGGCAACGTCAAATGCCTGTTCGTGTCGGACGAATTGCGCACCGTGTGTGCGGACGCGTTCGATTTCGCGATGCAGTTCGCGACCGACAACGACCTCCCCGTCGTGCTTCAGACCGCGCCCGCGTTGACGGTGCGCTGACGCGCGGGCCGCTTTCGGCGGCTCGCGTACCTGCTTCCCGTTTTCCAAAGGTGCCATGCGCGGATGCGCAGGTCGCCGGACGCCCTTTTCCGGCGTTTCCGGCGCCTCGACCAATCGTCAGATGATTGAAAGCATCGACACCCGTCCCCTCACGACAAGGGTTTCCGGCCGAGCCATCAATAAAATTGATCGTCACGATGAAAATTATGCGTTTTCCTTGCAGGTCGCCGTGATGCATAGTTGCGTCGTGTTGACGCACCTTTGAGTCTTTCAGTCATGAACATGCGAATCGAGCCGTCCGTGCTCGCGAACCCCGACCTGCAATTTGCGACGCTTTCGTCAGGCATCAGCCTGCCGTATGTCGAGCGGGGCAGCGGCGCGCCGATGGTGTTCGTGCACGGCTCGCTGTGCGACTACCGCTACTGGGATCCGCAGCTCGCGTCGCTGTCGGCCCACTACCGCTGCATCGCGCCGAGCCTCAGCCATTACTGGCCGGCCGTCGAAGCGGGCATCCAGGACGAGTTCAGCTGGCAGAACCACGTCGACGAGCTCGCCGAATTCATCGACGCGCTCGACCTCGGCCCCGTGCACCTGGTCGGCCACTCGCGCGGCGGCAGCGTTGCGTTCAACGTCGCGCGCCAGCATCCGCATCTCGTCGAATCGCTGACGCTCGCCGATCCGGGCGGCCCGCTGCAACAGCCGGGCGTGCGCGAAGCCGCGCTGCCGGCCGCCGCGATCGCGCTGCGCACGCAGGCCGTGAACCTGATCGGGCAAGGCGACGTCGAATCGGGCCTCGAGATGTTCGTCGATTCCGTGAGCCTGCCGGGCGCATGGAAGAAGAGCACGTCGCGTTTCCGCACGATGGCGATCGACAACGCGAGCACGCTGCCGAAGCAGCTGCGCGACCCGCTGCCCGCGTACTCGCAGCACACGGCCGGCGACATCGCATGCCGCACGCTGCTGATCGACGGCCAGCGCAGCCCGAAGATGTTCCGCAACAACGTCGACACGCTGTCGCAATGGATCGGCAATGCGCAACGGCAGACCGTCGCCGGCGCATCGCACGGGATGAACGCCGCGAGCCCCGCCGTGTTCAACCGCTTCGTGCACGAGTTCGTCGCCGCGTAACGCTCGCGGGCGGTTTCCGCGCCGCCCGTTCTCCTCGCTGTTCAACGACGATGCGGATCCGTGCCGCATCGCCGCTTCATCAACCGCCGTGCGTGACCGGCGCGTCCGTTCCGTCAATCTGCCTGCCTGCGCAATTCCGTCAGCACGGCTTACCACGCGGCGGGCTCCGGCTCCGCCTTGCGCGTGACCGCATCGGGCAGCCCGAACACGCTGTCGAACGCCCAGTTGTACGTGAACGTGAAGATCGGGAAGAACACGATCAGCACCGCGTCGTACAGGAACGCCTGCAGCAGCGACACGTCGAGCCACCACGCGATCAGCGGGATCAGGAACGTCACGAGCGCGACCTGGAAGCCGATCGCATGCACCACACGGCGTCCGACCGTGCGCGTCGTCGCCGCACTCCTGCGCTCCCAAGCCTCGAACACGAGGTTGTACACAAAATTGACGGTGACACCCGTCGTCGAGATCATCACGCCCAGCAGGCCGCTCGCCGCCACGCTCGCGCCGCTCAGCATGCCGAGCACCGACGATGCGATCAGGATGCCGAGCACCTCGAACATCACGACGTAGACTATGCGTCTCTTCCACCCTTGCATGACCATCCACCTTCTATCGAACAAGGTGGCGAGACTATCAGCGGGTAGCGCGTCCGCAAAAGTCAGGTCCTTTCAATTTTTCTGACAGGAGGCCAGTGCATGCTGACCAGCGACCACATCGACATGCTGCTGACCGTCATCGACAAAGGCTCGTTTTCCGCGGCCGCGCGGGCGCTCGGCCGCACGCCGTCGGCGATCAGCATGGCGATCGCGAACCTCGAGGCCGAGCTCGACCTCGTGCTGTTCGACCGCGGCACGCGCGAACCGACGCCGACCGCCGCGATGGCGGCGCTGCTGCCCGACGCGCGCTCGATCGCCGAGCGGCTGCACGCGCTGCGTGCGCATGCGCAGCACCTGTCGGAAGGCGTCGAGGATACGTTGCGGCTCGGCCTCGCGGCCGAACTCGACGGCGCGCCGGTCGCCCACGCGCTGACGGCCGTCGCCGCGAAATACCCGGCGCTCGCGATCAGCATCGTCACGGCGCCGCAGGACGTGATCATCGATGCGCTGCATCGCGGCGCCGTCGATCTCTGTGTCGCGTATGGCGGGCTCGACCTGCATCCGCAGGAGCAGATCCACGCGCTGTGGACCGAGACGCTCGTCGCGGTCGCCGCGCCGAGCCATCCGGCGATCGCCGAATGCGCGCAACCGGAAGCGATCGAGCGGTTGTCGGGCTTCAGGCAGATCGTGATCGCCGATCCCGAACGGCCGCTCACCGACGTGCGGCCGGTGATCGGCAACCGCACGTGGAAGGTGACCGACATGGCCACCGCGATCGCGCTCGTGAAGGCCGGGCATGGCTGGGCGAATTTGCCTGAATCCATGATCGGCCGATACGTCGCCGACGGCGAACTCGCGCCGCTCGTGTTCGCGAACATCCGCAACGGGTTGCCGCTGCCCGTGTACCTGCGGCGGCCGAAGCATACGGGGCTCGGCAAGGCGGCGAGCGAACTGGTTCGCGCGCTGCGGGTGGCGGGTGACGAAAATTAGGGGGTATCCGTTCGTGGCGGCGGCGTCCGAACGCGAGTAGCTAGATGCTGTCGCCACGATCGACCTCGGCGAGTGACGCCGACCGATCTCGTGGCCAGTTGGTCCACGGAGCACCTGCGTGCTCCACCTTGTCTTTCCCATTCCCTTACCTTAAAGCAGGGAAAATTGGAGCCATCACCATGACCACTGCAACCATCACTTCGAAGGGCCAAGTCACGATTCCCGTCGACGTGCGGAATCGGCTTGGCTTGCGGTCCGGCGACCGGATCGAATTCAGCTACAACGAGACCACGGGCCGGTACGAGGTCTATCCAGCCACACGCTCGCTCGCGTCGCTCAAGGGCATCGTGAGGAAGCCCTCGAAACCGGTGTCGCTCGAAGAGATGAACCGGGCCATCGCCGAGCAGGGAGCATCCGCGCGATGATTGGGCTGGATGTGAAAACGTGCTGGTTCGTTACTTCGCCCAGGATGACGTCGTGCAGTCGAAGAAGGCGACAGCGCTGATGGAGAGCCTTTCGGCCGAACAGCCGGGGTACGTTTCGCAGGTCGCGCTGGTCGAGGTCGTGTGGGTACTCGGTCGCTGCTACGGTGTCGAACGCGAGCAGATGAAGGACATTATCGATTCGATGATCGCGACCAAGGAATTGGTCGTTGAAGGTGCGGACACAGTGCGAAAAGCGCTTCGCACTTTCGTGGCATCGGCGAAGGCCGATTTCGCCGACTGCCTGATCGAGCGGTCGGGGCACGCCGCCGATTGCGAGTACACGGCAACTTTCGATGTCACGGCCTCGAAGGTCGCCGGGATGCGTTTGATCAAGTAATTTTGACGCGAACCGACACGCGCGGCACCGGGGTGCGAATGCGGCGTGGCGGCGAGCGCCGCCACGCCGTCGGTCAACACCGGACGGCTTGACCGTTAGTTGCGATCAGAGCGCAGCAGCCGCGCTCTGGATCGAATCGACGAGCGACGCGTTGTCGTAGCGTCGTCCGGCAATGCCCCATCCACCGTCGACCGCATGGACGACATTCACCCACACCTGCGCAGGCGTCAGCCGCCCGCCTGCCCGGCGCAGCACGATCGCGGTCGCCCGTTCGACGAATTGCCGCTGCCGCTCAGGCGCCGCGAGCGCCACGGCGGGCAACTTCAGCTCGACGAACGCGGCAGGCTCCGCGCGCCCATGCACGAAGGTCCGGTGTCGCGGCAGCACGTTGAGCGTGCCCACCACGTTCGGCGCCAGGAACGCATTCCCGGTAAGCCCCTCGACGTCCAGCAGCGCATCGGTCAACTCGGCAAACACCGCCCCCTCGTCGTCCGGCGTGAAAACCCCTTCGGATACTGTCAGCGTAATCGGCATCGCACTTTCTCCTGGTCAGGTCATCGGTCAGGTGACGTGATATAAATACCAGTCACTCTCTATACATTAGACACTGATCGCTCTCTATGCAAGATAAAGAGTGATCACTCTGAAGCGAGCCTGTCATGCGTTATTCCGTCGAGCACAAGCACGAAACCCGTACGCGCATCCTCGAAGCCGCGAGCCGGCTGTTCCGCGAGGAGGGGTATGGCGGCTCCGGCATCGGTCCGCTGACGAAGGCGGCGGGCGTCACCAACGGCGCGTTCTACGGCCATTTCAAAACGAAGGGCGAAGCGTTCCGGCAGGTCGTCCTCGATGGCCTCGCCCAGCTCCGGCAAGGCGTCGCGACGTTCAAGGCCGAGCATGGCGCGCGCTGGCGGCGCCCGTTCGTGTCGTTCTACCTCGGGCCGCGACGCACTTGCGAGCTCGGTGAAAGCTGTGCGCTGCCAAGCCTGTCCCCGGAAGTGATGCGCGCCGACGACGAAACGCGCGACGCTTACGAGCAGGCACTGCGGCAGATCGTTGACGAAGTGTCGGCAGGAATGGATAACCCACCCGATGACGATCGGGCCATCGCGTTTCTTGCGCTGCTGTCGGGCGGCGTCACGCTCGCGCGCGCGGTGCGCGATCCGGAACTGGCGCATCGCATCGCCGATGCGGTCGGCCGCTACGCGGTGGTGATCGCGGAACGCACAGACGTGAAACCGGAGCAACAGGCCTGACCGCCGTGACTGACCGCCAATAAAAAACCCGATCCGCGTCGCCACGGATCGGGGTTCTTCGATCGACTACCCAGTAAGTCGGCCCGTCTCGGGCCGGTGCATCACCGCGCAGCCACCTCCGCCTTGCCCGTCGCCGCATCGCCCACCGCCGTCGGTGCCGGCCCCCATCCGCCGCCCAGCGCGCGGATCAGGTTCACGGTCGACACGGCCTGCGCGCCGGTCAACTGGTTCGACTGCAATTGCGACTGCAGCACCGAGCGTTCGCTGTCGATCACGTCGAGATACGCGACCTCCCCTTCCTGATACTGCGTGCGCGACAACGTCGCCGCGCGACGCGACGCGTTGACGGCCGCATCCTGCGCGCGGATCTGGTCGTCGAGCAGGCGCAGGTCGGCGAGATTGTCCTCGACCTCGCGGAACGCGACGAGCACCTGCTGCCGGTAGTTCGCGACCTGCTCGTCGTACTGCGCGCGTGCCTGCTGCACACCGGCCGCACGACGGCCGCCGTCGAACAGCGGCAATGTCAGCGCGGTACCGGCGAACGGCCCGAGCAGGAACGTGCGGCTCGACCACAGGAACAGGTTGCCGAGCGTCGACGCTTCATACCCAAACGCCCCCGTGATGTCGAGCTTCGGGAAGTACGCCGACTTCGCGAGGCCGATCCGCGCGTTCGCGGCCGCCATCGCGCGTTCGGCCGCCGACACGTCCGGACGGCGCTCGAGCAGCGCGGACGGCAGGCCCGGCGGCACCTTCACCGCGACCGGCACGATCGGCGTTTCCTTGAACGCGAAATCCGCGGGCGCCTTGCCGAGCAGGATCGCGAGCGCATGCTCGGACGCCGCGCGCCGCCGCGCGACGCCGACCGCATCGGCCTGCGCGGTCGCCAGCTCGTTCTTCGCGCGCGACACGTCGAGCTCGCTGATGTCGCCTTCGTTGAAGCGGCGCTGCACGAGCTTCAGTGCCTGCTCGCGCAACTCCACCGTGCGGCGGTACAAGTCCTGGTCGGAATCGAGCTGACGCAGTTCGAAGTAGTTCTGCGCGACGTCCGCCTGCAGCGCGAGCTGCACCGAGCGGAACAGCGCTTCGCTCTGCGCCTGGTCGGCACGCGACGCCTCGACGTTGCGGCCGACGCGGCCGAACAGGTCGGCTTCATACGACACGGTGCCCTGCGCGCGCCACAGCGTCGCGTTGGTCGGCCCCGTGCCCTGCGGCTGGAACTGTGACGCCGACGACAGCCCCTCGCGCGTCGGCCCGAAGCCGGCGCCGACCTGCGGGAACCATTGCGAGCGCGCCGAACGCGTCGCCGCGCGCGCTTCCTCGACACGTGCAGCCGCGGCCTTCAGGTTCTGGTTCGCGGCGAGCGCCTGCGTCTCGAGCGAATCGAGCACCGGGTCGCCGAACACCTTCCACCATTCGCCGCGATGCGCGCCGTCCGCCGGCTCGGCCGTCTTCCACGTGCCGGCCTGCTCGCCGGCGGCAAGCGTCGGCGCTTCCTTGAATGCGGCAGGCGTCGGCGCATCCGGGCGCTTGTAGTCGGGCCCCACCGCGCACGCGGCGAGCAGCGTCGCGAGCAGGGTGCTCGCGGCCGCCACCTTCGCGAAGCGCATCAGGCCATTCGTGTTGTGCAAGTTATTCATCTTCCTGTCCTCAAGCATCCGAAGCCGGCACGTGCTGGGACGGCACACCATAACCCGCCGAGTCCTTCCCGGCGACGTGGATCTTGCCGCCCGCGAGCGTGCGTAGCACGACGTAGAACACCGGCGTCAGCATCAGCCCGAACAGCGTCACGCCGAGCATCCCGAAGAACACCGCGACCCCCATCGCATGGCGCATTTCCGAACCGGCGCCCGTCGACGTGACGAGCGGCACCACACCCATGATGAAGGCGATCGACGTCATCAGGATCGGGCGCAGCCGCAGCCGGCTCGCCTCGATCGCGGCCTCGAGCGGCGTCCTGCCGTCGTGTTCGAGTTCACGCGCGAATTCGACGATCAGGATCGCGTTCTTCGCCGACAGCCCCACCAGCACCATCAAGCCGATCTGCGTGAAGATGTTGTTGTCGCCCTGCGTGAGCCACACGCCCGTCAGCGCCGACAGAATGCTCATCGGCACGATCAGGATCACCGCGAGCGGCAGCGTCAGGCTTTCATACAACGCCGCGAGCACGAGGAACACGAGCAGCACGCTGATCGGGAACACGTACATCGCCGAATCGCCGGCAAGAATCTGCTGGTACGTGAGGTCGGTCCATTCGAACCGCACGCCGCGCGGCAGCGTTTCATGCGCGATGCGCTCGATCGCGGCCTGCGCCTGGCCCGACGAGAAGCCCGGTGCCGGGCCGCCGTTGATGTCGGCCGCCGTGTAGCCGTTGTAGCGCACGACCATTTCCGGGCCGAACGTCGGCGTCACCGTGACGAGCGACGACAGCGGCACCATCTCGCCACGGTCGTTGCGTGTCTTCAACTGCAGGATGTCGTCCGCGCGCTGGCGGAACGGCGCATCGGCCTGCACACGTACCTGATACACACGGCCGAAGCGGTTGAAGTCGTTCACGTACAGCGAGCCGAGATACACCTGCATCGTGTTGAACACGTCGGTCACCGGCACGCCCAACTGCTTCGCCTTCACGCGATCGAGATCGACGTTGAGCTGCGGCACGTTGATCTGGTAGCTCGTGAACAACGGGCCAAGCTCAGGCGCCTGCTGAGCGCGCTTGATGAAGTCGTTGGTCGCATCCGCGAGCCGCGCATAGCCGACCGCGCCGCGATCCTCCACCTGCATCTTGAACCCGCCCAGCGTACCGAGGCCGAGCACCGGCGGCGGCGGGAACACCGCGACGAACGAGTCCTTCATCGCGCCGTACTTCTGGTTCAGCGCCCCCGCGATCGCGCCGGCCGACAGCGCCTTGCCGTGCCGTTCCGAGAACGGCTTCAGCGTGACGAACACGATGCCCGCGCTCGAGCTGTTCGTGAAGCCGTTCACCGACAGCCCCGGGAACGCCACCGCGCTCTCGACACCCGGCTGCTTCAGCGCGATCGAGCCCATGTCGCGGATCACCTTCTCGGTGCGGTCGAGCGACGCGCCGTTCGGCAGCTGCGCGAACGCGATCAGGTATTCCTTGTCCTGCGCGGGCACGAAGCCGCCCGGCACGACCTTCGACACGAGCACGGTCGCGCCCACCAGCACGAGGTACACGCCGAGCATCACCGTCTTGCGCGACAGCACGCCGCGCACGCCGCGGCCGTAGTTCTCCGCGCCGCGATGGAACACCTTGTTGAAGCCGCGGAAGAAGCCGCCGAGCACGCGGTTCATCACGCGCGTGAGCCAGTCTTCCTTGTCACCGTGACCCTTCAGCAGGATCGCGGACAGCGCCGGCGACAACGTCAGCGAGTTGAACGCCGAGATCACCGTCGAGATCGCGATGGTCATCGCGAACTGCTTGTAGAACTGGCCGGTCAGGCCCGACATGAACGCGAGCGGCACGAACACGGCGACGAGCGTCAGCGCGATCGCGATGATCGGCCCGCTCACTTCCTGCATCGCCTTGTAGGTCGCCGCCCGTGCGTTCATCCCGCTTTCGATGTTGCGCTCGACGTTCTCGACCACCACGATCGCATCGTCGACCACGATCCCGATCGCGAGCACCATCCCGAACAATGACAACGCGTTGATCGAATACCCGAACGCGAGCAGCAGCGAGAACGTGCCGACGATCGACACCGGCACCGCGATCAGCGGAATGATCGATGCGCGCCAGGTCTGCAGGAACACGATCACGACGATCACGACCAGCGCGATCGCTTCGAGCAGCGTGTGCACGACGGCCTTGATCGACGACCGCACGAACTGCGTCGGGTCATACACGATCTTGTAGTCGACGCCCGCCGGCATGTCCTGCTTCAGCTCGGCCATCGTCTTGCGCACTTCGTCCGAGATCTGCAGCGAGTTCGCGCCCGGCGACTGGTTGATCGCCATCGCGACGGCCGGCTTGTTGTCGAGCAGCGAGCGCAGCCCGTACTCGGACGCGTCGAGCTGGATCCGCGCGATGTCGCGCAGGTGCGTGACGCCGCCATCCGGCGTCGTCTTCACGACGATGTCGCCGAACTCGTCCTCCGTCTGCAGACGGCCGCGCGCGTTCACCGACAACTGCAGCGGCGTGCCGGGCAACGACGGCGACGCGCCGATCACGCCGGCCGCGACCTGCACGTTCTGCTCGCGGATCGCCTGCACGACGTCCTCGGCCGACAGCCCGCGCTGCGCGACCTTCTGCGGATCGAGCCACACGCGCATCGCGTAGTCGCCCGAACCCCACAGCTGCACCTGGCCGACGCCCTGGATCCGCGACAGGCGATCCTTCACGTTGATCAGCGCATAGTTGCGCAGGTAGGTCATGTCGTAACGGTTGTCCGGCGAGATCAGGTGGACCACCATCGTCAGCGTCGGCGAGCTCTTCACCGTCGTGATGCCGAGCCGCTGCACGTCTTCCGGCAGGCGCGGCAGCGCCTGGTTCACGCGGTTCTGCACGAGCTGCGTGGCCTTGTCCGGATCGGTGCCGAGCTTGAACGTGACGGTGATCGTCATGTTGCCGTCGCTGTTCGCCTGCGACTGCATGTAGAGCATGTCCTCGACGCCGTTGATCTGCTCTTCGAGCGGCGACGCGACCGTCTCGGCGATCACTTTCGGGTTCGCGCCCGGGTACTGCGCCTTGACGATCACGGAAGGCGGCACGACTTCCGGATACTCGGAGATCGGCAGCAGGAACATCGCGATCACCCCGCCGAGCAGGATGATCACCGATAGGACTCCTGCGAAGATCGGCCGGTCGATAAAGAATTTGGAAATGTTCATGTGTGGCTCTGTCTGGTTGAACGCGGATACGAAGCGGCGGGCCGCTTACGAATCCGCCTTCGCCGGGGCGGCCGGCTTCGCGTTGCCCGCCAAAGGCGCGGACGGCGCGTCACCGCCCGTCATCGGGACCATGTGCGGCTTCACCTGCTCGCCGGGGCGCACGCGCTGCGTGCCGTTCACGACCACGCGATCGCCGGCGGAGAGCCCGCTCACGATCACGCGCCGGTTGCCGTGCTGCATCCCCTGCTGCACTTCGCGGTACGACACGCGGCCTTGCTGGTCGACGACGAACACGAACTTCTTGTCCTGGTCGGTGTTGATCGCCGCGTCGTCGACGAGCAGTGCCTCGTGCGGCGCGCTGCCGCCCACCTTCACGCGTGCATACAGGCCCGGGACGAGCGCACCGTCGGCGTTGTCGAAGCGCGCGCGCACGCGGATCGTGCCGGACGACGTGTCGAGCCGGTTGTCGACCGAGTCGATCTCGCCGCTGCGCGAGTAGCCGGTTTCGTTCGCGAGGCCGAGATCGACCGGCACCTTGCGGCCGCTGCGCGCGCCGTTGATGTATTGCAGGTAGGTCTGCTCGTCCGCGTCGAACGACGCGTAGATCGGCGACACCGACACCAGCGTCGTCAGCGGCGCGGCCGCTGCGCCGGCCGACACGACGTTGCCGAGCGTGATTTCCGCACGCGACACGCGGCCCGACACCGGCGCCGTGATCCGCGTATAGCCGAGGTTGATCCGCGCCGTTTCCAGCGCGGCTTCGGCGGCCTTCAGGTTCGCCGTCGCCTCGCGGGCCGCATTCTGCTTCTCGTCGTAGTCGCGCTTGGCGATCGCGTTGTCGCCGATCAGCCGCTGCGCGCGCTGCCAGTCGGTCTGCGCGTAGCCGTTGCGCGCCTGTGCGGCCGCGAGCTGCGCGGCTGCGCGATCGGTCTCGGCCTGGTACGGGCGCGGGTCGATCACGAACAGCACGTCGCCTTTCTTCACGAGCGCGCCGTCCTTGAAGTTCACCGCGACGATCGTGCCCGACACCTGCGGGCGCACGTCGACTTTCTCGACCGCTTCGAGGCGGCCCGAATAACTCTGCCAGTCGGTCACGGTCTGCGGCACGACGGTCGCGACGTCGACTTCGGGCAGCGGTGCTGCCGCTTTCTCCGGTGCGTTTGCGTTCACGCGCATCGCGCCGAACGTTCCGAGGCCGACGACGGCGAGCGTCACGATCGCCGCTGTCGCGATTCGGGAACGGGAGGTGCGTAGGATGGCCATGTGGATCTCCAGTAAACGTGGATTGGTTTTGGTTATTCGGAACGGTTCGGCTGGCGCGCCTGGAAGCGGCACTGGAAGAAGCGCACGGCTTCCTCGAAGGCGGCTTCGTGCGTCGCGAGCGCGGCGTGCGTGATGTCCGGATAGCGGATCACCTGCGTGAGCACGCCCGACGAGATCAGGCAGCCCGCATATTTCTCCGCCTCGACGTGCAGCACATCGTTCTGCGCGGTGACGACGAGCGTCGGCGGCAGCCCCGCGAGGCGCACCGATTCGAGTGGCGCCGCGTACGGGTGCATGCGTTGCGCGGCCTGCGGCAGATACGCGCGATAACAGGCAGCGCATTCGCGCGGGGTGATGTCGGAGGAAAGACGATCGGCGTCGCCGATGCGCGTCATGCTGGGGTCGAGCATCGGCCCGAACAGCGCCTGCGCGACGATCTGCACCTCGCCGCGATCGCGCGCGATGAACGCGAGGCAGTTCGCGAGCTGGCCGCCCGCGTCGTGGCCCGCGACACCGATCTTCTTCGGGTTGCCGCCGAACGCGCGGGCGCGCGTCGCGGCCCACACGGCGGCGCGATACGCATCCTCCGGCGCGGCCGGAAAAGGAAAGGCCGGCGCGAGCGAATAATCGACCGACACTACGAGCGCTGGTAAGCGTTCTGCTAAAAAACGCGCGGCGAAATCGGCGTCTTCGAGCGAACCGCGCACGAAGCCGCCGCCGTGGAAATAAAGCACTACTGGCAACCCGGTCTTGTCCGGGCGGCGGTAGAGTCGCAGCACGATGTCCTGCGCGTAGCCGGGAATTTCGACTTCGGCGACCGTCAGCGCCGCGCCTGCCGTGGCTTGCACGGGCAACGCGGCCTTCAGGAATTTGCTGAATTCAGAAGCGTCCATGACGATGCAGCATCCATTTCGAGATGGAACGAATTCTGGGTCCGGCAGACATTGGGATAAATGCCTATAATCCGGCAACACAATTCAACGCCCCCGAACAATCCGAGGCTGCGTTTACCCACGAGGTAGCGCAGCCTTCTTGTTCCGGAGGCTCATTAGATTGCGGAGGTTGTGATGGACCGGCTTCAGGCCATGCAGGTGTTTACTCGCGTCGTCGATACAAGCAGCTTCACCAAGGCAGCAGAAACGCTCAGCTTGCCGCGAGCGTCCGTCACGACGATCATCCAGAATCTCGAAGCATTCCTCGGTGTGCGGCTGATGCACCGGACCACGCGCCGGCTGTCGCTCACGCCGGACGGCGCCGCGTACTACGAACGATGCGTGCGGATCCTCGCGGACGTCGAGGAAACCGAGGCGAGCTTCCAGGCGAACAACCGGAAGCCGCACGGAAAGTTGCGTATCGACATGCCGGGTTCGATCGGGCGGCTGCTCGTGATTCCGTCGCTGTGCGAATTCCATACGCGCTATCCGGACATCGACCTGCAGCTCGGCCTGTCCGACCGGCCGGTCGACCTGCTGCAGGAAGGGGTCGATTGCGTGATCCGCGTCGGTGCGCTGCAGGACTCGTCGCTCGTCGCACGCCGGGTCGGCCTGTTCGAATGCGTGACGGTCGCGTCGCCCGACTATCTCGAGCGCCACGGCGAGCCGCAGACGATCGACGACCTGAACCAGCACAAGGCCGTCAACTACTTCTCGAGCCGCACCGGCCGCACGATCGACTGGACGTTCCTGACCGACGGCAAGGAAGTCGAGATGAAGATGGAAGGCATCGTGTCGGTCAACGACGCGGATGCGTACGTGACCTGCGGGATCGAAGGCTTCGGGCTGATCCAGCCGCCGCTCTTCATGGTGCTGCCGCATCTGCGCGAAGGCCGGCTCAAGGAAGTGCTGCCGGGCGTCAAGCCGCTGCCGATGCCGATCTCGGTCGTGTATCCGCACAGCCGCCATCTGTCGCCGAAGGTGCGCGTGTTCGTCGACTGGATCGCCGAGGTGTTCGACCGCTGCCCGCTGCTGAGCGGCAAGGGCAGCCTCGACGCGACGTGCAGCAAGCGCACGTTCGAGGAAGCCGAACGCGCACCGGCGCTCGACACGCCGGTCATCAACGAGTGGGTTGCGTAAGCGCCTGAACTGAGCAACTGAACCGCACACGCGGGCTGCCAGGCCCGCGTGTCGCCCCGCCTCCGCGCCCCATTTCCCGCCCGGCGCAGCCGATCCTTCCCGAATCCGCAGCAAACCTTTGTGCCAGGCGACGCAATCGTCCGCCTGCGTCGCCGCGCGCCGTCGTCGCGCCCGTGCGAGGCCCGCTGCAAGCGGGTTCGAGCGATTTCCGCATAACCCTGCCGGGTGTACGGATGGCGATTGTTCCACTGACACGACAATTCAATTCGCATCTGCCGCATTTATCGCGACGGAACAGATACCTAGAGTAAACCCTGTCGCGCACCTCGTTGCGCATCGAACAGATCCCGCTTGATGGGACCGGAGTAAGCGCTCAGCGCCAGCTCCGACATTCCAGGAGTCTCGCCATGAACCGCCGCCATCTTCTCTCCGCCCTCGCCCTCACGCTCGCCGTGTCCGCCCCGGCCTTCGCCGATTCCGGCACCCCGCATGCCGGCGACTACGGCAACACGTCGTGGTACTCGCAACACAACGGCCCGCGTACCCGCGCCGAAGTGAACGCGGAAGTCGAGCAGGCACGCAAGGACGGCACGCTCGCGTACCTGCGCAAGGCCAACTCGTATCCGCAAGGGCTCGAACTGGCGCAAGGCCCGTATCGCTCGATGCCGGAAAGCAACCAGCTCGCCGGCGGGGGCCGGTAAACGCGCAACGCCGCGCAACGGGTTGCCCCGCGCGCGGCGTTTCGAACCCGCCATCGACGACTCGCCGAGTCAGTCAGCTAGATAGTTAGTTGCAGGAGAACATGATGAACGATCAACTCCCTTCGCCGCTCGATCACTGGGACGACACCACGCCGGTATGGACGCCGTTCCGTTCGGCCCCGCACGCGCACTGATCGCGGCTGAGTCGTCGTCCGGCACTTACCGGCGCGGCACCCCGTCACGCCATTCGCCCCAGTGCGTCACGATGTCCTGCACGAGCGGATTGCCCGCGCGGTACAGGTTTTCGGTCGCCGGGGCGAAGCCGCCCTGGTCCGCGTAGTTCAGCAGGTTGTCGGCACTCGTCTGCCCCGCATACGGCCGGTCGAAATCGGACCCGGTGCGCAGCACCGCGACGCGCGACAGGTCGACCCGCTTCACGCTCGCCGCGCGCTTGAGCGCCTCATACGTCGCGTTGTCTTCCTGCGCGGTCATGCAGTACGTGCCCTTGCCGTCGGTCAGGATCTTCGTCCACTGGCGCGCGCGCTCGCCGATCAGCGTGCCCGAGAACCACGTGTTGCCCGATGACGTGTCGCACTGGATCACCGTCGGCGGCCGGTTCGCCGGCGCGTAGTTGAACTTCGCGCGTGCGGCCTGCGCCTGCGCGCTGTCGGCGAGCACGACGTTGCGCGACAGCGCGACCGCGGCGTCGGTCAGCTGCGGGTTGAGCTGGAACACCTCGGTGCGATAGTCGAGCGGCGGCTTGTCGTTCGGGCTCTTCGTGTTGATGCCGAGGAAGCCCGTATTCCAGCCGGCCGGAATCTCGCGTGCATCGAGCTCCCACTGCAGGCTGAAATCGACCAGGTATTTCGACCACGCGGCCGAACCGACCGTGCCTTGCGCGGGGTCGACGCCCGCGATGCCGGAAATCAGGAAGTACGTGCGGCGCAGGTCGAAGCGCTGCGAGAACGTGAGCGCCATGATCGTCGCCGACGCGTTCGCATAGCCCATGCCGGTCGTGACCACGCACACGTCCTGCTTGTTGCAATGCACGTTCGGATAGTCGGGCGACAGACCGGGCACGGCGATGTCGCGCCACGGGCCGATCCGGTCGAGCCAGGCCTGGCCCTCCGGACCGAACATCGTGATGATCATGACCTTGACCGGGCGGCCCTGCGCACCGGTCTCGGCGAATGCATTGTTGCCCGCGTTGTTGCCCTGGTTGTCCTGCGCGATCGACGGCGCGGTCGCACAGGCTGCGAGCGAGAATGCAGCGGCGGAAAGAATGGAGCGAGTCAGCATCGGCGTTCCTTGTTTCGATGATGTTGGGTGAGAACGGCTCTCGTAGACTGCGCGTCGGAGTATAGAACGCGCGTGCCCGATGCGGAACCCGACTACGAAACGGCGACGGTGCGTCGGTGCGGGTCGGGTACGCGCGGGAATGACGAAGGAAATGGTCTCCGCGCGTCGACACACCATCAGGATTACTATCCGGTTGCTCGACACCGGCACGTCAATCGCACGTGCACGCGTGTCACCCGGCACCGCTACAGCCGCGCCAGCCCCGCCACCCCGTAACCCAGCACGACAAGCGCGGCGACCACATGGCTCGCCGCGAGCAACGCCGGCGACTTCACGATCCGCCCGATCACGCTGCCGCCGAATGCGAACACGAGCTGCCCCGCGAGGCTGCCGGCAAACACGCACGCGGCACCCAGCAGCCAGTGCCGATGCGCACCGGCGGCAGCCGTTGCATAACCGTAGAACAACAGGATCGTGAGCGGGTTCGCCAGCGTGACGAAGAACATCGATGAAAACGGGCGGCTGCCCGGCGGCCGTGCATCACCGTCGAGCGTGCGGCGGCGATCCCGCAGCGCCTGCCACAGCATCCGCGCGCCCATCGCGAGCAGCACGAGCGCGCCGACCAGGCGAAACAGCGACAGATGGGCGGCGAGCGTGCTCGCGAGCATCGCACCGAGCGTGAATGCGACGACCGCATAGCAGCCGTCGGCCATCGCGACACCCACCGCCGCGCGCACGCCGCTTGCGGTGCCGGCGCGCATCCCGTAGTTCGCGATCATCAGCGCAACGGGCCCGACCGACAGCGCGATCATCAGCCCGAACAGGAAGTCGTTCATCGGTCGTCGATGCCTTCGATGGAAGGCATCGATTCTAGCGACCGCAAAAAAAATCCTGTGTGGCGCGTGAGCGTCACGCGACGTCGACGCGTGCGGGCCCGTCCACCATCTCGCCGATCACGCCCGCGCGGTCGAAGCCGTCGGCACGGAAGCACGCGAGCACGTCGTCGACGGCCTCCGGTGCGCACGCGACCAGCAAGCCGCCCGACGTCTGCGGATCGGTCAGCAGCGCCTGCGCGACGGGCGGCAGCGTGGCGGCCAGCCGCACGTCCGTGCCGTATGCGGCCCAGTTGCGGCCTGACGCGCCGGTGAACACGCCATCGGCGACGAACGCCTCGACGCCCGCGAGCCACGGCAGCGACGCATAGTGCACGCGCGCGGTGAGGTGCGCGCCGCGCGCCAGCTCGAGCGTATGGCCGAGCAGCCCGAAGCCCGTCACGTCGGTCAGCGCATGCACGCCCGGCAGCGCGGCGAGCTCGGCGCCCGGCCGGTTCAGCTTGGTGGTCGTCGCGACCATCTGCGCATAGCCATCGGCATCGAGCTGGTTCTTCTTCAGCGCGGCGGACAGCACACCGACGCCGAGCGGCTTGCCGAGCACGAGCACGTCGCCCGCGCGCGCGGCCGCATTGCGCTTCACGCGCGACGGATGCACGACGCCGATTGCCGCAAGCCCGTAGATCGGCTCGACCGAATCGATCGAATGGCCGCCCGCGACCGGGATGCCGGCGTCCGCGCACACCGATTCGCCGCCGCGCAGCACGGCCGCGATCGTTTCGTGCGGCAGCACGTTGATCGGCATGCCGACCAGCGCGAGCGCGAGGATCGGCTTGCCGCCCATCGCATAGACGTCGGACAGCGCGTTGGTCGCGGCGATGCGGCCGAAGTCGAACGGATCGTCGACGATCGGCATGAAGAAGTCGGTGGTCGCGACGATCGCCTGCTCGTCGTTGAGGCGGTAGACGGCTGCGTCGTCGGAGGTCTCGGTGCCGACCAGCAGATCCGGGAACAGCGCGGGCGGCGTCGCGCGCTTCAGCAGCTCGGACAGCACGCCCGGCGCGATCTTGCAGCCGCAGCCGCCGCCATGTGACAGGCTCGTGAGGCGCGGAACGGCAGGCTGGGCTTGGGTGGCTTCGGTCATGGTCGGCATCCGGTGAATAACAACACGCCATTATCGACAATTCCTTGCGAGTGCGCCCGATACCCACATAATGATCGCGCCGCCTCCGCTCCCGCCCCTGTCCGCCCCTTCGTCCATGGACCACCTCTTCATCGGCCTCGTGCTGTGCTCCGCGTTGCTGCACGCGATCTGGAATGCCTTCCTCCACGTCAGTGAAGACCGGCTCGTCCAGCTCGGCACGATGTCGCTGCCGTATTTCGTGTTCGGCGCGGCCGGCGCCGCGCTGCTGCCCGCGCCGGCGCCCGCCGCGTGGCCGTATATCGCCGGGTCGGCCGTGCTCGAGGTCGCGTACTGCTTCACGCTGGCGCGCGCGTATCGCAGCGGCGAATTCGGGCAGATCTACCCGATCGCACGCGGGATTTCTCCGCTGCTCGTGTCGGTACTCGCGCTCGCGATCCTGCATGAGCGGCCGACGCCGCTCGGCTTCGCGGGCATCGCGCTCGTGTCGTTCGGCATCATGTCGCTCGCACTGCGGCGCGGCTTCCGGTTCTCCGGCGAAGGCGTGCCGTTCGCGCTGCTCACGGGCGTGTTCATCGCCGCGTATTCGATCTGCGACGGCATCGGCTCGCGCGTATCCGGCAGCGCGCTCGGCTACATCGCGTGGGTGTACGTGCTGTGGAGCGTGCCGCAATTCGTGCTGGTGTGCGCGGTGCGTGGCGGCCCGCGCGCGGTGCTCGGCTCGCGCACCGCGCTCACGCAGGGCGCGATCGCCGGCACGATCTCGCTCGCCGCGTACGGGATCGTGATCCTCGCGTACCGGTACTTGCCGGTCGGCACGGTGTCGGCGCTGCGCGAAACGAGCTCGATCTTCGCGGTCGCGATCGGCTGGCTCGTGATGCGCGAGCGGCCCGGCGCGCAGCGGCTCGCCGCGTGTGCGCTGGTGGTGGCGGGCGCGGCGCTGATCCGGCTGTAAGCAGAACGAGCGCGCGCCCGCGGCCTGGCGCCGCGTCAGAACTTGTGGCGGATGCCCGTCACCGCGACGATCTGCGTGCGCGTGCTCGACGGATTCGAGATGCCTTCGATCGCGGCCACCGTGTTCGACGACGCACGCTGGTAGAACGCGTTCACGTAGATATCGGTGCGCTTCGACAGGAAATACTGCGCACCGACGCTCGTCTGCAGGTAGTGCGAACTCGGCTTCGGCCCTTGCGACGCGAACACCTGCGTATAGGTTTCGCCGAGCGCGAACTGCAGCGCGGGCGTCATCAGGTAGCGCACGCTGCCCTCGTAGTTGTTGAAGCGCATCGCGCCGCCCGTCTGCAGGTTGAACAGCGAACTCGTGTACAGCAGCCCGAACGTCGCGGCGCCCCACGCATACGCGCCGCCCGCGCCCCAGATCTGCTGGCGCGTCACGCCCTTGATGAACGTGTAGTAGTTGTCGGATGCCGCCGCGCCGGTGGTGTCGAGCGCCGGATGATCGACGCGCACGTAGGCCGCACCGAGTTGCAGCGGCCCGTTCTCGTAGCTCGTGCCGATGCTCCACACGCGGTTTTGCGCGAACGACGTCGAATTCGAGAAGCCGTACAGGCCGACCGCGCGCAAGCCGTACCAGGCGGGCGTCTGGTACTGCACCGAATTGTTGGTGCGGAACGTGTTGTTCAGGTCGTCGGTGTCGAACGGGTGCAGCGCGTACTGCGTGAGCGCGGTGGTCGCGCCGATCTGCAGCGGCTCCAGCACTTCCTGCGCCGCGTTGTACTGGCGACCCATCGTCAGCGTGCCCCAGCGGTCGTTTTCCAGCCCGACGTACGCGCGGCGCCCGAACAGCCGGCCGCCCTGGCTCGCGGCGCCGCTCTCGATGTTGAAGCCGTTCTCGAGCCGGAACACCGCGCGCGTGCCGCCGCCGAGATCCTCCTTGCCGAGCAGCCCGAAGCGCGTGCCTGCTCGTTGCCGCCGGTCGCCTGCCACGCGGCATGCCCGTTCTGGTTGTTCGTGTACGTGATCCCCGAATCGACCACGCCGTACAACGTCACGCTCGACTGCGCATGCGCGTGCATCGCACCCGCCGCCGTTGCGAGTCCCGCCAGCGCGACCGCAATTCCTTTCCGCTTCATCTCCGACCCCTTTTATCGATTGAATATGGGGAGCGATTTATTTCGCTCGATACGTGTTTTATTGAATAAAACATCGTCTTATTCATTGTCGAATTCGGCGATTTGAAGCGTCAAGCGATGCCAAAAATCGTACATGGGAGTGAAATACCCCTGAATCTCCAGGCGTTTCAAGGAATGAAACGCACCCAATAATTACGGGCATTACAGCCCGATCTCGACACGCAATCCCGATATCGCAAAAAGCCCTTGACCGCGATTTTCAGTCGTTGTGAAATATTGATACGCTGTTTTAATGATTAAAACAAACGCACGAGACGCTTCGAGAAACTAGGTAAAGAACCTGATCCCCATGCTGACGTTTAATTGCAACAACGCGACCGCCGGCGCATCGCCTGCGTATTTCGTCGCGACGCCGACGGTGCCGGCCCTGCCGATCGTCGTCGACTCGCCGCACAGCGGCATCGCGTATCCGCCGGACTTCGCCACCGTCGCGCCCGATGACGCGATCCGCACGACGTGGGACGCGTACGTCGACGAACTGTGGGCCGGCACGCCCGCGCGCGGCGGCACGCTGCTCGGCGCGACGTTTCCGCGCGCATACATCGATCCGAACCGCGCGGAAACGGACATCGACGCAACGCTGCTCGCCGAGCCGTGGCCCGAGCCGCTTGCGCCGCAGCCGTACACGCAGCGCGGGATGGGGCTGATCCGTCGCGACGCGCTGCCCGGCGTGCCGCTATACGACCGCAAGCTGTCGCTCGAAGCAGTACGCCACCGGATCGACGCGTACTACCTGCCGTACCGCCGCGCGCTCGCCGGCATCGCCGAGCCGCTGCACGCCGCGCACGGCGCGCTGTGGCATATCGACTGCCATTCGATGAAGTCCCGCGGCAACGCGATGAACGTCGACGCGGGCGCATGGCGGCCGGACGTCGTCGTCAGCGACCGGCGCGGCACGACCGCGGACCCGGCCTTCACCGCGTGGACCGCGCAGTGGTTCGCCGACGCCGGTTATCGCGTGCAGATCAACGACCCGTACCAGGGCGGCGACCTGCTGACCGCGCTCGCCGATCCCGCGCGGCAGCGCCACAGCATCCAGATCGAATTCAACCGCGCGCTGTACATGGACGAGGCCGCGTTCGCGAAACACGTGGGCTTCGCCACGCTGAAGCGCTCGGTCGATGCGTATCTCGATGCACTCGCCGATTACGTCCGCGTGCGCATCGCGCCGCAGGGAGACCCCGCATGACGACCTATATCGTCGACGCCGTCGACAGCGCGCTGAAGCTGCTGACCTACGTGGCCGAGCATCCGAACCTCGGCGTGACCGAGCTCGCATCGCAGCTCGGCATCAACAAGTCCCGCACGTACCGGATGCTGTGCACGCTCGAACTGCACCGCTTCGTCGTGCAGGACCCGCGCACGTCCACCTATGCGCTCGGCCCGCAGGCGTTCGTGATCGGCGTAGCGGCGTCGCAGCAGAACGCGCTCGTGCGCGCCGCGCACCGGCACATGCTCGCGCTCAACCAGGCGATCAACGAGACCATCGTGCTGCGCGTGCGCGAAGGGCTCGAATCGGTGTGCGTCGCGCGCTGCGAAACGACGCACGCGGTACGCACCGTCGGCGCGGTCGGCAACCGCCGGCCGATCAATTTCGGCGCATCGGGCAAGGTGCTGCTCGCATTCGCGCCCGATCCGGTGCGCGACGACTTTCTCGCGCAACTGCGCCGAAACGGGCACGCCGACGATCCGGCGAAGCTCGCCGGCGAACTCGACGCGGTCGCGCGCAAGGGCTACGCGGTGAGCAGCGGCGAGGTGACGCCCGGCGCGGTCGGGATCGCGGTGCCGGTGCGCGACCTGACGGGGGCGACAGTCGCGTCGGTCAGCGTGACGGGGCCCGAGGTGCGCGTGAGCCACGCCGACATTCCCGACTATCTCGAACGACTGCAGGCGTGCAGCCTCGCGATTTCCGCCGAACTCGGCTACGTCCCGGCGCGTGCCGCGCTGCAACCGGCCTGACGGCCCGCTTCCTTCTCCGACGAGGATCCGATGTCCGCCTCTTCCCCGAACCCTGCCGGCGCACGCGCCGCCGACGCCACCACGCTCGCCGCTCCGGCCGATGCATCGACCGGCGACGCATCGGCCCACGCCGGCCGCGCGCCGCATCCGCACGGCAAGATGCTGCATCCGGTCGTGATGATGCTGTGGGTGCTGGCCGTCGCGATCGCACTCACGTGGTTCGTCGATTCCGGCCGCTTCGAGCGCAACGGCCGGCTCGTCGTGCCGGGCACCTATCACGTGGTGCCGAAGACCACCGCGCTCACGACGCTCGTTGCACCGGCAGTCAGCCACAGCACGCCCACGCATGCGATGCCCGCGAGCGTCGTCTCGGCATTCGTCGCGATACCGGAAGGATTGCTGAAGAATGCGCCGCTGATCGTGATGGTGATGTTCGTCGGCGGGATGTTCGGCGTGATGCGCCGCACCGGCGTGGTCGACGCGGGCATCGACCGTCTGCTGCAGCTCACCGGCAACAATGCGTACCTGCTGACACCGATGCTGATGATCCTGATCGGGCTCGGCAGCACGCTGCTCGGCTTCATCTCCGAGTACCTCGTGATCATTCCGATGGTGGTCGTGATCGCGCGGCGCCTGGGGCTCTCCGACCTGTTCGCGGTCGCCCTGGTCGCGCTCGCCGCGAAGATCGGCTATATCGCGTCGGTGACGAACCCGCTCGCGCTGGCCGTCGCGCAGCCGCTCGTCGGCGTGCCGCTGTTCAGCGGCGTCGCGCTGCGCGCGGCCGTGTTCGTCGTCTTCCTGACGATCGGCATCCTGTACCTGCTGCGCTACGTGCGCAGCACCGGCTATCGCGCCGGGCAGACCGCCGCCGGCCACGCCGCGCACGCAACCGCGAAGCTGTCGCTGCGCCACAAGGCGACGCTGGCCGTGTTCGCCGCGGCGGTCGCGATGCTGATCTACGGCACGCGCGAACTGAAGTGGGGCAACGTCGAGCTGGCGGCGTTCTATACGTTCGTGAGCATCGTGACGGCCGTGATCGGCGGGCTCGATTCGCGCAGCGCGGCGGACGCGTTCGTCGACGGGATGAAGAACATGATCCTCGCGGCGCTGTTGATGGGGCTCGCCGCGTCCGTCGAACTGCTGCTGCAGAACAGCCTCGTGCTCGACACGCTGATCCACTTCTTCACGCGGCTCGCGGACGGGCAGTCGCCGGTGTGGGTCGCGAACGGGCTGATGGGCGTGCAGATGGTGCTCGACGTGTTCATTCCGTCGGTGTCGGGCAAGGCCGCGGTCAGCATGCCGATCATCGGGCCGATCGCGCAGCTGTCGGGCGTGAGCGGCCAGACGTCGGTGCTCGCGTTCGTGCTCGGCGGCGGGCTGACGAACCTCGTCACGCCGACGTCCGGGATGCTGCTCGCGTATCTGGCCACCGCACGCGTCGATTTCGGCGCGTGGATCCGCTTCGTGCTGCCGCTGTTCCTCACGCTGCTCGCGCTATCGTGCGTCGTGCTGACGTTCGCGGTGTGGATCGGATACTGAGCTTCACCGCAGGGTCGGCAGAACGCGCGTGCGCTTCGCGGTGCGCAGCGCACGCCGCCGTCCGGTATCGATGGCCGCAGCGGGCATCGCAACGCGATGCCGCCACCGAATACGCCGCTCAAGCCACCTCGACCACCCGACCAAACGCCCGCTCGTCGATCGCCTCGGCAAGCGTCGCGAACGCGGTCGCGATCTCGTCCTCCGGCACGCACGCATAACCGAGCAGCAACCCCGATGCCGCACGGTCGCGGTCCGCGTAATACCCCGACAACGGCCGCACGACGATATTGCGTTCGAGGGCGGCCTGCGCGACCGCGCGATCGTCGACGCCTTCCGGCAACTGCGTGACCAGATGCAGCCCCGCATCGCTGCCGAGCGCGTGCAGCGTGTCGCCGTAGCGCTGCGCGACCGCGTCGAGCAGCACCTCGCGGCGCTGCCCATATAACGTGCGCATCTTGCGGATATGCGACACGAAGTGCCCTTCCGCGATGAACTCGGCCAGCACCGCCTGCTGCAGCAACTGCCCTTCGCGATACAGCTCGGCGCTGGCGGTCGCGAAACTTTCCGCGAGCGGCTCCGGCGCAACCAGATAACCGACCCGCAGCCCCGGGAACAGCGTCTTGCCGAAGCTGCCGACATAGATCACCTGCCCGGCCGTATCGAGACCCTGCAGCGACGCGAGCGGCCGGCTGCCGTAGCGGAATTCGCTGTCGTAGTCGTCCTCGATGATCCAGCAGCCGTGCTGGCGCGCGTATTCGAGCAGCATCCGCCGCCGCGCGAGGCTCATCACCATCCCGAGCGGATACTGGTGCGACGGCGTGACCAGCATCAGCTTCGGCGGTTCGGCGAGATCGGCGGCCGACGGCGCGATGCCTTCGTCGTCGACCGGAATCGGCCGCGTTGTCAGCCCCGACACGTTCAGCACGCTGCGCACGCCCCAGTAGCACGGATCCTCGGTCCAGATTGCATCGCCCGGGTCGGTCAGCAGCCGCACCGCGAGGTCGATCGACTGGTGGATGCCGGTCGTGATCACGATCTGCTCCGGCGTGCAGCGCACCGAGCGCGACGTGCGCAGGTAGTCGGCCAGCGCCTCGCGCAGCAGCGCGAGCCCGCCGCCCGGCGCGTAGGTCAGCAGGTCGGGGCGCAGGCGCCGCCAGTACTTGTTGTGCAGCCGCGTCCACACCCGCGCCGGAAATCGCGACACATCGGGCACGCCCGGCATGAACGCGCCGCCCTGCCGTTTCGACACGCCGGCGCCTTCCACGAGCCGCGTGCCGCGCGCGGACAGCCGCCGCGCGGACGGCTGCACGAGCGCCGCGTGGGTGGTAGCCGCGTCGGTCGGCGCACCGACGATCTCGTCCGGCGCGCTGTCGGCGACGAACGTGCCGCGGCCGGTCGCCGAGTTCACGTAGCCTTCGAGCGCAAGCTGCTCGTAAACCTGCGTGACCGTGTTGCGCGCGATCCCGAGCTCGGCAGCCAGGAGCCGCGACGACGGCACACGCGTGCCGGCCGGCAGTTCGCGCGACAGGATCGCCTGTTGCAGCAGCCGGTGAAGCTGCCGGTAGATCGGCTGTTCGCCGCCGCGCACGAGGCGCTGCGCCAGCCAGTCCGACAACACGCTCGCGCGCATGATTGGCTCCTGAATATTTATTGAAATGGCTCTGATTGCCAGAGCCAAATGTGATTATAGTCGCCTCCATGGGCAGTCGAAGCGCCCGATTTCTACTCACCGGAAAGAACATCAAGGAGATGACCGTGAAGAATGCCGACCTGCAGGCCCGCAAGAACGCCGCCACCCCGCGCGGCGTCGGCGTGATGTGCGATTTCTACGCAGCCCGCGCCGAGAACGCGGAACTGTGGGATGTCGAAGGCCGCCGCTTCATCGATTTCGCCGCCGGCATCGCCGTGCTGAACACCGGCCACCGCCACCCGAAGATCGTCAAGGCGATCGCGGATCAGCTGAACAACTTCACGCACACCGCTTACCAGATCGTCCCGTACGCGTCGTACGTCGAGCTGGCTGAAAAGATCAACGACCGCGCGCCGGGCGATTTCCCGAAGAAGACCGCGTTCTTCACGACCGGCGCGGAAGCCGTCGAGAACGCGATCAAGATCGCGCGTGCAGCGACCGGCCGCCCGGGCGTCATCGCGTTCTCGGGCGGCTTCCACGGCCGCACGATGATGGGCATGGCGCTGACCGGCAAGGTCGCCCCGTACAAGCTGAACTTCGGCCCGTTCCCGGGCGACGTGTTCCACGCCCCGTACCCGAACGCCGTGCACGGCGTGACGACCGCCGACTCGATCAAGGCGATCGAGATGCTGTTCAAGGCCGACATCGATCCGAAGCGCGTCGCCGCGATCATCTTCGAACCGGTCCAGGGCGAAGGCGGCTTCAACCCGGCGCCGGCCGAGTTCGTGCGCGCGCTGCGCAAGATCTGTAACGAACACGGCATCCTGCTGATCGCCGACGAAGTCCAGACCGGCTTCGCGCGTACCGGCAAGCTGTTCGCGATGCAGCACTACGACGTGCTGGCCGACCTGATCACGATGGCGAAGAGCCTCGCGGGCGGCATGCCGCTGTCGGGCGTCGTCGGCCGTGCGGACGTGATGGACGCGGCAGCGCCCGGCGGCCTCGGCGGCACGTACGCGGGCAACCCGCTGGCCGTCGCCTCGGCACACGCGGTGCTCGAGATCATCGACGAAGAGAAGCTGTGCGAGCGCGCGACGCAACTCGGCGACGTGCTGAAGGCGAAGCTGAACGCACTGCAGGCCGACGTGCCGCAGATCGCCGACGTGCGCGGCCCGGGCGCGATGATCGCGGTCGAGTTCCTGAAGCCGGGCTCGGGCGAGCCGGATGCGGAATTCACGAAGCGCGTGCAGGCGCGTGCGCTCGAGCGCGGCCTGCTGCTGCTCGTGTGCGGCGTGTACTCGAACGTCGTGCGCTTCCTGTTCCCGCTGACGATCCCGCAAGCCGTGTTCGACGAAGCGCTCGTGATCCTCGAGGAAGTGCTGAAGGAAACGGTCGGCGTGCCGGCCTGAGTATCCGTCGATTTCATCCATTGAATGCGCCGCCGCCGTCTTCATGACGGCGGCGGCCGTTTCATCCGTCCTTTTCGAAGCAGGTGATTCATATGAGCACGGTTCAGGAAACCCTGGCACTGAAAGACCCGTCGCTGTTCCGCCAGCAGGCGTACGTCAACGGCGAATGGCAAGGCGCGACGAACGGCGAGACGTTCGAAGTCCGCAACCCGGCGACGGGCGGCCTGCTCGGCACGGTGCCGGCGATGGGCACGGCCGAAACGCGTCACGCGATCGAAGCCGCGAACGCCGCCTGGCCGGCGTGGCGCAAGAAGACCGCGAAGGAACGCGCGGTCGTCCTGCGCAAGTGGCACGACCTGATGATGGAAAACGCCGACGATCTCGCGCTGATCCTGACCACCGAGCAGGGCAAGTCGCTGGCCGAAGCGAAGGGCGAGATCGGCTATGCCGCATCGTTCCTCGAGTGGTTCGCGGAAGAAGGCAAGCGCGTGTACGGCGACACGATCCCGACGCCGGCGAGCGACAAGCGCATCGTCGTGACGAAGGAAGCGATCGGCGTGTGCGCGGCGATCACGCCGTGGAACTTCCCGGCGGCGATGATCACGCGCAAGGTCGGCCCGGCGCTTGCCGCAGGCTGCCCGATCGTCGTGAAGCCGGCCGAGGCGACGCCGTTCTCCGCGCTCGCGATGGCCGTGCTGGCCGAGCGCGCGGGCGTGCCGGCGGGCGTGTTCAGCGTCGTCACGGGCGATCCGAAAGCGATCGGCGGCGAGCTGACGTCGAACCCGATCGTGCGCAAGCTGTCGTTCACCGGCTCGACGCCGGTCGGCCGCCTGCTGATGTCGCAATGCGCGGCGACGGTCAAGAAGGTGTCGCTGGAGCTCGGCGGCAACGCGCCGTTCATCGTGTTCGACGACGCCGACCTCGATGCAGCCGTGCAGGGCGCGATCGCATCGAAGTACCGCAACAGCGGCCAGACCTGCGTGTGCACGAACCGTTTCTACGTGCATGAAGCCGTGTACGACCAGTTCGCGCAGAAGCTCGCGGCAGCCGTCGGCCAGCTGAAGGTGGGCCGCGGCACGGAGCCGGGCGTCACGCAAGGTCCGCTGATCAACGAAGCCGCCGTGCTGAAGGTCGAGGCGCACATCGAGGACGCGCTCGCGAAGGGTGCGACCGTCGTGACGGGCGGCAAGCGCCACGCGCTCGGCCACGGCTTCTTCGAGCCGACCGTGCTGACGGGTGTCACGCCGGCGATGAAGGTCGCGAAGGAAGAGACGTTCGGGCCGCTCGCGCCGCTGTTCAAGTTCGGCAGCGACGACGAAGTGATCCGCCTCGCGAACGACACCGAGTTCGGCCTGGCCGCGTACTTCTACAGCCGCGACATCGGCCGCGTGTGGAAGGTGGCGGAAGCGCTCGAATACGGGATGGTCGGCGTGAACACGGGCCTGATCTCGAACGAAGTCGCGCCGTTCGGTGGCGTGAAGCAGTCGGGCCTCGGCCGCGAAGGCTCGCACTACGGCATCGACGACTACGTCGTGATCAAGTACCTCTGCCTCGCCGTCTGACGGTTCAGGGCCTGCCGCTTCGGCGACAGGCCCTGACCGCCCGGCCGGAACCGGGCGGTCCGACGCGGGCCGGCGTCCCTCTCTCTCCGTCGTGCCCGCGTCATCTCTTCCCCTCCTCTCCCCTTCCCCCTCCCCCTCCTCACCGCTTTCACCGGACTGCGATCACAGCATCGGCTTTGATCGAACGGCTGACCGTCGTCATCAGGCCACGCCACGCCCGCAACGCCCGTCTTCTCGAACAAAACCGAAAAACAAAAGCCCTCGCGACATCGGCACACGCCTCCACCCACCAACCTTTCAAATTTGATACGATTCAATTTCATTTTGAAAGGTTTCGGGATGCCGGACCGACGGTGCCGGCGCCCGGCGCGAACGCGGTTCGACCGACTGCGCACGAGGCGCAAGCGGTCGTCGTGGGCCTTCGAGCCACGCTCAACGAGGATGCTGTTCATGGAAAGCCACGTAGGACCAACGTGCCTGCGCGCCCAACTCAAGCGGGGGCTGCTCGAGATCAGAGTCGACACCGCCGCGCTGCCTCCCGCGAACCTGTTCGGTTTCGCGGAGCGCCGGAATCCCAAGCGAGCCTTCCTCTTCGTATCCAAGGTCCTGGGCCGTCACATCCCGGTACGCCCGTCGATCGTGGCGGCCAGCTTCGAGCGCCTGGCGGCCGGCATTCCGGCGGACCTGCCTGGGCCGGTACTGGTGATCGGCATGGCCGAAACCGCGGTGGGCCTCGGTGCCGGGGTGCACCGCGCCTATCGTGCGGGCCGCGCTGACAGCGTGTACCTCACCAGTACCCGGCATCCGCTGGGTACCCGCGTCTTTGCTCGATTCGAGGAAGAACACAGCCATGCGAGCGCTCATCTGATCCACTTGCCGGTCGATCCCGAGATTCGTGACCTGATGCTGAAGGCTCGATCGCTGATCCTGGTGGACGACGAAGCCTCCACCGGCAAGACCTTCCTGAACCTGCACCGCGCACTGGTCGCAGCAGGCCTGAGCAACGTCGAGCGAGTGGTCACCTGCGTCCTGACGGACTGGACTGCCGGTGCCGCGCGTCACGCGATCGGGGAACCGGTCACCGCGGTATCGCTGCTGACCGGCGCCTACCAGTTCCACGAGGATCAGTCCGCGCCCCTCCCGGACATGCCGAACGTCGGCACCGTTTCCATGGGCGAATGGCCGCTCTCGCCCCGCAACGACTGGGGACGTCTGGGCGTCCGGGAGGTGGACGACACGCTTGCGCCGGACGTTCAGGTCCAGCCCGGCGAGAAAGTCATTGTCGTCGGTACCGGCGAGTTCGTCTGGCGTCCTTTTCTGCTGGCGGAACGCCTGGAGCGATCTGGCGCGGATGTCCACTTCAGCTCGACCACGCGGTCCCCCATCGCCCTGGGCCACGCGATCGAGCACGCGCTGTCGTTCCCCGACAACTACGGCCTCGGTATGCCGAACTTCCTCTACAACGTGAAGCCCGGCCAGTTCGACCGGGTCCTGATCTGCACGGAAACGCCCGCTCAGGCACTCCCCGTGGAACTCGTCGATGCACTGAACGCAGAGGTGATTGTCGATGAGCGGTAACCGCCCCCTGGCATTCGTCGACCTCGACGACACCCTGTTCCAGACCGCCCGCAAGATGGCGGAAGGCGTCCCGCGCACGGCGGCCACGCTGGACGTGCACGGTCAGCCAAACGGCTTCATGGACCCGGTCCAGCACGCGTTCATCACGTGGCTGCTCGCCACCGCCGACGTCGTTCCGGTCACCGCGCGCAGCGTGGAGGCATACGGCCGCGTCATGCTTCCCTTCACCGAAGGCGCAATCTGCTCGCACGGCGGCGTCATGCTCCGCCCCGACGGGTTACGCGATCGAAGCTGGCACGGGCGAATGGTCGAGGTTCTCCAGGGCGTTCAGGAGCGACTGCCGGCACTGTGCGAGGCCACGCTGGCGATCGGCGAGGAACTCGGCTACTCACTCCGCGGCTGGGTCGTGGAAGAAGAAGGCTTGCGCCACTACGTGGTGATCAAGCACAACGCGTCCGACGACGCGGTGCTCGCCGAGGTGCTGGCCGGAGTGCGGTCCCGGCGCATGGTGGACGGCATGCACGTTCATGCCAACGGCAACAACCTCGCCTTCCTGCCAACGGGGCTGGCCAAGCGCGCGGCGGTTCAGGAATGGTTGCGCCGCGACCGTGAGATCCACGGCGAGCGACCGGTCCTGGGCTTCGGCGACAGCATCACCGATCTCGGGTACATGGATCTCTGCCACATGTGGGCGACACCGGCGCGCAGCCAGCTTGCGAATTGGGTGACGGGGACGATCCATGGGTAATCGCCTCGCGAGCCTGAACACCGTCGGCAGCGGCAGCTATGCCCCCGACGATGTGCACGTCCTGCTGCAACACGTGCGGATGAGCGTCACCGACGTCGAGGAGAAGGAACGTCTGATCCAGACGAATCAAAAACACTACTCGGAAATGATCGGCCTCGAGCAGGCGCCCAGCGACGTGCACCAGCGCCTTTACGCCCGCGCGCTGGTGCAGAACGGCGCCCGCATGGCTTCGGAGGTGCAGTCCCTGGCGCTGGCGCTGAATGCCGCTTGCACCGGGCCGGGCATCGCGTTGGTCTCGTTTGTGCGCGCGGGCCTGCCGCTTGGCGTGCTGCTGCGCCGGGCACTCGTGGAGATGGGGCGCGACGCCCGCCACTACGGGATCAGCATCATTCGCGATCGCGGGATCGACACGGTTGCGCTGGAAGCCATCATCCGGCTGCATGGCGCCGAAAACATCGTCTTCGTCGACGGCTGGACCGGCAAAGGTGCCATTTCCGGCGAGCTCGCACGGACCCTCGCGGACGACACGCGCTTCCCTGAAGGTCCGCGCCTCGTGGTTCTGGCGGATCCTTGCGGCCGCGCGTGGCTGGCTGCCTCCGCGCAAGACTGGACCATTCCGTCCGGCATTCTCGGTGCAACCGTTTCCGGGCTGGTGTCCCGCTCCATCTGGCCGGCTCAAGGCGGCCTGCATGGTTGCGTGGTCTACGAACACCTGCGCGAACACGATGTCACGCGCGCGTTCATCGACAGGATCGACGCCGAACGTCGGGCGCTGGCAGGCGCCCGGCCTGCCGCTCCATGGACCAACGATCAGCGACGGACGCTCCAGGCGTCCGCGGACGACGTGGTGTCCGCGCTGGCAACCCGCTTCGACATCGGCAACCTGAACCGCGTGAAACCGGGTATCGCCGAGGCAACCCGAGCGGTCCTGCGCCGTGTGCCGGATCGCGTGCTGGTACGTGACCGCGATGACAGCGATGTTCAGTTGCTGCTGCATCTCACCGAACGCGCGGGCGTGACCGTGGAGGAAGCTGGCGCCGATCTGGGGCCGTACTGCGCGGTCACCATCATTCGGAGCGCGAATTGATTAAAACCCTCTCTCCGTTCGCCCTCGGCGCGACGCTGTACATGCCGGCCACCCGCAGCGACATTCTGGATGTGGTTTCCGGCACCCGATTCCCTGAGCTGCGCTCGCTGGTGGTCTGTCTGGAAGACGCGGTGGCGGCAATCGACGTCGACAGCGCGCTGGTGAACCTGCGGGCCCTCCTCATGAATATCGACGCCCGGGGCGGGCGCGTCGAATCCGGTCCCTTGCTGTTCGTTCGGCCACGTGATGCCGCGATGGCGGCGGTGCTGAACGACTGGCCGCTGATGAAGCACGTCGACGGGTTCGTCGTACCCAAGTTGACCCTGCGGTCCCTTTCGTCGTGGGAGAACGCGGTCAGTCATCCTGACCTGTACCTCATGCCGACACTGGAGACGGCCGACGTTTACGACCCGGGCGCAATGGTGGAGCTTGGCTCGGCCCTGAAGGCGAACCTGAACCGACGCATCATCGCGCTGCGCATCGGCGGCAACGACCTGATGGGTTGTCTTGGTCTGCGGCGCAATCCGGCCACCACGCTCTACCGCACGCCTCTCAGCTACGTGATTCCCATGCTTGCCGGAATCATGGGGGCGCAGGGATTTGCCCTGACCGCGCCCGTCTTCGAGCAACTCGCCACGCCCCATCTCCTGAACGAGGAACTGGAACTGGACATCGCTCATGGCCTGGTCGGGAAGACGGCCATTCATCCGAGCCAGATCCGCATCATCCAGGAGGCGCTGCGCGTGAGCCTCGAAGACTTCAACTGCGCCACGCTGATCGTCAACGATGCGGCCCCTGCCGTTTTCAAGCACAACGACGCGATGTGCGAGCCGGCAACCCACTACAAGTGGGCGGTCAACATCCTCGAACGCGCCAAGTGGCACGGCGTGAAGCCCACCGCCCCGAGCAATGGCGAGCATGGCGTTCGACTGGCGGAGGCCGGCTGATGCGCGTGGAAATGCATGAGGCTGCCCCCAAAGGCGCACGGCCTGCTGTCCGCCGACGCGATGTCGGCCGAGCAGCAGCGGCGACTTGCATCCGGACCGTGAGTGAGCGGCTGCCGCACAAGACGAGTCATGGCGACGCTTTCCCCGTGTGGCGGCAATCCCGCTCGCGGTTTGGCCAAGCCGGGACTCGGCAACGTGACTCCGTCCGATCCCTCGCACGAACACTGAACATTGAAGATCAACAAGGAGCGTAAAGATGGCACTCACCCTGAGCAAGAATCAGAGCATCTCGCTGGAAAAAACCGCGGGCCGTGGCTTGACCTCGATTAGTCTGGGCCTGGGTTGGGACCCGGTAAAGCCCAGCGGCTTCTTCTCCAAGATGCTGGGCGGCGGCAGCAACGACATCGACCTCGATGCGTCCTGCATCCTGCTGGACGGCGACATGAAATCCGTCGACCTGGTCTGGTTCCGACAACTGGCATCCAGGGACGGCGCCATCGAGCACTCCGGCGACAACCTGACGGGTGAAGGCGATGGCGACGATGAAACCATCCACGTCGACCTGCTGCGCCTGCCGGGCACCATCCAGCACCTGGTGTTCACCGTGAACAGCTTCCGCGGACAGACGTTCGACCAAGTCGAAAACGCCTACTGCCGCATCCTCGACGACGCCCAAGACAAGGAGCTGGCGCGCTTCAACCTCGCAGAGAAGGGCCGCCACACTGGTGTTGTCATGGCCAGCCTCAGCCGTGGCGGCGGCGGCTGGGAATTCAAGGCGATCGGCCAGTCCACCCACGGCCGCACCGCGGACGATCTCGTCAATCTGGCGATTCAGGCGGTGCGAGCATGACGACACTGGTACCTGGCGGCAATGCACCGGTGGCCACCGGTCAATTGCGCGTGGACATCAACTACGCGCCGATTCCAGGCGCGGAGATCGATATCTCCGCATTCGCGCTCACCGCTGCGGCGAAAGTCCGGGGCGATGGCGACATGTGCTTCTACGGCCAAACCAGCGTCCTGGGCGGCGCGGTTCAGCTGACCGCCACGACGGCCGGCCGGGCAACGTTCACCGTGGATCTCGCCCGGATCGACCCTGCCGTCGAGAAAGTCGCGCTCACCGCGACCATCCATGAGAACAAGGCGACCTTCGATCGCGTTTCGATGCTGGCGCTGGCCGTGACGGGCGGGATCGAGGCGCAGATCCCGACTGCCGGGATGAATGAGACTGCACTGATCCTCGGGGAGTTTTACCGCCGTCAGGACGCATGGAAGTTCCGCTGTGTCGCACAAGGCTTTGCCGGCGGCCTGGAGCCGCTGGCCAGGCACTTCGGCGTCGACGTTGCCGCGCCTTCCGGTAGCCCGACACAGAGCCCTCCCGCGCCGGCTCCGGCGCCCGTACCAGCGCCCGCGCTCGCACCGGCCCCGCCTGGCGCACCGACGTCCACGATCCGGCTCAGCAAAGTCACGCTCGACAAATCACGCCCCAGCATCAGTCTGGAGAAGTCCGCTGCCGGCTTCGGTGAAATCAAGGTGAACCTCAACTGGAACCAGGGTACGAGTGGCCTGCTCGGCGGCTTCCTGGGAAAACGCGGCGCCATCGATCTGGACCTGGGTTGCCTGTTCGAAATGCAGGACGGATTCAAAGGGGCCGTGCAGGCGCTCGGCAAGCGTTTCGGCGATCTGCGGGAGGCACCCTACATCCAGCTGATGGGAGATGACCGCACCGGCTCGGTTGCCGATGGCGAGTGGCTTCGCATCAATGGGCAACAGTGGAACAAGATCGAACGCATCCTGATTTTCGCGTTCATCTACGACGGCGCGCCGAACTGGAAGGCAACGGATGGTGTCGTCACCATTTTCGTGCCCGGCCAGTCCGACATCGAAGTTCGCATGAACGAGGAGGGCGGCCGCCACGGCATGTGCGCGATTGCCCTGCTTGAAAACGTGAACGGGGCCGTCAAGGTCTCTCGTCGAGTCGACTTCCATCCCGGACACGAGGAAATGGATCGTGCCTACGGCTGGGGAATGCGCTGGAAAGCAGGCTCCAAGTAACCATTGACCGGCGGGGCCGTCCGGCCCCGCTCACTGAGGGGAAACACATGCTCGACTGGCTGAAAACCAACGCGGCCAAAGCCCGCGAAACCTTGACCATCGAAGTCGCCAAATTCAAGAACCGGACGTTCATGGAGGCGACCGCCAATGCTTGCGCGCTGATCTCCGCCGCGGATGGCGAGATCAAATCCGAAGAGAAGCTGAAGATGGTCGGCTTCATCAACAATTCCCCGGAATTGAAGGTCTTCAACCTGAGCGACGTGATCGCGGTGTTCAACGACGCCTGCGGCAAGTTCGAATTCGATTTCCAGATCGGCCAGGCCGAGGCGCTGAAGGCCATCGGCAAGATCAAGGGCAAGGACGGCGAAGCACGCTTGCTGGTGCGTGTGGCCTGTGCCATTGGCGCATCCGACGGTCATTTCGACGACAAGGAAAAAGCAGCTTGCCGCCTGATTTGCCTCGAGCTCGGCTTGAACCCGGTTGACTTCGAACTGTAGGAAACCGAAACGTGGAAACGACACACATTGGCTTCCCGCCGTTGACCATGGCGGTATTCATCGGCCTGGCGCTGGCCGCCCTGGTGCTGGACATGGTGACCCACCGCGACGACAAGCCGATCACCCTCGCCCGGGCGTCCATCTGGTCGGTATTCTGGGTGGCCATCTCCGTTGCATTCGCCGGCTTCCTGTACGTGCAGCACGGCGCGGAAGTGGCCAGCCTGTTCCTGACCGGTTATGCGCTGGAGAAGGTCCTCTCCGTCGACAACCTGTTCGTCTTCATGGCGATCTTCGCGTGGTTCAAGGTCCCGGACGGCATGCGTCACCGCATCCTGCACTGGGGCATCATCGGGGCCATCGTGTTCCGCGGTGTCTTTGTCGTCATCGGTACCGGCCTGCTGGCATTCGGCCCATGGGTCGAGATCGCCTTCGCGCTGATCGTGGCGTGGACCGCCGTCATGATGCTCAAGGGCGGTGACGACGATGACGAGGCGAAGGACTACTCGCAGCATCTTGCTTGCCGCTTCGCGAAAAAGCTCTTCCCCGTATGGCCCAGGCTGCACGGCCACAAATTTTTCGTGAGCCGCAAGCAGCTCGAGGCGGAAGCACGGACGGCCGAGCGGGACATGAGCCTGGCGGCCAAAGGCGGCCTGTTCGCTACGCCGCTGTTCCTCTGCCTGGTCGTGATCGAAGTGTCCGACGTCCTGTTCGCGTTCGACTCGGTCCCCGCGGTCATCGCAGTCAGCCGTGAACCGCTGATCGTCTACTCGGCGATGCTGTTCGCCATTCTTGGCCTTCGCACGCTGTATTTCGTGCTGGAAGCGCTGAAGCGCTACGTGGTGCATCTGGAAAAGGCCGTGGTCGTCTTGCTGTTCTTCATCGCGGCGAAGCTGGGCTTGAACGCGACCGACCATCTGTTCCACCACGGTATCAGCATCTCCCCGAACACCAGCCTGCTCATCGTCATGGCGGTCCTGGCAATCGGAATCCTGGCCAGCGTGATCTTCCCGAACAAGGAAGACGCGCAAGCCGAAAATCAGTAACCCGTCACAACCCAAAGGAGCTGTTTTTCATGGCACTGACTCTTCAAAAAGGCGGCAACCTCTCCCTGTCCAAAGCCGACCCGAGCCTGACCCGAATCCTGGTTGGCCTGGGCTGGGACCCGCGCGCGACCGATGGCGCCGAGTTCGATCTGGACGCCAGCGCGTTCCTGCTGGGGGCCAACGGCAAAGTCCGCGGTGAAGCCGACTTCATCTTCTACAACCAGTTGCGCAGCCAGGACGGCTCCGTCGAGCATACCGGCGACAACCGCACCGGCGCGGGCGACGGCGACGACGAAGTCATCAAGGTCGACCTGAGCCGCGTTCCGGCCGACATCGACAAGATCGCCTTCACGGTCACCATCCACGACGCGGAAGCGCGCAAGCAGAACTTCGGCCAGGTCAGCAATTCGTTCATCCGCGTCGTGAACGAGACCTCCGGTGCCGAGGTGGTCCGCTACGACCTGGCGGAAGACGCCTCCACCGAAACCGCGATGATCTTCGCGGAGTTGTACCGCAGCAGCGGCGAGTGGAAATTCCGCGCCGTTGGCCAAGGCTACGCCGGCGGCCTGCGTGCCCTGGCCAACGGCTACGGCATGAACTTCTGAACGGTCTCCTCACCTGAACAAGGAATCACACCATGGCTGTCAGTCTGTCCAAAGGCGGTAACGTCTCCCTGTCGAAAGAGGCCCCGGGCCTGAGCGAAATCGTCGTCGGCCTGGGCTGGGACCCGCGCGTCACCGACGGCACCGAGTTCGACCTCGACGCCTCGATCTTCGTCACCGGTGAAAACGGCAAAGTCCTGAGCGACGCCAGCTTCATCTTCTACAACAACAAGAAGTCCGCCGACGGTTCCATCGAGCACCTGGGCGACAACCGTTCCGGCCAGGGCGACGGCGACGACGAGCAGGTCAACGTGAAGCTGGCCGGTCTGGCGGCCGACGTGAAGAAGCTGGTCTTCGCCGTCACGATTCACGACGCAGAAGCCCGCAAGCAGTCGTTCGGTCAAGTCAGCAACGCCTATATCCGCGTCGTCAACAAGG
The DNA here is from genome assembly GCF_002223055.1 of Burkholderia sp. HI2500. NCBI lineage: Bacteria > Pseudomonadati > Pseudomonadota > Betaproteobacteria > Burkholderiales > Burkholderiaceae > Burkholderia > Burkholderia sp. HI2500. The sequence goes on along the minus strand of NZ_NKFL01000006.1, from coordinate 3,136,080 downwards.
CCGACAGCAAGGAAATCGCCCGCTACGACCTGTCCGAAGACGCATCCACCGAAACCGCCATGATCTTCGGCGAGCTGTATCGCCACAACGACGAGTTCAAGTTCAAGGCGATCGGACAAGGTTTCACGGGTGGCCTGAAGCCTCTGGCAGAAGCTCACGGGGTGAGCATCGGTTAATCCGAAAGGCTGGAAAATCTCCAGCCTGGCCGATCGCGCCGTTCAGTTCGTCACTGAACGGCGCGATCCACGCATGAGGCCGGTCGACATGCGTGAAGGCCAACGAGGCACGCCACGCTCACCGGAACACGTTCACCGCCTCCACCAGCCGCGACGCCTGCTGCTTCAGGCTCTCCGACGCCGCCGTGCTCTGCTCGACCAGCGCCGCGTTCTGCTGCGTGATGTTGTCCAGGTGCACGACCGCCTGGTCGACCTGCGCAACCCCCGTGCTCTGCTCCGCCGTCGATGAGCTGATCTCCGCGATCAGGTCCGACACGCGCTTCACCTGCGTGACGATGTCCTCCATCGTCTTGCCAGCGCCATCGACGATCCGTGCGCCCGATTCGACGCGCTCGACGCTCGCGCCGATCAGCGTCTTGATCTCCTTCGCCGCGTTCGCGCTGCGCTGCGCGAGTGCCCGCACCTCGCCCGCAACCACCGCGAAACCACGCCCCTGATCGCCGGCCCGCGCCGCCTCCACCGCCGCGTTCAGCGCAAGGATGTTGGTCTGGAACGCGATGCCGTCGATTACGCCGATGATGTCCGAGATCTTGCGCGAGCTGGCCGTGATGTCGTTCATCGTCGTGACGACCTCGCTCACCGCCTGCCCGCCGCGCCCCGCCGCTTCGCTCGCGGACACCGACAACTGGTTCGCCTGCAGCGCCGTCTCCGCATTGCTCGACACGGTCGCCGTCATCTCGGCCATCGACGCGGCCGTCTGCTGCACGCTCGTCGACGCCTGCTCGGTGCGCGCGCTCAGGTCGTTGTTGCCCTGCGCGATCTCGTTGCTCGCACGCTGCACGTTCAGCACCTGCTCGCTGACGTCGTCGACGAGCCAGCGGAACATCAGCCCGAGCTGGTTGATCGTGCGCAGCGTCATGCCGATCTCGTCGACCCGGTTCATCCGCACGCCGCGGCGGCTTTCGCCGGTCGCCACGCGCAGCGCCTCGTCGCGCAACTGCATGAGCGGGCGCGCAATCTGCGCATCGAGCCACAGCCCCGCAGCAGCCGCAGCGCCGGCCGTCACCGCCGCGAACGCGGCGAGCCCGCCGCCGGCCAGCCCGCACGCCCAGCCGCCGGCCACCACGACCGGCGCGAGCACGCACAGCGACGCATGGAGCCGCGCACGCACCGACATCGTCTGGAACAGCGACGTGAAGCCGGCCACGCCCTTGCGGACGATCAGCCCCTTGTGAAAATGCCGGTTGCCGGCTTGCCCTTCGCGGAATGCCTTGTAGAGCGCCTCCGCGGCCGCGATCTCGTCGCGCGTCGCCTTCGTGCGCACCGACATGTAGCCCTTCGGCTCGCCGTTGCGCATCACCGGAATCGCATTCGCGCGCACCCAGTAGTGATCGCCGTTCTTGCGGCGGTTCTTCACGAGCGCGGTCCACGGCTCGCCGCCCTTGAGCGTCGCCCACATGTCGGCGAACGCCTCCTTCGGCATGTCCGGATGCCGCACGACGTTGTGCGGCTGGCCTTCGATCTCTTCGGGGGAAAATCCGCTGACCTGGATGAAGGCCGCGTTCGCGTAGGTGATGTAGCTGTTCGCGTCGGTGGTCGACATCAGCGTCGCGTCATCGGGAAAATCGAATTCGCGTTGCGTGACGGGCTGGTTGTTGCGCATGGTGTGGAGCTCCGGGTAACGGATCTTGCGTCCGCTTGTCGATTGATTCGAGACCCGCGCATTGCGGTCTGTCCGCATGCACGTTGGTCTTACCCCTGCGCTTTCGGCAAATCCCACGAAAACATTATGGTGTATTCGGGTAAATATGCATTAGAAATACATGATCTTGTTTTTACCGAACAATTTGTTTATGGATAAAACCAAACACCACGCCAGGCAAGGGTTAGACGGGTATTCGTCTGATCATTCAACGCCATTTACTCGATCGCGCTTCAATGTATCAACATGAAATCTTGAATATGAATATTCGTCGAACAGCGCATTTTTGATTGGCTAAAAAAATCCTGACGCGCATTGCGCACGCCAATCATGCTGCATTGATTTGGCGCGCACATCACGTGCGCGCCCCCACGCTCACCGGAACACGTTCACCGCATCCACCAGCCGCGTCGCCTGCTGCTTCAGGCTCTCCGACGCCGCCGTGCTCTGCTCGACCAGCGCCGCGTTCTGCTGCGTGATGTTGTCCAGGTGCACCACCGCCTGGTCCACCTGCGACACACCCGTGCTCTGCTCGGCCGTCGACGAGCTGATCTCCGCGATCAGGTCCGACACGCGCTTCACCTGCGCGACGATGTCCTCCATCGTCTTGCCGGCCTCGTCCACGCGCCGCGCGCCCGATTCGACGCGCTCGACGCTCGCGCCGATCAGCGTCTTGATCTCCTTCGCCGCATTCGCGCTGCGCTGCGCGAGTGCCCGCACCTCACCGGCGACCACCGCGAAGCCGCGCCCCTGCTCTCCCGCGCGTGCCGCTTCCACGGCCGCGTTCAGCGCAAGGATGTTGGTCTGGAACGCGATGCCGTCGATCACGCCGATGATGTCGGCAATCTTGCGCGAGCTGGCCGTGATGTCGCTCATCGTCGTGACGACCTCGCCCACCGCCTGTCCGCCGCGCCCCGCTGCCTCGCTCGCCGACATCGCGAGCCGGTTCGCCTGCAGCGCGGTCTCCGCGTTGCTGTCGACGGTCGCCGTCATCTCGGCCATCGACGCGGCCGTCTCCTGCACGCTCGACGCCGCCTGCTCGGTGCGCGCGCTCAGGTCGTTGTTGCCCTGCGCGATCTCGTTGCTCGCGCGCTGCACGTTGTGCACCTGCTCGCTGACGTCGTCGACGAGCCAGCGGAACATCAGCCCGAGCTGGTTGATCGTGCGCAGCGTCATGCCGATCTCGTCGACCCGGTTCATCCGCACGCCGCGGCGGCTTTCGCCGGTCGCGACGTTCAGCGCCTGGTCGTGCAGCCGCTTCAGCGGACGCACGATCTGCGTATCGAGCCACAGGCCGGCCGCCGCCGCCACGCCGACCGTCACGCCGGCAAACGCCGCGAGCCCGCCGCCCGCCAGCCCGCATGCCCAGCCCGCGCCAACGACCGCCGGCGCGAGCACGCACAGCGCCGAGTGCACGCGCGCGCGCACCGACATCGTCTGCGACAGCGACGCGATGCGCATCAGCCCCGTACGGATCACCAGCCCCTTGTGGAACCGGCGCTGGCCGGCCTTGCCTTCGCGGAACGCGCGATACAACGCGTCGGCGGCCTCGGATTCGTCGTGCGGCGCCTTCGTCCGCACCGACATGTAGCCTTGCGGCTCGCCGTTTCGCATCACCGGAATCGCGTTCGCACGCACCCAGTAGTGGTCGCCGTTCTTGCGGCGGTTCTTCACCAGCGCGGTCCATGGCTCGCCGCGCCTGAGCGTCGCCCACATGTCGGCAAACGCTTCGCGCGGCATGTCCGGGTGGCGCACCGCGTTGTGCGGCTGGCCGACGAGTTCCTCGTTCGTGAAGCCGCTCACCTGCGCGAACGTCGTGTTGGCGTAGGTGATGATGCTGTCTGCGTCGGTCGTCGACATCAGCGTGACGTCGTCGGGAAAATCGAATTCCTGTTGGGTAACGGGCTGGTTATTGCGCATGCAAGGCTCCGAAAAGCGGATCTGACGTCCGCGTCGCGCTGACTTCACGCTCAGTAGCCGAAAAACGGTTTATCGCTTTACGACGGTCTTCATCTTACTGTCGGCATATTGGGGAAAAACCTTACCCTTTGATCGCATAAAATATTCAATTCGGCGGACGCCATGATTTCGATCAAATAATCCGGCAATATTCGCTGCGCGTGTTCATCCGCCTGTCACGCCGCACCGCCCAGCCAGGCCGCGCGGCATGCCAACGCCGTCGGCCGTTGCACGCGGCGAAACGATTCCGTCTATCCTGTCCCATTCAATCGGTATTCGAATTCGATGAAAAAGGCATTGCACGAACTGAATCGGCTGTCCTGGAATACGGCGACAGTCGCGCATAACAGTCATAAAGGCGATCAGGCCGCATTTTTTCGCGCGGGCGGCTCGACGCTCTTCCCGGAAGAACGCGAACTGCTCGGCGACGTCAGCGGGGTGCGGCTCCTGCATCTGCAGTGCAACGCGGGGCAGGACACGCTGAGCCTCGTGCGCGACGGCGCGGACGCGACGGGCGTCGACATCTCCGACGAAGCGATCGCCTTCGCACGGCAACTGTCGGCCGACGCGGGCCTGCCCGCGCGCTTCGAGCGCGCCGACGTGCTCGACTGGATGCCCGAGGCCGCCGCGCGCGGCGAGCGCTTCGAGCGCGTGTTCACGTCGTACGGCGCGATCTGCTGGCTGTCCGACCTGAACGCGTGGGCCCGCGGGATCGCCGCGCTGCTCGCGCCCGGCGGCCGTTTCGCGATGGTCGAGTTCCATCCGTTCGCGCTGTATTTCGACGAACACTGGACGCCGCACTACGACTATTTCAAAGGCGATGCGACCGAGGAGCCGGCAGGTGTCGGCGATTACGTTGCCGCATCCGGCACGGGGCTCGGCGCGCAGCACGACCATCCGGGCGTCGTCGATTTCGCGAACCCGCATCCGAGCTACGAGTTCATGTGGGGCATCGGCGATGTCGTGAACGCGCTCGTATCGGCAGGGCTCGCGATCGACCGCCTGACCGAATATCCGTACGCGAACGGCTGGAAGGGTTTCGACGACATGCGCGAGCTGGACGGCCGCCGGATGGTGCCGCCCGATCACATGCCGCGCCTGCCGCTGATGTATGCGATCGCCGCGCATCGGGAGGCCGCATGACGCGCCGCACCGCCGCCGAACGCGACGCCCTGTCCACCCGCCTGCTCACGCGCGACGACGTGCCGCTCGTGTGGACCATCGACCGGCGCGAGATCATCCAGCACCTGTACGTGCTGCGCGACGGCACGCTGCATCTCGTTCCCGACTTTTATGACGTCGCGGGCTGGCCCGACGGCGAAGCCGACCACTACACGCCGATCCTGCTCGACTGCCACGATCGCGGCGGCTGGTGCGTCGGCATGTTCGACGGCGCGCGGCTCGTCGCGGCGGTCATCGTCGACAGCCAGCCGCTCGGCCCGCACGGCGACATGCTGCAGTTGAAGTTCCTGCACGTGAGCCACGACTGGCGCGGCTGCGGGCTCGGCGAGCAGCTTTACCGCGCGGCCCGCGAGCAGGCGCGCGCGATGGGCGCTGCGCGCCTGTATGTGTCCGCGACGCCGTCGCAGAACACGATCGACTTCTACCTGCGGCTCGGCTTCACGGTCAGCGCGTCGCCCGACCCGGCGCTGTACGCGCTCGAGCCGGAAGACATTCACCTGGAAGGACCGACGGCCTGACGCACCGGCGCGCGGGTGAAGCGTGGAATTTCCCGCTTTGCCACGGCCGCTATCGGCTAGCGCCGCATCACGGAGAGCGAAATTGCAGAACGAAGCGCAGCCGCAAGCCATGCCGAGGATCCTCGTCAGCATGTGCGTGATCGGTCATCCGGTCCGTTACAACGGCTCGGCCAAGACCGCCGCGCACGAGGCGCTCGAACGGTGGCAGCGCGAAGGGCGTCTCGTGCCCGTCTGCCCCGAACTGGCCGGCGGCTTCAGCGTGCCGCGCCCGCCCGCCGAAATCGCCCACGGCGAATCGGGGCAGCGGGTGCTGGCTGGCGCCGCGCGCATCGTCGACGTGAACGGCACCGACGTGACGGCGCCGTTCGTGTCCGGCGCGCACACCGCGCTGGCCCTCGCGCGCACGCACGATTGCCGCTTCGCGATCCTCGCGGACGGCAGTCCGTCGTGCGGCAGCACGTTCATTTATGACGGGAGTTTCGAGAACCGGCGGCACGCGGGCGCCGGTGTCACGGCGGCGTTGCTGCGCGAGCATGGCGTCGAAGTGTTCGCGGACACCGAGATCGACGCGCTCGATGCGCGCCTCAAGCAGTTGTCGCAGGCCGGTTAACGACGATGCGCGGCACGAGAATCCTCGTGCCGCGCATCGATTCGGATAGCGCGAAGCGGCGCGTGCGCTGCCGCTTCGCCGTGTGGCGCAGGTCAGACGCGCTCGATCGCGATCGCGATGCCCTGGCCGACGCCGATGCACATCGTGCACAGCGCAAAGCGGCCGTTCGTGCGATGCAGCTGATACATCGCGGTCGTCACGAGACGCGCGCCCGACGCGCCAAGCGGATGGCCCAGTGCGATCGCGCCGCCGTTCGGGTTCACGCGCGGATCGTCGTCGGCCACGCCGAGCATGCGCAGCACCGCGAGACCTTGCGACGCGAACGCCTCGTTCAGCTCGATCACGTCGAACTGGTCGATCGTCATCCCGAGCCGGGCGAGCAGCTTCTGCGTGGCCGGCGCGGGGCCGATGCCCATCACGCGCGGCGCGACGCCGGCCGTCGCGATCCCCAGCACGCGTGCGCGCGGCGTCAGGCCGAAGCGCTTCGCGGTTTCCTCGTTCGCGAGCAGCAGTGCAGCGGCGCCGTCATTGACGCCCGACGCATTGCCGGCCGTCACCGAGCCGTCCGGGCGCACGACGCCCTTCAGCTTCGCCAGCGTTTCGAGCGACGTCTCGCGCGGATGCTCGTCGCGCGATACGACCAGCGGATCGCCCTTCTTCTGCGCAATCGTGACCGCGACGATTTCCTCGGCCAGCGTGCCGTCCTGCTGCGCGCGCGCGGCCTTCTGCTGGCTGCGCAGCGCGAACAGGTCCTGGTCGGCGCGGCTAATGTTGTAGTCGACCGCGACGTTCTCGGCCGTCTCCGGCATCGAATCGACGCCGTGCAGCTGTTTCATCAGCGGATTGACGAAGCGCCAGCCGATCGTCGTATCGTAGATGTCGGCCTGGCGCGCGAACGCGCTCGCGGCCTTGCCCATCACGAACGGCGCGCGCGTCATGCTCTCGACGCCGCCCGCGACCATCAGCGCGGCCTCGCCGGACTTGATCGCACGCGCGGCCACGCCGACCGCATCCATCCCGGAACCGCACAGGCGGTTGATCGTCGAACCGGGCACGCCCTGCGGCAGCCCTGCGAGCAGCGCCGACATGCGCGCGACGTTGCGGTTGTCCTCGCCGGCCTGGTTCGCGCAGCCGTAGATCACGTCGTCGATCGCCGTCCAGTCGACGTCACGGTTGCGCTCGACGAGCGCCTTGAGCGGCACCGCGCCCAGATCGTCGGCGCGCACGCCGGACAGTGCACCACCGTAACGCCCGATCGGCGTACGGATCGCATCACACAGAAAAGCTTCGGTCATCAGTGTCTCCGGTCCCAGGACAGGCTGGGGGAATGAACAGGGCGCGCCCCTTGCATTGCCCGTCGGGATGCGCTTAAATGTTCTATATACGAACATAAGATCGTGTATCGAACGTTCAACGCATCATAGGGAGTGCGGGGACGACCTGTCAAGCGCGCGGTCCGCCGCGCGGTTGGCGTGTCAGGCCCCATGCGCTATCTTCTCGGCTGCACGATATTCCAGGCGCTCATGACAACCGAAGACACTCAGACGAAACCCGGCGACTCCTATGTCCAGTCGTTCGCGCGCGGCCTCGCAGTGATCCGCGCATTCGACGCGGCCCGTCCGGAGCAGACGCTCACCGAGGTCGCCTCGGCCACCGGGCTCACGCGCGCGGGCGCGCGCCGGATCCTGCTCACGCTGCAGACGCTCGGCTACGTCGAGGCCGACGGCCGGCTGTTCCGGCTCACGCCGAAGATCCTCGAGCTCGGCTTCGCGTACCTCACGTCGATGCCGTTCTGGAATCTCGCCGATCCCGTGATGGAACAGCTGTCCGCGCAGATCCACGAAAGCTGCTCGGCGGCCGTGCTCGACCGCACCGAGATCGTCTACGTGCTGCGCGTGCCGACCCGCAAGATCATGACGATCAACCTGTCGATCGGCAGCCGGTTGCCCGCGTACTGCACGTCGATGGGCCGCGTGCTGCTGTCCGCGCTCGACGACGCCGAGCTCGACGAGACGCTCGCGCAAAGCGGCATCCGCGCGCATACGCCGCGCACGATCACCGACCTCGGCGAACTGAAGGCGGCGATCGCGCAGGTGCGCCAGCAAGGCTGGGCGGTGGTCGACCAGGAACTCGAAGTGGGCCTGATGTCGTTGTCCGCGCCGATCCGCAACCGGCGTGGGCAGATCATCGCGGCGATGAACATCAGCGGCAACGCGCAGCGGCATACCGCGAAGCAGATGGTGAAGGAGTTTCTCGGGCCGCTGCAGCAGGCCGCGCAGACGGTGTCGGAGCTGGTGGCGCGGCGGGGGTGAGGCCTGGTCGTCCTTGACCGACGGCAGCCGCACATAGGCCGACCACGGCAGCGTGAAGCACTGCGCCAGTTCGTCGAGTCACCTCGGGCGTACCAGTGCCGGGGAAGATTAGCCAGACACTGTCTGGCTAATTGACATCGCTGCCGAACAGCACGCGCGCTCGTCTACGACCTGTTTCACGACCTTCGCCACAGTGCGTTGCCGTAGACGCACCGCAAAAAAAACGGGCAGCCCTTGGCTGCCCGTATCAACTCCACTTGGTTACAACGTTCTTCTCACGGAACACGGAGCGAACTCCGCGCCGCACAATTTAGTGACGCACGGAAACGCGGTCAATTTGACAAGAACGAAATCGCGTCGCACACGGGTAGAACACCGCGCCGCTCATGCGCCGAGCAACATCCCCTTGCGCACCGGCACCGTGCCCGTCACGCGGCCGAGCGGCGCACCCGCCGTGACGAACCGAATCGCGCGGCGCATGTAGAACACGCCATCGGTCCCGCTCGAAATCGTCGTGATCGCGTCCGTCAGCGGATCGACGATGTCGAACAGCGGATCGCCGGCGCGGATCGTCGCGCCGATCGCCGCGCGGTGCACGAGTATCCCGCTCACCGGCGCATGGAACTGCTCGCTGCCGGCCAGCGGCGTGGCCGGCGCGGCGAGCGGCGGTAGCGGCTTGCGTTCGCCCTGCACCGCGCCGCGCCAGACGAGATAGTCGACGAGCGCATCGGCATCGCGTTCCGCATAGTCGTACGTCACGTCGCGCTGGCCGCGGCACTCGACCGTCACGGCCACGGTGCCGGCCGCCATCGGCGTGCCCGCCGGCAAGTGCTGCCGCAATTGCGACCACAGCAGGTGATGCGCATCGTCGAACGCGTGCCCGCCCGAATCCTCGGCGAGCAGCGACACCTCCGAGCCGAGATAACGCGCGAGCGGCTCGACTTCCGGCCATGCGGTCTCGCTCGTGTACACATGCATCACCGCTTCGAGCGAACAATGCAGGTCGATCACCACATCGGCGTCGAGCGACAGCTTCAGCAGCGCGAGCTGCAGCGCATCGAACTCCGTGCGCGGCACGATCTCGTCGAGCGCCACGCCGACGCATTCGCGCACGATCGCGCGATTGCGCTCGCCGTCGTCGCCGAGCCGGTCGCGCGCATGCGCGGCGATCTCCGCGAGCGGCAGGAAGCCGCGATTGAAGTTGCGGCCGCTCGCGAGATCGAAACGGCCGATGAACTGCCCGAGCAGATGATGATTGAGGCCGACCGGGTTCGCCACCGGCACGAGCACGATCTCGGCCGCGAGCCGGCCTTCGGCATCGAGCTGCGCGAGACGCTGCTTCAGTACGAACGCCGCGAGCATCGCGGGCGTCTCGTCCGCGTGCAGCGCGGCCTGCAGGTAGATCTTGCGGCCGGTGTCGGCCGGCCCGAAATGAAAGCTCGTCAGCGTGCGCTGCGTGCCGATCGACGGCGACAGGAGCGGCGTGGTGCGAATCTGCATCGATGGTCTCGAACGAAATGAAAACGAAGAAGCCGGTGAAACGTCGAGGTGGCTCGGCGCTCAGTCGCCGTACGGGTTGAAGTCGAAATACTTCTTCGCGATCCGGTCGTACGTGCCGTCCTTCAGCATCGACGCGATCGCGCCGTCGATCGACGCTTTGAGCGCCGTATCCGACTGCCGCATGCCGATGCCGACGCCGCGATCGCCCAGGTCGAGCGGTGCGCCGACGAACGCGAAGCCCTTGCCCTTCGGCGTGCGCAGGAAGCCGTAGTCGGCTTCCACGGTGCCGAGCAACGCCGCGTCGAGGCGGCCGTTGACGAGATCGGCGAACACGTCGTCCTGGCTCTTGTACGGCATCACGCTGACACCGGCCGGCGCCCAGTGCGCGAGCGCCCACGATTCGAACTGCGTGCCCGACTGCACGCCGACGCGCTTGCCCGCAAGCGATGCGGTCGTGCTGTCGACGCCGCTGCCGGGCCGCGCGACGAGCCGCGACTTGAAGCGGAACAGCTTCGACGAGAACAGGATCTGCTTCTCGCGCTTCTCGGTGATCGCCATCGACGACAGGATCGCGTCGATCTTGCGCGCCTGCAGCGCGGGAATCATCCCGGAGAATTCAAGCTCGACCCACTGGCAGCGCAACTGCGCGCGGCGGCAGATCTCGTTGCCGAGATCGACGTCGAAGCCCTTCAGGCTGCCGTCAGGCGCCTTCGAATCCATCGGCGGATAGGTCGGATCGATGCCGAGGCGCACGGGGCGCGCATCGAGTGCGTGCGCGGAACCAGCCGCGAGCGCAAGGCATAGGGAAACGAGCGGCAGGAAGGGACGTTTCATGGTCGACGAAGGCGGGACGATGGGCAAACGGCGTGAGCCGGACTGCCTGCGATCGTAGTGCGCACGCGCCGCCGGCGGAATCGCCCACTGCCTTATCATGATCACTTTTCCCGATCACCGGCCCCGCGCTTGCCCATGGCGTTCACGCTCTCCCAGCTCCGCATCTTCCAGGCCGTCGTCGAGCACGGCAGCCTGCGCGCGGCCGCACGCGCGCTCGATCTCGCGCAGAGCGGCGTCACGCAGCAGCTGCAGAGCCTCGAGGCGACGCTCGGCGCGACGCTGTTCACGCGCACCAATCGCGGGATCGTGCCGACGGCCGTCGGCCAGCGGCTGCTCGCGCGCTCCGGGTCGATCCTCGGCGAATGCGAGCAGGTCGAGCGGGAAATCCGGCAACTGAGCGGCGCGTACGAAGGCACCGTCACGCTCGGCCTCGTGGCCGAACCGCTGATCGATGCGTTCGCGCCGGTGCTGAGCGCGTTCCGTGCGCGCTTCGACAAGGTCGACGTGCACCTGCGCACCGGCACGTCGCGGATGATGATCGGCTGGCTGCGGGAAAGCGCAGTCGATTTCGCGATCGCGCTGGTCGCGAAGCAGACCGACACGACCGATCTCGCGGTCACGCCGCTGCGTGCTTCCGCGCCGGTGGTCGTGTGCCGCAACGGGCATCCGGCGATGCATGCGCAATCGCTGGCCGAACTGGCCGACTACGCATGGGTGTCGACGCGCTCGCCGAACCTGAGCGCGGACCCCGTCGTCAACCGGCTGCTCGCGTACTTCGACGTGCATGGCCTGCCGCCGCCGAAGATCCTCGCCACCGTCGAAGGGATGTTCGAGACGCTGCAGCTCGTCACGCAGACCGATTGCCTGTCGCTCGAAACCGAAGCCGTGACGCGGCACGGGCCGTTCGCCGGTGCGCTCGCGAAAGTGCCCGTGCGCGAGCAGGCCGAATCGCAGGACATCTGCCTGCTGCAGCGCGCGGCCGTGCCGCTGACGCCGGCCGCGCAGGAACTCGCGACGATGCTCGCGTCGTACCTGAGGGTGGTGCGCGGGCGGTAAGCGCGTATTGCCGCCGGCCGCCCGTCGTGCCGCGCTGCGCCGCGTGTCAGTCGATCGAATCCCGCGCCGTCTCGCGCAGCATCGCCACCGCGATCAACGACAGCACCACGCATGCGGCCACGTAACCGGCCGGCGCGAGCTTGCTGCCGGTCGTCTTCACGAGCCAGGTCGCGATCAACTGCGCGGTGCCGCCGAAGATCGTCACCGCGAGCGCATACGCGATCGAGATGCCGGTCGCGCGCACGTGGCGCGGCAACGACTCGCACATCAGCGCCATTTCCGACGCCGAGCCGAGCGAATAGAACAGCAGCATCAGCGCGGTCAGCGGCAGGATCACCGACAGCGTCGGGTGATGGTTCATCAGCCAGAACGCCGGGAACAGCAAGGCGACCAGCACGCCGCGGCCGACGAAGATCGGCAGGCGCCGGCTGCCGAGCCTGTCCGACAGCCAGCCGAACAGCGGGCACGTGACCAGCATCACGCAGCCCGATGCGACGCCGACGAACATCGACAGCTTCATCGGCAGGCCGAGCGTGTGGATCGCGTAGGTCGGCATGTAGAACGTCAGGATGTAGGTCGACACCGTGCCGCCCATCACCGTGAGCATCAGCAGCACCACCGTGCGCGTGTGCTTCGAGAACAGCTCGTGAAGCACGCCGCGTTCGATGCCGTGATGGCGGTCGCCGGGCGCATCGTCGGCGAGCCGGCGGCGCAAGAACATCCCGACCGGCGCGATCAGCACGCCGACGAGAAACGGCAAGCGCCAGCCCCAGCCTTCCAGCGCATCCTTCGTCATCGTGTTCGACAGCAGCGCCGCGAAGCCCGAGCCCATCAGCGCGGCGCCACCCTGCGTCGCGAGCTGCCAGCTCGCGCGGAACGCACGGCGCGACGTGCCGCCCTGTTCGAGCAGCGTCGACGTCGCCGCGCCGAATTCGCCGCCCTGCGAGAAGCCCTGCATCAGCCGCGCGAACACGACCAGCAGCGGCGCGGCCACGCCGACCTGCGCATACGTCGGCGCGATCGCGATCAGGCCCGTGCCGAGCGCCATCAACATGATCGTCAGGTTCAGCGCGGCCTTGCGTCCCTTGCGGTCCGCGTATACGCCGAGCACGACGCTGCCGAGCGGCCGCGTGAAGAAGCCGGCGGCGAACGTCGCGACCGACAGCAGCAGCGACGTGGTCGGGTCGCTCGACGGGAAGAACAGCTTGCCGATCAGCACCGCGAAGAAGCCGTACACGGTGAAATCGAAGAATTCCAGCCAGTTGCCGATCACGGCCGCGGCGATCGCACCGCGCCGCGTGACGGCCGGTGCGCCGGGCGCGCCGGCTTCGGCCACGCCCGTCGACGCGGGGTGCAGCGCGAGATGGTCTTTCTGCATCGCTATCCTCTCCTGTCAATGCGCCGGAAGCGCCGGCCGCGCGCCGTCGCCGCGATCACTGCCCCAGGTAACGCTCCACGAGACGCGTCCAGTACGCCGCGCCGATCGGCAGGTTGCGATCGTTGAAGTCGTATTTCGGGTTGTGCACCATGCAGCCGTCCTCGCCTTCGCCGTTGCCGAGCCGCACGAACGAGCCCGGCCGCTGCTGCAGCATGAACGCGAAATCCTCGCTGCCCATCAGCAGGTCGGTCTGCTCGACCACGTGCGCGTCGCCGACGAGTTCGCGCGCGACCTGCGCGGCAAAATCCGTTTCGGCATCCGTATTGACGACGACCGGATAGCCTTCGATGTATTCGACGTGCGCGGTTGCGCCGTAGCTCGCGGCCTGCGTTTCGGCCAGCTCGGTGATGCGGCGCTTGAGCAGCGCGCGCACGTCGGGGCTGAACGAGCGCACGCTGAGTTCGAGACGCGCGCCGTTCGGGATCACGTTGTTCGCGGTGCCCGCGTGCATCGAGCCGACCGTGACGACCGCCGGCTGCGACGGATCGACGTTGCGCGCGACGATCGTCTGCAGCGCCATCACGATGCTCGCCGCGACGACGACCGGGTCGACCGTCAGGTGCGGCCGTGCCGCGTGGCCGCCGACGCCTTCGATCGTGATGATCGCCTTGTCGCCGGCCGACATGAATGGACCGCGCCGCGTCAGGAACACGCCGGGCGCCGCGCCCGGATGGTTGTGCATGCCGAACACCGCGTCGCACGGGAAGCGCTCGAACAGGCCATCGTCGATCATCTTCTTCGCGCCGCTGTCGACGCCATGCTCTTCCGCCGGCTGGAAATACAGGTGCACGGTGCCGGAGAAGTTGCGGGTCTTCGCGAGGTGCTGCGCGGCGCCGAGCAGCATCGTCGTGTGGCCGTCGTGGCCGCATGCGTGCATCTTGCCGTGCGTGCCGCTCGCGTAGGGCAGCCCCGTCGCCTCGATGATCGGCAGCGCGTCCATGTCGGCGCGAATGCCGATGCTGCGCGTGCCGTCGCCCACGCGCAGCGTGCCGACCACGCCCGTCTTGCCGACCCCGCGCGTCACCTGCCAGCCCCACTGCTCGAGCTTCTCGGCGACGAGCACGGCCGTGTCGTGCTCCTCGTACGCGAGTTCGGGGTGGTGATGGATGTGGTGACGGATCTCGCGCAACCCGCCGGCGGCGGGCATCAGATCCTCGACTTCGGTGAATCGGGTATCGGTGGGCATCAAGGGGCTCCTGCTGTTTGTCTGCGCACGCAACGGGTGCGTGCGGGAAAGCGAGCCACTATAGCGAGCCGATATCGGTTCAATAAGATGCGGAATTTTTCACCGCGATAAGGTTTTTTAATCAGGGTTAGTGCTGATTCCCCGGTTTGGACACGCGGCTGTCGATCTAGGCAAATCCGTACAGCTTCGCCGGGTTCGTGACGAATATCCGCTGCTGCCAGTCCGCACGCCCGATCCAGCCCGCGATCACGTCCAGCAAGCCTGCATCGTCCGGCTTGTCCGACTTCTGCGTCGGGTGCGGCCAGTCGGAGCCCCACAGCATGCGCTCCGGCGCCATGTCGATCAGCGCCTTCGCGACCGGCGCGACGTCGTCGTAGGCAGGCGCGCCCGTCTTGCTGTCGACGTACGGCCCCGACAACGTGATCCACGTATGGCCCTTTTCGACGAGGCGTTGCGCGGCGCGAAACGCGTCCGACGACAGGCCGCCGGGCTGCGGCACATGCGCGATATGGTCGATCACGAGCGGACAAGGCAGCACCGCAAGATGACGCTCCAGCTCAGGCAGCCGCGCCCCCTGCACGACCAGCTCGATATGCCATCCGAGGTTCGCGATGCGCGCGGCGAGCGGCGCCAGCATGTCGAGCGTCGTCGCGCCCGGATAGCTCAGGTTGAACCGGATCGCACGGATGCCGCCACGATCGAATGCCAAAAGTTCGTCGTCGCTCACGGTGCCGTCGACGACGGCCACGCCGCGCGCGTCGTCGCCGAACTGCGCGAGCGCCGCCAGCGTGCAGCGATTGTCCGTCCCGTACGTCGACGGTGTCACGACCACGTTGCGCTTCACGCCGACGCGCGTCTGCACGCGCCGGTATTGCGCGACGGTCGCATTCGGCGGTCGCAGCGTCGTGCCCGGCGCGACCGGAAACCGGTCGTCGTAGATGTGCATGTGGCAGTCGATCGCCCCTTCGGGCAGCCGGAGCGCCGGCCGCTCGATGCCGCTCGACCACGTTTCGTCGGCCGCGGCCAGCCCCGGCAATGCAGCCGAAGCCAGCGTGGCGCCCGCAATCCTGAGGAATTCGCGTCTCGCGATGCGCGCCATGATCAGATGGTCTCCGTCTTGCCGACCAGCTTGCCCGCCGAATGATTGCGCGTGAGCAGCAGCAGCGTCGCGACGCTCGCGAGCGTGAGGATCGCGAGCGGCATCAACGCGAGCGCGTAGCTGCCGGTCGCCGCCTTCACCCACCCGTACACGTTCACCATCAGCCCGCCGCCAAGCAGGTTCGCGATCGCATTGACCGTCGCGAGCCCGGCCGCCACGGTGCTGTTGGACAGCATGTCGGTCGCCAGCGCCCAGAACGGGCCCTTGAACGAATACGCGCCGACCAGCACCGCGCAGAGCATGCAGACCGTCGGCAGCAGCGATCCGCTCAGCGACGTCGCGAACAGGCCCACGCCGATCAGCAGCATCGGCACGACCGTGTGCCAGCGCCGTTCGCCGACGCGGTCCGAGCGACGGCCCCAGTAGACCATCAGGACGGAGGCCACCGCGTAAGGCACCGAATTCAGCAGGCCGGTCTCCATGACGGTCAAGCCGAATGACTTCAGCAGCTGCGGCTGCCACACGGACAGCGTGCTGCCTGCCGCGGAAGCGCACGTGTCGACGAGCGCGAGGCACAGCACGTAGCGGTTGCGGAACAGCTGCGTGAGCGGCAGCGACGGCACTTTCTTGCGTGTCTTGTGACCGGCGGCCAGCGCGGTCGTGAGCCATGCGCGCTCGTCGTCGTCGAGCCACCTGGCGTCGTCCGGCTTGTTCGTCAGCACGAACAGGCACGCGACGCCGAGCAGCACGGTCGGAACGCCTTCGAGGATGAACAGCCAGTGCCATCCGCGCAGGCCCCAGACGCCGTCCATCTGCAACAGCAGCGCGGAGATCGGCGAGCCGATGAAGCTCGCGGCCGGAATCGCGACCATGAACGTCGCGACGATCCGCGCACGATACTGCGCGGGAATCCAGTAGGACAGATAAAGCAGCACGCCGGGGAAAAAGCCGGCCTCGGCCGCACCCAGCAGGAAACGCAGCACGTAGAACGTCGTCGCGTTGTGCACGAGCGCGGTCGCCGCCGACACGATGCCCCACGTGATCATGATCCGCGCGATCCAGATCCGCGCGCCGTATTTCTGCAGCGCGAGATTGCTCGGCACTTCGCAAAAGAAGTATGAAATGAAGAACAGGCTGCTGCCGAAACCGAAGACCTGCGCCGACATCCCGAGGTCATGGTTCATCTGCAACGACGCCATCCCGACGTTGCCCCGGTCGATGAAGGCAAGCAGGTAGCAGATCATCAAAAAGGGAATGAGTCGCCAGACGACCTTGCGTATGGTCCGGCGCTCGATCGCGGACGCTTCCATGAAACCGGTGTGCATGTTGTCTCCGTTTATTGTGCGCCTGAGCGCGTTTCTGTGAACCGTTGCCACGCGATGACCGCGATGACGCCGCACGCGAGCACGGCGGCCATGGCGGCGAAGGTGTGTCGCACGCCGAGCGCCTCGGATGCGCTGCCGACGAGCAGATAACCGAACGGCATCGTGCCGTTGTAGGCCATGCCGTACATCCCGACGAGCCCCCCGCGCACGTGATCCGGACACTGGCGCTGAATGGTCGCGTTCGTCGACGTGGCCGCGAACGTGAGGCTGAAGCCGAGTGCATAGAACGCGGGGATCGATCCCGCCGCATCGGTGGTCGCGGCCAGCACGGCCAGCGCGCCGACGGCCGTCCACGGCGCATACGCGATGAACCGGTGCGACGCACGCGGCCCGAGCGCCGACGACAGCAGCACCGCCGCGCTCAACGACCCGGCGCCGGCGCACGCGAAGAACACGCCGGTAAAGTGCGCCGCGTCGTGAAAGCCCTGGTCCGCGAGCAGCGGCACGAGCGTCTGGTAGCTGCCGGCGAACAGGCCGATGCACGCGAGAATCGGCAGATAGCGGGCCGAGAACGCATCGGACAGCACGTAGCCGACCGCGTCGCGCAGGCCGCTCTCCGCGCGCGACGGGCGGTCCGCCGTCGCCGCCCGGATCGACCGCACGCACGCCGCCATGAAGCACAGCGCGAGCGCATAGATCGCGAACGACGTCCTGGGGCCCAGCGTCGGATAGACGAAGCCGGCGATGGTCGGGCCGACCATGCGCCCGACGTTGTAGACCATCGTGTTCATCGCGACCGCGTTGGAGGTATGGGTCGCATCCTGGAGGCTCGTCAGCAGCAGCACCTGCCGCGCCGGCGTTTCCACCGCGCTCGACACGCCGATCGCGAGCGCATGCGCGAGGATCAGCTTCACGCCGAGCAGGCCTAGCAGCGACAACGTGAAGAGGCTGCCCGTCAGCAGCAGCGACGTCGTCAACACGCATAGCGTCACGCGGCGCGCGTTGGCCGAGCCGATGCGGGAGCCCGCCACCGGTGCGACGATCAGCTGCGGCCCGTACAGCAGGAAGTTGAGCAGCGCGAGGATCGCCGCCGAGCCGGACAGGTGATAGATCAGCAGATTCAGCGTGACGTTCTGCGTCCAGCTGCCGAGCACCGACGCGACCTGCCCGCTCAGGTAGCGCCGCAGCGACGCCTCCGACAGCGCGGGAAACAGCCTGTTCACCCACCCCGCCTGCGTTGCCACGTTCATGACAGCGCCTTTCCGAGCGTTTCGGGCGCGAACAGCACGACCGCCGCCGCGGCGATGAACGCGACGATCGTCGTCGCGAGTCCAAGCACGAAGCCGCCCGACGTCGACGCCAGCGCACCGATGACCAACGGCGCGATGAAACCGCCGAGCCGGCCGCCGTTGTACGCGAGGCCCATGAAGAACCCGCGCGATGCCGTGTTGCCGATGATTTCCGCGAGGAACGGGCCGGCACCCGCGAAGATGCCGTTCACGCTGAAGCCGGTCAGAAAGATCGCGGCCATCAGCAGCAACGGATTCGCCGACACGATGTACACGCCGACGGCCAGCGCACCGACCAGCAGGTAGGCCAGGAACATCGGCCGCCGGCCGAGCCGGTCGACCCATGCCGAGAACAGCAGGAACCCGGCGATCGCACCGAACTGAAGCGCCAGCACGAACTTCAGGCTATGCACGAAGTCGAGGTGCTTTACCGTGATGAGGAACGTCGGCGTCCACGTGAATACGCCCCAGTAGAGGTACTGCAGAAAGAAGATGAAGCAGAAAGCGGTGAGCAGGCCGCGCACGTTCAGCTTCTCGCGACTTGCCGTGTCGCGCTTGCGGGCCGGCGACTTCGCGTGCCGGCGTTCGAGCCAGATCGGCGATTCCGGCGTCTTGCGCGCAACCCAGAACAGAATGAAGAACGGCGACGCGCCGATCAGGAACAGCAGACGCCAGCTGTCGCCGGCCAGTCCGCCATGCGCGGCGCCGACGATGCCCGAGATCGCGATCGCGAGAATCGCGCCGATCGGCAAGCCCATCTGCATCAGCGCGCCGCCCTTGCCGCGCCGGCTCGGGTGCCAGGTCTCCGCGATGAGCGCCGCGCCGGCGGTCCAGGTTCCGCCCATGCCGAGCGCGCCGAAAAAGCGCAACGTGGCGAACGCGTGCGCGTCGGGCGCGAATGCGATCAGGCCGGAAAACAGCGAGTAGATGCCGACGCAGAGCAGCGCGGTGCGCACGCGCCCGATCCGGTCCGACACGAAGCCGAACAGAATGCCGCCGACGATCTGTCCGGCCGCCGTGACGCTCGTGAACATGCCGAGCTGCGCCTTGCTCAGCCCGAACTGCAGCGCGAGCGTCGGCAGCAGCAGCGACAACAGGAACGAATCGTAGCTCTCGAACGTCCAGCCGAGCCCCGCGAGCGACAGCGAACGCCACTCGATACCGGTCACGCGCGTGAGCCCTTTTTCCGCGGCTGCGGACGTCATGTCCTGCGTCGCCACGGTTGCACTCGTCTTCATGGGTTGTCTCCGGGAAGCGTGATGCGATACGTCGATGCGGCCGTCCGGCTGAACAGCGCAGCCTTTTCATCGGCCGACATCGCGGACGCGAGTCGTTTGAAGGCGTTCCACAGCACGCGATAGCCGAACATCCCCTTGTCGACGGGGAAGTTGCTTTCGAACATGCAGCGTTCGACGCCGAAGTGTTCGACACACGTGTCGAAATACGGCTGCCACGCCGCCGCCAGTTCCTGCGACGACGGCGGCAGGTCGCGCGCGGCGAAGTCGAAGCCGAACACGGTCATGCCCGCGCCGCCGAGCTTCATGCGCGTGTTCGGCAACGCGGCGAGACGCGCGAGTTGCCGCTTCCATTGCGCATGGACTTCCGCGCGCTGGCCGGCATGGGGACCCACGCCGAGCGGGCCGCCGAAATGGTCGATGACGACGGTGACGTGCTCGCATGCGCGCGCGAGTTCGTGCAGGTCGTCGAGCTGCGTGTGATAGACCCACGTGTCGAGCGACAGCCCGTAGCGACCGAGCGTCGCCACGCCCCGCCGGAAAGCCGGATCCGACATCCGGTCGCGCGGCGGCGTCACCGGGCTCGACCGCACGTCGGGGCTCGCATGCCACGCGAGCGGATTGCGAATCCCGCGCAGTCGCCCGCCGGACACCTGCAGCATCGTGTCGAGCACCGCATCGAGTTCCGCGCCGAGCGACAGATCGGCGCCGCCGACGATGGCCTCGCAGCATCGCGTGGGGCCGTACGCGCCGCTGTCGAACATCGCGGCGACGCCGCTCGCGAATTGCACTTCGCCCACCGGCTTGAACGCTTCCGGCCCGCTCGCACGCAACATCGAGCGGCACTGCACGTAGACCGTCGACACGACCCGATGTCCGCTGCGCACGTCCGCACCGAACTCGTCCGCGAGATAGCGACCGGTCTGTCGGTCCCACAGGTGATGATGGGCGTCGACGATGGCCAGCTCGGGTTCGAGCACCGGCTCGTCGCGCAAGGCGAGCCACTCGGGCCTGACGGGAAGATGGGGCGCGTGAACGGTCTGCATCGCGCTCGCCTTAGAACTTCTGGCGCATGCCGATCACCACGCCCGTCTGGTTGTGATCGGGTGCGACCGTGCCGTAGCCGTTCACGCCGAGCGCGGAACCGCCCTTGTTGCGCGCGAAACCGGCCGTCGCATAGATATCGGTGCGCTTCGACAGCAGATAGTCGGCACACAGCACGGCGAGCCACGGGTCGGCGCTGGTCGAATGCACGTCCTGGTAATAGGCGGTTGCCGTGACCACGAACGCCGGCGACACCGCGTATTGCGCGCCGGCCCAGTACAGGTTCGCCGCACTGGCTTCGGAACCGTTCGCGACACGGATCGGGTTCGCCGGCAGGAACGCGTTCGACGCATGGAGGTAGCGATAGCCGGCGAATCCCTTCACCGGCCCGATCGCATACGACGCGGCGGCCGTCGCGCGACGCTCGGTGCCCGTGTTCGTCGCGACGGTGTTGCTGTTGCGCTGCTCGTACGACACGCTCGCGGCGAGCGGCCCTTGCGCGAACGTCAGCGCCCCGCTGAAGAAGCGGCCGGTGAGTTGCGCGCCCGGCACCTCGGCGCCGTACCCGGTGTCGTAGCGGGTGCTGTACATGGCCTGCGCCGTCAGCGGACCGAACACGCCGGTGTACTTCGCTGAATTGTCGATGCGCGCGGCCGCCGCGTAGTCGAGCGACAGCAACGAATACCGCGACGACGCGCCCATCGGGTCGAAGGCCACGGCCTGTTCGTAGAAGAGCGCATTCTGGCGGCCGAACGTCAGTTGCTGGCCCCGGTACGCCAGCCCGACCCACGCCTGCCGGCCGAAAATCCGCGACGTCGTGGCGGCATTCGAACCGAGGCCTTTCGTCGACTGCGCGGTCGTGCCGTCATTGATGTTGAAGCCGTCTTCCAGCTGGAAAATGGCCTTCATGCCGCCGCCGAGATCCTCGACGCCCTTCAGTCCCCAGCGCGAACCGGACAGATTGCCCGACGCTTCGCGCGTCTGCGCGCCGCCGGTGCTCGTGTTGTTGATGTGCTCGATGCCGACGTCGGCAATGCCGTACAGCGTGACGCTGCTTTCTGCATGGGCGCCGCCGCACCACGAGGTCGCGCTCGCGACCGTGATGACGCCGAGCATGAAGCGGGATGTGGGGCGGGTATTGCGGCTGGCCTGATTCGACAACATGGAGTCTCCAAACTGTTTTTTATGGGTGCGGCTGACGAAGGAAAATTCACGGCTCGCGGGCAACACGCGCTTCGCCGGCGCCCGAGCCCGGATCGCCGAGCCACGCGATGGTCAACGCGCCGAGCAGCAGCACACCCGACACGGCGATGAGCGGCGCGGTGAAGCCGCCGGAGAATTGCTTGAGCGCGCCGATCAGCGACGGCCCGACGAAGCCGCCGAGATTGCCGACCGACACGATCAGCGCGAGTCCGCCCGCGGCGGCACGGCCGGTGAGGAATCCCGACGGGATGGCCCAGTACGTCGCCTGGAACGCGAGGATCCCGCTCACCGTGACGCACAGTGCGATCAGCTTGAAAACCGGCGCATGAATGAAGGCGCTCGCGCACAACGCCACGGCGGCAACCGCCAGCGCACCGGCGACATACGGAATGCGGTTGGCCGCGCGATTGGCAAGACGCGCCCACCAGAGCATCACAACGGCGCCGATCGCATACGGAATGGCCGTCAGCCAGCCGACCACCGCGTGTTCGACGCCGAACTGCTTGATGATCTGCGGCATCCACAAGCCGACGCCGAGCGAGCCGACGATCCCGCAGAAGTTGACGAACGCGAGCACGAACACGCGCCAGTTCGTCATCGCGTCGCGCAGGTTGCTGCCGTGCTTCGCGCCGATGTCGCGCTGCTCGAACGCGAGGCGCTTCGCGAGCGACGCCTTCTCTTCGTCACTGAGCCACGCGGCTTTCTCGGGACGGTCGGCCAGCACGAACAGGCACGCGATGCCGAGCATCACGGCCGGTACGCCTTCGATCAGCAGCAGCCACTGCCAGCTGCGCAGCCCGTGCAGGCCGCCGAGTTCGAGCAGCGCGCCGGAAATCGGCGAGCCGATCATGTTCGCGACGGGGATGCCGACGAGGAAGGCGGCCGTCACCTTCGCGCGCCACTTGCCGGGAAACCAGTGCGTGAAATACAGGTAGATGCCGGGCGTGAACCCCGCCTCGGCGAGCCCGAGCAGAAAGCGCGCCGCCGCAAAGCTTTTCGGTCCGGTGACGAACGCCGTCGCCATCGAGAACAGGCCCCACGTGATCATGATTCTCGCGATCCACACGCGCGCCCCGACCTTCTGCATGATCAGGTTGCTCGGAATCTCGAACAGGAAGTAGCCGATGAAGAACAGGCCGGCACCGACACCGAACTGCTCGGCCGTCAGACCGAGATCCTTGTTCATCGTGAGCGCGGCAAAACCGACGTTGGTCCTGTCGAGATAGCTGATCACGTAGCAGACGAAGATGAACGGCAGAATGCGCCGGAACGCCTTCGCGAGCGTGCGCTCGCTGGCCGCGTAATCATCGCCGCCCAGGCGCTCCACGGACGATGCGTCGGCACGCGGTGCGTCATCGCCGGCACGCAGCGCGTGCGAAATGGTCATGCTTGTCTCCTTCGTCGCGCGACTGGCGGCGCGATCTTTCGGCATACGGGCGGGAAACCGGCGAGCGGCTTCCCGGTTCGCGGGTTTCAGTCCTTGTTCGCGGCCTGTTTCGGCAACGGGCCGGCAATGCGCATGTCCGCTTTCAGGACCGAACCGGACGTCGATTCGGTGATGAAGAGCGTCTTCATGTCGGCGCCGCCGAAGCACACGCTCGTGAGCGACGCCCCTTTCGGCCCGGTCAGGATCTCGACGGGCTCCGCGCAGTGGTTGAGCACCCACACGCGGCCGAGCCCCGGATTCGCGACGAACAGGCGGCCTTCGAGATCGACGGTGAGGCCGTCGGGGCCGCTCGGCCCGTGGGACGTGAAGAACGGGCTGACCTTGGTGACCGATCCGTCGGCCTGCAGCGGCATGCGCCACACCGCATTGCCGCGCGTCATCGCGACGAACAGCACCTTCTCGTCGCGTGACAGGACGAGGCCGTTCGGGCTCGGGCAGGTACCGACCAGCATGTCGAGCTTGCCGTCGGGCGAGAGCCGATACACGCGGCCCGTCGGATCGTGCAGCCCGGTCTGCCCCTGGTCGGTGAAATAAAGGTTGCCGGCCGAGTCGAACGTCAGGTCGTTCACGCCCTTGAAGCGCTCGGTGTTGCGGCGCTCGAGATACGGGCGAATTTCACCGCGCTCGATATCGAGCAGCATCAGGCCGTTCCGGTAGTCGGTGATGATCAGGTGCGCTGCGTCGAAGCGCTTCATCCCGTTGGGCTCGCCGTCGTATTCGACGACGAGCTCCCAGTCGCCCGACGGCGAAATGCGGAAGATGCGCCCGTGCGGAATGTCGGTCACGAACAGATAGCCGTCCGGATCCCAGACCGGCCCTTCGAGAAAGGAATCCGTGACCATGCCGCCGCGATTCGCGCGCGCCCATTCCGTGCGGACGTCCGGCTTGCGAAACTTTTCCGGCATGCGCGTGAACACGTCGGCTTCGCGCACGTCGGGGTTCGTCAGATAAAACATGCGTACCTCGATGTCCAGGGTTCAAGCCGCGCTGTGCGCGCGTTCGTCGAGCACCGCGAGGATGTTGGCGGCCGCGCCCTTGCCCATGTTCACGTACGCGGCATCGCTCACGCCGCCGATGTGCGGAGACAGGATCACGTTGGGGATCTGCTGGAACGGGTGCGGCACCGTCATCGGCTCGACGTCGAAGCTGTCGAGCCCGGCCGCACGCACGTGGCCGCTCGCCAGCGCGTCGGCAAGCGCGGCTTCGTCGATCAGGCCGCCGCGCGCGGTATTGACGAGAATCGCCCCGCGCTTGAAACGCGCGAGCGTGTCGCGGTCGAGCATCCGGCGGTTGTCGGCCGTCAACGGACAATGCAGCGACACGACGTCCGAGTCCGCGTACAGCGTGTCGAGCGGCACGAGCTTCACGCCGGCGGGCGCTTCCTTCGCGAACGGATCGAACGCGAGCACCTTCATGCCGAACGCCGCGCCGATCGCGGCCACGCGCCGGCCGATCGCACCGAGCCCGACGAGGCCGAGCGTGCGCCCGTCGAGTTCGACGGACTTGTGCGTCGACTTGTCCCAATGGCCTTCGCGCATGCGGATATCGAGCTGCGGAACCGACTTCGCACACGCGAGCAGCAGCGCCCAGGCGTGCTCGGCGACGGCGGCCGCATTCGCGCCGACCGCGGCGCGCACCGCGATGCCGCGCACGGCAGCGGCGTCCTGATCGATCACGTCGATGCCGCTGCCGTGCTTCGAAATCACCCGCAGGTTTTCGGCGGCGTCCATGATGCGGGCGTTGATCTTGCCGTACCGGACGACGATCGCGACCGGCTTGTGCTGGGCGCAGAGCGCCACGATGTCGTCCTCGGTCGGTTGCTTGCCGGCGAACACGACGTCGAACTGCGCAAGCATCTCGAGCGCTTGCGGCGCGAGGTCGGCGGCGGTCACCAGGACCACGGGCTTGTGCGAAGCGGCCTGCATCACAGTGCCTCGCCTTCGGCCAGCATGCCGGCTGCGCGCAACTCCTTCTCGACCCAGCCCGGACGAAGGTCGCCCTTGTGGATCGCTGCGATGCGCGCGGTTTCGACGTCGAGCTTCTTCTGCGCCAGATCGACGATACGCGCGACGTCGGCGCGCGCAATGACGACGACGCCGTCGGCGTCGCCGACCACCAGGTCGCCCGGATTCACCGCCGTGCCGCCCAGCGAGATCGGCGCATTCACGCGCCCCGCGATGCTTTTGGTCGGGCCGCACGGATTGAGGCCGGCCGAGAAGATCGGATAGTCGCCGTTGGCCAGTTCGTGCGCGTCGCGCACCGCGCCGTCGATGACGATGCCGGCGATGCCGCTCGCCTTCGCCTGCGCCGCCATGATTTCGCCGAGCAGCGCGCACGAGATGTCGCCCTTGCCGTCGACCACGACGACGTCGCCCGGCTTCGCGACGGCGAGCGCCGCATGGATCGCCAGGTTGTCGCCCGCGCGGACTTCGACCGTGACCGCGGGGCCGGCGACCTTCATCTTCGGCGACAACGGCCGCACACGGCCATGCACCGTGCCGCGACGGCCCGCGACGTCGGCCAGGATCGCGGCCTGGTAGCGCGCGGCCGCCTGAACGAGTTCCGGCGAGACGCGTTCGATGTCGCGAGTGATCGGAGAAGTGCTGGCGGATGGGTTGCTCATGATTCGACCTCGGGTTGTGCGTTGTACTCTGTACAACACTGGTGTACATGGTGAAATCACTATAACCAGAGGGCATGCGTCAGGGCACTGGCGTTTACCCTTTTACGTGGTAAACCAGCGTTTTACTCTGTACAATTCCGAGTGAATGTCGACGGGAGAGAAGAAATGGGAAACGACGGGGTCGTTGCCGTGGAAAAGGCGCTTGCGCTGCTGGACTGCTTCAAGCCCGGCGCCGAATCGCAATCGCTCGCGACGCTGTCGCAGGCATCCGGCATGCACAAGACGACGGTCTATCGGCTGATGAACTCGCTTGAGCGAATGGGCTATGTCGTGCGCGCGCAGTCCGGCAACTATTCGCTGGGGCACCGCGTGCTGTACCTCGGCAAGCTGTACGAGCAGTCTTTCCATCTATCCACGGTGGTGGAACCGGCGCTGCATGCGCTGGCCGCGCTCACGAAAGAAAGCGCATCGTACTACGTGCACGACAACGGGCAGCGGCTTTGCCTGTTTCGGGTCGAGCCGTCCGAAGGCCTGCGTGAAACGCGGCTCGCGGGGACGATGCTGCCGCTCGACGACACGGCCATCAGCCAGGTGATCCGTTTCTGGGGGCTCGGCGAACCGATCTATGACAAATCGCCGGCACTGCCCCTCTTCACCGCGGGTGCGCGCGATGTGCACACGGCAGCGTTCGCGGTGCCGGTCTTCGGCGCGGGCGACAAGTTCATGGCGGCGCTGACGCTTTCCGGTCCGGCATCCCGCCTCAGTGTCGCGCACGAGTCGGGCGAGCTGGATCGACCGCAGCTGGATGCGGCCGCCGATCTGTCGCGGAAGCTGGGCGCGAGTGTCGCGCTCTGCGAGCACATGTACGGCAGCTGATCGCCGCCTTGACACCGGCAGGGTCCAGGTCGACGCACCGTTCGTCGCCTGACCGCGGACACGTTCGCACGACGCCACGCGCGGGCCGGGGCGTGACACCCGCAGCGCAGCGCCGACGCGACGGCCCGTCCGACCGGCTCCGCACACGACCCATTGATTTTCGAGACGAACGGTCTATTATTCCGCCATGGACGCTCGAATCGATCCGCCTCGCCGCCGCGGCAGGCCACCCAAGCAGCACGACGACCTCGTCGCCACGCGTGACATGCTGTTGCGCACCGGGCTCGAGATCCTCACCGAAAAGGGCTTTTCCGCCACCGGGCTCGACGAGATCCTCGGGCGCGCCGGCGTGCCGAAGGGCTCCTTCTATCACTACTTCGACAGCAAGGACGCGTTCGGCCTCGAACTGATCGACCGCTACGCCGAATTCTTCGCCCGCAAGCTCGACCGCCATTTCAGCGACCCGGCACGCTCGCCGCTGCAGCGCGTACGCGCATTCATCGACGACGCCCGCGACGGCATGGCCCGCTACGCGTACAGCCGCGGCTGCCTGATCGGTAACCTCGGACAGGAAATGGGCACGCTGCCGGAAAGCTTCCGCGAACGCCTGCGCACCACGTTCGAGGACTGGCAACGGCGCCTCGCCGAATGCCTGGCCGCCGCGCAGCAAGCCGGTGAACTGGCCGGTTCGGCTGACCCCGCCGAGCTGGCCGCATTCTTCTGGATCGGCTGGGAAGGCGCCGTGCTGCGCGCGAAGCTGGAGCGCAGCGACAAACCACTGAGCCTGTTCACGCAGTTTTTCTTCAATGGACTCCCGCGCCGCTGAATTTTTTTGCCATTAACTAGACGATCGGTCTAGAAAGGAGGACACATGTTTCAAGGCATCGTGATCGACAGGCATGAAACCGGCCAGCAGGCCCGGCTCCAGACGCTGGACGACGCGCAGTTGCCCGCCGGCAACGTGACGGTACGCGTGGGCTATTCGACACTGAACTACAAGGACGGGCTGGCGATCACCGGCAAAAGCCCGGTGGTCCGCAAGTTCCCGATGGTGCCCGGCATCGATCTGGTCGGCGAAGTCGAAGCGAGCACGCACCCGGACTATCGCCCCGGCGATCAGGTCGTGCTCAACGGCTGGGGCGTCGGCGAAACGCATTGGGGCGGCCTCGCGCAGAAGGCCCGCGTCGACGGCGACTGGCTGGTGCCGCTGCCGTCCGCCTTTTCTCCGCAACAGGCGATGGCCATCGGCACGGCGGGCTACACCGCGATGCTGTGCGTGATGGCGCTGGAGCGACACGGCGTGCGCCCGGACGACGGTGAGATCGTGGTGACCGGCGCGGCAGGCGGGGTGGGCAGCGTCGCCACCGCCATCCTCTCCAAGCTGGGATATCGCGTGGTCGCAGTGACGGGCCGCCCCGCCGATGCCGACTACCTGCGGCAGCTCGGCGCGGCGGAGATCCTCGAACGGTCGCAATTCAGCGAGCCCGGCAAGCCGCTGGGCAAGGAGCGCTGGGCCGGCGCGGTCGACGTGGCGGGCAGCCACGTGCTCGCCAACGTGTGCGCGACCACGCGCTACCGCGGCGTCGTGACCGCCTGCGGCCTGGCCGCGGGCTTCGATTTCCCCGCGACGGTCATGCCGTTCATCCTGCGCGGCGTCACGCTCGTCGGGATCGACAGCGTCATGTGCCCGCGCGCCGACCGCCTGGAAGCGTGGCGCCGGCTCGCGTCCGACCTC
This sequence comes from Burkholderia sp. HI2500, assembly GCF_002223055.1. Taxonomy (NCBI): domain Bacteria; kingdom Pseudomonadati; phylum Pseudomonadota; class Betaproteobacteria; order Burkholderiales; family Burkholderiaceae; genus Burkholderia; species Burkholderia sp. HI2500. The sequence goes on along the minus strand of NZ_NKFL01000006.1, from coordinate 3,107,731 downwards.
GACGTCGGGAAGCTGGGCGCGATCAGCCACCAGGTCGGCCTGGGCGACGCCATCCCGCTTGCCGGGGAATTGATCAACGGCAAGGTGCGCGGCCGCGTCGTCGTCGACGTCAACGCGTGACGCCGCTGACGATCACCCACGCTGCTTCATTCGGACGGCGGCTCGCGCAGCGAGTACGCCCGCGCCACGTTATCCAGGAGACCTCATGACCGCCGCACACACCGCCCCCATCAGCCGCTTTCCCGTGCCCGCGCTCGAAGACTTGCCCAAGGACATTCGCGAACGCATCGCGACCGTCCAGGAAAAGTCGGGCTTCATCCCGAACGTATTCCTGACGCTGGCGCATCGCCCGGACGAGTTTCGCGCGTTCATGGCCTACCATGACGCGCTGATGGACAAGCCGGGCAACCTGAGCAAGGCAGAGCGCGAGATGATCGTCGTGGCCACCAGCAGCGCGAACCAGTGCCAGTACTGCGTGATCGCGCACGGGGCGATCCTGCGCATTCGCGCGAAGGATCCGCTGATCGCCGACCAGGTCGCCACCAACTACCGCAAGGCCGATCTCACCGCCCGGCAGAAGGCGATGCTCGACTTCGCAATGAAGGTGTCACAGGCCGCGCATCGGGTGGGCGAAGCGGACTTCGACGCGCTCAAGTCGCACGGCTTCGTCGAAGAAGACGTGTGGGACATCATGGCGATCTCGGCTTTCTTCGGCATGTCCAACCGCATCGCGAACGTGACGAACATGCGGCCGAATGCGGAGTTCTACGCGCTGGGGCGCTGAGCGCACGCGACGTTCGGGGACGCGGCGGGCGGCCGCGTTCCGCCCCTAGCGACTGCGGTAAACGACGCCCTCGCCCGGCTTCGGCACCGCCTCGGCCGCCTCGTCGAAACGCTCGCGCGCTTGCGCGATCGGCTGCTTGTTTTTCTCCGCCCACCTGACGAGCGTCATCACGGGCTCCAGCAGCGTTGCGCCGAGCGGCGTGAGCGCATAGTCGACGCGCGGCGGAATCGTCGGGAACACCGTCCGCGTGACCAGCCCGTCGCGCTCCAGCCCGCGCAATGACAGCGTCAGCATGCGCTGCGAAATCCCTTCGATCTCGCGTTTCAGCTCGTTGAAGCGCCGCGAACCGTCGTTCAGCGTCGCGATGATGTAGAGGCTCCACTTGTCGCCGATCCGGTCGAGGATCTGGCGGGTCGCCTGGCAGCCGTCTTCGCTGGGTCGGGGCATGGTGGCAGGAACATCGATGTGACTGGGGCACAACCCTGTGCGTTCTTGTGGGGCCCGGGCGCGAACCCTAGCATTCCACATGCTTTTCGGTAACTGAGTTATCAAAAGTTACCGGGTTCTCATCTTATCCCGAAAGGAACGCTCATGAGCCGCATCCTGCTGATCACCTCCAGCCCCCGCAGCACCGACAGCCTGTCCACGCGCGTCGCGCACGACCTCGCGCGGCAACTCGCGGCGCGCGACGCAAACAGCACCGTGACGTTGCGCGATCTCTCCACCGATCCGCTGCCGCATATCGACGATGCTTACATCGTCGGCCGCATGCTGCCGCCCGACGCGCGCAACGCGGAGCAAGCGCAGGCCGTCGAGCTGGCGCAAGCGCTGGTCGACGAATTGCGCGCCGCCGACATCGTCGTGATCGGCTCCGCGATGACCAACTTCGGCCCGTCCACGCAGCTGCGCGCGTGGTTCGACCGCGTGATCTGGCCGCAGGTCACGTTTCGCTATGGCGAAAGCGGCGTCGCCGGCACGGTGGAAGGCAAGCAGGTCTATCTGGTCACCGCCAGCGGCGGCGTCTTTTCGGAAGGCCCGTATGCACCGTTCGACTACCAGTCCGGCTATCTGAAGCATCTGCTCGGGTTCATCGGGTTGAGCGACATCCGCGAAGTGCGCATGGAAGGCACCGTATTGGGCGCCGAGGCGGTGCAAGCGGCCATCGCGAAGGCCGGGCATGACGTGCAGGCGCTGGTGGAACAGGCGGGTTGAAACAACCGCCGCGCCCGTCGATCGCCGCACGCGGGCGGCGCCAGCCGACGCCCGCCCTCACGCGCTGGGGCCGAACGGCCGCTCGCCGCTCCCGGCGAGCCAACCCGATGTCAGCGCTCACTCCTGTCCCTTCGACGGCAATACGCCGCCCGGCCGCTTCGCAACAGTAAACGGACACGCACGCAATCCATCAAAAGCGTGCACTATTAGGGTTTTGCCGTACCGGCGCCCGACGCCTCCGACGTTCGTTTCACGTTCCCCGTTTCACACCGCGAACCTCCCATGACGAATCAGCCTACCCAGACCGGAGCCGACCGGCCCGTCGACATGATCATCTTCGGCGGCGGCGGCGACCTGGCCGCCCGCAAGCTGTTGCCCGCGCTGTACATGGCGCATCTGCACTGCAACCTTCCGCCCGAGACGCGCATCATCGCGGTCGGCCGCCGCGACTGGGGCATCGACGGCTATCGCAAGTTCATGGACGAGCAGTCGCGCCCGTTCATCGACGAAAAGGCGTTCGATCAAGCGGCCTGGAGCCGCTTCCTCGACCTGTTCAAGTACGTGCTGATCGACGTGAACGCGCCGGACGACTACCTGCGGCTCGCGGAAGCGGCGCGCGGCGATGCGATCCGCGTGTTCTACCTGTCGACGTCGCCGGAGCTGTTCACCACCATCTGCGACAACCTGTCGGCCGCGCATCTCGTCGACAAGCACTCGCGCGTCGTCCTCGAAAAGCCGCTCGGCCACGATCTCGCGTCCGCGAAGGCGATCAACGATGCGGTCGGCAAGCACTTCGAGGAATCGCAGATCTATCGGATCGACCACTATCTCGGCAAGGAAACCGTGCAGAACCTGATGGTGCTGCGCTTCGGCAACCCGATCTTCGGGCCGCTGTGGCAGGCGCCGAGCATCCGCAGCGTGCAGATCACGGTGGCGGAGACGGTGGGCGTCGGCAGTCGCGCGGGCTTCTACGACCATACCGGCGCGCTGCGCGACATGGTGCAGAACCACCTGTTGCAGCTGCTGTGCATCGTCGCGATGGAGCCGCCGGTGTCGCTCGACCCGGACGCGGTGCGCGACGAGAAGCTGAAGGTGCTGCGCTCGCTGCGGCCGATGGCGGTGGCCGACGTCGCGCGCGACACGGTGCGCGGCCAGTACACGGCCGGCGCGGTCGACGGCCAGCCGGTGAAGGGCTATCTCGAGGAAGACAACGTGCCGGCGGACAGCCGCGCGGAAACCTTCGTCGCGCTGCGCGCGCACATCAACAACTGGCGCTGGGCGAACGTGCCGTTCTTCCTGCGCACCGGCAAGCGGCTGCAGCGCCGCCAGTCGGAAATCGTGATCGAGTTCGCGGACATGCCGTTCTCGATCATCCCGACCGGCCCGCGCCACTACAGCAACCGTCTCGTGATCCAGCTCCAGCCGGAAGAGTCGATCCAGCTGCAGATGCTCGCGAAGGAACCAGGCAGCGGGATGAACATGGTGCCCGTGAGCCTGAACCTCGACCTGCAGCAGGCGATTCCGGAGCGGCGCGCGGAAGCGTACGAGCGTCTGCTGATCGACGTGATCCGCGGCCGCCTCACGCACTTCATGCGCCGCGACGAGCTCGAAGCCGCATGGTCGTGGGTCGAGCCGATCCTCGACGGCTGGAAGCAGCTCGGCGACCGGCCGCGCCTGTACACGGCCGGCACGTTCGGGCCCGCGGCTTCGTCGGCGCTGCTCGCGCGCGACGGGATGTCGTGGTCCGAAGAGGCGTAACCGCCACGCGACGGCGTGCCCCAGTGGGGTACGCCGGATCGCACGTCAAACCGCACGGGGCGTAACCCGCCCCGTCGTCCCGGCCGCCGTTACCGCGGCTCCATCCACGACGCCGCCTTGCGCCGCCCCGGCGCATCGCTGCCGCTGCCGCCCAGCGCTTCGATCAGGTAATCGACGAACGACGCGATCCGCGACGAGATCGCGGTATTGCGGTAGTACACCGCGTGGATCGGCTGCTCGACCTCCAGCGTCTGGCGCGCGAGCACCTGCACGAGCCGGCCCGCGTCGCGATCCTGCGCGGTCATGAAATCCGACAGGCAGACGACGCCCGCGCCATCGAGCGCGAGCTGCCGCAGCGTCTCGCCGCTCGACGAGCGGATGCCCGGCTCGATGCGGCACGGCTCGCCGTCGGTGCCGAGGATCGGCCACACGTTCAGCGATTCGGGCTGCGTGAAGCCGAGCAGCGTGTGCTTGTCGAGATCCTCCACCTTGCGCGGCTGGCCGTGCGCCGCCACGTACTCTGGGCTCGCGAGCATGCGGATCCGGCTGGCGCCGATGCGGCGGCTGTGGAGCGTCGAATCCTTCAGCCGGCCGATCCGGAACGCGACGTCGGTGCGCCGCTCCAGCAGGTCGATGATGCCCTCGTTGCTGTTCAGTTCCAGCTCGACTTTCGGGAAGCGTTCGCGGTAGCCGCGCACGAGCGGCACGATCACGTGCAGCATGAACGGCGTCGCCGCATCCACGCGCAGCCGCCCGGACGGCATCTCGCGCCGCGCGAGCATCTGCTCTTCCGCCGTCTCGACCGATTCGATGATCGCGCGCGCGTCCTGCAGGAACGCGCGCCCTTCCTCGGTCAGCTCGAGCCGGCGCGTGGTCCGGCGCAGCAGCGTGGTCTTCAGCTTCTCCTCGAGCCGCCCGAGCGTGCGGCTCGTCGCCGACACCGTGAGGTCGAGCTGCTGCGCGGCCGCCGTGATCGAACCGGAGTCGACCACGGCGGCAAAGGCCTGGAGTTCGTCGAGCGTAATCTTCATCGCTGCATTCTTGATTTCAAATCAAAACAATTTGGTTTATAGACCTGTTTTTCAGCAAAAGTAAAGTCGGCACACTGCGCTCCATCCTCACCGGACCCTGGAGCACCCGTCATGCCACTCGCCCTGCTTGCGCTGACCATCAGCGCATTTGCCATCGGTACCACCGAATTCGTGATCGTCGGGCTGATCCCGACGATCGGCGCCGACCTCGGCGTCAGCCTGCCGTCCGCCGGCCTGCTCGTCAGCCTTTACGCACTGAGCGTCGCGATCGGCGCGCCGCTCCTCACCGCGCTCACCGGCCGCGTGCCGCGCAAGACCCTGCTCGCCGCGCTGATGGCGCTGTTCACCGTCGGCAACCTCGTCGCGTGGCAGGCGCCCGGCTACGAATCGCTGATCGTCGCGCGCATTCTCACCGGCCTCGCGCACGGCGTGTTCTTCTCGGTCGGCTCGATCATCGCGACCACGCTCGTGCCGAAGGAGAAGGCCGCCAGCGCGATCGCGACGATGTTCAGCGGGATGACCGTCGCGTTCGTCGCCGGCATTCCGCTCGGCACCTTCATCGGCCAGCACTTCGGCTGGCGCGCAACCTTCCTGGTCGTCGCGCTGTTCGGCCTCGTCGCGTTCGTCGGCGCGGTGGCCTTCGTGCCGCGCGGCTTGCCGCAAACGGCGCCCGCGCCGCTCGCCCGCCAGTTCCGCGTGCTCGCGCAACCGCGCCTGCTGCTGGTCTATGCGATGACGGCCGTCGGCTACGGCGGCTCGCTGATCGCGTTCACGTACATGGCCCCGCTGCTCGAGCAGATCGCCGGCTTCACGCCGTCGCAGGTCAGCCTCGTGCTCGTCGGCTACGGCGTGTCGGTCGCGTTCGGCAACGTGTGGGGCGGCAAGCTCGCGGACGCCGTCGGCCCCGTGAAGGCCCTCAAGCGGATCTTCCTGCTGCTCGCGATCGTGCTGCTCGCGCTCACCTTCACGATCCACGTCAAATGGCTCGCCGTGCTGACGATGCTCGCGTGGGGCGCGGTGGCGTTCGGCAACGTGCCGGGCCTGCAGGTGTACGTCGTGAAGCAGGCACGGCACTTCGCGCCTGACGCCACCGATGTCGCATCCGGCTTCAACATCGCCGCGTTCAACCTCGGCGTCGCGGGCGGCTCGGCACTCGGTGGCGTGATCGTCGCGCACGTCGGCCTCGGCCATACGCCGTGGATCGCGGCAGCCGTCACGCTCGGCGCATTCGCGCTCACCGCCCTGAGCGGTCGCCTCGATCGCAGCGCAGGCCTGCCGGAACGCACGGCGGAACCCGTCCAGCTCGCGCACTGAACGTCACTTTCTTGCAGGAGTTTGCACACATGAACGCATCGACCCCACGCCCGCCATTCGCCGGCAAGACGTTCGAAGTGCGCTACGACGGCCTCACCGCGCTCAACGCGTACGACGACGACGGCCGCCACATGCGCTACGAGATCACCGAAGGCCCGTACGCGGGCGCGAAGGGCGAAGTCGCCTACACGTGGCAGCCCATCGCCGGCGATACCTACGCGATCTCGTGGCAGGAAGCCGACCGCGCGACGGTCGTGCATATCGACGATTTCGCCGCCGGCACGTCGCGGTCGTTCTTCACCGCGTCGTCGCTCGATTTCTATCGGCTCGAAGGCAGCCTGCGCGCGATCTGAACGGAGCCCGACCATGTCCACTTCATTCACCGCACTCGACAAACTGGCCGACGGCGGCTTCAGCATCGGCATCGAACTGCCGCTCGACAACGACTGGTCGCCGGCCGGCAACGCGAAGCGCCAGCACGACCGTCGCTACCCCGGCGTACCCGACCTCGCGCGCCACGCGACGCTCGCGCAACGGGCCGACACGCTCGGCTTCCGTGCGCTCTGGGTGCGCGACGTACCGGTGTACGACCCGGCGTTCGGCGACGCCGCGCAGGTGTTCGAAACCTTCTCGTATCTCGGCTACCTCGCCGGCATCACGAACGACATCCTGCTCGGCACGGCGGCCGTCGTGCTGCCGCTGCGCGAGCCGCTGCTCACGCTGAAATCGGCCGCGTCGATCCAGGAACTGAGCGGCGGCCGCCTGCTGCTCGGCGTCGCCAGCGGCGACCGGCCGGTCGAATATCCGCTGTTCGGCCGCGACTTCGCATCACGCGGCACGAATTTCCGCGACCAGATCGCGCTGCTGCGCGACGGCGCGCGCGGGCATCTGCCGCCCGGTCTCGACGTGCTGCCCGCCGCCCGTGCGCCGCTGCCGCTGCTCGTCGCGGGTCTCGCGCAGCAAACGCCCGCGTGGATCGGCGAACACATGGACGGCTGCCTCGCGTATCCCGGCACGCCGGACGACCACCGGCAGCGCGCCGCGAACTGGCGCGCGGTGGCCGGCGACAAGCCGTACGTGAGCTTCCTCCACCTCGACCTCGCGGACGACCCGCACACGCCGCTGCAGCGTCACCGCTTCGGCGCCCGCGCGGGGCGTCTCGCGCTCATCGGGGAGCTGGCGGCCATGCGCGACGCGGGTGTGCGGCACATCGGCCTGCATTTCCGCCGCAACCTGCGTCCGCTCGACGAGACGATGGCCGAGATCGCGGCAGAGGTGCTGCCGGTGTTCCACGCGGATGAAAACGCACGGATACGCGCTGCATGACACCGCCCCGAGCCGCTCCCGATACTTGATTCCAGATCAAATATTTTTGACCTGCAACGGCGTTTATCTCACCAATCCGAAACGCCAGAATGACTTCCATAGCGAACCTGTTCCACTCTCCCAGGAGCACCTGATGAGCAAGATTCCCGCATTCGGCCTCGGTACGTTCCGACTGCAAGGCCAGACGGTCATCGACTCGGTCCGCAACGGCCTCGAAGTCGGCTACCGCGCGATCGACACCGCGCAGATCTACGGCAACGAAGCCGAAGTCGGCGAAGCGATCGCCGCATCGGGCGTGCGCCGCGACGAGCTGTTCCTCACGACCAAGATCTGGGTCGACCACTATGCACCGGACAAGCTCGTGCCGAGCCTCGAGGAAAGCCTGCGCAAGCTGCGCACCGACCATGTCGACCTGACGCTGATCCACTGGCCGGCCCCCGACAACGGCGTCGCACTCGACACGTTCATGACCGCGCTCGCCGATGCGAAGGCGCAGGGCCTCACGCGCCGGATCGGCATCTCGAACTTCAACATCGCCCTGACGAAGGAAGCGATCGCGGCGGTCGGCAAGGACGCGATCGCGACGAACCAGATCGAGCTGAGCCCGTACCTGCAGAACCGCAAGCTCGTCGAATTCCTGAACGCCGAAGGCATCCACGTCACGTCGTACATGACGCTCGCATACGGCAAGGTGCTCGGCGATCCGGTGATCGGCGCGATCGCGCAGCGTCACGATGCGACGCCCGCCCAGGTCGCGCTCGCGTGGGCGCTGCAGCTCGGCTACTCGGTGATCCCGTCGTCGACGAAGCGCGAGAACCTCGCGAGCAACCTGCTCGCGCAGACGCTGCGCCTGACCGACGAAGACATGGCGCAGATCGCCGCGCTCGAACGCAACGGCCGCGAAGTCGACCCGGCCGGCCTCGCGCCGAAGTGGGACTGACCGCACCACCCGCCACTCACATTGGATTCACCGCGGCCCGAAGGCCGCGGCACCGACAGGACATCAGCACCATGACCCAGGACCCGCTTTTCCAACCGCTGCGACTCGGCGCGCTGACGCTGCCGAACCGCATCGTGATGCCGCCGATGACGCGCTCGCGCGCCAGCCAGCCCGGCGACGAAGCCAACGAACTGATGGCCGCGTATTACGCGCAGCGCGCGAGCGCGGGCCTGATCGTCAGCGAAGGCACTTATATCGCGCCGCTCGGCAAGGGCTACGCATGGACGCCCGGCATTCACACGCCGTCGCAGGTCGCCGGCTGGCGCAAGGTGACGGACGCCGTGCATGCGGCGCACGGCCGGATCTTCGCGCAGCTGTGGCACGTCGGCCGGCTGAGCCACACGAGCCTGCTGGGTGGCCGGCAGCCGGTGTCGTCGTCGCCGCTCCAGGCGAAAGGCGTGAACGTGTTCATCGCCGGTGAAGACGGCAGCACGCCGGGCTTCGTGCAGGCGTCCGAGCCGCGCGCGCTGACGATCGACGAAATCGGCGAGATCGTCGATCAATACCGCGCCGCCGCGCGCCATGCGATCGAGGCCGGCTTCGACGGTGTCGAGCTGCACGGCGCGAACGGCTATCTCGTGAACCAGTTCATCGACTCGAATGCGAACACGCGCACCGATGCGTACGGCGGTTCGCTCGAACACCGGCTGCGCTTCCTGCGCGAAGTCACGCAGGCGCTGATCGACGGCACGGGCGACGCGTCGCGCGTCGGCATCCGCCTCGCGCCGCTGACGACACTGAACGGCTGCGTCGACGCCGATCCGGAAACGACCTACCTCGCCGCTGCAACGCTGCTCGGCGAACTCGGTGTCGGCTACCTGCACATCGCGGAAGCCGACTGGGACGACGCGCCGTTGATGCCGGTCGAATTCAAGCGGCAACTGCGCGCCGCGTTCCCGGGCGTGCTGATCTATGCCGGCGCGTACACCGCCGAGCGCGCACGCGAAGCGATCGCCGCCGGCTGGGCCGACCTCGTCGCGTTCGGCCGCCCGTTCGTCGCGAACCCCGACCTGCCCGAGCGGCTGCGCACCGGTGCCGCGCTCACACCGCACGACCGCAACACGCTGTTCGGCGGCGGCGAGCGCGGGCTGACCGACTATCCGACGCTGGCCCAGGCCGCGGCCTGAATCGGCCTACCCGAGACTGCCCATGAGAATCACGCTCCCTTCCCGCCTGGGTTTCGGCACCGCGCCGCTGGGCAACATGTACCGGGACATCCCGCACGAAGAAGCGCTGGCCACGGTCGACGCAGCGTGGGACAGCGGTATCCGCTACTTCGACGCCGCGCCGCTGTATGGCGCCGGCCTCGCCGAGCTGCGCCTCGGCGAAGCGCTCGCGGGCCGCCCACGCGACGCGTATTCGCTCGGCACCAAGGTCGGCCGGCTCGTCCTCGACGAACACGAGGACGCATCGCAACGCGATCTCGGCGAAAAAGGCGGCCTGTTCCGCCACGGGCTGCCGAACCGGATCGTCTACGACTACACCGAGGACGGCACGCTGCGCTCGATCGACGCGAGCCTCGCGCGGCTGCGCACCGACCGGCTCGACACCGTGTGGATTCACGACCCGGCCGTCGACTTTCACGGCGACGCATGGCGCGACGTGTTCGACGTCGCGATGTCGGGCGCGGCCAAGGCGCTTACGCGGCTGCGCGACGAGAAGGTGATCCAGGGATGGGGCCTCGGCGTGAACCGCGTCGAGCCGTGTGAACTCGCGCTCGAACGTGCGGACCCCGACGGTTTCCTGCTCGCCGGGCGCTACACGCTGCTCGACCATGCCGGCGCGCTCGAACGACTGATGCCGGAAAGCGCCGCGCGCGGGCTGGGGATCATCGTCGGCGGCCCGTACAACTCGGGCGTGCTCGCGGGCGGCACTCACTACGAGTATCAGCCGGCCACGCAGGCCATGCTCGACCGCGTCGCGCGCATCCGCCGGATCTGCGAACGATTCGGCGTCGATGTCCGCGCGGTGGCGCTGCAATTCTCGCTCGCGCACCCGGCCGTCGCGGCCGCGATCCCCGGCGCGAGCCGGCCCGATCGCATCGACGACAACCTGCGTCTCGCGGCGATGTCGATCCCGGCCGAGCTGTGGGATGTGCTGAAGGCCGAACGCCTGATTGCCGCGCAGGCACCGACGCCGGTTGGCCCGGTTTGAGGTTGAATCGGGCAGGCGCGGCCGCGTCAACCCACGGCCGAGCATCCCGGGCCGCGCGCAATCGCAACGGCTATCGCCAAGATTGCCATTTGCGCATTGCAGCCGGTGCAATTGGCGTCTAGCGTTTACGGGTTCGTCGACGAATACCCGTCACCCGACCCGAAAGGATGCCTCGCCATGCGAAGCCGCTTCCCGAAACGCCCCATGCTACCGGCCGCCGTGGCCTGCGTTGCACTCGCCTTCTGCGCGTCGTCCGCCCGCGCCGACGACTCCGCCGGCCTCGCGCCGCCGCAGCCGGCCACGCCCGTGCTGTCGACGACCGCGGCTGGCCTACAGGTCTACACGTGCGACTACGATGCCGGACACAAGCTCGCGTGGGTGTTCCAGCACCCGGAAGCGATGCTGTTCGACGCGAGCGGCACGCTCGTCGTCCGGCACGGCACGGGGCCGTCATGGGAGGCGCTCGACGGCAGCCGCATTACCGGCAAGAAACTCGCGGAAGCGCCAAGCGCAAGCCCGGGCAGCATTCCGCAACTCCTGCTCGCCGCGACGCCGGCCGCAACGGACGCGAAAGCCGCGGCCGGCACGCTCGCCGGCGTGCGCTTCGTGCAGCGGCTCGATACCGCGGGCGGCATGCCGCCGGATGCAGCGTGTTCGACCGAGCATGCGGTCGGCCGCTTCCCGTATTTCGCGCGCTACGTGTTCCTGAAATAACACACGACGGCGCGGCGCACGAAGCGACGGGCGTCACTGCGGTGTCGTCCGTCTCTCGCATCATATTGATCAGTCATCCTATTCTTGATGAATGGATGCATGCCGTCATCACGTACCGCAAAACTCAGCCGATCCGCATCGACAACTCGACATCGCCGCCGAAGGGCACCGACAGATAGCCGTTCTCCGGCGAGCGCACGTAGGCGAGATAGTCGGGGCTGAACTCGGCATTGTCGGCAACGACGAACGCGCCGGGCCGCAACCGTTGCTCGACGAGTGCAAGCACCTCCGGATACAGCGCCTTCGCACCGTCGAGCAGCAGCAGGTCGACCGAATCCGGCAGATCGGCGGCCAGCGTACGCAGCGCATCGCCCTCGCGAATCTCGACGAGATCGGCCAGCCCGGCCGCCGCCAGGTTCGCCCGCGCCCGCACGACCTTCGACGGCTCGAACTCGCTCGTGACCAGCCGGCCGCCGCCGTTGTCGCGCAGCGCAGCCGCGAGATGCAGCGTCGAAATGCCGAACGACGTGCCGAATTCGACGATCGACCGCGCGCCGCCGCTGCGCGCGAGCATGTACAGCAGCGTGCCCGTCTCGCGCGACACGGCGAGCGGATAGTCCTTCAGGCGCGCATACAAGTCGGTGTAGTCGGTCTTGCTGCGCATCAGCCGCGCCTGCTCGTCGCGCGACAGGCTGGCGAAATCCGGGCTCGTCGCGGGCGACGAGGCGTCGGCTTCGTCGAACAGGCGTGCGAGCAGCGAGGCCAGCGGGTCGAGCGTCAGGGTGGTCATGCGAATCTCCGGGTTCAGGTTGAGTGCGTCGGTGCACCTGGTTAGAATATGACGAACTATTCAGGTTTTACTATTCGCATTGGCCAGCCACGCATGACCGACCGCCCGAACGCCCGGATTGCCACGCGCAAGCTGCCTCGGCAGGCTCGCTCGACCCAGCTCGTCGAGGCCGTCCTCCAGGCTGCTGTTCAGGTTTTGGCGAGCGAAGGCGCGCAGCGCTTCACGATGGCGCGCGTCGCCGAGCGCGCCGGCGTGAGCGTCGGCTCGCTGTACCAGTACTTCCCGAACAAGGCGGCCGTGCTGTTCCGGCTGCAGCATGACGAGTGGCGGCAGACGGCCGAGATGCTGCGCGGGATGCTGGAGGACGTGAACCGGACACCGCCCGAGCGGCTGCGCACGGCCGTTCACGCGTTCATCCGTTCGGAATGCGACGAGGCGCGGATGCGCATCGCGCTCGACGACGCCGCGCCGCTCTATCGCGACGCGCCCGAGGCACACGAAGCGAAGGCGGCCGGCAACCGCATCTTCCAGGCGTTCATGCGCGAGGCGCTGCCCGATGCACCGGACGCCACGCGCGAACTGGCCTGCGACCTGATCATCACCACGCTCACCGCGGCCGGCAAGGCGTTTTCGGAAAGCGAGCGCTCGCCCGATGAAATCGACGCGTATGCGAACGCGATGGCCGACATGTTCCGCGCCTACCTCGACCATCTCGCGCACAATTGAGGCCGGGGCGACGACGAAAACCGCCTCGGCGCGATGGCGCCCTCGTCCGAATGCAGGTTGCGCGCGGCGGCGGATCCTGTCACCGGCCCCTGATTCCACCGGCCTACCCGGCCACCATGAAAGATATTTGTAATTTTCGATGCATCCCCCGCTTCCCCCTTGCCCGTCGACCCTGCATTCAAATAATCGCCTTAACGGATTCGAACTAGGCGTATACACGCGTGTCGACGCGACAGAGCCCCGTTGCACGCCGATATAAGCGCTGAGACATGCGCTGCATGCTCTTCCCCCAATGGGACGTGATGGGCGGTTCGCCTAACCTTCGCTACGGCAAAGCACACGTGACGGGGTCGACACCACAACGCGTCGCACGACGCGACACCCACGCGATCGTTTCGATTCGCACGGAACGACACGGATCACGCGTCATTCGTCCCCACGACGTTGCCGACAATCCCAACTAGATACGAGACACCCTGACGACGGTTCGCTACGGGCCGTTTCAGCATGCTGATAAAGGAGCAAGCTCATGAGTGATACCCCGGTGCAGCCGACGGTCGGCGTCGGCGCGGAAGAAACTGACTTTGGCACCAAGGGAGTCATCGACCGGTACTTCGACATTTCGTCGCGCGGCAGCACGCAGCGCCGCGAGGTGATTGCCGGCGTCACGACCTTCCTCGCGATGGTCTATTCCGTGTTCGTCGTCCCCGGCATGTTCGGCAAGGCCGGCTTCGACACGAGCGCCGTGTTCGTCGCGGTCTGCCTCACGACCGCGTTCGGTTCGCTGCTGATGGGCCTGTGGGCGAAGCTGCCGATCGCGATCGGCTGCGCGATCTCGCTGACCGCGTTCACCGCGTTCGGCCTCGTGCTCGGCAAGGGACTGTCGCCGACGGTCGCGCTCGGCGCCGTGTTCCTGATGGGCCTCGTGTTTACCGGCATCTCGGTCACCGGCGTGCGTTCGTGGATCCTGCGCAACCTGCCCGCGGGCGTCGCGCACGGCACCGGGATCGGCATCGGCCTGTTCCTGCTGCTGATCGCGTCGAACGACGTCGGCCTCGTGATCAAGAACCCGGGCGCGGGCCTGCCGGTCGCGCTCGGCCAGATCACCGCGTTCCCGGTCATCATGTCGATCATCGGCCTCGCCGCGATCTTCGGCCTCGAGAAGCGTCGCGTGCCGGGCGGCATCCTGCTCGTCGTGATCGCGATCTCGATCTTCGGGCTGGTCTTCGATCCGAGCGTGAAGTACCACGGCATCTTCGCGCTGCCGTCGCTGAGCGCACCGGGCCATGCGTCGCTGATCGGCGCGATGGACATCAAGGGCGCGCTGTCGATGGCCGTGCTGCCGAGCGTGCTGGCGCTGGTGATGACCGCCGTGTTCGACGCGACCGGCACGATCCGCGCGGTCGCGGGCCAGGCCGGCCAGCTCGACGAGAACGGCCGCATCATCAACGGCGGCCGTGCACTGACCGCCGACTCGCTCAGCTCGATCTTCTCCGGCTTCCTCGGCGGTGCGCCGGCGGCAGCCTACATCGAGTCGAGCGTCGGCGTGGCCGCCGGCGCGAAGACGGGCCTCGCGGCCGCCGTGGTCGGCCTGCTGTTCCTCGTCGTGATGTTCTTCTCGCCGCTCGCGGGCCTCGTGCCGTCGTACGCCACCGCACCGGCGCTGATGTACGTCGGCCTGCTGATACTCGGCAGCGTGAGCAAGCTGCACATGGACGACATGGTCGACGCGATGTCGGGCCTCGTGTGCGCGGTGTTCATCGTGCTGACCGCGAACATCGTGACGGGCATCATGCTCGGCTTCTCGACGCTCGTGATCGGCCGCATCGCCAGCGGCGAATTCCGCAAGCTCAACGTCGGCACCGTGCTCATCGCGGCCGTGCTCGTCACGTTCTATCTCGGCGGCTGGGCGATCTGACCGCGAATCGTGCGCGACGTCGCCGGCAGAAGGACGGCGCGCATCGGGACGACATCGTCTCCTCCACCATCATCGTTGATGGTCTCCAGGCCTGGGAACGCAAGTTTCCAGGCTTTTTTTGTTGATGGGGCGCAGTGCGACGCGAATCCGCCCCCGGTGCTACGATCGGGCTTTGCCTTCGGGAGCCCCCATGAACGCGCTCGGCATCGTCTCCGAATCGAGCACCCGGACGTCGGCGCACAAGCCGCCGTTCATCCCGTCGTTCGGCTTCTACGAAGTGCACGAATCGAAGCCGATCGATGCCGCGCCGGCGCGCATCATCGACACGGTCGCCACGCTCGACATGCGCACGGATCCGATCGTCGACGCGCTGCTCAACGTCCGCGAATTCCCGGCAGTCGTTGCCGCGTCGCTGCGCCCCGGCACCACACGCGTCGAACGCGAACGCTTCGGCCTCCATGCGTTCACCCCGCTGCATCGTGACGAGACGTCGCTGTCGCTCGGCCTGATCGGCCGCTTCTGGCGCCCGGATCTCGGCGTGCTGAAGATCGCCGACGCGGCGGCGTTCATGCGGCACGACGATCCGCGCGATGCGAAGCTGGTGCTCAGCTTCGAAGTCGTCGGGCTCGCGTCGGGTGCGCACCTGCTGCGCACCGAAACCTTCGTGCATTGCCCGACCGCCCGCACGCGGCTGCTGTTCATGCCGTACTGGCTCGCGATCCGGATGGCGAGCGGCTGGATTCGGCGCCGCACGCTGACGGCTGTCGAAATGGCGCTGGCGTAGGGCCTCGCCGCACCTGCCATTGCGGCACGTGCAGGCTACCGGCATCGAAACGGCTTGATCACGACCAGCCCGACGACGATCGCCGTCGCGGCCACGGCCGCACCTGCCGCCTGCCCGAGCCACGGCGCCGCAACCCCATGCGCACGCAACCTTCAGGATTGCAATCAAATTCCGCTACACCCCGTCGCCCGCCACAGCGTCGCGCCAACCGGACCCGATCGATGACCCGCATCCGCAACCCCCTGAACCTCGCGCAGCTCCAGGCATTCGTCTCCGCCGCGCATCACAAGAGCCTGCGCGCCGCCGCGCGCGAACTTGGCGTCACGCAGCCCGCGGTCACGCATACGATCCGCGAGCTCGAAACGGCGCTCAACGCGGAACTGCTCGCGCGCAGCGTGCGCGGCGTCGAGCTGACCGCGTGCGGCCATGCGCTGCTGCCGCGCGCCGAGCAGCTGCTCGGCGACATCCGCCGCACGGTCGAGGCCGTCGAGCAGGTGAAAGGCGAGATGTCGGGGCGCGTGGCGGTCGGCACGATGCCGTCGATCGCGCTGACCGCGCTGCCGCACGCGGTGACGGCGTTTCGCCAGTCGATGCCGAACGTGAGCCTGCATCTCGAGGAAGTGACGGTGCCCGACGCGCTCGCGCAGTTGCGCAACGGCACGCTCGACATCGCTGCGATGCACCATGTGCCCGCGCTCGACCGCGATTTCACGCAATCGCCGCTGCTGTCGACCGAATTCACCGTCGTGATGCGCGAAGGCCACCCGCTTGCGCATGCCCGCCGGTTAGAGGCATTGCTCGATGCCGAGTGGATCGTCACCGTCGGTGCCGAGCAGTTTCCGCACAGTGTGATGGTCGGGATGTTCGAGGCGCACGGGCTGCCGCTGCCCAAACGTTTGCTGCGCTCGCCGATGTCGTTCGCGGTGACGCTCGGGCTCGTCGCGCGCTCGGACGTGATCGGCTGCTTCACGCGCCCGCTCGCCGCGATGGTCGCGCCGCTGGGCATTCGCACGGCCGAACTCGACGAAGCCATGCCGCGCTTCGACCTGTCGATCATCGCGCGGCGCGACCTGCTGCCCACGCCGGCCGTCACGCAATTCGTCACGTGCCTGCAGCGCGCGGTCAACGAAACGCTCGGCTGAATCGTTCCTGTGTCTGAAACGGCGGCGCCCCTCATGCGCCGCCGCCGGGCCCGGTATCGGGGCTTGTCCTAGGCGCCCTGCCGGTATTTTGTCTTGATAATCTTCCGCACGTCGCGCGCCCGCATCGGGTGGGCGAAACGGACAGCCTGTCGCGAAGCCGCGCCGGGCCGAAGGCTTACGGCGCGGCACAACCGCGCACCCATCGAACAAAACGAGGAGTCACCGAGTGAAAAAGATTCTTGCGGCTGTGACCGTAGCCCTGCTCGCCGTATCGGCAGGCACCGCGTATGCGAAGGACTGGACGACCGTGCGGTTCGGCGTCGACGCAAGCTACCCGCCTTTCGAATCGAAAGGCGCTGACGGCAAGGTTGTGGGTTTCGACGTCGACCTCGGCAACGAAATCTGCCGCCGCATGAACGCGAAGTGCGTGTGGATCGAAAACGACTTCGACGGGATGATTCCGGCGCTGAAGGCCCGCAAGTTCGACGGCGTGCTGTCGTCGATGTCGATGACGCCGGCGCGTCAGGAACAGATCGCCTTCTCGGCGAAGCTGTTCAACACGCCGACGCGCCTCGTCACGAAGAAGGGCACCGGCCTGATGCCGACGGCCGAATCGCTGAAGGGCAAGTCGGTCGGCGTCGAGCAGGGCACGATCCAGGAAACCTATGCGAAGACGTACTGGGCCTCGAAGGGCGTGAACGTCGTGCCTTACCAGAACCAGGACCAGGTCTACGCCGACCTGATCTCGGGCCGTCTGGACGGCGCGCTGCAGGACGCGGTGCAGGCTGAAATCGGCTTCCTGAAGACGCCGCGCGGCGCGAACTTCGATTTCGCCGGCAAGGACATCGACGATCCGAAGACGCTCGGCAACGGCGCCGGCATCGGCCTGCGCAAGGAAGACACCGACCTGAAGGCGAAGATCGACGGCGCGATCGCCGGCATGCGCAAGGACGGCACGTACGACAAGATCGCGAAGAAGTACTTCGATTTCGACGTCTACGGCAAGTAATCCGCCCGGCAAGCGCACGCTTCGCCTCGGCACGAACGGGCTCCGCAAGGAGCCCGTTTTTTTGCGCGGGCCGTGCCGGCAGCGTTATTTTTTCCGCCCCAACCTGATGATTCTCAACGAGAAACGGCGTGTTCTGGCGCCGGTTTGATGGCGGCGAGGAAGGCAACGTACAATCGATCTTCCACGCACACCGGATCATTCGCGGCTGCGCCGCACTCCCCCATCATGCAAACGCAGACCCATCCGCTGATTTCCCCCGCCGTCGGTACCGAACGCCAGATCACGAGCTTTCACTACGGCCCGCGCGGCGGCAAGAAGGTCTATATCCAGTCGTCGCTGCACGCGGACGAACTGCCCGGCATGCTGGTCGCCACCCTGCTGCGCCGCAAGATCGCCGCGCTCGAGACGGCCGGCAAGCTGCGCGGCGAAGTCGTCATCGTGCCGGTGCCGAACCCGATCGGCCTGTCGCAACACGTGTTCGGCGATCACCTCGGCCGCTTCGAGCTCGGCTCGATGCAGAACTTCAACCGCAATTTCTACGATCTCGCGGCGCTCGTGCTGCCGCGCGTCGAACACCGCCTGACTCACGACGCGCAGCACAACCTCGTCGCCGTGCGCGCCGCGATGCGCGAAGCGCTCGACGAGCAGAAGCCGCGCACCGAGCTCGACTCGCAGCGCCTCGCGCTGCAGAAGCTGTCGTTCGACGCCGATATCGTGCTCGACCTGCACTGCGACAGCGATGCGGTGATGCACCTCTACACGAATCCCGATCTGTGGCCGGACGTCGAGCCGCTGTCGCGCTACCTCGACGCGCAGGCGTCGCTGCTCGCGCTGAATTCGGTCGGTAACCCGTTCGACGAGATTCACAGCTTCTGCTGGTCGGACCTGCGCAACCGCTTCGGCGACCGCTTCCCGATCCCGAACGGTGCGATTTCCGTCACGATCGAGCTGCGCAGCGAGCGCGACGTGTCGTACGAGTTCGCCGAAAAGGACGCACAGGCGATCGTCGAATACCTGACCGAGCGTGGGGTCGTCGACGGCACGCCGGCGCCGCTGCCGCCGCTCGCGCATCCGGCCACGCCGCTCGCGGGCACCGATCCGCTCGTCGCGCCGGTGTCGGGCGTGATCGTGTTCCGCACGCCGGTCGGCGTGATGATCGAGGCCGGGCAGGCCGTGGCCGACATCGTCGATCCGCTGACCGATCGCGTCGTCACGCTGAAGAGCAGCGTGTCGGGCGTGCTGTACGCGCGCCAGATCGTGCGCTTCGCGACGGCCGGCATGGAAGTCGCGCGGATTGCCGGCGCGACCGCGATCCGCACGGGTTCGCTGCTGTCGGCCTGAGCGGCCGGCTTGCGCGCCGGAGCATGGCGCGCGCGTATCGCGATACCCGCCCGCACCAACGAAATCGCCCGCTTGCGCGGGCGATTTGCTTTCCGGATCGTCGATATCCGGCCATCCGGTAGGTGAAAACGTTCAGAACGCCGGGATGATCGCGCCGCCGAACTTCTGGTCGATGAACTTGCGCACGTCGTCCGATTCATAGGCCGCGACGAGCTTCTTCACCCACGGCTTGTCCTTGTCCTGCGCGCGCACCGCGATCAGGTTCGCGTACGGGCCGCGCAGATCCTCGATCGCGATCGCATCCTTCACCGGCGTGAGCCCGGCCTTCACCGCGTAGTCGGTGTTGATCGACGCGGCATCGACGTCGGGCAGCGCGCGCGGCAGTTGCGCGGAATCAAGCTCGACGATCTTGATCTTCTTCGGGTTCTCGGCGATGTCGAGCGGCGTGGCATTCACGCCGTTCGCGCCGACGCCCGGCTTCAGCTTGATCACGCCGTACTTCTGCAGCAGCAGCAGCGCGCGGTTGCCGTTCGACGGATCGTTCTGGATCCCGACCTTCGCGCCTACCGGCAAGTCCTTCAGCGACTTGAGTTTCTTCGAGTAGAAACCCATCGGCGCCGTGTACGTGAGCCCGACGTTGACGATCTTGTAGCCGCGCTGCTTGATCTGGCTGTCGAGGAACGGCTGGTGCTGGAAGCCGTTCGCGTCCAGATCGCCGGAATCGAGCGCCGCGTTCGGCTGCACGTAGTCGTTGAATTCGATGACCTTGATCGCGAGACCTTCGCGCGCGGCGACCTTCGTCACCTCGGTCCAGATCTGTGCGTCGGGGCCGCTCATCGTGCCGATTTTCAGCGTTTGCGGGTCGGCGTGCGCGCCGGGCGCCGCGAATGCCAGCGCGGCGGCGAGTGCGCCGAGGCCGGTCAGGAATGAACGTCGCATGGTGTCCTCTGTCCCGTGTCGTTTGTTGGAACACGGATCGTGGCATGGGGCCGGAACGCCGCCAACCAAGCTTATTTCATGTGCATATTCCTGATTCCGGTCGAATCTCAGTCTGAATCGGTATAACCACCGGCTATACAACCGGGCAGAATTCGGTGTCGCATCGACGCCACAGATTCTTCATATGACAGTCGCTGTCATATTCATTACGTGGCCCCTCGATAAAGTTGCCGCCGGTACGTGAAAGCGCCCATAGAGAGCGCCGGAACCGCAACTGGACACGCCATTTATTCGCTCGGAGAACCCTTTGAACAAGAAACTGTTGACCATCGCCGCTCTGGCAGCAACGGCCGGCACGGCGCACGCACAAAGCAGCGTGACCCTTTACGGCGTCATCGATGCCGGTATCAGCTACGTGAACCACAGCAAGACCGCCAACGGCGGTACGGGCAAGCTGTTCAAGTACGACGACGGCGTTGCCCAGGGCAGCCGTTGGGGCCTGCGCGGCACCGAAGACCTCGGTGGCGGCCTGAAGGCGATCTTCGTGCTCGAAAACGGCTTCAACAGCGGTAACGGCACGATCGGCCAGGGTGGCGCGATCTTCGGCCGCCAGGCTTACGTCGGCCTGAGCCAGTCGCAATACGGCACGGTCACGTTCGGCCGCCAGTACTCGTTCTCGACCGACATCCTCGGCTCGAACTACTCGACGGGCGGCAACACGGTCGCGGGTAACTACGCGTACCACGTGAACGACCTCGACCAGCTCACGTCGAGCCGCATCAACAACGCCGTGAAGTTCCAGAGCGCGAACTACTCGGGCTTCACGTTCGGCGCGTTGTACGGCTTCTCGAACTCGACGGACTTCGCAGGCGCACCGGCGACGACGACGGGCACGACGACGACGGCAGGCTCGTCGCGCGCATACAGCTTCGGCCTGAACTACGCGAACGGCCCGTTCTCGCTGGGCGCAGCGTACACGGACATCCGCTTCCCGAGCCAGTCGACGCCGGCTTTCTCGACGACGATCGCGAATATCGCAACGGGCAACGTCCGCGACCTGCGCACGTACGGCGTCGGTGGCCGCTACGTCTGGGGCCCGGCAACGGCATGGCTGCTGTGGACGCGTACGCAGTTCTCGACCGTGTCGGGCGCGGGCGGCACGTTCTACAACGCGTATGAAGCAGGTGCGAAGTACGCCTTCACGCCGGCTCTGTCGGGCGGCCTCGGCTACACGTACACGAACGCCACGCAAAGCGGCAACTCGTGGCACTGGAACCAGGTCAACGGTATCGCCGACTACGCACTCAGCAAGCGTACGGACGTGTACGGCCTGGTCGTGTACCAGCAGGCATCGGGCAAGGGCGTGCAAGCGCAGATCGGCTCGAGCACGAGCTACTTCAATACGTCGGGCACGGGTTCGAAGAACCAGATCGCCGCACGTATCGGTATCCGTCACAAGTTCTAAAGCATCCGCTTAACACGCGGATCACGACGGCAAGAAGCGCCCCGCTCCACGCGGGGCGCTTTTTTATGGGCTTTTAAGTTTCGCTTAATTCTGGGCTGAGAGGATGCTCTCACCCCCCCTGTTGGCCGCCTGAACATCGGCGGCTTTTTTTTTGAACCGCCGACGGCGCCGCCATCGATTGCCCGCAAGACAAGACAGGATCGGAGGCCATGATGATCGAAGATACCGTTTTCAGCCATCTGCACGCGATTCTGACGTGCCAACACTCGATGCCGGTCCAGAGCTGCCGCGTATCGGTCGAAATGCAGCGCCCGTGGGGCCGGCCGTATCGCCTCGTCGAATGGACGATGCATCTCGACGCGCCCGCGCGGCGCCAGATCGTGCCGGCCGAATCGACCGACGAAGAAATCGCCGAGGTCGTCGCCTCGCACGTGCCGGGCCGGCTTTACGGCGACGGCCGCCTGCAGTTCTGAACGACTTCCCGCTCCATCCGCTTGCCTGGTTTCACCCGCGCCGCACCCATCGTGCGGCAGTCGGTCTCGTTTGATGCCGCAACGAAACCTGCTACGCTGCGCGTTTTCGTCCACGCAACACACGATGGAAAACGCATTCAACGAACGTGGCGTGATGATCACGCGCAACGGCCTGTCGGCCGCCGGGCAGGTATTCGCACTCCGTGACATCCGCCAGGTCGACGTCGTCAAGATTCCGAAGAACCGCCTCGTGCCGTCGCTGATCTCGCTGATCGGCGCGGCCGTCGCCGTCGCAGGCGGCATCGCCGGATCGAGCGCCGCGCTCGTCGTCGGCGTGATGCTCGCCGTCGTCGGCTATCTCTCATGGGCCACGCAGGACGTCACGTATCGCCTGATGGTCGAGATGCCCGACGGCAAGCGCGAAGCACTGTCGAGCGTCGACGTCGAGTTCGTCGAACGCGTCGCGCAGGTCGTGCGCGATGCGCAGGCGGCGAAAGCGGCCGGCTGATTCCGTTCGCCTCCCTGCACGCGTCGATTCACGGTGCGCCGGCCACGCGTGGCGCGTTTCGCGCCGCGCAACGGCAGCGTCGATTACCGCGTCGAATCGCATTCCGTCTCCTCGTCGCCAACACCGCGCCTGCGCTGCGACCGCCGACCGCCTAGTATGGAAAGAGCGGCTCGCCGCCGCATCGTCCGATGGAGGCCAGCATGAACGTCCAGACGCTGTCCGGCACGCTTCGCGCGCAGGAACTGCTGATCGTGTCGATGATCCGCGCGCTTCCCCCTGACACACGCCGAGCGCTCGTCGACCTCTACACCGAACAGATCGCATTCGCCGAGCAGGCCGGCCTCGAAAGCCACGGCGATCGCGCGACGCACGATGCGTTCATCACGCATGCGCGCAACCTGCTGATCCGCATCGAAGCGCTGGCCTAGGGCCTGTTCACGCCCGCGTTTTTCCCGAATTTCCCGCCGCGGCTCGCCCGAGCCGCGCAGGTAAGCGCTCACCCACGCGAGCCGCTTTCCGTTCTTGTATTGATAATAATTCTCATTTACACTGGTAAAGTTATCAGTTGCCTTTCAATTCGCCGCTCGCCGCCTTCCGTGCGCGGGCGGGCCAGCCAGGTGAACGCGTCACCCAGCCAGCCTTCGGGCTTGTCATCATCAATGGGAGACCACCTGTGCATTGCTATACGCTGGCGCGGCGGCCGATCTGTGCCGCGCTGTTCGGCGCGTTCGGCCTGTCCGCCGCCACGGCTCACGCCGATTCGACGCCGCAAGGCGCCAACCCGCCTGCCGCCCTCCTCGTCGCCGCGTCCACGCGCGGCGATGCGGCGCTGCTCGATCCCGTCACCGTCACGGCCAACCGCACCGCCACGGCCGCGAGCCGCACGGCGGCGTCCGTGTCGGTAATCACCGACGAGGATCTGGAAGAACAGCAGGCCACCAACATCAAGGACGCGCTGCGCTACGAGCCGGGCGTCACGGTGCGCCGCACCGCGTACCGGCCCGGCAACGCCGCGCTCGGCGGCGGCCGCGACGGCGATTCGAGCATCAACATCCGCGGCCTCGAAGGCAATCGCGTGCTGCTGATGGAAGACGGCATCCGCCTGCCGAACGCGTTTTCATTCGGCCCGCTCGAAGCGGGGCGCGGCGACTACGCCGATCTCGACACGCTCAAGCGCATCGAGATCCTGCGCGGGCCGGCCTCGGCGCTGTACGGCAGCGACGGCCTGACCGGCGCGGTGAACTTCATCACGAAGGATCCGCGCGACCTGCTGTCGATCTACAACAAACCCTATTACTTCTCGTTCCGGCCGAGCTACGACTCGGCCGACCGCAGCGTCGGCGCGACCGTATCGGCCGCGGGCGGCAACGATCGCGTGCAGGGGATGATCATCGCAGACGGCCGGCGCGGTCACGAGGTCGACACGCGCGGCAGCAACAACTCGGCAAGCACGCTGCGCACCACGTCGAACCCGCAGGACGTCTATTCGGAATCGCTGCTCGGCAAGCTCGTGCTGACGCCGACCACGCGCGACACGATCAGGTTCACCGCCGAAACGGTGCAGCGCCGCGTGAGCACCGACGTGCTGTCGGCGATCAGCCCGCCGACCACGCTCGGCCTCACGACCTACGACCGGCTCGAACGCAACCGCTTCAGCGTCGACTACGATTTCCGCGACGACGCGTTCCGCTGGTTCCAGACCGCGCACGTGCAGTTCTACTACCAGGACGCGAAGCAGGACCAATACGCGTTCGAGACGCGCGGCCGGGCGGCTTCGCGTTCGCGCGACAACCAGTACAAGGAGCGCACGTTCGGCGGCTCCGCGTTCGCCGAAAGCGGCTTCGCGACAGGCCCGTTCGCGCACAAGCTGCTTTACGGCGTCGACGGCAGCGTGTCGCGCGTGACGAACCTGCGCGACGGCACGGTGCCGGGCGTCGGCGAGGCGTTCCCGAACAAGGCGTTCCCCGACACCGACTACACGCTGTTCGGCGCGTTCGTGCAGGACCAGATCGGCTACGGGCGCCTGCTCGTCACGCCGGGCCTGCGCTTCGACACGTACCGGCTGAACCCGACCGCCAACGATCCGCTGTTCACCGGCAAGGCGGTATCGACGAGCGCGAACGAACTGTCGCCGCGCGTCGCCGTGCTCTACGAGATCACGCCCGCGGTCATTCCGTACGTACAGTACGCACACGGCTTTCGCGCGCCGACGCCCGACCAGGTGAACAGCAGCTTCTCGAACCCGGTGTACGGCTACACGTCGATCGGCAATCCGAACCTGAAGCCCGAGACGAGCGACACGTTCGAAGCCGGCCTGCGCGGCAAGGCGGGCACCGGCTACGGCGTCGTGCGCTACAGCGCCGCCGCGTTCACGGGCCGCTACCGCAACTTCATCTCGCGCACGACGATCGCCGGCAGCGGCCGGCCCACCGACCCGTTCGTGTTCCAGTACGTGAACTTCGCCGACGCGCGCATTCACGGCCTCGAAGGCCGCGCCGAATGGGTGATGCCGAACGGCATCACGCTGAAGACGGCGATGGCGTTCACCAAGGGCTCGACGCAGAACGACGGCGCGGCCAGCCAGCCGCTGAACACCGTCAACCCGTTCTCGGCCGTGTTCGGCGTGCGCTACGAGCCGACCGAGCGCTGGTACGTGCAGACCGACCTGCTGTTCCAGGCCGCGAAACGCGACAAGGACATCGACAAGTCCGACTGCTCGAACAAGGCGTGCTTCTCGCCGCCGTCGTCGTTCGTCGTCGACCTGCGCGGCGGCTACCGCTTCAACAAGCATGTGAGCGCGACGATCGGCATCCGCAACCTGTTCGACCGGAAGTACTGGAACTGGTCGGACGTGCGCGGCATCGCAGCCGATTCGCAGGTGCTCGACGCGTATACGTCGTCCGGTCGCACGGTCGCCGTCAGCATGAAAGTGGATTTCTGATGCGCGCCGCCCGCGCTGCCACCCCAACCGTTACTTGAAGGAGTCCGACATGATGCAATCCGCCCTTCCCGGTCAACCCACCACGCCGGCCCGCGCAGCCGCCGCGCTGCGCGACGCGTTCATCCAGCTCAAGACCGAGCGCCAGCTGCGCAACCGCGACGTCGCACAGGCGCTCGGCGTCAGCGAAGGCGAGGCGCTCGCCGCGTTCGTCGGCGAGCACGTCGTGCGGCTCGACGCGCGCTTTCCGGCGATGTTCGAGGAAATGCCGCGCCTCGGTCGCGTGATGGCGCTCACGCGCAACGACACGGCTGTCCACGAAAAGGACGGCGAATACGCGCAGATGAGCCACGACGGCCCCGTCGGCCTAGCGCTCGGCGATATCGACTTGCGCATCTTCTATCGTCACTGGGTATCGGCATTCGCGGTGCGCGACGAGACCGCGCACGGCCCGCTGAAGAGCCTGCAGTTCTTCGACGCGCAGGGCCATGCGATCCACAAGGTCTACCTGCGCGCGCACAGCGACCACGCCGCGTACGACGCGTTCGTCGAGCGCTGGCGTGCGCCGTCGCAGGAGCCGGGCCTCGAGGTCGCGCCCGCCGCGCCGAAAACGCCCGAGCGCGCCGATACCGAGATCGACGTCGCGGGCTTCCGCGCCGCGTGGGACACGATGACCGACACGCACCAGTTCTTCGGCATCACGCAGCGCTTCGGCGTGAGCCGCATGCAGGCACTGCGGCTCGCCGATCCGCAATACGCGTATCCGGTCGAAACCTCACATGCGCTGCGCCACGTGCTCCAGCAGGCCGCGCAGAGCGGCCAGCCGATCATGGTGTTCGTCGGCAACGCAGGGATGATCCAGATCCATACCGGCCCCGTCGCGAACGTGCGCGAGGTTGGCGCGTGGATCAACGTGCTCGACCCGGGCTTCAACCTGCACGTGCGCGAAGACCTGATCGCCGCCGCGTGGGTCGTGAAGAAGCCGACGAGCGACGGCATCGTCACGTCGCTCGAACTGTTCGACCGGCAGGGCGACCACGTCGCGCTGCTGTTCGGCGAGCGCAAGCCCGGCAAGGTCGAACGCGACGACTGGCGCGCGCTCGTCGCGGCGCTGCCGGCCGCGGCACGCGGAGGCGCGCGGTGAGCGCGCGGCCGTTCGATCCGCGCCGCCGCGCGGTGCTGGCAAGCGCGGCGGCCGGCGCGCTCGCGGGCGCGCTGCCCGGCAGCGTGCTCGCCCAGGGTGTGCAGGCCGCACCGAAACGCGTGGTCGTGATCGGCGGCGCACTCGCGGAAACCGCGTTCGCGCTCGGCGGCGCGGAAACGCCGCGCTACCGGCTCGTCGGCGCCGACACGACCTGCACGTACCCCGACGCCGCGAAGCGGCTGCCGAAGGTCGGCTATCAGCGCGCGCTGTCGGCCGAGGGGCTGCTGTCGCTGCGGCCCGATCTCGTGCTCGCGTCGGCCGAAGCCGGCCCGCCCACCGCGATCGCGCAAGTCAAGAACGCCGGCGTTGCGGTGACGACGTTCGATGAACGCCACGACGTCGAATCGGTGCGCGCGAAGATCACCGGCGTCGCGCAGGCGCTCGACGTGCGCGACGCGGGCACCGCGCTGCTGCAACGTTTCGACCGCGACTGGCAGGCCGCGCGCGACGCGGTCGCCGCCCGTGCGCCCGGCGGCGCGCAGCCGCCGCGCGTGCTGTTCGTGCTGAACCATACCGGCAACCAGGCGCTCGTCGCCGGCCAGCGCACGGCCGCCGACGCGATGATCCGCTACGCGGGCGCGCGCAATGTGATGCAGGGCTTCGATCACTACAAGCCGCTGACGACCGAGGCGCTGGCCGCCGCCGCGCCCGACATCGTGCTGATCTCCGACGAAGGGCTCGCGGCCGTCGGCGGCCGCGCCGCGCTGCTCGCGACGCCCGGCTTCGTCGCGACGCCGGCCGGCCGCGCGCAGCGCGTGGTCGCGCTCGACGCGCTGTTCCTGCTCGGCTTCGGCCCGCGCCTGCCGCTCGCCGTCACGACCCTGCACCGACGCCTGTCGGATGCGCTCGCCTGATTCCGGATCGACCCGATGCCCGCTCACGCTTCGCCTTTCCCCGCATCGTCGCCCGCGTCAAGCGCCGGTGCCGCGCGCATCGGCGCGTCGCGCCGTTTCGCCCCGTTCGCGCTGGCCGCGCTCGCCTGCCTCGTATGCGCGATGTCCGTCGTCGCGCTGTGCGTCGGCGCCTATCGCATTCCGCTCGCGGAAGCCTGGGCCGCGCTGACCGGCGATGCGGCCGCACAGCAGGCGCGCGCGGTGCTGTTCGACATCCGCGCACCGCGCGTCGCGCTCGCGTTGCTGGTCGGCGGCGGCTTCGGCGCGACCGGCGCCGCGATGCAGGCGCTGTTCCGCAACCCGCTCGCCGATCCGGGGCTCGTCGGCGTGTCGAGCGGCGCCGCGCTCGGCGCGACGACGATGATCGTGCTCGGCCCCGCGCTCTTTGCCGCACACGTGAGCGCGGCCGCGTTGCCCATCGCCGCGTTCGCAGGCGCGCTCGCGGTCGCGGCGCTCGTCTATCGGCTCGCCGCGTCGCGCGGCCGGCTCGCGCTGCCGCTGCTGCTGCTCGCCGGCATCGCGATCAACGCGCTGGTCGGCGCGGCGATCGGGCTCCTCACGTTCGTCGCCGACGACGCGCAATTGCGCTCGCTGACCTTCTGGAGCCTCGGCAGCCTCGGCGGCGCGCAATGGTCCGCGCTGGCGGCCGTCGCGCCGTGCGTCGCGATCGGCTGCGTGCTGCTCGCGCGTGAACGCGACGCGCTGAATGCGTTGCAGCTCGGCGAAACCGAGGCGCTGCACCTCGGCGTGCCCGTGCAGCGGCTGAAGCGGCGCGTGCTCGTCGCGGTCGCGCTCGCGGTCGGCGCGCTGGTGTCGTGCGCGGGCATCATCGGCTTCATCGGGCTCGTCGCGCCGCATTGCGTGCGGCTCGCGTGCGGCCCCGACCAGCGCGTCGTGCTGCCGGGCGCCGCGCTGCTCGGCGCGCTGCTGACGCTCGCCGCCGATCTCGCCGCGCGCACCATTGCCGCGCCCGCCGAAATTCCGCTCGGCGTGCTGACCGCGCTGCTCGGCGCACCGTTCTTTCTCGCGCTGCTGTGGAAGAGCCGCGGCGCGCTCGGCGGCTAACCCTTCTTTCACGACGCTCATGCTGACCGCCCATCACCTCGACGTCGCCCGTCGACACAACGCGATCCTGCGCGACCTGTCGCTGTCGATCGAACCCGGCCGCGTGACCGCGCTGCTCGGCCGCAACGGCGCGGGCAAAAGCACGCTGCTGAAAACCTTCGCCGGCGAACTCACCGGCGGCATCGCGCCGAACGGCGTGCGCGTGACCGGCGACATCACGCTGAACGGCGAACCGCTCGCACGCATCGACGCACCGCGGCTCGCCTGCCTGCGCGCGGTGCTGCCGCAGGCCGCGCAGCCGGCGTTCCCGTTCAGCGTCGACGAAATCGTGCTGCTCGGCCGCTATCCGCATGCGCGGCGCAGCGGTGCGACGTCGCATCGCGATCGCGAGATCGCGTGGTGCGCGCTCGAACGCGCGGGCGCCGATGCACTCGTCGGCCGCGACGTCACGACGCTGTCCGGCGGCGAACTCGCGCGCGTGCAGTTCGCCCGTGTGCTCGCGCAGCTGTGGCCGGACGACGATGCGACGGAAAGCGGCCCGCGCTACCTGCTGCTCGACGAGCCGACCGCCGCGCTCGATCTCGCACATCAGCACCGCCTGCTCGAAACCGTGCGCGCCGTTGCACGCGAATGGCAGCTCGGCGTGCTCGCGATCGTGCACGACCCGAATCTCGCCGCACGGCATGCGGATACGATCGCGATGCTCGCCGACGGCACGATCGTCGCGCACGGCACGCCGCGCGACGTGATGACGCCGGCGCACATCGCGCAGTGCTACGGATTCGCGGTGAAGATGGTGGAAACCGGCGACGGTGCACCGCCGGTGATGGTGCCGGCGTAGCGCGGGCGTGTGCCGCAGGTCGCATGAGCTTTGAGTCGCGCGATGCCCTGCTTGATCGATGGCAACGACTGTCACGACGCATCATTCGCGCTTCGCGAATCCCCTTCAAGGAGACCCACGTGCCGCTTCCGATGACCCGCATCATCCTGTACGTCCAGGACGTCGCGTTGCTGAAGGCGTTCTACCAACGGTATTTTGATCTACCCGTCATCGAGGAAATCGAAAACGAGTGGGTCGTGCTCGGCGCAGGCGCCATCGAACTCGCGCTGCATCTCGCCGGCCCGGCGTTCCGCCACGCGGTGTCGGCTCACACGGAAGCGCGCGCGGAAACCAGCCACGTGAAGTTCGTGTTCTCGATCGACCGGGACATCGGCACGCATCGCGACCGGCTGGCCCGCAGCGGCGTGACGGTACGCGACCTCAAGCGCTATGAAGGGTTCGCGTACACGATGTACGACGGCATCGATCCGGAAGGCAACGTCTTCCAGGTGATGCAGGCCGACTGACGTTCCGTTCGGCCTGGGCGCTCACTCAAACGCCCCGGCCGACATCGCCCTCACCCAGCGCCGCACGGACGGCGCGCCTCCCCGCTCAATGCTCGAGATCCGCCGCGCCGAACGTCCGCATCTTCCACCCGAGCCGCACGGCGAGCATTCGCATCGAGAACCCGGCCGCCAGCGCGACGACCGTCGCGAAGCCCGCCTCGACGCCGAGATGCTGCATCCCGACATAGAGCCCGCCCGTGACGAACGCGACGCTCGCATACAGCTCCTCGCGCAGGATCAGCGGCATCTCGTTGCACAGCAGGTCGCGCAGCATCCCGCCGCAGACACCCGTGATCGCGCCGGCCAGCACGACGATGATCGGCGCAGTGCCCGTCGACGCGCCGACGTCGCAGCCGATGATCGTGAACGCCGCGAGGCCGATCGCATCGACGGTGACGAACAGCGTCTTCATGCGCGTGACATGCCGTGCGACCCACGACGCGACGGTCGCCGCGACGAGCGTGATCACCAGGTACTCGGGATGCGCGATCCAGCCGAGCGGATAGTGGCCGAGCAGCACGTCGCGCACGGTGCCGCCGCCGAGCGCCGTCACCGCGCCGACGAGCGCGAGCCCGAAGCGGTCCATCCCGCGGCGCATGCCCATCAGCGCCCCCGACATCGCTTCCGCGACGATCGCAATCAGATAAAGCGTATGCATGGTGCGCGTCAGTCATCCGTCCGGAACAGGTCGAGCACGCGTTCGCGCTCGGCCGCATCGACCGCGGCAGGCATTGGCTCGGCAGGCTTGCCGTTGTTGCCCGGCGCGTCGGACGCACCGCCCACCGCCGCCGCCCCGCCGCACGCGAAGCGGCTGCGGATGTACGACGGCACGTCGGCCGTGCACGTGCCGCGCGTGTATTCGGCGTAGACGAAGTCACCGTCGACGAGTGCGACGTCCTGCGGCGGCGTTGCCTCGACCGGCGTACGCCCGTCGACGGCCGTCTTCATGTAGTCGAGCCAGACCGGCAGCGCCAGCGACGCACCGGTCGCGCGCCCCATCGGGCGCGGCGTGTCGTAGCCGAGCCACGCAACGGCGACGATGCCCGACGAGTAGCCGGCGAACCAGACATCCTTCGAGCCGTTCGACGTGCCCGTCTTGCCGGCCGCGTCGTCGCGGCGCAGCGCGAGCGCGCCGCGCGCGGTGCCGGACTTCACGACGTCGCGCAGCATGCTGTCCATCACGAACGCGTTGCGCGCCGACACGACGCGCTCACCCGACGGCGCCGTCGCCTCGTATATCGCGCCGCCGTGACGCTGCTTCACCGACAGGATCAGGCGCGGCTCCATCCGCGTGCCGCCGTTCGCGAACACGCTGTACGCGCTCGCCAGTTCGAGCGGCGTCACGGCGCCCGCGCCGAGCGCGAGCGGCAGCGACGCCGGATTGCGCTGCGCGTCGAAGCCGAAGTGCACCGCGTGCTGCTGCACGTAGCGCGCGTCAGTGGCCTGCATCAGGCTGACCGCCACCAGGTTCTTCGAGCGCATGAGCCCGCGCCGCACCGGAATGAATCCCTCGTAGTTGTTGGCGAAATTGCGCGGGCGCCATGGACGCGCGCCGGTTTCCTCATGCGTGAGCGTGCGCTGCGTATCGTCGACGAGCACGCCCGGGAAGTAGCCCTTTTCCAGCGCCGCCGAATAGACGAACGGCTTGAAGCTCGAACCCGGCTGGCGATACGCCTGCAGCGCATGGTCGAATACGTTGCGGTTGAAATCCGCGCCGCCGACGAGCGCGAGCATGTCGCCGGTTGCCGCGTCGAGCGATACCAGTGCGCCTTCGAGCCCGTTGCGCGCATCGCGCTGCGCGCGCGGCTGGCGGCTCAGCGTGCGGGCGAGCGACGATTCGGCCGCGCGCTGGTCGCGCATCGAGATCGTCGTCGTCACGTCGAGGCCGAGCGTATAGGCATCGTCATGGAAACGCTCGACCATCATCCGGCGCGCGCGCTCGGCGACGTACGGCGCCGCGATGATCCCCGGCGGCGGCGTGGTAGCCAGCGCGATCGGCGCGTCGACGGCCGCGCGGTACGTCGTTTCGTCGAGCTGGCCGAGCGCATGCATCCGGCCGAGCACGTAGTTGCGCCGCGCGGTCGCGCGTGCCGGATTGACGACCGGGTTGAACGCGGACGGCGCCTTCGGCAGCCCCGCGAGCACCGCCGCCTCGCCCACGCTCAGCGCGTCGAGCGGCTTGCCGAAATACACGTTCGCGGCCGCCGCGAAACCGTAGGCCCGCTCGCCGAGATAGATCTCGTTCATGTACAGCTCGAGCAGCTTGTCCTTGCTGTATTCGCGTTCGAGCTTGGTCGCCATCAGGATCTCGGCGAGCTTGCGGCTCAGCACCTTGTCGCGCGTCAGGTAGAAGTTGCGCGCGACCTGCATCGTGATCGTGCTGCCGCCCTGCCCCGGCTGCCCCGTCACGACATTCGCGAACGTCGCGCGCGCGAGGCCGTTGAAATCGACCGCGCCGTGCTGGTAGAACTTCGCGTCCTCGGCCGCGAGCAGCGCCTGCCGCATCAGCGGCGGGATGCGTTCGAGCGGCACGAACTCGCGCCGCTCGACACCGTATTCGGCCAGCAGGTCGCCGTCGCGCGAGAAGATCCGCAGCGGCAACGCGGGACGGTACACGGCGAGGTGCTCGACGGACGGCAACTGCGTCCAGATCCGCTGGATCGTCCATGCGCCGATGCCCGCGCAGGCGACCGTCAGGCCGAGCAGCGCGCCCGCAAGCGTGCGCCACACACGGCGACGGCGTGGCGGTGGCGCGGATGGCGGCGGCGGGGATGCGGTGTGGTCGGTCATGTCGGGCTCCTTCTTCGATGCTGTGGCGGCCGGTGCGCGAGAGGCACCGACGGTCACGAAAGGCGCGCATTGTCGAAGGGATGGCACGAAACCGGAACATTCTTTAGCCAAAGTTTGGCTGGCTAAATTTTATTTAGGAAAGTGTGCCTTGGCCGTTCACGTCGCATCTGCGACCGCGTGACGCACCGTTGGACGAACCGTGCTGCGCGCGATCCGGTTCGGCGGTAGCATCGGGTGATGTTCGATCGATACCTCGGCCTGTGGGGCCTCGTTCCTGACGGCGGCCCGATCCTGACCGCGAGCGGCGGCCTGTTGCCCGTCGTCTGGCAATCGCGGCCGGCGATGTTGAAAGTCGCTACCTGCGACGAAGAACGTCGCGGTAATGCGCTGATGACCTGGTGGAACGGGCAAGGCGCCGCGCAGGTGTGGCAGCACGACGGCGATGCGATTCTGCTCGAACGGGCGCAGCCGGAACCGACGCTGGCCGGCTTTTCGGCATCGGGGCATGACGACGATGCGATGCGCATCGCGTGTGATGTCGTCGCGCGGCTGCATGCGTATCGTGCTTCGGAGCCGCCTTCGGTCGTGCCGCTGCATGACTGGTTTCAGGCGCTGTTGTCTGACGCGTCAGCCAATGACGTGCTTCGTTGCTCGGGAACGGTCGCGCGCCAGCTGCTGGACGGGCCGGCCGTCGACGAAGTCGTCCTGCACGGCGACATCCATCACGGCAACATTCTCCATTTCGGCGAGCGCGGCTGGCGTGCGATCGACCCGAAAGGCCTGCGCGGCGATCGCGCGTTCGACTACGCGAACCTGTTCTGCAATCCGTCGCACGATATTGCGGTCGATCCGGTGCGGTTCGAACAGCGTGTCATAGTCGTGGCCGATGCTGCACGGCTCGACAGGCGCCGGTTACTGCAGTGGATTCTCGCGTGGTCGGGTTTGTCGGCCGTGTGGCTGATCGAGGACGGCCTGTCGCCCGATACACGGCTGCAGGTCGCGACGCTCGCGGCGGCGGCGCTCGGCCTATAGCCACACGCATCGCCCGTGAAAACACGTTCATCATGAATTCCCGCGGAACGCGGGAAGACCGACGGCTCCCGGCCAGGAGGGGACGTTCGACAAGGGTGCGGGAATCGTCGACAATCAAGCCCGCTTATATAACCATTCCAACAAAGGCAAAACAATGATGACTTCCAGCGACGGCCTGACCAGTCCGGCACGTCTCCTGCGGATAGCCTCGTGGGTAATTGCGATCATCTTCGCTGTCTTTCTGAACATGCTCGGCAGTCTCGTGATTCGCGACATGGCCTTCGCTCCGAGGGGCGGGCCGCCCGTCGTCGAGCAATTCGCGGATGCGCCATTGAAGGCGCGGCTGGATGCAGCCCGGCGCGATCTGCAGGCACGGCACGACGCGCTTGCCGAGAAGGCCGACGCAATGGAGGTGGCTCGCGGACGCGCCGCGAAGGAGTACGCGGCCGAGAAAGAAAGTTTCCGCAACTGGCTGGCAACCCGCTCGGTGACGGGAGACAGTGCGAGGGACCCGGACATTCTGGCGCGAACTCGCAAGCTGGATACGCTCCAGGCCGTGGTCGTCAACTGGCAGCATCAGATCGATGCGATCGGCGACCAGCAACGGGCCCTGGCGTCGCAGCAGACTCAAGTCGACACGCAAATCGCCGACGCGGACGCGGCAGCCCAACAGCGCTTCGAAAAGGCGAACCGGCATTACGAGTTGCAGGTGTTCGGACTGCGGCTTGCGCTCACACTGCCGATTCTGCTGATGGCGATCTGGCTGTTCGTGCGCTATCGCAAGATGCGCTACTGGCCTTTCGTGTATGGCTTCGGCCTGTTTTCACTGAGCGCGTTTTTCATCGAACTGGTCCCGTACTTGCCGAATTTCGGCGGCTATGTCCGGGTCCTGGTCGGCATTGCGCTCACGGTGTTCGCCGGCCTTTACATGATGAAGGCCTTTCAGCGCTATGCCGAACGCAAGCGGCTCGAATTGCAGCAGGACCAGGGAGAACGTGCGCGCACGATCGGATACGAAAAGGCCGTTCGCTCACTCGAGAAAAAGCGCTGCCCGTCCTGCGACAAACAATGGAATCTCGGCGGCGACGACTCCACGTTCTGCGTGCATTGCGGATTGCGGCTCTTCAACGTATGCGGATGCGGTGGCCGGAATTTCTTCTTCTTCCCGCATTGCCATCAATGTGGCGCGACGCAGGGCAATGAGTCGCCGGCGGCATCCGACTGACGGTCGGTGGGTTCGCAACACGCACTGGCTGGATTCCGTCGATGCCGGGTTGAATCCGCAGGTGATACCTGCCGTTGGAACCGCGGCCACCCGACCGCCGGAAACGGGGCGTCAAACGGCCCGCCTGGAAACCCGCGAAGAACCCGAAAAAAAACCCGCCGGCATTCACCGGCGGGCTTTCACATCCAACTGCCTGAACGACGCTTAACGCGCCGGATTCAGCAACAGGTTCATGTGACGGTTCACATCTTTGTACAGCAGGTAACGGAAGCGCCCAGGCCCACCCGAGTAGCACGCCTGCGGGCAGAAAGCACGCAACCACATGAAGTCACCGGCTTCGACCTCGACCCAATCCTGGTTCAGCCGATAAACAGCCTTCCCTTCGAGCACATACAACCCGTGCTCCATCACGTGCGTTTCAGCGAACGGAATCACGCCGCCCGGCTCGAACGTCACGATGTTCACGTGCATGTCGTGGCGCATGTCGCTCATGTCGACGAAGCGCGTCGTCACCCATGCGCCGTTGGTGCCCGGCATCGGGATCGGCTCGACGTCCTGCTCGTTGGTCACGAAGGCTTCCGGCAGCGGAATGCCGTCGACGGCCTGATAGTGCTTGCGCACCCAGTGGAAACGCACCGCGGCATCGCTGACGTTGTGCAGCGTCCAGTCCGCGCCCGGCGGAATGAACGCGTAGCCGCCCGGCTTCAGCACGTGCTTCGTGCCTTGCAGCGTCAGCTCGGCTTCGCCTTCGACGACGAACAGCACCGCTTCGGCGTTCTTGTCCTGCTCGGGCTTGTCGCTGCCGCCGCCCGGGCTCACTTCGACGATGTACTGCGAGAAGGTTTCCGCGAACCCCGACAGCGGGCGGGCGATCACCCACAGGCGCGTGTTCGTCCAGAACGGCAGCCAGCTCGTGACGATGTCGCGCATCACACCCTTCGGGATCACCGCGTACGCCTCGGTGAACATCGCGCGATCGGTCAGCAGATCGGTCTGCGGCGGGTGGCCGCCGTGCGGCGCGTAATACGTTGTCTTAGACATAGTGCATCCAGGCAATGGGTTGGTCCGGCCCCGGGTGCCAACGGCATCGGGCGGCACGTACGCGCGTGGGGCACGCATGCGGCGGCGGGACATCGTTGCCGGGGTGGCTTGAAGGCGCATGCGCCTTCGTTCGGTCGGCCAGGCTTCGCGACGGGTCCGTCCGGTTCTTCGGACGTAGCGGCCCGTGCTTGTGGGGCCGGCGACCGGGCCGTGGCGCTCGCGATCATGCGGGAGACGCGGCCAGCGGCACGGTGCGATGCCGTACGCGAGCATCGCCGACGATAGCGAACTCATTCGCAATCGACCAATTAAATGTTGCGATGGATTCCATTCGATTTCCCACTACCAGCCGGCAGCCGCGATACGCGGTAAGGACGCGCGAAACGACGCTCTGGCTATCAGGGAAATCCTGACGGACGGGGCAACGCGCATGTTTGCCCGGACGCTACCGGACAGATGAAAAGCCGCAGCCGCTGTAGCGACACACGCGGTGCGCGATACATCCGGTTACGCAGACTGGATCGCGCCGACGTGCGCACGGCAGCAAGCCGCACCGCGCCAGTCATGAGCCGCCGTCAGGCCGCAGAACGGGGGCAACGGAAATCGAATGGAACGCGAATGGTCTCGGTGCTCCTCGGACGCATTCAGTCACGAGAGTCGATGGAGTCGGAAAACGGGGAAATACAGCGAGGCGGGAAACTTGCCGGCCCGTCGATCGGGCATCTGGCCGCGGCTGAGGAAGCCAGAAGGGTATTCGCCGGTCTGGCCGGCGATGACGGCCCGGCAGGCCGCCGGGCCGAATCTCGCGTCGGGTGCCGACGCCGTCGGCGCGCCGGTGCGCGGTTCGCGCACCGAGCCGCGCCAGCGGCGATCAGTCCCAGTCGCGGTGATGGTGATGCTTGCGGTGGCGGTAGCCACGATCGCCGCGACCGCCGTAATCGCGCTCGTACGAGCTGCGCGACATGTTGCCGCCGAGGGCCGCGCCGGCACCGCCGCCGACCGCCGCACCCAGCAGGCCGCCCGTGCGGCCGCCCATCGCGTTGCCTGCCGCGGTACCTGCGCCGCCGCCGAGGGCGCCGCCGATGATCGCGCCGGTGCGCTCGCGACGGTTCGACGTCACCGCGCCACCCGCGCCGCCGCCGATGGCGCCGCCGATCACCGAGCCCGTGCTGCCGCCGAGCGCACCGCCGACCGCTGCGCCGGCTACCCCGCCGAGCGCGCCGCCAAGCGCGTTGTTCATGTCACCTGCCATGGCCGGCAGTGCAGTCGCGCCGGTCAAAGCGGCGACGACGAGAGCGGGGGCGATTTTCTTCCACATTCCCGTATTCTTCCTTGTTCGCAATCTGGTTATTGAAGGTCCGCTCGGTACGACGATCTGAATCGATCGACGTCGTGTCAGGCATTGTGCCGAACCGCGGACCAATTCATTTCAATGAGCTTGCGGCGAAGAATAGCACCGGTCCCCCATCCTTGCCGTGGACATTCTGGTAACAAGTTGTTTACGAATAAGCGCGTTCGAACAGCCGCACCGGAATGCCCGCAAACCCGCGCCAGCATTGGCTTCGCCGACGGTCCGGCCCTGTGGAACGACAGGCCGCCCATCCACGGCGTCGCACGTTTGCGACACACGTGGCAACACATCGGGAACGGATCGTGGGCAGCGCCCGAAACGGCGGTGGGAAAGAAATGAAGAGGGTCAGTACACGCCCGGCAGCAGACGCCAGGTCCGCGCGCAATACGCGTCGTATTCGGCGCCGAATTGGGCACGCAGCAGCGCCTCCTCGGAGCGAATGCGCGCGACGAGCGGCACCATCATCAATGCGACCAGCAGCACGCCGACACCCGAGCGGAATGCCAGCGCCCACCCGACGGAATTGACGACCAGGCCGAGATAGCTCGGATTGCGGATGCGGCGGTAGATGCCGTCGGTCACGAGCGTATGGCCCGGCTGGATCGCGACGAGCCCGCTGAAGCGCTTGCCGAGCACGAATACGGGCCAGATGCGCAGCACGCCGCCCACGATGTACAGCACGACGCCGATCCAGCGCACCGCCTCGCCGCCGAAAGTCCAGAAGTCGAGCCGGTCGGTCAGCGCAGGCAGGTATGCGAGCAGGAACCCGCTCACCCCGAACGCCGCGAGCACCCAGCGGTTGTCGCGGTTCTCGCGCTCGCCGCTGCTCAGGTTGCCTTCGGTGAACAGCGCGGCGACGGCCATCGCGAGCGTCGCGACGACGACGACCGTCAGCGGTGGATGCGAGAAGAACGCCGCGAACCCGCCGCTGCCAAGCACCGCGAGCCCGAGATAGACGAGCGTGGAGATGGCCGACGCGACTGCGACCTTGCGGGTGACTGCCATGGCTGCCTCACCGGAACGCGGAATGCGGAATGCGCTTTCCTGTGAAGTATAGGAAGCGCGCGCACGCCGCGCTGCGCACCGCCGTCATGCGATACGCGAATCCGCGCGAGTCTCCGGCGCAACGTGTTGGCACTGACCGATGCGGCCGGCAGCTACGCCCGATGCCCGATCAGCGGATGCGGAAGTTGCCGCCGATCCCGACGCTGACGGGCGGCGCGTAATACGCCGGCGCATAGCCGTAGTAGGCCGGCGCGGGCGCGTAGCCGTACGGCGGCGCGACGTAGCAGCCGGACAGGCCGCCGATCAGGGCAAGCGTGATGAGAAGTCTGGTCATGGCTCGATTCCCGGCGCGAAAGACGAATGGCACCTCGCGAAAGCCTTGTCGCCATGAAAGGCGGCCGGCCGGCACGAAGAGGCGATCCGCCCTTCCTGTCGCTCGGTGAAGCAATGCGCGGAGTCTAGCGCCGGGTGGGCCGAGACGAGTTTCGCCGGCGGTTACACGTGTTACCTCGCATGACCGCTGAAACAGGCGTTGGCACGGCGGCGAGCCGGTACGCCAAGCCGTGCCGTCGCCGAATGCAATCGACGCGTTACACGAAACGCGCGCGAATGCGCTGGGCGAGCGCTTCGAGCGTCGCCGCGTCGGCGATCTCGCGCGCATGCATTCGCAGCTCGGCGCCTTCCCAGCGCGGAATCACGTGGAAGTGCACATGCGGCACCGTCTGGCCGGCGGCCGCGCCGTTGAACTGGCCGATGAACACGCCGTCCGGCTCGAGCGCCGCGCGCACCGCCGCCGCGACGCGCTGCGTCATGCGGATGCCGGCCGCGGCTGCATCGCCGGACAACTCGAAGATCTGCGCGGCCGGCTCCTTCGGGATCACGAGCACGTGGCCGTCGGCCTGCGGCATCAGATCCATGATCGCGAGGGTCGCGTCGTCTTCCGCGACTTTCACGCACGGCAGTTCGCCGCGCAGGATCTTGGCGAACGGGTTGTTGTTGTCGTAGGACATGGCGTTTTCCGATTACGGTTGGACTGGGAGAGGGGGAAAGCGATGCCGGACGATTATCGGCCGACGGCGGGTCGGATTTCAACTTGTCGGGCCGCATCGCCCTTGCGGCGAACAATGGCCGCCGGCTCGCCTGCAACATCGGTAACGGAATGGAATATCCGGCCGTCGCCATCCGTTTATTTCGAGCGTGGGTTCACGCGGCAACAGCACGATCGCGAACCCGCGCCGGACACCCGTCGGCTGCGCAGGCCGGCAGCCGGGATGACTGCTCGCGATCATCAACCGGAGTCATGCCATGGACCCTCTCCCCTCCTGTCGTTCCCCCGCCACGCCCGTCCTTGCGGTTGATCCGCCGGTCGTCGCGCGCGTCCGGCGCACGCTTGCGCATTCGCTATGCCGCGCGGCATGCGGCGCCGGGCTGGTCGCGTTGTCGTCGGCGTTCGCATGGGCCGGCGGCAGCGACATCATCTTGCCGATTCCATCGTTTACCGCGTCGACCGTGCCCGCCAACGGCGATGTCAATCCGTACGGCATCGCGTTCGTGCCGCGCGGCGTGCCGAGCTGGAGCACGCTGAAACCCGGCGACGTCGTCGTGTCCAACTTCAACGCGGCGTCGAACACGCAAGGCACCGGCACGACGATCGTGAAGCTGTCGCCCGGCAAGACGCCGGCGGCCTTCTTCCAGGGCAGCAATCTCGGCCTGACGACCGCGCTCGCGGTGCTGCGCAGCGGCTTCGTGCTGGTCGGCAACGTCCCGGCGCCGGACGGCAAGACCGTCGTGCCGCCGGGGTCGCTGCTCGTCATCGGTCCGCAAGGCAATCTCGTCACGCAACTCAGCAGCGCGGCGCTGCTCGACGGGCCGTGGGACATGACCGTGATCGATCGCGGCCAGCGCGTGACCGCATTCGTGTCGAACGTGCTGAACGGAACGGTCTCGCGCATCGAACTCGCGATCGGCGACAACGGCGCCACGATGCTGCCGGGCTCGCGCGTCATCGCGTCGGGCTACGTGAATCGAACCGATCCCAGTGCACTCGTCGTCGGCCCGACCGGCCTCGCTTACGACCCGAACAGCGACGTGCTGTATGTCGCCTCCACCGGCGACAACGCCGTGTTCGCGATCCAGAACGCGGCGTCGACGAATCGCAACGGCGGCGTCGGACGGATGATCTACTTCGACGCGGCACACCTGCACGGCCCGCTCGCGCTGGCGCTCGCACCGAACGGCCATCTCGTGACCGCGAACGGCGACGCGGTCAACGCCGACCCGCAGCAGCCGAGCGAGATCGTCGAATTCACGGTGGACGGGCGCTTCGTCGCGCAAATGCAGGTCGACACCGTGCCGGGGGCCGCCTTCGGCCTCGCGTTCGGGCACGGCAGCAAAGGCCAGCTGGAATTCGCAGCCGTCGACGACAACACGAATACCGCGACGGTCTGGACCCTGCGCTCCGACAACAACAACGCGCAGTAACGCGCCGCCTGGACGGGCCGCATGCGGCCCGTTCGCCCCAGACGATCGACACATGCGCGTCACACACGCCGGGCACCTTGCGCGCTGTCGGCGCCGCCCGGCGTCGCCCGCACCCGCGATTGCCACCGCCGGCCCGAACCTGCGACACTGCCGGTTCAGGTTCCGCCTGCCGACAATCGAGGACGCTCGCGCATGACGATCCCCTTCAAGAAGCTGATCCTGCGCGGCGTCGCGCTCGCCGTCGTCGCCGCGGTCGGCTACACGGGCCATATGTTGTCCCGGCTCGCGCCGATCGCGACCGGCTATGCGGCGAAGGCGCTGTGTTCCGGCGTGTACGTGTCGGGCCGCCCGGCCGCGTCCGTGATCGACGTCGACATCATGGCGGGCGTGCACCCACTGCTGAAACTGGTACACCCGTCGATCGACCCCGACCATCATCGCGCGACGGCGACCTTCGCCGGCTTCGCCGAACGCGAAGCCGACTTCCGGCCCGGGCTCGGCTGCACGCTCGCGCTCGGGCCGTCGCCCGGTGCGTTGCCGGCCGCGCTGCCGCCTCTCCCCGATCCGCCGTCCACACAGCCGGCCCCGGCCACGCTGCCGGCCGGCATCGACGCGCAGAAGCTGCAGACCGCGCTCGACCGCGCGTTCGACGAGCCCGATCCGGCGCGGCCGCGGCGCACGCGCGCGGTCGTCGTGATGTGGCGCGGCCAGGTGATCGCCGAACGCTATGCGCCCGGCTTCACCGCCGACACGCCGCTGCCCGGCTGGTCGATGACGAAGACCGTCACGGCCGCACTGGTCGGCACGCTCGTCGCGCAGCACAAGCTGTCGCCCGATGCGTCGGCGCTGCTGCCCGAATGGCGCGGCGGCGGCGATCCGCGCGCGGCCATCACGCTCGACGAGCTGCTGCGGATGACGAGCGGCCTGCAATTCAACGAGGACTACGACGACCCGCTGTCCGACGTCGCATTGATGCTGTACGCGCAGCCCGATACCGCGCGGTTCGCGTCGGCGAAGCCGCTCGCCGCGACACCCGGCGCGCGGTGGTCCTACTCGAGCGGCACGAGCGCGATCCTCGCGCGCGTGATGCGCGAGGCACTGGGCGGCAGCAACGCCGACTACCTCGCGTTACCGCACCGCGCGCTGTTCGCGCCGCTCGGGATGCGCAGCGCGGTGTTCGAACCCGATGCGTCCGGCACGCTCGTCAGCCCGTCGTACATGTATGCGAGCGCACGCGACTGGGCGCGCTTTGGGCAACTGCTGCTGCAGGATGGCGTGTGGGGCGGGCAGCGGCTGCTGCCGGACGGCTGGGTGCGCTACCTGACGCGCACGACGCCGCAGTCGGCGCGACAGGAGTATGGCGCGCAGCTGTGGGTCAAGGTGCCGGAGCCGTTCAACGATCGCGATCCGCATGCGGTCGCGATGCCGGCCGACGCGTTTCATGCGGTCGGCCATGAAGGCCAGTTCGTGAGCGTGGTGCCGAGCCGGCAGCTGGTGGTCGTGCGGCTCGGGCTGTCGCGGCCGGAATCCGCGTGGAATCACGAGGCGTTTCTCGCGCGCGTGCTCGACGCGGTGCCGGCGCCCGGCGCGTGACAACGGGCCCGAGGGCCCGTGCATATCGGTCGTGACGCAAACGCGATGGCGCTTGCCACGGCGCCGCCTCGCACACTACCCGCGACGCATCACGGGTTCGCGCTGCCCGCGTATTTCTGGAAGCCTTCGCGCGTCGCGAGACGTTCGATATAGCGCGACACCGCCGGGAAATCCGGATGCTCGAACGGCGTGCCGAACCAGCGGTTCACCGACAGGCCGATCGGAATGTCCGCGAGCGTGAAGCCGTTGCCGGCCACGTACGCACCGGTCGCTTCGAGCTGCGCGTTCAGCACCTGCATGTGCTTCGTCCAGCCCGCGATCGACTGCGCGATGCCGGCCGGGTCCTGGTGATCGGGCGATTTGCGCACGAGGCCGAGGAACGCGCCGACCCACGAGCGGTTCAGATCCGCGCCCTGCCAGTCGATCCATTGATCGACCCGCGCGCGCGCCTGCGGCTCGGCCGGATACAGCGCGTCGCCGCCGTAGCGGTTCGCGAGGTAGCGGATGATCGTGTTCGATTCCCAGAGCACGAAATCGTCGTCCTTGATGACGGGCACGAGACCGTTCGGATTCAGCGCGAGATAGGCCGGATCGTGGGTCGTGCGGAAGCCCGCGCCCCAGTCTTCCTGTTCGAACGGCAGGTTCAGCTCGGTGCACAGCCACAGCACCTTGCGAACGTTGATGGACGGGATCTTGCCGAGGATGTG
This sequence comes from Burkholderia sp. HI2500, assembly GCF_002223055.1. Classification (NCBI taxonomy): domain Bacteria; kingdom Pseudomonadati; phylum Pseudomonadota; class Betaproteobacteria; order Burkholderiales; family Burkholderiaceae; genus Burkholderia; species Burkholderia sp. HI2500. Next base: position 3,064,632 of record NZ_NKFL01000006.1, on the reverse strand, counting down.
CAGCATGCAGTCTCCTTGTGAGGTCGGATGCGGGGCGCCCGGGACGCACGACAGTTCCCGAACGCGTACACGCCGAATTTATCAGGTTTGCTCCGAGAACCCTCGTCCTTTCCCCAAGGGGACTTCCTTCGGGGTGCGGTGCGGGGATGAAAGGAGCGCGGCGGAACTGCCGCTTCTCCCAACGCTTGAGGCAAACGCAAACCTATGACATGTTCAAGGCATGGACATCAAGCGTGCCTACCGATTCCGGTTCTACCCGACACTCGAGCAAAAAGCGATTCTTGCCCGGACATTTGGGTGCGCGCGCTTTATGTATAACCACATGCTGAAAATGCGCACCGATGCATGGCAACAGCATCAGGTGCGTGTCGGGTATCACGAGACTTCCGCCGCGCTCACCGCGCTGAAGAAAACCCCTGAGCATTCGTGGCTGAACGAAGTAAGTTCGGTCCCGCTTCAGCAGGCGCTGCGCCATTTGCAGACAGCATTCGCGAACTTTTTCGCCAAGCGGGCGAAGTATCCTAACTTCCGACGCAAGGACGGTACGCAGTCGGCCACGTACACGGCAAGCGCCTTCAGGTGGGACGGCACTTCGCTGAAGCTGGCGAAGATGGACACGCCGCTCGCGATCCGCTGGTCGCGTACGATTCCCAAAGGCACGACAGTGACGACCGTCACAGTGTCGAAGGACGCTGTGGGCCGATACCACGTTTCAATGCTTTGCGACGACGTGGTTTCCGCAAAATCGGAATCGAAAAACAAGGTCGGAATCGACTTAGGGTTGACAGATTTTGTCGTTCTTTCGACGGGCGAGAAGATCGCTGCACCGAACGAGTTTCGCAAGACCGAAGCAAAGCTCGCCAAGTTGCAACGGCGGTTGGCGAAGAAACAAATAGGTTCCGCCAATCGCAGGAAGGCCAGGCTCAAAGTCGCTCGCATGCATGCTCGAATAGCGGACCGCCGCAGGGATTTCCTGCACAAGCTTTCGACCCGGCTCATCAACGAAAACCAAGTGATCGCCATCGAAAGCCTTTCCGTCAGCCACATGCTGAAGAATCGAAGACTCGCAAAATCGATCAGCGATGCAGGCTGGTCGGAATTCGTGCGGCAACTGACGTACAAAGCCAAATGGCACGGCCGCATACTGATCGGCATCGATCGGTGGCATCCGTCCAGCAAGCGATGCTCCGGCTGCGGGCATATCGTAGCCAAGCTGCCGTTGAAAATGCGGGCGTGGGTTTGTCCAGAATGCGGGGCGCCCCACGACCGCGACGTCAATGCAGCGCGTAACGTTTTGGCCGCCGGACTGGCGGTGTCAGCCCATGGAGAAAGCGTAAGTCCCATGTCTCTTTGAGGCGATGTCGGGTTGCATTCAATGAAGTGGGAATATCCTTCTCTCAGGGAGGAGAGCAGTCAAACGCGACCGCGGGGCAAACGACAGGCCGTACGCGGAAAATCCGCGTGCGGACGATTCGTCAGGTCGCGCAGCGCGTGCTCGGCCGTCGGGAAGCGGAACATGAATCCGTCCTGATGCAGCCGCGCCGGCATCACGCGCTGGCCGTCCAGCAGCAGCTCGGCCATCTCGCCCATCGCGATACGCAGCGGCGCGGCCGGCACGTGCAGCCAGGCCCGGCGCTGCAGCACCTTCGACACGACCTGCACGAACTCGCGCTGGGTCAGCGGTGCGGGCGCGACCGCGTTGTAGACGCCGTACATGCCCGGGTTCGCCATCGCACGCGCGATGATCCGCAGCACGTCGTCCCGGTGGATCCAGCTCATCACCTGCGCGCCGTCGCCGAAGCGCCCGCCCATCCCGAAGTAGTGCGGCAACAGCATCGGGCGCAGCGCGCCGCCCGGGCCGAACACGACGCCCAGCCGCAGCACCACCGAACGAACGCCATGACGCTCGAGCTGTCGTGCAGACTGCTCCCATTGCCGGCACAGCTCCGACATGAAGCCGCTGCCGGCGCTGCTGCCTTCGTCGAGCCGCTCGTCGGCAGCGCGCACGCCGTAGTAACCGATCGCCGATGCCTGGATCCACGTGCTCGGCTTGACCTCGGCGGTCTCGACCCAGCGCATCAGCGATTCCGTCACGCCGACGCGGCTGGCCAGCAGCACCGCCCGCCGGCGCTTGCTCCAGCGTGCACCGAGCACCGGCGCACCCGCGAGATTGATGACCGTGTCGAAACGCTCGTGCGGCTGCAGCTGCTCAACGGACGTGACGCTGCGCACGCGGCCGTGAAACTGGTAGGCCGCGCGCAGCGGATCGCGCGCCAGCAACGTGACCGCATGCCCTGCATCGAGCAGATGGTTCACGAGGGTTTCGCCGATGAAGCCGGTGCCGCCAGTGACGAGCACGTTTCCCGGCGGCTGCCCCGCGAACGGATTGACGACCGGCTCGCGTCGCGCAATCCGGCAGGCCGCGATTCCGTCGCGGATTCCCGAAATCGTCACACCGACGGCAAAGAGGCTCAGCACCCAGCCGCGCCAGCCGAGATCGATCGCCTGCAGCGCGGTCGGCTCGTGCGCCCACGTGGCCAGCTGCATCGCGATCATTCCGAACAGCGCGCCGCCGTTGACGGCCAGCAGCGTGTGCAGCACGCGCTCGGTCGCCGGCAGCTTGCGGCTCTGGTCCTCGACGACGAAATCCCACAGCGTCAGCACTATCTCGACGACGACCACCGCCGCGAGGGCCGCGACCCACGCGCCGTGAAAAGCGACGTTCGCGATCGATGCGAACACGAGGCCGTAAAGCACCGAACGCACCGCATGAATTCCCAGCTCGAGCCGCGCGCGCGGGCTGTGCGGCAGATCCTGCGTGAGTTCGTGGTGATAAAGCGTATCGAATGCGCCCATCGCACCCTGCACGATCAGCAGGTTGAGCGCCCAGTCGTAAGCAGGCAAGGTGTTCATACCGCGTCCCTCCTCCAAAGCCAGACAAGCGGCGGCACCATCGCGACGAGTGCCGCCGCGTCGATCGCCACGTGGCCCGATACCTGGGCCTGCAATGAAAGCAGCATGTCCTGCGGCGCCCAGATCAGCAGGCCGGCCAGCAGCCATCCCCACACTTCCCGTTTCTGCAACCTGTTGCCGAGATGCACGAGCGCCAGCATCCAGACCGACGCGCATTGCACCGTCGCGCCCATCAGCGACATCCACCAGATCTGCTGCGCACGCGCCGCGTCGGGAGCCGATTCCGCCCAGAAATGCAGCTCGATGACGCGGTGATACGCGTCGAGCCACGGTGCGCCGGCAACCCACGGAACGGCAACGCCGACGAGCAGATGTGCGATCGCGGCGCAGTACATCCAGGTCACGACGATGCGGCGAACGTTGTCTCGCGCCGGACGATCCGTCGGGTGTTCAGCGGCACGTTCGCTACCGCCACGGCACGCCGCCCCATCGCAACGCGCTTCGGTGCGATAGCCGAGCCAGCGTGATACCGCATGCCGGTTGCGCGCGAAGCGGCGATACAGCGGCGCCAGCGCACCGCGCACGACCGGCACACGAAGCAGCCGGACGAGCCGGCGACGCCCGGTCAGCGCCTGGGCGGCCAGGATGCTGTCCACGCCGGTCAGCATGCGTCCGTCGGGCAGGCGCGCGTGCAGCGCGCGATTCAGCGCCGGCAGGTCGACGCCCAGCGGCACGGGATCGAAACCCGGCGCGGCGATATCGACGAAGGCCAGCCGGTGTCGCGCGTCGCGAGCCCCGAGACGCTTGATCTCCGCCACGCACAACGGACATCGTCCGTCGAAGTACAGCACCAGTTCACTTGATTCCATGATTCGCATTCCTTCTTATTACCCTTCGCATGCTTCATGAATCGATCGACGGCTCTCCGCTGTGCCACAACGCCGCTTCTGCGCAGCGGCGGCAACGCACTTACATCGGCTTGAGCACCATCAGGAAGTAGACGGTCAGCATCGCGAAGAACGCCGGATAGCCGAGCAGTTCCCAGCGCTTCGCGTAAAGCCAGTACCGCTCCGGCAGCGCGGCATCGCCGTTCGCGTGGGCGAGCTTCGCCATCGCGGCCAGTTCGACCTGCAGCCACACGACCGGCAGCCAGCACACACCGGCGATCGCGTACAGCACGATCGACGCCATGAGCCACGGCGTATCCCACGGCCAGCCGGCCATGTGCGCGAGCCACAGCCCGGATGCCGGCTGGAAGATCACGGCCGGCGTCGTGAACCACCAGTCCGCGCGCACCACGAGCCGCGACACGGCCGCGATCGCGGGCACCGAGCGCGTGCGGTTCGCGAAGAACAGGTAGAACGCGGTGCCGAACCCGGTGCCGACCATCAGCACCGAAGACAGGATGTGAAGCGCCTTGATGACGAGATAGGTATTCATGATTGTTCTTCTTCTGAAAAAAGGATCAACAGGATCGCGAGAATCGGCACGTTCTTGAGCACGGGGCCGAACGGTTCGGCGAGCAGGCCCGGCATCGTGACCGCGATGACGGCCGAATACGCGACGATCAGCGCGGCTTGCGCGACCCACAGGCGGCGCGACGGCGCGACGACGGTTGCGACGCCGAACGCGAAGTCCAGCGCGCTGGCCGCATAGAGCGCGAGCAGCGCGGGCAGCCCCGTCAGGTGCGCGGGTGCAAGCAGCGCGAGGCTCGCGTGCAGCGGATGGATGAACGCGCTGGCGATGGCCGTCCAGATCCACACGATCGCCAGCGCGCCGCGCAACAGCAGGCGACGCCACATCGCGAGCGCATCGCGACGCAGCGCGGCGGCTTCCGCGCCGATGAAGCCGTCGATCCCGCGCGGCGGCCGGCCGAGCATCGCCGTGGCGGCGGCCGGATCGCCGGTATTCCCGCCACGCAGCATCGTCCACGTATCGCGCGTGAAGATCGCGCTCGGCAACGTGCCGAGCAGCACGGCCGCCACACCGGCCAGCGGGCCCGGCAATCCGATGCGAGCGGCCGGCGGAAACCCCAGCGCCGCGCGGTAGCGGGCCAGCATCTCGCGGTATTCGACTTCGTCGGCGCCGACGACGTCGATCACCGGGCGGCCGGCCGCCGGCGCATCGACGCATCGCGCGACGACTTCGGCGAGATCGTCGACGTGCACGGGGCGCAACCGCTGACGGCCGCCCGCCGGCAGGACCTGCACCGGCAGGCTCGCGAGCATCCGGAAAAACCGCGCCGACGCGCCGTCCGTGCCGTAGACGAGCGCGGGACGCACGATCCGGCTGTCGATCGGCAGCGTCTGCAGGAAGCGGTCGGCCGCGGACTTGCTCGCGAAGTAGCGCGTATCGCCACGCTCGACGCCGAGCGCCGAGATCTGGATCACGCGCCGCACGCCGGCGCGGCAGCACGCGGTGAAGAGCGCGCACGGCGCGGCGCGATGCACGGCGTCGAGCGTCGCGCCGCGCTGATCGGCAAGGATGCCGACCGCATTGATCACCACGTCGACGCCTTCCAGCCGCGCGAGCCACGCGTCCGGGTCGACGTCCTTCGCAAAGTCGATCGCGACGTCGGACGGGCCGGCCGCCTGACGCACGCCGCGCAGCACACGATGGCCGCCGGCTTCGAGCTGCGCGCACAGTGCCCGCCCGATGAAGCCGTTCGCCCCGCACACGAGAACGGTCATGCTGCGCGCCGCGGTGCGACCGGGCGGGCGGGTCGACGGCAAGACGGTGTCCATTTTCATCCTCTATTTACAGTTATTTCTGTACAGACAGAAATAACGATCCCAAAAAAAGCGGGCTGGCTGCCCGCACTGCGTGTCCTGCCTACTTCGACGGCTTGCGCCTGACCGTCTGGCTGATCTTCGCGCCGATGCCGAGCGCCTTCATCAGCGTATCGGGCTTGAGCCGCAGCATCTCGTCCGACCAGGTCGTGAGCGTCTCGACGAACTGCAGCGTGTCGCGGATGCGCTGCTCGGTCTCGCGGCTCTCGTTCGCGATCTCGGGATTCGTCAGGCAGTCGCGCAGCACCGTCAGCGTCGGCTCGATCTCGCGCTGCCGCCGCCCTTCGACGATCAGCTTGAACAGCTCCCAGATGTCGGTCGACGTCTCGAAGTGGTCACGGCGGTCGCCCAGCACGTGCACGACCTTCGCCAGCCGCCACGCCTGAAGCTCCTTCAGGCTCGTGCTGACGTTGGAGCGCGCCACATTGAGCGTCTCGGCGATCTCGTCGGCCGCGACCGGCCGGCCGGCCAGATAGAGCAGCGCGTGGATCTGCGAGACGGTGCGGTTGACGCCCCACCGCGAGCCCATTTCGCCCCAGTGGAGAATGAATCGTTCGGCAATCGGTGTGAGTTCCATGACGTGAAATTTAGGCATTTCAGTTATTTCTGTCAAGAGAGAAATAACTGGACGATCCGACCGGTTCCGGCGGCGCCCGCCCGCGATCGGCCGCTTCCTTTACAATGCGCGGGATTTTCCGAATTCAGGCCGTCCCAGCCTTTCTGACTAGAGTAGAGGTTTCCATGATCATCAAACCGCGCGTGCGTGGCTTCATCTGCGTGACGACTCATCCGGTCGGCTGCGAAGCCAACGTCAAGGAACAGATCGACTACGTGACTTCGCACGGCCCGATCGCCAACGGCCCGAAAAAGGTGCTCGTGATCGGCGCGTCGACCGGCTACGGCCTCGCCGCCCGGATCTCGGCCGCCTTCGGCGCCGACGCGGACACGCTCGGCGTGTTCTTCGAGCGTGCCGGCAGCGAGACGAAGCCGGGCACGGCCGGCTGGTACAACACCGCCGCGTTCGAGAAATTCGCCGCCGAAAAGGGGCGCTATGCGCGCAGCATCAACGGCGACGCATTCTCCGACAAGGTCAAGCAGGTCACGATCGACACCATCAAGCAGGATCTCGGCAAGGTCGATCTCGTCGTCTACAGCCTCGCGGCACCGCGCCGCACGCATCCGAAGACGGGCGAAACCATCAGCTCGACGCTCAAGCCGATCGGCAAGACGGTCACGTTCCGCGGCCTCGACACCGACAAGGAAGTGATCCGCGACGTCACGCTGGAACCGGCGACGCAGGAAGAGATCGACGGCACCGTCGCCGTGATGGGCGGCGAGGACTGGCAGATGTGGATCGACGCGCTCGATGAAGCCGGCGTGCTGGCCGACGGCGCGAAGACCACCGCGTTCACGTATCTCGGCGAGCAGATCACGCACGACATCTACTGGAACGGCTCGATCGGCGAAGCGAAGAAGGATCTCGACAAGAAAGTGCTGTCGATCCGCGACAAGCTCGCCGCGCACGGCGGCGACGCGCGCGTGTCGGTGCTGAAGGCGGTCGTCACGCAGGCCAGCTCGGCGATCCCGATGATGCCGCTGTACCTGTCGCTGCTGTTCAAGACGATGAAGGAAGCCGGCACGCACGAAGGCTGCATCGAGCAGGTGTACGGCCTGTTCAAGGACAGCCTGTACGGCACGACGCCGCACGTCGACGAAGAAGGCCGCCTGCGCGCGGACTACAAGGAGCTCGATCCGCAGGTGCAGGCGAAGGTCGTCGCGCAGTGGAACCACGTGACGAACGAGAACCTGTACGAGCTGACCGACTTCACCGGCTACAAGACCGAGTTCCTGCGGTTGTTCGGCTTCGAGATCGCCGGCGTCGACTACGACGCGGACGTGAACCCGGACGTGAAGATCCCGGGCATCATCGACACCACCGTCTGACGGTACGGCCCGCCGCCCCCGCTGCACGCGCAGCAGGGGCGGCGGGCTCGGGATACCGGCGGCTTCAACGCGGCGCCGGTTCTTCCAGATAAACGCCCGACGACAGCGTGGCCTTCACCTGCCGCGTGAACTCGTCGGTCGACACTTCCTCCTCTCCCGCTTCGATCGCTTCGTACGCCTGGCGCACGACGTCGGCCGGCGTGGCCTTCGGCACGTCGAGGCCGGCCGTCAGGTCGGTATCGATGAAACCGGCATGCAGCCCGACGACCTGCGTGTGCTGCTCGCGCAGCGAATGGCGCAGCCCGTTGGTCAGCGCCCACGCAGCCGATTTCGACACGCCGTAGCCCGCCAGGATCGGCCGGTTCACCCAGCTCGCGACCGACAGGATGTTCAGGATCGCGCCGCCGCCATTCCCGGCGAGGCTGCCCGCGAACGCGCGCGACATCGCCAGCATCCCGAACACGTTGGTTTCGAAGTGATCGCGCAACGCGTCGGGCGCGCCATCGTCGGTCAGGCTGCCGAGCCGCGCGATGCCCGCGTTGTTGATCAGCAGCGTGACGTCGCGTGCGGCATCGGCCGCCGCGGCGACGGCCGCCGGATCGGTCACGTCGAGCTTCACCGGCACGACGCCCGGCAGCGTCACGGTGGCCGGATCGCGCGCCGCCGCATAGACCTTGCGCGCCCCTCTCGCGAGCGCCTGCTTCGCAAACTCGAGCCCGAGCCCGCGGTTTGCGCCCGTGATGAACACCACTGCACCTTCGATCTTCATGTTCGTTCCTTTCGCATGATGAATCGCATGCGCGCCGGCTCGCCGCGCGCGTGAGATCCGGTGGAAAACCAGCCTGCCCTTTGCTTGCCGAATCGTGGCGCCGCCGCCGGCAGACGGCGAGCCGCCCGCTGCCCGTGACCCGGCGGCGCCCAAGACCCCGACCGCTTGCCATCCGGTGTTCCGGTCGCGGCTTTGCGCCCGCCGCCAAGTCGGCTACACTCGATGTCAATGTCGATCACCATCGTCTTTGCGATGCATTGTGTTCTCGCCCTTCGGGCATGTCAATGGTGATCGCCATTGTGCTTTCCAATCGACGCGATCGACAAAATCAGGGAGGGATCTATGGGCGTGTCAAGACAGCAGGCTGCCGAGAACCGGAGCGCGATCGTCGCGGCCGCCGAGCGGCTGTTCCGCGCGCGCGGCGTCGACGCGGTCGGGCTCACGGAGCTGATGAAGGAAGCCGGCTTCACGCAGGGCGGCTTCTACAACCACTTCAAGTCGAAGGACGCGCTGGTCGCCGAGGTGATGGAAAAGGCAATGCAGGACCGGGCGGATTCGCCGAATGCCGGCAGTCTCGATGCGCAGGTGGCGTTGTATCTGTCGGCCGCGCATCGCGACAACGTCGAGGCCGGATGCCCGCTGTCCGGTTTCGCCGGCGATGCGCCGCGACTGACCGATGCGGCACGCGCGCGCTACGCGCACGGCCTCGCCACGTACCTCGATCGGCTGGAACGGATGGTGGCCACGGAAGGCGCGACGCCGGCGCAGACGCGTCGCGATGCGGTCGCGGTCTTCAGCCAGATGGTCGGCGCGCTCGTGCTGTCGCGCGCGATCGCCGGCACCGATCCGGCGCTGGCCGACGAGATCCTCGCCGCCGCGCGGGAAACGCTCACCGCCGGGCGCGACGATCCGGGCGCGCCGGCGTAGCCGCGCCAAGATGTCATGGTGCGTCGGCCGGTGCGGCGTGTCGGCGTGCGCGGTGATGGTTCAACGTCTCGCCGCGCTATTCGACCGCCCGGGCGGCATCCCACAGCGGCTGCGCACCGCGCGCCGCATTCCAGGCGGCAAAATGCGTGCGCCACGCTTCGAACGGCTCCGCCAGCGGGTGGCGCGGATCGTCGCTGAGCGAATACGCCATCCCTTCGATCAGCCAGCGCGGCCGGGTCGCGACGGCCAGGTTGCCGAGCACTTCGGCCTGCCGGTGATGGATCAGCTCGTGCGCGAGAAAGTAGGTCTGCCAGCCGCGCGGTGCGATCACCACGCCGAAATTCCCGAGCGTCAGCGCCGCGCGTTGGCCCAAGCCGAACGCATCGGCGCACGCCCGCGTCGAGCAGAACACGACGCGCGGCGCCGCCTGGAATGCACCGACGGCCGCCGCCGCGCGCGCATAGCCGTCGCGATAGAGCTGCCGCGCGTCGCCGAGCTTCGCGGCATCGTCCGTGCAGATATCGGCGCTCGGGCACGACACACCGGGGACCAGCGCGGGCGCGACGACGCGCAACGGCTTGACGAGCGCATACGCGGCAATCGGCAGCGCGACGAGCAGGCCCGTGAGGGCAAAAGCGACATGGGAGCGTTTCATCGGGGCGGTGGTTCCGGGGCGTTCTCGTTCTGCTGAAGTCTTCCTGCGTGAATATATCGGACCGGCGATGTCCGCGGCCCGGCTTGATTCCGCGACGGCGCGTTGCCAATCAGGCAACAGGCTCCGTGCTGGCCTCGCCGGCACCCGGCATCCGGCGGCTCCAGCGAACACCCAGCCACAGAAGCGCGACACCGCACACGAACAGGAGCACCTCGACCAGCACGGTATCGACATGCCAGTACCGCGTCAGCAGCACGGCGGCGAGGTCGAACAGGAGATGAAGCGCGATCGCATACGCGAGCCAGCGCTTCGTGCCGCGGACGAATGCCTGCAGCACGATCAGCGACAGCCCCACGTGCGCGGCCATGGCGCTCACGCGCTCGAACAGCGCGAGTAACGGCGACGCGAATGTCATGCCGGAGAACTGCGACCCGATCAGTGACTGCGCACCTTCAGGCACCACGACGCCTGCTCGCGCGAGCAGGTACGCGGCAGCGAGCGCGATGAATCCGACGCCGACCAGCAGCATCGCTTCCAGCCCGCCGTGCCCGAGCCCGAGCATCACGGCCGTCGGCGCGTCATGTCGCTTCGGCAGCAGATACCGGAAAGCGACCCAGCGCCCGCACTCCTCGAAGAGCCCGGCCGTCAGCGCGGCGAACACGAGCATCGGCAGGTGCCAGCCGGGATCGTGCGCGAGCCAGCGGAACAACGGCACCTGCCACGACAGGCGCAGCACCGGCTGGAACACGAAAAAGGTCAGCATCCCGTAGAAAAACACCCGCAACGGCACCTGCGCGCGGCGCCGCCATGCGACCGCGAGCAACACCGGCGCGGTCAGCGCCACGACACCCGCCGCGAGCGTGACGAACAGGAGCAACGGGGCGACGGGATGCATGACGAATGCCGTTACGCGAGCTGCTTGTGGAAATACGTCGTCGCGCAGAGCGTGCCGTCAGGCATCAGCGCGTAGTTCGGCACGACACCGACACGCTGCCAGCCGGCCCGCTCGTACAGCCGCTCGGCGTCGCCGCCCGTCACGGTGTCGAGCACGAGCACGGTCTTGCCCGCGTCGCGCGCGGCCGCATCGGCCGCCGCCATCAGCCGCGCGGCGATGCCCTGCCGGCGCGCGTGCCGCGCCACGAGCATCTTCGAGATATCGGCGCGATGCGGCTGGTTCTCCGGCTGCGCGGTCACGACCTGCACGGTGCCGACGATCCGGCCGGCCGCGTCCTCGGCAACGAGCAGGATGCGCTCGCCGTTCGCGACGCCGTCGGCGACATTCGTCCAGAACGCGACGGCGGTCGCCCGCTCGATCGGCAACATGAAGCTGACGGACGCGCCGCCCTCGACGCAATCGATCAGCACGTCGGCCAGTGCTTCGACACAGCGCTTCGCTTCGTCCGCGCCGACGCGGCGGACGGTAACGGATTCGGTCATGCCAACTCCGGTAGTCAGTTGGGTCGCACACGCGGGCTCGGCGTGCGGCCGGATGGGAAGGAAACACCGGCCTGCCGTCGCGGCTCGCGCAACGGCGGCAGGCGCTCGGCAACGCCGCACCCGGCCGGCGCGTGTTACCGCCCCATCATCCTACGCGACGAAAATTTCCGTTGCATCGCCGTTCGCCCCCCCTATACTTAGCCACATGGCTAACTTTCAACCCGGCATCAGCGACGTTTTCCACGCCCTCGCCGATCCGACGCGCTGCGCGATCGTCAGCATGCTCGGCCACGGAGAACGGACCGTCTCCGCGCTGGCCGAACCGTTCGACATGGCGCTGCCGTCGTTCATGAAGCACGTCGCCGTGCTCGAGCGCAGCGGTCTCGTCCAGACCCGCAAGGCCGGCCGCTCGCGCACCTGCACGCTGGTCGGCAGCCGGCTGACCGAAGCCGAGGCATGGCTCGCCGAGCAGCGCGCACTGTGGGAAGCCCGATCCGATCGTCTCGTCGAATTCGTCGAACGCCGTCACCAGGAGGAGCAAGATGTCAGCCAGCCCCGTCGACCCCGTTGAAGCCCACGACCTCGTCATCACGCGCACGCTGCGTGCGCCGCGCCACGCGCTGTGGCGTGCCTGGACCGAGCCCGAACTGCTGAAGCAATGGTGGTGCCCGAAACCGTGGACCACCGAAGTGCGCGCGTTCGACCTGCGGCCGGGCGGCGCCTTCCACACCTACATGCGCGGCCCCGATGGCGGCACCAGCGACAATCCCGGCTGCTTCCTCGAGATCGTGCCCGAATCGCGCATCGCGTTCACGTCGATGCTCACGGGCGGCTGGCGGCCGCAGGCGCCGTGGATGGGCTTCACCGCGATCATCACGATGGCCGACGACGACGCGGGCAGCCGCTACGAAGCGCGCGTGATGCATCCGGACGCCGCCACGCGCGAGCGCCACGAAGCGCTCGGCTTCTTCGAGGGCTGGAACACCTGCATCACGCAGCTCGACGAATTCGCGGCCGCATTGCGCTGAGCCGGCCGCGGCCGCGTGTGCGGTCATTGCATGCCGCCGCTCGCGCGCCTAGGATTCCTGAAGGAAGCATGACGACACGCCGGCCGCCGGCGTGCACCGTCGTGCGCACTCCGCGGGAGGCCACATGTTGCACACGCACACGCATTCGACCCGGGTCAGCCGGCACCTGAACGCCCCGCGCGGCCGCGTCTACCGCGCGCTCCTCGATCCGCACGCGGTCGAGCAATGGAAAGTGCCCGACGGCATGACCTGCCGCGTGCATGCGTACGACGCGCGCGAAGGCGGTGCGCTGCGGGTATCGCTGAGCTATGAAGCGCCTTCGGCCGGCACCGGCAAGACCACCGCGCGCACCGATACCTATCACGGCCGCTTCGTCACGCTCGTGCCAGACGAGCAGATCGTCGAGATCGACGTGTTCGAGACCGACGACCCGATGCTGCGCGGCGCCATGACGATCACGATCACGCTGTCCGACGAAGCGGGCGGCACGCGTGTGGACGCCGTGCACGACGGGGTGCCGCCGGGCGTGCCGGCCGCGGACAACGAGACCGGCTGGCAAATGGCGCTGGCGCGGCTCGCGGCGCTGGTGGAAGCCGAGTAAGCCCCTGCCGCGCCGGGCCCGCCGCCGCGCGCGTCAGCCGAGCCGGTAAGCGCGCGTGACCGTGCCGCGGAACAGCGCGTCGCGCTCGTCCGGGCTCGCCTGCGCGGTCAGCCGCTTGAACGCATTCCAGCCGTTCACGAACGAATACGAGCCCTTGTCGACCGGGAAATTGCTCTCGAACATGCAGCGCCCGGGGCCGAACGCGTCGATGCAGGTCATCATCCACGGCTTCCACGTGTCGGCGAGCTGCACGGAAGACGGCGGCCGTTCGCCCTTCTCGAAATCGAAACCGTTGATGCGCATCCCGAGCCCGCCGACCTTCACGTACACGTTCGGCAGTTGCGCGAGCGTACGCATCGACGCCGACCAGCGCTCGAACACCTCCGGCCGCTTGTCGGCATAACTGGCGATCCGCACGACACCGCCGCAGTGATTGACGATGACGCGCGTATCGGGGTTCGCCTTCGCCAGCTCGAACAGTTCGGGCAGTTGCGGAAAGAACAGCCACGCGTCATACGACAGCCCGAGCGGCGCGAGCTGGGCGACGCCCGCGCGGTACGCGGGATCGAGCAGCAGCCCGCGCGGCACCGCCGACAGCGGATTGGCGAGCGTCGGATCGGCGTCCCAGGTCGTCAGGTGACGCACCCCGCGGAAGCGCCCGCGACCGGCTTCGAGATGCGCTTCGAGCACCTCGCGCACGCGTTCGCCGAGGCGCAGGTCCGCGTGGCCGACGATGCCTTTCGCGACCGCCACCGGGCCGTGCTGCAGCGGCTCGGTCACGCCCGCGACGTAGGCCGTCTCGCCCACCGGTTTCAGTTCGGCCGGGCCCGAGTCGCGATAGCGCGTCTGCGCCTGCATGTAGACGGACGCCTGGATGTTGTGGCCCGAGCGCGCATCCTGCAGATAGTCGTCGAGCATATAGATCCAGCCCGGCCGTTCGTAGAAGTGATGATGCGCGTCGACGATCGGCAGGTCGGGCTCGAGCGCGGGTTCGAGCGCCGACGCGAGCCAGTCGGGGCGGACCGCGAGATAGTTGCTTTGCGTCGTCATGCGTGAAACTCCTTCCTGGGTGGCCGCGCGCGCCTTGGTGAACGCGGGCAGCGCGAGCGAGGCGGCGGCCGCGCCGAGCAGCCGGCGTCGCTTGATCGACATCGTCGTGTCCATGTCATTCGCTCCGGTCGAATGCAACCAGCGACAGCGTGAGCAGCGTCGTGATCGCCAGCACGATCGCGAGGCCCAGCATGCCGGCGGTGAAGGTGCCGAAGCTGTCCTTCAGGTAGCCGACGAGATAAGGGCCCGCGAAGCCGCCGAGCGCGCCGATCGAGTTGATCAGCGCGAGCCCGCCGGCCGCGGCCTGGCCGGACAGGAAGCGCGACGGCAGCGTGTAGAAGATCGTGCGGCCGGCGATCGTGCCGATCAGCGCGAGCGTGATGCCGACGAGTGCCGGCCCGAGCGTCTGGAAGTGCGTCGACACGCCAAGCGCCACCGCGCCGATGAACAACCCGATCGCCAGGTTCGCAACCGGGCCGCCGCGCCGGTCCACGCGCTTCGCCCACCACAGCAGTGCGACGGTCGCGAAGAAGTACGGCACCGCGGACAGCCAGCCCGTCTGCATCGTCGACATGCCGTGCGCCTTCAGCATCTGCGGCAGCCAGATGCCGATCCCGTAGGACCCCATCGTGAAGCCGAACGAAATCAGCGCGAGCAGGTACACGCGCACGTCGCGCAGCGCGATGCCGAAGCGCTTCTTGCGGCCGGCGGCCGCGCCGTCGCGCTCGAACGCACGCTGCAGCGCCGCCCGCTCGTCGTCGGACAGCCACGCGGCATGCGCCGGCGAGTCGGACAGCAGCTTCAGCACGAGAAAACCGAGCGCGCACGCCGGCAGCCCTTCGACGATGAACATCCATTTCCAGCCGGCGAGCCCAAACACGCCGTCGAGTTGCAGCAGCCACGTCGACAACGGACCGCCGATCAGCGACGACAGCGGCGTCGACACGGTGAACCACGCGAGCACGCGCGTGCGGTAGCTCGCCGGAAACCACACGGCGAGGAAGAAGATCACGCCCGGAAAGAATCCGGCTTCGCCGATGCCGAGCAGCAGCCGGATCGCGTAGAAACTCGTCGGCCCGGTTGCAAGCGCGGTCGCGGCCGCCATCAGCCCCCACGTGATCATGATGCGGGCAAGCCAGCGCCGCGCGCCGAAGCGGTACAGCGCGAGATTGCTCGGCACCTCGAACAAGCAGTAGCCGGCGAACATGATCCCCGCGCCCCAGCCGAACTGCGTCGCGGTCAGGCCGAGATCGCGGTTCATCGTGAGCGCCGCGAAGCCGACGCTCGTGCGGTCCAGGTAGTTGAAGAAGTACGCGAGCGCGAGCAGCGGAATGAAGCGCCACGCGGCCTTGCGCACGGCCCGTTGCTCGAGCGACGCGTCGGTCTCGCGATCGTCGGCCAGTGCCGGGGAAGCGGATGTCATGGTTGTCTCCGTGGATGGGGCGGCCGCGCCCGTGCGTGGCACGGCCGGGACGCCTTTGTTCGTTCGGTGAATCGCGGCCGCGCTACGCGCTCGCCAGCTCGTTCGGTGACGGCGCGCCGCCCGGCGCCGCATCGTCCGCGCCATGCTGCCCCGCGACGACGCCGGCTTCGATCAGCGCACGCGCCTCGTCCGGCGTGTAGCCGAGCTCGCCGAGCAGCGCGCGCGTGTCCTGGCCGAGTGCGGGCGGTGCCGCGCGCAGCCGCAGGCGTTCGCCGCCAAGCGTCAGCGGCAGCAGCGCGGTGCGCGTGTCGACCGGCCGCCCGGCGCTGCTCGCGTCGGCCGGCAGCGTCACGGCCTCGAGGCCGCCCGTGGCGAGCAGGTGCGGATCGTCGAACAGGTCCTGCGGTTTCGTGATCGGCGCGTACGGCAGGCCGTTCGATTCGAAGATCGCGCCGATCTCCGCGGCCGAATGCGGCGCGAGCCGCGCACGCAACTCGGGCAGCAGCCACTCGCGCGCCTGCACGCGCAGGTTGTTGGTCGCGACGCGCGGATCGTCCTTCAGCGCGGCCAGGCCGAACGCATCGCAGAACAGCGCCCACTGCGTGTCCGACACGACCGCGAGAAAGATCTGTTCGTCATCCTTAACTGAAAACACGTCGTAGACGGCCCACGCGGAAATCCGGCTCGGCATCGGCGAGGCGGCCTGCCCGGTCACCGCGAACTGCATCATGTGCTGCGCGACGAGGAACACGTTGTTCTCGAACAGCGAACTCTGCACCTGCTGGCCGCGGCCGGTGCGTTCGCGCTGCGCGAGCGCGGCCATCGCGCCGATCGCGCCGAACATGCCGCCCATGATGTCGTTCACGCTCGCCCCCGCGCGCAGCGGCCGCCCTTCCGGGCCCGTCATGTATGCGAGGCCGCCCATCATCTGCACCACTTCGTCGAGCGCGGTGCGATGCTCGTACGGCCCCGGCAGGAAGCCCTTGTGCGACACGTACACGAGGCGCGGATTCAGCGAATGCAGCGCCGGATAGCCGAGACCTAGCCGGTCCATCGTGCCACTCTTGAAGTTCTCGCTGAACACGTCCGCGGTCGCCACGAGCCGCAGCACGATCTCCAGCCCGCGCGGATCCTTCACGTCGACGGCGAGGCTCTTCTTGTTGCGGTTGAACATCCCGAAGAAGCCCGCGCCGGAACCGCGCAGCGCGCGCGTGCTGTCGCCCGCGATCGGTTCGATCTTGATGACCTCCGCGCCGAGATCCGCGAGCAACATCCCGCAGGTCGGACCCATCACCATGTGCGTCATCTCGATCACGCGCGTGCCTGCGTACGGCAGCGTCGAAGCCGGTTGGTGGTCGTTCATTGCACGACTCCCGTCAGGCATCCTTCCGGTTGCACCGCGCTCGGAGCGCGGCCGTCCGCGTAACGGAAGCCTTTCGGCAACCCGGCGTCCGGCACATGGCCGTACAACGCCTCGGCCGGCAGCGCCGCGTGCAGGATCGCGCGCGCGGCGAGCAGCGCGTCGACGTCGATACCCGTGTCGAATCCCATCGCCTCGAGCAGGAACACGAGATCCTCGGTGACGATGTTGCCGGTCGCACCCGGCGCATACGGGCAGCCGCCGAGGCCGCCCTGGCTCGCGTCGATCGTCGTCACGCCCGCGTCGAGCGCCGCGACGACGTTCGCGAGCCCCTGCCCGCGCGTGTTGTGGAAATGCGCGCCGCCGGCCTTGTCGCCGACTTCGCGCTGCAGGCGCAGGAACAGCCGGCGCACCTGCGCCGGATTCGCATAGCCGCTCGTGTCGGACAGCCCGATCTCGTCGACGCCGCATTCGGCCATCGCCACCGCCATCGCGATCGTCTCGTCGTCGCTCACCGCGCCCGCGATCGTGCAGCCGAACGCGACCGACACGCCCGCCTCGATCTGCACCGATGGAAACCGCTCATTGCGCAGCGCGACGATCGCACGCACCTCGTCGATCATCTGCGCGGGCGTCTTGCGGATGTTCGCCAGCGAATGCGCTTCCGTCACCGAGACCGGCAGCGTCAGCTTGTGCACACCGGCCTCGAATGCGCCCTCGGCGCCGCGCAGGTTCGGCGCGAGCGCGGCGACGTGCAACCCGGGAATCGCCAGCGCGTGCGCGACGACTTCGCGCACATCGGCCATCTGCGGCAACAGCTTCGCCGGCACGAACGACCCGACCTCGATCTCGCGCAGGCCGGCCGCGGCCAGCGCGGTGATCCAGCGCAGCTTGCCGGCCGTCGGCATCACGGCCTGGATGCTCTGCAGGCCGTCGCGCGGCCCGACCTCGCTGACCAGCACCTTCGGATATTCGGAAACGCTCATTTGACACTCCATCGTTCTGTCTGAAAGAACATCGTTCTGTTTGATAGAACTCTATGCGTGCGTCGAATGGGCTGTAAGCGGGGTATACCCGTGAAATTGCGATTTTTTGGAACTTGAGTTCTGTCAGACAGAACGATATAGTCGATCGATCATCCTCAGAAGGAAGCACGCAGTGCCCAAGACTCAAACCGATCACGCCGGCAGCGAGCCCGATTCGTCGGCCGAAGAAGCGTCCAGCGGCGTCGCCGTGCTCGATCGCGCGTTCGCGATCCTCCGTGCGTTCGGGCAGACCGACGACCGGCTGTCGCTCGCGGAGCTGTCGCGTCGCACCGGGCTGTACAAGAGCACGATCCTGCGCCTGCTCACGGCGCTCGAACATGGCGGCTTCATGCGCAAGCTCGACGACGGCCAGTACGCGATCGGACACGAGCCGCTGCGGCTCGCCGCGCTGTATCAGCGTTCGTTCCGGGTCGGCCCGGTGGTCGAGCCGCTGCTCGAGACGCTGAGCCGCGAACTCGGCGAAACGGCGTCGTTCTACGTGCGCCAGGGCGACATGCGCTCGGTGCTGTACCGGGTCGAGCCCGCCCGTGCGGTGCGCGTGTCGATTCGGGTCGGCGAGGAGTTTCCGGTGCGCCAGGGTGCGTCCGGGAAGGTGCTGCTGGCGTTCACCGACATGCAGGATGCGCAATGGCACGACGTGCGCGAACAGCTGTGGGCCGCGTCGTACGGCGAGCGCGACCCGGAGACGGCGTCGGCATCCGTGCCCGTGTTCGGCGCCGCCGGCGAGTGCGTCGGCGCGCTGACCGTATCGGGCCCGAAATCGCGGCTCGCCGACGCACCGGCCATGGCGGCGGCGCTCGCGATGCTGTTGCCGTTCGCGCAGAAGGCGACCGTCGCGCTCGGCGGCTCAGGTGCACGCTACGACGCAGCGGCCGTGCGCGACAGCCTCGCGCGGCTCGCATCGCCAGCGGACCACGGCGACGCGGCGTCGTAACCGGCGGCGGCGCGCGCCTGGCCACGCAACAGCGCAAAAGGCGGCCGCGTGCGACACTGGCCGCCGATGCATGCATCGCGCGCCGCCTGCGGGCATGCCGCGCGAGCCACCGCCAACCGGACACGCTTGAGGGTCGCCACCATGAACACCGCGCGCACCGCTACCTGGTATTTCGATTTCGTTTCGCCGTTCGCCTATCTGCAGCAGGAACAATTCGACCGGTTGCCGGCCGCCGCCGCGTTCGAGCCGAAGCCCATCGTGCTCGGCGCACTGCTCGCCCACTGGGGCCAGAAAGCGCCGGCCGAGATCGCGGCGAAACGCGTCTTCACCTATCGCCACGCGCAATATCGCGCGGACAAGCTCGGCATTGCGTTCCGGATGCCGCCCGCGCACCCGTTCAATCCGATCAAGCCGCTGCGCCTCGCGATCGCGATGGGCAATTCTCCCGACGCGATCCGGCGGATCTTCCGGCATATCTGGCGCGACGGCCAGGACGTGTCGACGCCGGAGGGCTTCGCCGCGCTGTGCGAAGCGGTCGATTTTCCGGAAGGCGTGACGGCCGTCGACGCCCAGCCGGTGAAGGACGCACTGCGCGCAAACACCGACGACGCGATCGCGCACGGCGTATTCGGCGTGCCGACCTTCGCACTCGACGGCGACCTGTTCTGGGGCGAGGATGCGACCGACATGTTCGCCGACTGCGCGACGTCGCGCGCGTGGCTCGATTCGCCCGAGGTGCGCCGCATCAGCGCGCTGCCCGAAGGGATCCGGCGCGGCTGAAGCCGCTGCGGCCGCCCGCCGCCCTCCGCTTGCGGCACATCCCGCGTCGGAGGTCAGCTGTCGCGCCCTTCGACGAGCCCCGGCACGGCCTCGCGCATCATCGCGGCGAACCGCACGAGCCGCGACGGATAGAACTGCGCATGCGGGTAGGTCAGGTAGACGGGCAGCGGCGCGGCCTGCCACTCCGGCGCGAGGTGCACGAGCTCGCCGCGCGCGAGGTGATCGGCCAGCATCCATGACGAGCCGACGCACGCCCCCACCCCCAGCAGCGCCGCACTGCGCAGCGCGTACAGGTTCGCGGTCGTGATGCGCGGGCGCATCGCAATGCGTCGCGTCTCGCCCGTGACCGAATGCGTGAGCGCCAGCTCCGTGCGGTAGTACGTGCGCAGCGCGAGCCACGGCAACTCGGCGAGCGCATCGGGGTCGGCCGGCACGTCGGCGCCGTTCAGCACGGACGGCGCGGCGACCACGAAGCGCGGCACCTTCGACAGCCGGATCGCGACCACGGCCGGATCGGTCGGCTCGCCCACCTGGATCGCGCAATCGATGCCGCTGCCGACGAAATCCCGCACCTCGTCCTGCAGCAGCCACTCGACCGACACGCGCGGATAGTCGCGCAGGAACCGCGCGAGCGGCTCGACGAAGCGCTCCTGGCCGAACGCGTGCGGCACCGCGACCCGCAACAGCCCGTCCGGCTCCTCTTGCGCACCGCGCAGATCGGCCTCGAACGCCGCCCAGTTCGCCAGCAGTTCCTTCGCGCGCTTGAAGCAGCGCTCGCCGTCGACGGTCAGCCGCATCGTGTGCGTGGTCCGCTGCAGCAGCCGCATGCCGAGCGAGCGCTCGAGCGCCTGCAGCCGCCGGCTGATGGTCGGCTGCGTCGTATGCAGTTGCGCGGCCGCGGCCGACAGGCTGCCGGCTTCGACTATGCGCACGAAGGTTTCCATCAGCTCGAAACGATAGCCGGCGCCGTCCACCGGCACCGCCTGAATGCGCGGAGACCCGCCAGCAGCGGGAGAGAAGGGGGATTTTTCGGTCATTCGTGGAGCGTATAACAAATCTGCGCAGGGCGGCACTACCGTGGCCGGCCGCATGCCGCCACACTCGCGTCCATTCCTTCATCGCAACCAGGATGCACGCCATGTCCACCCCGTCCCGTCTCGATGCCGCGCCCCGCGCCGCTCACGCCCCGGCCCAGCCGGCCGCCCATTCGATGCCCGATCGCCGGCTCGTGCTGCTGCTCGCGGCCGCCGCCGGCCTCGCGGTCGCGCCGCTCTACTACGCGCAGCCGATGCTCGGCGCGCTCGGGCCCGATCTCGGCGCGTCGGCACGCGCGATCGGCTTCGTGCCGACGCTCACGCAGCTCGGCTATGCGCTCGGCATCCTGCTGCTCGCGCCGCTCGGCGACCGTTTCGACCGCCGCCGCGTGATCGTGACCAAGGCCGCGACGCTGGTCGTCGCGCTGCTGCTCGCCGCCATCGCGCCGTCGCTCGGGCTGCTGCTCGCGGCGAGCTTCGCGATCGGCCTCGCGGCGACGATGGCGCAGGACGTCGTGCCGGCCGCCGCGACGCTCGCGCACGACACGCATCGCGGCCGCATCGTCGGCACGGTGATGACGGGGCTGCTGCTCGGCATCCTGCTGTCGCGGGTCGTGGCCGGATTCGTCGCCGAAACGGCCGGCTGGCGCGCGATGTTCGCGCTTGCGGCCGTCAGCGTCGCCGTGATCGGCGTCGTGGCCGCGCGCGGGCTGCCGCACTTCGAGCCGACCACGCGCCTGCCGTATCGCGCACTGATCGGGTCGCTCGGCCAGTTGTGGCGCCAGCATCCGGCGCTGCGCCGCGCCGCGCTCGCGCAGGGGCTGCTGGCCATCGGGTTCAGCGCGTTCTGGTCGACGCTCGCGGTGATGCTGCACGGCGCGCCGTTCCACCTCGGCAGCGCGGCCGCGGGCGCGTTCGGGCTCGCAGGTGCGGCCGGTGCGCTGGCCGCGCCGATTGCCGGGCGCCTGGCCGACCATCACGGCCCCGAGCGCGTCACGCGCATCGGCATCGGCATCGCGACGGTGTCGTTCGCGTCGATGGCCGCCGCACCGTTGATGTCGGCGCATGCCCAGCTCGTGCTGCTCGCGGTCGCGACGATCGGCTTCGATCTCGGCGTGCAGGCCACGCTGATCGCGCACCAGGCAATCGTCTACCGGATCGACCCCGCGTCGCGCAGCCGCCTCAACGCGGTGCTGTTCGTCGGCATGTTCATCGGGATGGCAGCCGGCGCCGCGATCGGCAGTTTGTTGCTCGCGCAACTGGGCTGGAATGCGGTGACCGGGCTGGCCGTCGTGACGTCACTCGCCGCGCTCGCCGTGCGGATCTGGCGCCACTGAAATTCCGCATCGCACGCACAACGCGGGCAGGCCCACAGGGCTTGTCCGCCTTTTCTTTTATTTTCGATCGGCGCACGCATGACGCTGCGCAGTCCAGCCGATTCGTGCGCATTCGGCACGAAAAGCCCCCATGCGGCGCAAGGTCCGCACCCGCTCGAACGAATGTCCAGTTCAACCGATTATTTTTCCGATGGCCGTGTGCATCAATGCGAAAACGTCGGACGATTCGATGCGCCCCGCCACGTGGCGCCCGCCCATCCGGCCCCACCGCACAGCCCCGTTTTATCAGGGGATTCCCGGTATTTTTTCGCATTTTCTTCGAAATATCGGGTGACATACTTGCCCCCCGTTGCGCTCCGGTACGAGCGCGCTTTTCGATCCTGCCGGCCGCATGTCATGCGCTGAGCGTCCGCCCGGGTCGCACAGAACATGAACGATTTCGACACCACGATCCAGACCTTCCTCACCCACATCACGTTCGGCCCGCTGATGAATCACGCGATCCGCGTGATCGCGGGCCTGTACACGTTCAAGGGCTTCGTGCTCATTCCCGTGCTGTGCTGGCTGTGGTTCCAGCCCGGCCCGAACCGCGAGCGGCAGCGCGAGCTGGTCGTCGCGACGATCGCGAGCGGGCTCATCGCGCTCGCGTTCGGCCGGCTGCTCGCGCAGGTGTTGCCGTTCCGCGTGCGGCCGATCTACAACGCCGACCTGCACCTGCACTTTCCGTCGGCGGGACTCCGCGCGGCCACGCTGCAGGCATGGAGTTCGTTTCCGAGCGATCACGCGATGCTGTGGATGGCGATCGCCACCGGCATCTTCATCATCGCGCGCCGCGTCGGCGTATTGGCACTGGTGTATGCGGTCGTGTTCATCTGCGTGCCGCGCGCGTATCTCGGCTTTCACTATCCGACCGACCTGATCGCGGGCGCCGCGATCGGCATCGCGCTCGCGTGGCTGCTGACGCGCGATGCAATCCGCTCGCGCTTCGCGCCGCAGGTGCTCGCGATGATCAAGCGCTTCCCCGCGCCGGCCTACACGCTCGCGTTCCTGCTGTGCTTCGAGCTGATCACGCAGTTCGACGAACTGCTGACGCTCGCGCAGTCAGCCACCCACACGATGTGACGGAGAGACGCCGCGATGCTGCCGCTGCTTACGTTCCGCCGCCCCGGCACGCGCTGCCGGCCATGCGCAGTGGCGGCGCGCCGCGCATCGCCCGCGCCGATCAGTCGCGATCAGGCGCACCCAGCGGAAAGAACGGGCGAAACGGCCGCGCCTCGTCGACCGCGCGCGCGAACGACGGCCGCGCCAGCAGACGCCGGCGATACGCCAGCACGTTCGCGAACGACGGATCGATCCGATGCGTCCAGTCCGCGTAGAACAGGAACGGCGCCGCGCCGCAGTCGGCGAGGCTGAAGCGGTCGCCGGCCGCCCATTCGCGATCGGCCATCTTCTTGTCCAGCCACGCGTACGACGTCTCCAGCATCGCGCGCGCATCGGCCACCCCGCGCGCGTCGCGCTCGGCCTCCGGCCGCAGCGCGTCGAACACGACCTTCTGCTGCGGCGTCGACACGTAGTTGTCGAAGAAGCGATCCATCGTCCGCACCTCGAGCGCCGCGTGCGGATCGTCGGGCAGCAGGCGCACGGGGCCAGGATGGTTCAGGCCGAGATACTCGATGATGATCGACGCCTCGATCACCGTGCGGCCGGCATCGACGAGCACCGGAAAGCGCTTCAGCGGCCACAGCGCGGCCAGCTCCTGCATCGGCTTCGGATCGTCGTGCGCGAGCACGCGATACGCGAACGGCGTGCCGTTCTCGTACAGCGCGGTCAGCACCTTCTGGCAGTAGGACGAAAAGGGATGGGCGTAGAGCGTCGGCATCATCGTGCGGTCTCTCAGGGTTTCGGCGCCGCGTGATGCGGCGCCACATGATCGGATACCTTGACGACGAACGGCACGCGCCCGTTTCGACAGCGAGTCGGCATTTATTTTGTCGTGCGACTCGGGGCGTTACGACCGGCCGTCCATCACGACGCGCCCTTCGGCACGCCAGCGCAGCATCCCGCCACCGAGATTCGCCACCGTGTCGAAGCCGGCCTTCAGCAGAATGACGGTCGCCTGCGCGGATCGCCCCCCGGCGCGGCACACGGTCACGACCGGCCGGTCGCGCGCGATCTCGCCGGCGCGCGCGGCCAGTTCGCCGAGCGGAATCGGCGTCGCGCCGGGCAGGTGGCCGAGCGGGCCGGTGAATTCGTCCGGCTCGCGCACGTCGACGACCTGCACCGCCGGCAGATGATCCTCGAGCCATTGCGGATCGATTTCCCAGAAGCCGGCGAACGTATAGACGAGCGGCGCCCAGTCGGGCGCGGCCTGTACATCGGGCGCGTTCGCGGCGACGCCGCATTGCAGGTTCGCCGGCACCGCGACGTCGATCTGGCGCGGATGCGCGAGCCCGAGGTTGCGCATGTAGCCCGCGAAATCGTCTTCGCTCAGGTCGCCGCCGAGACGCGGGTTGAAGCGCCGCTCCTCGCCGACGCTCGTCACCGTGAGCCCGCGATAGTCGTGCGCCGGATACAGCAGGCACGCGGCCGGCAGCGTGAAGAGCCGGCCGTGCACCGCGCGATACAGCGCGCGCGGGTCGCCCTGCTGGAAGTCGGTGCGGCCCGTGCCGCGGATCAGCAGGCAATCGCCGGTGAACGCCATCGATTCGTCGTCGAGCACGAGGCTGATGCAGCCGCTCGTGTGGCCGGGCGTCGCGCGCACGGTCAGGTAGCGCGCGCCGAACGCGCAGCGGTCGCCGTCGTTCAGGTAGCGGTCGGCGCCCTGCGCGCCGCTCGCGGCCGATATCGCGATCGTGCTGCCCGTGCGCTGCTTCAGCAGCCACGCGCCCGTCACATGATCGGCATGCACGTGCGTGTCGACGGTCGCGACGAGCCGCAGCCCGAGCTCGTCGAGCAGCGCCGCGTCGCGGCGCACCTGCTCGAACACGGGATCGATCAGCACCGCTTCGCGCGACGCGCTGTCGGCAAGCAGGTACGTGTACGTTGACGATTGCGGGTCGAAGAGTTGCCGGAAGATCATCGCGAAGTCGCTCCGTCGCTGGTTGACGCTTGTTTTATGCG
Source organism: Burkholderia sp. HI2500 (assembly GCF_002223055.1). Lineage (NCBI taxonomy): Bacteria > Pseudomonadati > Pseudomonadota > Betaproteobacteria > Burkholderiales > Burkholderiaceae > Burkholderia > Burkholderia sp. HI2500. The sequence goes on along the minus strand of NZ_NKFL01000006.1, from coordinate 3,039,485 downwards.
TACGTGACGCTGTCGTCCGGCCCGCGCCGCGACTGTCGCTGTCGCGCGGGCCGCCCCGTCGTGGTCCGGCATCGCCGGCATCCGGCCGGCACGGTGCGTCAACGCGGCTGCGTCACGTAGCGCAGGTACGGCTTCAGCGTCCGGAAGCCATCCGGATACTTCTGCTTCGCCGCATCGTCCGATACCGACGTCGGAATGATGACATCGTCGCCGGGCTTCCAGTTCACCGGTGTTGCCACCGTATGCTTTGCGTTGAGCTGCAGCGCGTCGAGCAGGCGCAGCACCTCGTCGAAGTTGCGCCCCGCGCTCATCGGATAGACGAGCATCGCCTTGACCTTCTTGTCCGGCCCGATGATGAAGACCGAGCGCACCGTCGCGTTGTCGACCGCCGTGCGCGGGCCGCCGCTCGCATTCGGATGAATCATGTCGTACAGCTTCGCGACCTTCAGCTCGTCATCGCCGATCAGCGGATAGTTGACTGCATGCCCCTGCGTTTCGGCGATATCCGCCACCCACTTCCGGTGATCGCTGACCGGATCGATCGACAGCCCGATGATCTTCGTGTTGCGCTTGTCGAATTCCGGCTTGAGTCCGGCCATGTAGCCGAGTTCGGTCGTGCACACCGGCGTGAAATCCTTCGGATGGGAAAACAGGATCGCCCAATGGTCGCCGATCCATTCATGAAAGCGGATCGTTCCCTCAGTGGTCTCCGCGGTGAAATCGGGCGCGTCCTCGCCTAGTCGAATCGACATGTTCGTCTCCGTGAAAGGGGAATCGTCACGACGCCCGCGCCGCGGCTTGCGCGCGACGCGCGATCGTCCGCGCGCGAAGGGCCGGCATGGCACATGCCGGGGTCCGCGCGTTCATATAGCCTAGTTCAAAATGCGCGCGCCACCGGTATCGAGCACGCGGCGTGCTTGCGTATCGTGGCCGATTCCGACGATGAATGCGGGGCTGCAGAACCTCGCGCCGCACCCGGCCGCCGATACGCACTGACTTACACTACCGGCTGTTCTCGTCTTACGTTCACAGGAATCCCACCGACATGTCGATGACGATCGATCCGAAGCAGGCCGCCGCGCTGCTGGCCGTCGCCGACACGGGCAGCTTCGAGCAGGCCGCCGTGCGCCTGCACGTGACCGCGTCCGCCGTCACGCAGCGGGTCCGCGCGCTGGAAGCGAGCCTCGGCACGCCGCTGGTGCTGCGCACGCGGCCGTGCCGCCCGACGGTGGCCGGGCAGCGCGTGCTGCAGCACCTGCGCCGCGTCGCGCTGCTGCAGGCCGACCTGCAGAGCACGCTCGCGACCGAGCGCGAATCGCCGATCTCCGTCACGATCGCGCTCAATTCCGACAGCCTCGGCACGTGGTTTCTGCCGGCGCTGACGTCCGTGCTCGCCGGCGAACGCATCCTGTTCGAGCTGATCGTCGAAGATCAGGACCACACGTTCGCGTTGCTCGAAAGCGGGATGGCGGTGGGCTGCGTGACGACCGAGCCGAAACCGATGCGCGGCTGCCTCGCGACGCCGCTCGGCACGATGCGCTACCGGCTGCTCGCGGCCGCCGCGTTCGCGGTGCGCTGGTTTCCGCGCGGGCTGAACCGCACGAGCGCGCGCAAGGCGCCCGTCGTCGCGTATTCGCGGCGCGATACGCTGCAGTCGTCGTTCCTGAAGGAGAAGTTCGGGTTGCCCGACGGCGCGTACCCGTGCCACTACGTGCCGGGCACCCATTCGCATTTCGCGGCGGTGCGGCACGGGCTCGGCTACGCGATGGTGCCGGAGCCGCTGATCGGCAGCGAACCGCTCGACACGCAGGGGCTCGTCGATCTCGCGCCCGCGCATCCGACCGACGTCACGCTGTACTGGCACGCGTGGACCGTGCAGTCGCCGACGATGGCGTCGTTGTCCGAGCGGGTCGTCGAAGCGGCGCGGCGGCTGCTCGCGCCGCTGCCGTAAGCACCGCCATCGCCACCGTGCGCGGGGTGCGGTATACCTGAAGGCGAGAATCCCCGCCGCGCCGCCTATACTTTTTCCATCGGCCTCGCGAACGCGCCGCGCGGCCGATCACGCCTATCCGGCCGCGCCCTTTCCCGCAAGGAGAACATCATGTCTCGCCGCTACATCGATTGCCGCGAGTTTCCCAGCGCGATGAATTGCTCGGTCGCGATTTCTGCCGACTCCGACAACGAACTGCTGGAAGCCGCCGTGCAGCATGCGGTCCAGGTTCACCAGCACACCGACAGCGCCGAACTGCGCACGCAACTGCAAGCGCTGTTCCACGACGGCACACCGCCCGCCGATGCACCCCGGCAAGCATGATCCGCCGGCTCGCCCGATATCGACAGACGGGTTGCCACGTCGCCCCCGTCGCCTCTCCGCCCCCTGCTTCGCGCCACATCGGGCCGGCGTCCCCGCCGGCCGGCGCATTCCACCTTACGCGCGGCGTTGCGCGAAATACGCACCGACCGCATCGATGAACGTATCGATGTCCGCACGCGACACGTCGCAGTGCGTGACGAAACGCGACGCGTACAGCATCTGCGTGAGGATCCCGCGTTCCTTGAGCCACGCCTCGAGCGGCGCGCAATCGGCTTCGGGGAATTGCGCGAACACCATGTTCGTCGCGTGCGACAGCACCTTCACGGTGTCGATGCGTGCGAGGCCTTCGGCGAGATGCGCGGCATTCGCGTGATCGTCCGCGAGCCGCTCGACATTGTGGTCGAGCGCATACAGGCAGGCGGCCGCGAGAATGCCCGACTGCCGCATCCCGCCGCCGAGCACCTTGCGCCAGCGCTGCGCGCGCTCGATCAGCGCACGGTTGCCGACCAGCACCGAGCCGACCGGTGCGCCGAGCCCTTTCGAGAAGCAGATCGACACGCTGTCGAACGGCGCGGAAAGCTCGGCGATCGAACGCCCCGACGCAACGGCCGCGTTGCACACGCGTGCGCCGTCGAGGTGCAGCGACAACCCGCGGCTGCGCGCGAACGTGGTGGCTTCCTGCACATAGCCTTCCGGCAGCACCTGGCCGCCGATCGTGTTTTCGAGCGCGAGCAGGCGTGTGCGGGCGAAGTGGTTGTCGAGCGGCTTGATCGCCGCGGCGATCTTCGCGAGCGGCAGCGTGCCGTCCGGTGCGTTCTCGATCGGCTGCGGCTGGATGCTGCCGAGCACGGCCGCGCCGCCGCCTTCGTACTTGTAGGTGTGCGCGAGCTGGCCGACGATGTACTCGTCGCCGCGCTCGCAATGGGCCATCAGCGCGGCCAGGTTGCTCTGCGTGCCGCTCGGGAAGAACAGGCCGGCTTCCTTGCCGGCCCGCTCTGCCGTCACCGCCTGCAGGCGCAGCACGGTCGGGTCGTCACCCCATACGTCGTCGCCGGTTTCGGCGGCAGTCATCGCGGCCAGCATTGCCTGGCTCGGACGTGTCACGGTATCGCTGCGTAAATCGATCATCGCTGAGTCCTGGGTAAACGCGGACCGGAACCGATGCGCCCGGCCCTGCCGAAACGAGACTCAGAGTGTACGCAATTCATGCAGCGTGTGCGTATCGAAGGTTGCGCGGCGTTACCCATGTGACAGACCCCAACGGCCGCGGCCCGCCGGCACGACCGCTTGCGTTACGCGATAACGCACTGAAACGGTTCGGCCGCGCGGGCGCCGTGACGCGCGGTGTCACGCGGCGTTTGCGTCCGCGCCGAACCGTTCCGATGACGCGACGCGCCATATTGCCGCACGTGCGTCAGACCGCCACGCCGCGGCCGCGCGCGTCGCAAGCAGCCTTCTTGATACGAATCAACGATTTACCCTGGAAATGCGCGCGACGGGCTGGACATCTGCGACGAGTTGGCGCATTTCGCGGTGCAACATCGCGGCCCATACTCCAGCCAACCCCGACGCCCGTCCGCCGGGGTCCGCCGGCACCCGCCGGCGGGTATCGTCAGCCTCGGTCAACTGGTATGGACACCGCTCTTTCGGCCCTCGATCTGGCCCGCCTGCAATTCGCGTTCACCGTCTCCTTTCACATCGTCTTTCCGGCGCTGAGCATCGGCCTCGCCAGCTTCATCGCCGTGCTCGAATATCGCTGGCTGAAAACCGGCAAGCAGTACTACAAAACCCTCTGCCTGTTCTGGTCGAAGATCTTCGCGGTCGCGTTCGGGATGGGCGTCGTCTCCGGCGTCGTGATGAGCTACCAGTTCGGCACGAACTGGTCGGGCTTCTCGAGCTTCGCCGGCGCCGTCACCGGCCCGCTGCTGATGTACGAGGTCATGACCGCGTTCTTCCTCGAGGCCGGCTTCCTCGGCATCATGCTGTTCGGCTGGAATCGCGTGAGCCCGCGCGCGCACTTCGGCGCGACGCTGATGGTCGCGATCGGCACGCTGATCTCGACGTTCTGGATTCTCGCGTCGAACAGCTGGATGCAGACGCCGCAGGGCTTCGAGATCGTCGACGGCCGCGTCGTGCCGACCGACTGGTTCGCGATCATCTTCAACCCGTCGTTCCCGTACCGCCTGTTCCACATGGCGATCGCCGCATTCATCGTCGCCGCGCTCGTGGTGGCCGCGACCGGCGCGTGGCACCTGCTGAAGGGCCGCCGCGACAAGGGCGTGAAGAAGATGTTCTCGATGGCGCTGTGGCTGCTGCTGGTGCTCGCGCCGCTGCAGGCCGTGATCGGCGACCAGCACGGCATCAACACGCTGAAGCACCAGCCGGCGAAGATCGCCGCGATCGAAGGGCTGTGGGAAACCGAGAAGGGCGGCACGCCGCTCAACCTGTTCGGCATCCCTGACATGCAGGCGGAAACGACCCGCTACGCGGTGAAGGTGCCGCACCTCGGCAGCCTGATCCTCACGCACAGCTGGGACGGCGAGATCCGCGGCCTGAAGGAATTCCCGCCGGAAGACCGCCCGAATTCGACGGTCGTGTTCTGGAGCTTCCGGATCATGGTCGGCCTCGGCTTCGCGATGATCGGCCTCGCCGCGCTCGCGTGGTTCCTGCGCCGCCGCGGCCGCCTGTATGAATCGAAGTGGTTCCAGCGCTTCGCGCTCGTGATGGGCCCGACCGGCTTCGTGTCGCTGCTCGCGGGCTGGGTGACGACCGAAGCAGGCCGCCAGCCGTGGGTCGTGTATGGCGTGATGCGCACCGCGCATGCGGTATCGCCGCTGTCGGTGCAGCAGGTCAGCCTGTCGATGATGACGTTCGTGATCGTGTACTTCCTCGTGTTCGGCACCGGCGTGTACTACATGCTGAAGCTGATGAAGGCCGGCCCCGCGCTGCCCGACGTGAAGCACGACGACACCCCGGACACGCGCCCCGACCACACCGCGCGCCGCCCGATGTCGGCCGTCGACGAGCCGCTCGAGACCGTCTGAGCCCACCCTTTTTCGCATACGAGAAAACCTATGGACGTCACCGTAATCTGGGCCGCGATCATCGCATTGGGGCTCTTCATGTACGTCGTGCTCGACGGCTTCGACCTCGGCATCGGCATCGTCTTCCCGTTCTTCCCGGACGAGAAGGAACGCGACCTGATGATGAACACCGTCGCACCCGTGTGGGACGGCAACGAGACGTGGCTCGTGCTCGGCGGCGCCGGGCTGTTCGCGGTGTTTCCGGTCGTCTATTCGACCGTGCTGTCGGCGCTGTACCTGCCGCTGATCTTCATGCTGGTGTGCCTGATCTTCCGCGGCGTGTCGTTCGAGATCCGCGCGAAGGCGCGGCGCACGAAGCAGCTGTGGGATCTCGCGTTCATCGGCGGCTCGGCCGGCGCGACGTTCTTCCAGGGGATCGCGCTCGGCGCGTTCCTGCAAGGCATCAACGTGAAGGATGGCGTATTCGCGGGCGATGCGTTCGACTGGCTCACGCCGTTCAGCCTGCTGACCGGCCTCGGCCTGATCGTGACCTATGCGCTGCTCGGCTGCTGCTGGCTCGTCGCGAAGACGGAAGGCGACCTGCAGCGGCGCCTGCATCGCGTCGTGTGGCCGCTGACGGTCGTGCTGCTCGGCTTCATCGCGGTCGTCAGCCTGTGGACGCCGCTGCAGGATCCGGCCATCGCGCAGCGCTGGTTCGACTCGGGGCTGTTCTGGCGCCTGCTGCCGGTGCCGTTCCTGGTCGCCGGCTGCGCGGTATGGATGCGCCGCGCGGTGCGCGCCCGGCACGACATGACCCCGTTCGTGCTCGCGCTGGCGCTCGTGCTGCTCGGCTACGTCGGCCTGCTCGTCACGCTGTTCCCGTATGCGATTCCCCAGACGATGACGATCTGGGAAGCCGCGGCGCCGCGTTCGAGCCAGACCTTCACGCTGGTCGGCGCAGCGGTTATCCTCCCGATCATCATCGCCTACACGACGATGGGTTACTGGGTATTCCGAGGCAAGGTGCGCCATGAAGACCAGCATTACTACCACCACTGATTCCGCCGATCGCCAGCCCGCTGCGCCGAAGCCGCGCATGCGCGGCTGGATGTGGTTCGTCGTCCTGTGGGCGGGCGGCGTGATCGGCGCCGTCACGCTCGGCTATGCGTTCAAGATCTTCATGAACCTGACGCTGTTTGCGGTGAAATAAGCCGGTCGACCGACCGGCATTCCTTCCCTCCTGACGCCTCGCGCCTCTGTCGATCGACGGATGCGCCGTTGCCACGACGCCGGGAATCGCTGTCGCGGCGCGCGCCGCACGACGCCGAGCGTCCATTCCGGCATGGCGAAGTTGATCCATGGTGTGGCGTCTGCCTGTTCACCAGGAACAGTGTCATTTCGGCAGAAATCCATACGAATCGCGTCCATGGAGGCCGGCAATCCATGTAGATCCCTGCCGAAACAGCTACTTCGCGCGCTCGACGGCAGCCTACCGCCGCTCGCCCAACGCCGCTTCGATCTTGCGGTCGGTCTTGTACTGGCTCAATGCATACACCGACCAGATCGCGGCGGGCAGCCAGCCGATGATCGTAATTTGCAGGATCAGGCAGATGATCCCGGCGATCGGGCGGCCGATCGTGAAGAACTGGAACCACGGCAACAGCAGGGCAAGCAAAAGGCGCATCGGGAATCCTCCGGGGGCGTCGTTGAAAGTTCAGGCGCAGACAATATGACGGGCCGCGCGCCTCATTTCAAGTTCGAACCGGCATTCGCCCCGCCGGCGCAGCCGGCGATCGGCACGCGCGCCACACGACCTACGCCGAATCAGCCAGCCACCGCGCGACCCGCGCCACGAGCGGATCCGCTTCGTCGAAGCATTCGGCGCCCGCCACGCGCGGCGCGTCGCAAATCGCGAACACCGGCTTGCCCCACTGCAACCCGAGCGCGATCTCGGACAGCGTGCCGAGCCCGCCGCCGACTGCGATCAGGCACAGCGACGCACGCGCGACCAGTGCGTTGCGCGTGATGCCGAGCCCGGTCGGCAGCGCGACGCTCAGGTAGGGATTCGCGAGCGTCGCATCGTCTTCCGGCAGCAGCCCGATCGCGCACCCGCCGGCCGCATGCACGCCGCGCGCGGCCGCCTCCATCACGCCCTGCTTGCCGCCGCCGACGATGGCGACACCCGCCGCCGCGAGCGCATGCGCGATCCGCTGCGCGACCCGCATCTGCTCGTCGGTCGCCTCGCGCGGACCGATCACGCCGACCGGCATGCGGTGCCCCCGCGCGCCGCGCTGCCGCTGCGCGAGTTGCGCCAGCGCGTCGCACGCCGCTTCCGACCACTCATCCATGACGTCGTTGCCGTACAAGGCCTTCCCCCAATGCAAGAACGCAGGTGCAGATCGCCGTCAGCACGATCGACAGCACGGCCGCCTGCGAGAAATCGGTTTGCCCGTCCGACAGCTTCAGATACATCAGCAGCGGCAGGATGTTGATCTGCGTGCCGGCCAGCGCGAGCGCCGTGCCGTAGGTGCCGAGCGCGATCGCCGTGACGAGGCACCACGCGGACGCGACCGACGGCCACAGTTCGCGCCACGCGACGTCGAGCCACGCACGCCACGGCCGCGCGCCGAGCGTCAGTGCCGCCTCGAGCGGCCGCCGGTCGAGATTCGCGAGCGCCGGGTAGATCATCAGCGCGACCCGCGGGATCAGGTAATACGCATACGCGACCGCCAGCCCCGGCATCGTGTAGATCGCGCCGCCGAGCACGGTCGGGTCCGCGCCCAGCGACGCCGCGAGCGTGGTGACGAAGCCGGCACGGCCGAACGCGAGGATGAAGCCGTACGCGATCACGAGCCCGGAGAACGCGAGCGGCACGCCGAGCAGCGCGAGCGTCCAATGGCGGCGGGCGGGCGACTGCCCCGCCAGCGCGAATGCGACCGGCACGCCGACGCCGACCGACAGCGTGCCGGCGCCCACCGCCAGCGCCAGCGATCGTGCGATCGCATCGGCGACGAGCGGATCGCGCAGCACCGCGCCGAACGCGCGGCCGCCGTCCGTGAAGGCCGAGCCGACGAGCGCGGCGAGCGGCAGCGCGAAGCACACCGCCAGCAATACCGCCGCCGGCACCGCGCCGAAGCGGCGCAGCGCGCCGCGTTCCGCCAGGGAGGTCTGCATCGTGTGCCCCTTACTGGCCGAGCGTCGCCTGCGACCAGAGCTGGTCGATCTCGGTCTTGCGTGCGGCCGCCTTCGCCACGTCGAGCGGACGCACCTGCGGCGCCTTCGGCAGCTTCGCCGCGACATCCGGCGCGACCGGCGTGCCGGGCACGGCCGGCCGCACGAAGCCCTGCGCGAACAGCCCCTGCCCGACGTCGCTCATCACCAGGTTGAGCCACAGCTGCGCGGCGGACGGGTTCGGGCCGTTCTTCACGAGGCTCATCGCATACGGCGCCGATACGCTGCCGTCCTGCGGAATCACGACGTCGGCCGCGTCGCCCATGCCGTCGACGTACTTCGCCTTCAGGCCGTCGTTCTCGTAGCCGATCAGGATCGGAATCTCGCCCTTCACGAACTTCGCATAAGGCGTCGTGCCTTCGACACGCAGCACGTTGCCCGCGCGCTTCAGCTTGCCAAGGAATTCCGCGCCGGGCTTCGGGTTCTCGACGCTGCCGCCGTTCGCATAGGCTGCCGCGAACACGGCGACCTGCCCTTGCCCGGTCGAACGCGGGTCGAGATAGACGACCGCGTTGCGATACTCCGGCTTCAGCAGGTCGGACCAGCGCTGCGGCACGTTCTTCACGAGCTTGCGGTTGACGAGGAACGCGATGTTCAGCGAGTGCACCGCGAACCAGCGGCCGTCCGCCGAGCGAAACACGTCCGGCAGCTTGTCGAAGTTGACCGGCTTGAACGGCGCGACGACATCCTTGCTTTCGGCGTCGAGCGCCGACGCGGCGAAGTAGTACGCGGTATCGGCCTGCGGACGGCGGCGCGACTTGTCCAGCGACACCACGGTCGCGGCCGAGCCGATGTCGTTGTAGGTGATCTCGACCTTCGGATAGCGCTTGCGGAACTCGGCGAACAGCGCCTTCCAGTTCGCCCATTCGGGGCCCGTGTCGAATGACACGACGAGCCCTTCGTCGGCGGCCTTCGCATACAGCGCGTCCTCGCCCGGATACAGCGGCGCGGCGTGCGCCGGCGCGGCGGCCAGCGCCGCGAACGCGCAGAGCGCCAGCACGCCGGCGCGTAGGGTCTTCACAAGAGGGTGGCCTGCAGGCATCGGGGATCTCCGTTGAATGAAAGGGGTCATTGCGCGTCCGGCGCGGCCGGCAGCACGAGCAGATGGCGCGGGTCGATCGCGATCCGCCGGGTGGCCGGCACGCGGCCTTCGCACAGCAGCGGGTCGGCCGAGCCGGCGGGAATGAAGTCGTAGCGTTGCGTCGCGCCGAAGTAGCGCACGTCGCCCGGCGCGCCGTCGATGCGGTTCACGCCGTGCGCCGGCGGATCGGCCTCCACGTGCTCGGGCCGCACCAGCACCTCGACCTCGGCGCCCGGCCGGTGCCCGCCGGTCTCGACGCGCAGCGTCGCGAACCGCACGTCGACCGTATCGTGCGCGGTCACGCGGCCGCGCAGCAGCGTCGAATGGCCGACGAAGCGCGCGACCTGCGCGGACGCGGGCCGCTCGTACAGGTCGCGCGGCGTGCCCACCTGCAGCACGCGCCCGCCGTCGACGATCGCGACGCGGTCGGCCATGCTCAGCGCCTCGTCCTGGTCGTGCGTGACGAGCAGCGTCGTCGCGCCGCACGCGCGCTGCAGCGCGCGAATCTCGTCGCGCAGCTGATGGCGGATGCCGGCGTCGAGCGCGGCCAGCGGCTCGTCGAGCAGCAGCAGCTTCGGCTCGATCACGAGCGCACGCGCCAGCGCGACGCGCTGCTGCTGGCCGCCGGACAGCATCGCGATGCCGCGCTCCGCATGCGCCGCCAGGCCGACGCGCTCGAGCATGTCGCGCGCACGCTGCCGCCGCGCATGCGCCGCGACGCCGCGCATTTTCAGCCCGTACGCGACGTTGTCGGCCACCGACAGGTTCGGAAACAGCGCGTAGTGCTGGAACACCATGCCGACCTCGCGCCGCCATACCGGCACGCCGGCCATGTCGGCACCGCCGATCACGATGCGGCCGCTGCCGCCGTCGAGCAGGCCGGCCGCGAGCCGCAGCAGCGTGGACTTGCCGGAGCCGCTGCGCCCCATCACCGCGAGCAGTTCGCCTTGCGCGGCGGACAGCGTGACGTCGTCGACGCCGTGTCGCGCGCCGGGATACTGGAAACTGACGTGTTCGAACTCGAGACTCATGACGGACTCACTTCATACGTTGCACGGTGCCGACCGATACGAGCGTCGCGAGCACGGCGAGGACGAGCAGCACGACGGTCGCCGCGCACGCCATCCCCGACGCGCCGTAGAACGCCTGCAGCAGCACGATCGGATAGTTGCGATAGCGAAAGCCGGCGATCAGGTTCGAGATCTGGAATTCGCCGATCGACAGCGCGGCCACCATCACGAGCCCCGAGAACAGGCTGTGCCGCAGGTTCGGCAACACGATCGTGACGAACTGGCGCAGCGGCGTCGCACCGAGCGTCGCCGCGCAGGCCTCGAGGCGTGCGAGCCCGAGGTGGCGCAGATCGCTGAGCAGCGTCTGCAGCAGGTACGGCAGCGTCAGCACCGCGTGGGCCCCGATCATCAGCGGCAGCGTGCCGAGCCAGGGCAGCGTGTCGCCGCTGAAGATCGCGATATAGCCGAAGCCGAGCGTCAGCGCGGGCACGGCCACCGGCATCAGCATCACGAGGCGGGTCGCCATGCCGCGCCCGGCCTGCGCACGGTGATGCAGCGCATATGCGAGCGGCAGGCCGATCACCGCGTTGAGCGCGCAACACGCCAGCGCCACCGTCAGGCTCACGCCGAATGCGCGGGTGAAACTGCGATTTCCGGCGAGATCGGCGAACCAGTGCCAGGTGAAGCCGGTCGGCAGCAGCGTATTCGTCCACGACTGGCCGACCGAGCCGATCAGCAGCAGCACGATCGGCAGCAACAGGTAGAGCCCGAACACCGCGACGAGCGCGTGCAGCAAGAAGCGTCCGGCACTCGGGCGCACCGGCCTGTTACGCGAAATCGGAACACCATCGGCCAGGGCCGGGGCGGTAGACGCAGGCATGAAAACACTCGCGGACAAGAGACGAAGACACCACGCAACGCCCGCCGGGCGGGGCTGTCACGCGTTTTCTGGATGGCCGAAGTGTGCGGATCCGACATGGCATCGTCATGAAAAAAACGTACAAAGCCCGCATCGATCTGTGCGCCGAAGGAATAGTCGCGATGAAGCACCTGTATCCGAACGTCTCGGAACTGCATGCATTCACCTGTTCTGCGAAGTATCTGAACTTCTCGTACGCGGCCCGCGAACTGGGCCTGACGCCCAGCGCGGTCAGCCGGCAGATCGCGAATCTCGAGGCGCTGTTCGGTGTGAAGCTGTTCGTGCGCGAGGGGCGCAGCCTCGTGCTCACGCGTGCCGGGCAGGTGTACCACGCACGCGTCGCCGGCCCGCTGCGCGAGATCGGCAACGCGTCGATCGAACTGCTGAGCGCGCGCGAAAACGGCGACCTGCTGACGATCGCCAGCGTGCCGACGTTTACGACCAAGTGGCTCGTGCCGCGGCTCTCGCGTTTCCTGGCCGTCGCGCCGGGCGTCACGCTGAGCTTTCGCCGCCATCTCGCGCACGGCGACATCTTTCCGTTCGGGCTCGACGCGGCGATCCGCTACGGCGACGGAGCATGGGAAGGCGTGCGAAGCGATTACCTGGACGGGCGAACCTTCGTGCCGGTCTGTACGCGCGAATTCGGCGAGCGGCACGCGTTGCGCACGCCCGCCGACGCCGTCACGGCGCCGCGCCTCGTGCACGAGCAGGCCGAAATCGCGTGGTCCGCGTGGGCGGAACGCCATCGCGCCACGCAGATGAACGCGCTCGCCGGGCCGCGCTTCGAACAGTATTCGGTGCTGATCCAGGGCGCGCAGGCGGGCCTCGGGCTCGCGCTCGTGCCGCGTTTCCTGATCGCGGACAATCTCGCGGCCGGCACGCTCGTCGAACCGTTCGACGCGCCCGTCGAGGTCGACGCGCAGGGGCACTACCTGTGCTACGCGCCGGAGCGCCTCGAGACGAGCGAAGCGTTGCGGCACTTCAGGGCATGGATGCTGGACGAATGCGCGCCGGCGTAAGCCGGCCCGCATGCGTCATGCGGCGAGACGCGCTCGACCGCGCGCCCCGCCGTACCGGACACCGCCGGGCAGCGGTGTCCGGAAACCGTCGTCAGTGCCGATCGATGCCCAGCCCCGGCAGCACGCCGGTATTCTCGGCCACCACCGCATGCAGCAGGCGCGGGTTCGCGCCGAGCAGCCCGAGGATCGTCGGCGCGACCTGTTTCGTGCCGACCGTGTCGGTCACCGTGCGTGCGCGATGCAGGCCCGGGTACGACACGAGCAGGCCGAGGTGGCTGTCGTCCGGCGCGTTGCCGCCGTGCTCCTCGTCCTTCTTCGTGCTCGACGTGTAGATCACGCCCGGATTCGGCTGGACGATGATGTCCGGCGTGCGGCCGTTGGCCGGATCGCCGAAGCGGTCAGCAAGCGCCGCGCCGTACAGCACGTACGCCTGCGGGCCGTCCGCGCAGATCCCCGGCGCGTTGCAGCCCAGGTTCGCCTTCAGCGTCTGCACCACGGCCGTGCGCTGGTTGCGGTCGCGCAGCCAGATCAGGCCGACGTCGTCGGTCTGCACGAAACCCGTGTCGACCAGGCCGGAGCCGTCGTTCAGGTTGCCCGTCTTCGTGTTGTTCTGGCCGAAGTTGCCGTTCGGGTCGACGTAGTTGTTCGCTTCGAGCAGCTTCGTCAGCGTGTCGCCGTTCTTCACGAGCTTCGTGCGATCGGTCGGCGACTGGCCATGCTTCGCCGTGACGATCACGGCCGTCGACGCATACAGGTTCGCCTGCTTCAGCGCCGCGACGATATGGCCGATCGAGTTGTCGACGTACGTGATCGCGTTCGCGACCTGGCCGTTCGGCGTGAAGTTCGCATCGAGATAGCCGCCGCCCTTCGCGACCGGCGCCTTCTGCGCGACGCTGAGCGTCTGGAAGTTGCCGCCGAACAGCGTCGGCACCGGCGCGCTCTTCGTGCCCGTCGAGTCACGGCCGTTGATCTGGTTGATCAGCGCCTGCACGTGCAGGTTGTCGAACTGCGCGGTATGCGAATAGACGTCGGTGTAGTCCGTCTTCGTCACCGGGTCGATCGAGTTGATCTCGGTGCGCATCAGGTCGTCGACGCCGGTGCCCGACGGCCCGTTCAGCCAGTCGTAGCCCCACGCGTGCTTGTCGGCCCATGCGGTGGTCGCGTTCGGGATGCCGGCCTTCACGGCCTCGAACACGGTGTTGGTCTTCACGTAGTTGTGCGGATAGACCGGCACGCACTTGCCGTTGACCTTCGCGTTCGGGATCGCCTGCGGGTTGAACGCGCCGCCGCCGTCGAGGTGGACGAGCGCGCCGCCGTTCTGGGCATCGATGCCGGTCGTCTCGTCGAACACGACGTTCCAGCCCTGCTTGCCCGAGCAGCTCGTGTCGCCCGGCGCGTACAGGTTGCGATCGTACGACACGTCGTAGAACAGGCCGGCCGTCTTCGGCGAGCCGCCCGTCACGAGCGCGGCGAGGCCCGGGAACGAATCCGACAGGCCCGGCGTATAGGCATTCGTGTACGTCACGCCGCTTTTCGCGAGCACCGCGATGTTCGGGCACGTGTTCGCGCCGATGCAGCGCGCGAGATCCTGCTCGTGCAGGCCGTCGACGCTGATCAGCAGCACGTGCTTCACGACGCGGCTCGCGTGGCCGCGATCCTCGCCCTGACTGTCGCCGTCCTGCTGCGCGGCGTGCGCACCCGCACCGGCGAGCGCCAGCGCGCCTGCCACCATCGCCACCACCTTCCGCTGCTTACCAAGGAAAGACATGATCACCCCACCTCTTCGATTGACGTTGAACTGCGTGACTTGCCATCAGGCGCGCAAGAATATGGGCGCGTCGTGGGTCGCTCGCATGAAGCGGGGCTTTCTGTTTTCTATCAAACGTAACCAATCGCAAGTGACACGAATCGGTCGCAAAGCAAGGTGGCCTGGCGCACATTGCGACGGGGCGCGCTCACCTGCCGGCACTACACCGGTGCATCGGTCAAACCGCCGGCAACGTCATCGGCCGCACGATTTTTTTTCCGGCTTGGCGCACGACTATTGGTGTGTGATAAAGGGTTTTCCCTGACCCGGAGCACGAGTATGTCGACCCTGGAAGCCCTCCGGTTCGTGCTGGACGATGCACGCACCCCCGAAATCATTCGCCACCACGTCGTCGACGCGTTGCAGTACGCGTTGCGCAACTACGGACAGGTGTTCACCGCGAAGGAAGTCGAATGGCTGGCGCAGTGGGACGACGCGCGCCTGCCGCTGGCTGCCAAGAAGGAGTTGGGCAAGCGCGAGGAACCGGCGATCGCCGCGCGCTGAAAAAAACGCGCCGCCGCGCCCGAACGGATGAACGGACGCGGCGGCGGATGGCTCGCTTACTGCAGGCCGAAGTCGACGCGGGTGGTGGCGCCCTTGTCCTCGATGCCCTTCGCATCGAGCTTCGGCGCGACGACGAACACGCGGCTCGAATCGATCTTCCCGTCGAGGTATTGACGCACGGCCTGCGCGCGCTGCTGCGCGAGCGCACGCAGCGCGTTGTCGTCGGCCGGCGCATGGTCGGCGAGCGCCTTCTTCATGTCGGCGTCGGGCAGCGTCTTCTGCAGGCCGATCACGTTGCGCGGCTTCTTGAAGTCGGCGGCCTTGTACGCGCGCGTCAGGTACTTGCTGTACTCGGCCGGCTCGACCTTCACCGACATCGGGTCGATGCTCTCGCCCTGCCCGACCACGTCTCTCAGCTTCTGCTGGCGCACGAGCCGATCGACGTACGCGTCGCCGAGCCCCGACGTGTCCTTCGCCGGATCGACGCGGCCGATCAGGTCGAGGCGGATCGACGGCTTCTCGGTCAGCATCTTCACGACGGTGTCGAGCTTCTTCTGCTGCGCGTCGTCGAGCTGATACGAGCCCGGCGCGAATTCGACGTAGCCGAGATCCTCGCCGCCGCCGCCGAACGCATGCGCGAGCAGCGAGAACGGCGACGTGACGGCCTTCGCGATCAGGTTCAGCACCGCGCGCCAGATCAGCCCGCCGACGCTGAACTCCGGATTCGACAGCGAGCCCGACACCGGCAGGTTCACGTCGATCTGGCCGCGCGTGTTCTTCAGCAGCGAGATCGCGAGCTTCACCGGCAGCCGGGTCGCCGTGTCGTTCTCCACATGGTCGCCGAACGTGAGCTGATCGATGAAGATGTGGTTGTTCGCCTTCAGCTGGTCGTTCGCCAGTTCGTAATGCAGGTCGACGTTGAGCTTGCCCTTCGTGATCGGGTAGCCCGCGTACTTCGCCGAGTACGGCGT
The DNA here is from genome assembly GCF_002223055.1 of Burkholderia sp. HI2500. Lineage (NCBI taxonomy): Bacteria > Pseudomonadati > Pseudomonadota > Betaproteobacteria > Burkholderiales > Burkholderiaceae > Burkholderia > Burkholderia sp. HI2500. The sequence goes on along the minus strand of NZ_NKFL01000006.1, from coordinate 3,023,606 downwards.
CAGGTTGGTCAGCTCGATGTCGTGCGCGGTCGCGGTGAGGTCGAGCGCCGGCTTCTCGGTCAGCGGGTTCACCGAACCCTTGATCGAGATCGGCCCGTTGCCCGCGAGGTTCGCGGCGACGTCGACCGGCGCGGACGTCGTCGAATCCGTGCCGAACGCGCCGACCGTGCCCTTGATCGCGACGAGGTTCGCCGTGTAGTTCGGCTTGATGAAGTTGTCGGTGTACGTCACGCGGCCGTTCTGCAGCAGCAACTCGCCGAAATGCATGCGCACCGGGTTCTGCGGCGGCGGCGCGGCCTTCACGACCACCGTCGCCGAGGCGGCGGCCGGCACGGACGCCTGCTGCGCGGCCGCAGCCGACGCGGCCTGCGCGGCGGCCGGCGGCGTCATGCCCGGCGACAGCGGCACCGGCTCGCCCTTGCTCGCGTCACGCGTGAGCGACTGCGCGGGGCCCGTTTCCTTCGCGACCACGTCCTTCAGGTTCAAACGCCCCTGCGCGTCGAGCAGCACGCGGCCGTAGAAGTTCGAGAACGTCACGCGCGCGGCATCGACGTCGGTGCCCTTCTCGTCGTAGTTCGCCTTCAGGTTCGTCAGTGCGAGCGAGCGCCAGCCCGCGAACGGGTCGGAGGTCGCCTTGTCGAGCATCCGCACGTCGACCAGCGCGACATCGCCGCGATAGGTCGCGCGCGGCGCGCCCTTTACCTGCGCGAACGTCAGGTTGCCCTGCGCGTTGAGCAGCGCACTGGCGATCGTCGCGTTCAGCGCGCTGCCGAAATACGGCTCGAACGCGGCCGCGTCGAGACGGTTGCCGTTGACCTTCAGGCCGAGCTTCAGCGGCTGCGCGGTCACGTCGCCCGTCACGTTCAACGAACCCTTGCGGTTCAGCGTCGCCTTCAGTTGCACGGGCAGCGGCTTGGTCAGGTCGTCGCTGATCTTCTGCACCGACAGGTCCAGCGGCTTGATCGCCAGCTTCACCGGGCGCGGCGTCGACAGGTCGGTGAAGTTCGCGGCAGAATCCTTCACGTTCAGCGCGTCGATCCGGTAATGCCACGACGGCGCGGCGGCCTCGGCCTTGCGCGCGACCGTGCGCTTCGGCACCGCAGCCTGCGCGGGTTCGGCCAGCGACGCGAGGTCGATCTTGCCGTCCTTCAGGCGCTGCACGTCGAGCGCGAGCCCGCTGACGTCGACGCTGGCGATCTCCGCGATGCGCGTGGCCACGTCGACCTTCGCGATCTTCGCGCTCGCGTCGGGCAGCACGATCGCGGGCGCCTTCGCATCGGGCGTCGCGATCTTCAGCGACTTCAGGCTGACCGTGCTGCCGGCAACCTGTGCGGCGAGCGGCGTCTTGCCCCAGTCGGCCTTCGCGTTGACGGTCGCGCCGAGCGTGCCGTCGAGCACGCGCGCCCGCGTCGCCTCGCCGAGGTACGGCTGCAGCGCCGGCAGCGCGAGCGCGGCGACCGTCAGCTTGCTCTCGACCTGCTTCTCCGCGAGATTGAACGAGCCTGCGGCCGTCACGTCGCCGCCGCGCGACAGCGACGTCGACAGCGTGTATTTCGCGGGCGTCTTGCCCTGCATCGTGAAGCCGTCGAGCGTCGCGGCGAGCTTCGTGAGCGACAGCGCGGTCGGCGTCGCCGGCACGCGGTCGTCGACGTTGACCGTGCCGCCGTCGATCGCGAAATGGCGGATCGTCAGGTCGAGCGGCGGCGCCTCCTTCGTTGCAGCTTCGACCTTCGCGCCGCTGGCGGTGGCTGCGACCGCGGCGGAAGCCCCGGTTGCGCCCGACGCCGCCGGCTTGCCTTCGGCGGCCTTCGAGGCGGCTGCCGGCTGCGCGGCGAGCTTCTCGACGTTCAGCACGCCCTGCTTGTCGCGCGCCAGGTCGACCACCGGCTGGTCGATCCGGATCTCGTCGAAATGCATCGCATTGCGCAGCGGCTCGAGGCTGGCCGCCGCGACGTGCACGCCGCGCGCGGCGAACAGCGGCGCGGACGCATGGTCCGTCACCTTCGCGTCCTTCAGGTCAACGGTGCCCGACACGCGCAGCGCGGGCGTCTCGCCGCTCATCACGAAATTGACCGCGAGGTCGCTGCTCAAGAGGCCGCTCGTCACGGCCACCGGCAGCTTCGCCGGCACGTACGAGATCAGCTTCGGCACGTCGAGGCCGTCGAATTTCAGCGCGATCTCCGATTCGCGCGACTGCGCGAACGGCTTGGTCTTGCCGTCGATTGCGATCGGGCTGCCGTCGAAGCGCGCGCGCAGCTTCGGCTCGACGAAGATGTCGGTCTTCGAGGCCAGCGTCGCGATGTACGGAATGCCGAGCGTCCAGTTGTCGACGACGTGCTTTTCGTTCAGCAGGCGGTCGTCGAAATCGATCCGGCCGTTGTTGACCTGAATGTTCGACACCGAGAACTGTGTCGGCTTGCTTTCGGTTTTCGGCGACGGCGTCGAGAACTTCTCGATCAGGTCGGTGAAGTTGAAGCGCTGCGCGTCGTAGCGGACGATATGAAAACGCGGCGAGTCGAGGCGCACTTCATTGACGATCGGCGCGCCGCGAAACAGCGACGACCACGACGGCCGCACGACGAGCTTCGCGATGTCGATGAAGTCGCCCTGGCCGCCTTTGTCGCCGAGATGGATGCCGTCGGCTTCGAGGTTCAGCGTGTAGGGGTTCAGCGCGATGCGCTGGATCGTGGCGGGCCGGTCGAGCTGCTTGCTCAACTGCTGTTCGGCGATATGGCGGATCAGCGGCGGCGCCGCGAAGAACCCGAGCAGTCCGAATAAAACGATGAAGATCAGCAGGCCGATGCCGATGCGCCGGGCCCGGCGCGAGCGTGTAACGCCACCGAGGGCATGGAGGGTCGAGGGTACGGTTTCTTTGTCTGCGCTTGCCATGCTTGAATGCCTCGGGATGGAATGCCGGGCCGCGCCGGAGAACCGGGCGGCCGCGCACGCTATCCCGAAAGTATAGGCTCAGGAGGTGACGGTACGGGGTTCGGGCGCCGTCGCGCCCGCCGGTCGGACAACGCCGCCGGTCATCCGTTCATTTCCGGACGATGACGGGCGGCATCCACGACCCGTCGCTCGCCTGCGGCTTCGGCGCGTACAGGCGCAATGCGAGTGCGAAATCGGCGCGCGGCGCCGGCAGCCAGTTGGCCGCATGCGTGCCGCCCGGCGACGCCGACACGACGATGTCGATCGAGCCGTCGTGGTTGCGGCGCAACCGGTCGCGATCGCCGAGCGAGCGACGTGCCGACCCGACGTCGGGCAGCGCGCCGTTGGTCGAATAGGGTGTCAGCGTCCAGAACGCGCGCACCGGCGGCAGCGCGCCCGGCGCGAAATGCAGCACGTAGCGGTTCGCGCCGTTCAGCGGATGCCCGTCGCTGTCGACGCGGACGACCGCGAGCGTTTCGTCGTCGCGCGTCGCGGTGCCGAACTGCGTGTAGGCCGCGTACGCGCGCAGCGTGTAGTCCTGGCCGTACTTGCCGGCCGTATCGCCGATCCAGCTCCAGCCGTTCGCGTTCAGCAGGTTCGACGGCGGGGTCGAGAGCCGCGCGCGCGCCTCGGCGACGCCGGCCGTCGCGGCCGCGAGGCGGTCGCCCGTCCACAGCACCGGGTAGCCGGCCGACACGCCGATGTCGCCGAGCAGTTCCTGTGCGTGCGCATCGTCGGCCGGCGCCGGGTTGTCCTGCAGCGCCTGCGCGAAGCGCGTGAAGAACGCCTTCGGATCGAGTGCGGCCACCTGCTCGGCCGGCGTGCCGCCGCCCACCGCTTCGGACGGCGCGCTGCCCGCATGCACCGCGACCGACGCGCCGCGCGCCGCGCCCGTGTAGACGGACAGCGGCACCACGCGGATCGCGCGCTGCAGTTTCTTCACGTTCGTCAGGTCGCGCCCGCCGCTCGTCTGCAGCCGGACTTCGAGCCACGCATTGGCCGACGGCACGTCGATCCGGACCGCGCCCTTCGGCAGCGTGCCCTGCCAGTCCTTCGCGGCGAAGGCAATCGTTTGCGATCGCGCGCCGCCGCGTGCCCCGCGTGCGGCCACGCTCGACGACGACCACAGCACGTTCGTCCACATGTCGAGTGCGCGCGCATCCCAGTAGCGGCCGCGCGTATCGGGCAACGTGACGATCACGGGTTCGGTCGCGACGTCGAGCCAGCCGGTCGAGTCGAGCGTGTCGACGCCCGGCAGCGGCGGATTGACCGCGCCGACGGGCGGCAGCGCCTGCGCATGGCGCAGCGTGTTGAGCGGCGCCTGCCCCGGTTGCGCGCCGTCGCCGCCCGTCGCCGCTTCCTTCGCGACGTCCATCAGCACGAGCGGATACGCGTAGACATAGGAGTCGGCGACTTCCGCGCGCATCCAGCCGGTTTTCCGCTGGATTGCGTCCGGTTGCGACGCGCACCCCGCTAGCAACGCCATGATGGCGAGCGACGCGCACGCGCGCCGCAGAGAAACTGATTCCTGCTGGTTTTCAATCATCGATTACTGGCCGAATATCGTTCTTTTCAGTCAACGCCTTGTTCGACTTGCGAATGGCGAAAGCAAGGCACCCCAGCCTGCCCGGACAACCGTCTCGCTACGGTTCGTAACGGTGGGCGCTGATGTCAGGCCGGTATCATAGCGCCTCAGGGCATCCCCCAATATGCCGATTAGCGGGTGGCGCGTATTCGCGGGCTGACCGGTCCCAAATGTTTCGCCGGATCTTCAGATAAATTGGGGCGACATCGAAGCGATGTCGGCCGACTTCGGATCGGTCCCAGTAGCGATTGAGTTGCCATCTGGATTGACAGATGGTGTCACTATTGACACCATTCAGCATGGCAAGCGATTGGAAGATCCTCGAACAAATGAGGCGCGAGCCCGCGAATGTGCGATTCGGCGATCTGTTCAAGGTCTGCGAGGCACACTTCGGCCAGGCCCGCCAATCCGGTTCGAGCCACGCCATTTTCAAGACACCGTGGCAAGGCGATCCTCGAGTGAATATCCAGAACGATCGCGGGAAAGCCAAGGCCTATCAGGTGCGGCAGGTTCTCGACGCGATCGACCGACTGAAGGAACAGAAATCATGACTCAAGACCACTTTACGTACCGCGTAACGTGGTCCCCGGAGGACGGGGAGCACGTCGGCCTGTGCGCGGAGTTCCCGTCACTTTCGTGGCTCGCCGCGACGCCGGAAGGCGCGCTCGCCGGCATCCGCCGGCTCGTTGCCGATGTCGTGCGCGACATGACCGCGAACGGCGAAAAGGTGCCCGAACCGATCGCCGACCGAACCTATAGCGGTGAATTCAAGGTCCGCATCCCGCCGCAGGCTCACCGCGCGCTGGTGATCCAGGCCGCCGAACAAGGCGTCAGCCTGAACCGTCTCGCCAGCGCCAAGCTCTGCGCGTAGCCACGCGATCGCGTGCAAGCCCGTGACGCCCGGCTTTTCTCGCGGAAGCCGGGCGTTCGCTTTTTCCGGGCCGTGGCACCCTGTGAACAAGGATGGCCTTGAGCCGATCCGCCCGCCTTGCATCGCATGCATCACGCACCGCTTGACCTTACCATCATGGGAATGTTGATACTGGGATCATTGGCGGCATGAGCCGCGCATTCAGGGAATCCGACATGACTGAATCACTTGCCTCCGCAGCGCTGCATACGACCGAGCTGAGCATTGACGGCATGCATTGCGGCGGCTGTACGGGCCGCGTGCAACAGGCGCTGGCCGCGGTGCCGGGCGTCGTCGACGCGGCAGTTGACCTCGACACGCACACGGCGACGGTGACTGCGCAGGAAACGGTAGGAGCCACACAACTCGTCGAGGCGGTCGACGCAGCCGGCTACCGCGCCGCCGTGCGCGACCCGCTGCTCGAAGACGCCACGACGCCGCATGCCCATCCTGTCGAAGCATCGCCCGCACCGCTGGCCGCAGCCGCTTCCACGACCCGCCACCCGCTTCCGGCCGACAGCACCACCATCGAACTCGAGATCGACGGGATGACCTGTGCATCGTGCGTGTCGCGCGTCGAAAAAGCGCTGGCGAAGGTGCCGGGTGTCACGCGCGCGTCGGTCAATCTCGCGACCGAGCGCGCCACCGTCGATGCCGCGGCGAACGTTTCCGCCGCGCAGCTGGTGGACACCGTGAAGCAGGCCGGCTACGGCGCGACGCCGACGGTAACGGAGGCCGGCGTCGCCGCGTTCGCGCCTTCGTCGCCTGCCGCGCCCGCCAGCATCGAACTCGAGATCGACGGGATGACGTGCGCGTCCTGCGTATCGCGTGTCGAAAAGGCGCTGGCGAAGGTGCCGGGCGTCACGCGCGCGTCGGTCAATCTCGCGACCGAACGGGCTACCGTCGACGCCGCGCCCGATGTGACCGCCGTACAACTCGCCGAAGCCGTGAAACAAGCCGGCTATGGCGCGACGCCGGTGGCCGGCGCCGCGATCCCGCCGGCAGCCTCCACCGCCTCCGCCGATCTCGAACTCGACATCGGCGGAATGACCTGCGCATCCTGCGCCGGCCGCGTCGAAAAGGCGCTGGCCGCCGTGCCGGGCGTCGCGCGCGCTTCCGTCAACCTCGCAACCGAGCGTGCGTCGGTGCACGGCGCCGGCGCGCTCGACGCCGCCACGCTGATCGCGGCCGTCACCACGGCCGGCTACCGCGCGTCGCTCTCCGCCGCATCATCAGCCGGCGCCACCGCCGGGGCTGACGCGCAACCGGCCGGCCCCGCGCAAGACCCGGACACCCGCAAGCACCTCGAAGCGATTCGCGAACGCGATCTCGTGATCTGGTCCGCCGTGCTGAGCGCGCCCCTTGTCGCACCGATGCTCGTCGCGCCGTTCGGCATCGACCTGATGCTGCCCGGCTGGCTCCAGCTCATGCTCGCGTCGATCGTCCAGTTCGGCTACGGCGCGCGCTTCTATCGTGCGGCCTGGCATGCGGTGAAGGCGCGCACCGGCAACATGGACCTGCTCGTCGCGCTCGGCACGTCGGCCGCGTACGGGCTGAGCCTGTGGATGCTGCTGCGCGCCCCCCTGCATCCCGGCCACCTGTATTTCGAGGCGTCGGCCGTCATCGTCACGCTGGTGCGCTTCGGCAAGTGGCTCGAGTCGCGCGCGAAGCGCCAGACCACCGACGCGATCCGCGCGCTGAACGCGCTGCGTCCCGACCGCGCGCGCGTCGTCGAGTACGGCGTCGAGCGCGACGTGCCGCTGGCGCAGGTACGCGTCGGCACCCACGTCAGCATCCGTCCCGGCGAGCGCGTGCCGGTCGACGGCCGGATCGTGTCGGGCCGCTCGCACATCGACGAATCGCTGATCACCGGCGAAAGCCTGCCCGTGCCGAAGGACGACGGCGACGCCGTCACGGCCGGCTCGATCAACGGCGAAGGCGCGCTCGTCGTCGAAACCACCGCGATCGGCGCGGAGACGACGCTCGCACGCATCATCCGCCTCGTCGAATCCGCGCAGGCCGAGAAGGCGCCGATCCAGCGGCTCGTCGATCGCGTGAGCGAGGTGTTCGTGCCGGCGATCCTCGGCATTGCCTTGCTGACGCTGGTCGGCTGGCTGATCGCCGGCGCCGGCACCGAAACCGCGATCCTCAACGCGGTCGCGGTGCTCGTCATCGCGTGCCCGTGCGCGCTCGGCCTCGCGACGCCCGCCGCGATCATGGCCGGCACGGGCGTCGCGGCCCGGCACGGCGTGCTGATCAAGGATGCGCAGGCGCTCGAACTCGCGCAGCGCACGACCGTGATCGCGTTCGACAAGACCGGCACGCTGACCGAAGGCAAGCCATCCGTGACCGCGTTCGAAGCGGTCGACGTGCCGCATGACGAAGCGCTCGCGCTCGCGGCGGCGGTGCAGCGCCAGAGCGACCATCCGCTCGCGCGCGCCGTGGTCGCCGCGCACGATGCCGACCTGGCCGCACGCGGCGGTGCGGTACCGTCGCCCGTCGCCGCCGATGCCCGTGCGGTGGCCGGACGCGGCGTGGAAGCGCGCGTCGGCGGACAGTTGCTCGCGCTCGGCAGCACGCGCTGGCGCGACGAGCTCGGCATCGCGGCGGCGCCCGCGCTCGACGCACGCGCGGCGGAGCTCGAGCGCGCGGGCAACACGATCTCGTGGCTGATGCGCGCCGACGCGCCGCGCGCGTTGCTCGCGCTGATCGCTTTCGGCGACACCGTGAAGCCGGGCGCCCGCGACGCGATCGCGGCGCTGTCGGCGCGCGGCGTCGCGAGCGTACTCGTGACGGGCGACAACCGCGGCAGCGCGGCCGCCGTCGCGGCGTCGCTCGGGATCGGCGAGGTGCATGCGCAGGTGCTGCCCGACGACAAGGCGCGTGTCGTCGCCGAGCTGAAGCGCACGCACGGCGGGATCGTCGCGATGGTCGGCGACGGGATCAACGATGCCCCCGCGCTCGCAGCGGCCGACGTCGGTATCGCGATGGCGACCGGCACCGACGTCGCGATGCATACGGCCGGCATCACGCTGATGCGCGGCGACCCGGCGCTCGTCGCCGACGCGATCGACATCTCCCGACGCACGTACCGGAAGATCCAGCAGAACCTGTTCTGGGCGTTCGTCTACAACCTGGTCGGCGTGCCGCTCGCGGCGCTCGGCTTGCTGAACCCGGTGATCGCAGGCGCGGCGATGGCGTTTTCGAGCGTCAGCGTCGTGACCAACGCGTTGCTGTTGCGGAGATGGAAGGGGCGCGCGCGGTGACGTGTGCCGAACGGCCAAATGGCCGTTCGGCGCCGGGCGCTTGGCGAACAGGAAGGATCGTGAGGTCGGCCGGCATTGGCCGATCGCGGCGGGTCGAACCGCCAGCGCACGACGACGCGGCGCCGGCCGGTGGCTTCAGTCCGAAATGACTGGCTTGATCAAGGTCGTCGTGATCGGCGCGAAGCCGCACGCACGATACAGCGCACGGGCCGCCGCGTTGTGATTGAACACCGACAGCCCGATCTCGGTGACGCCGTACCGGCGTGCCTCGGCATCGAGCGCCTCGAGCGTACGCGTGGCCCAACCCTGGCGGCGCCGGGACGGGGCGATGTCGAGGTCGTAGATGAACAGCGTGCGGTTCGGCCCTTCAGGCACGATCGCGTACCAGAGGTCGCCCACCGCGTCGCCGCTGGCGCCGTCGATGAGCACGACGAGGGTCTGGCCGGAGGTACGCAGGCCGTCCGGCAGCAGCGTGTCGAAACAGGCGCGCGCCCGGCTGGCCGCGTCTTCGACAGCATTTTGTCCGGATGAAACGAGATCGCTCGCGTAGCCGTCGATGGCTCGCGTGCGGTACGCGTGGAATTCGCTGGCCGTCATCGGCCGCATCTGCAGCATGGCCCGGTCACCGTGTACGGAATCGGACTTCCAGTGTAGCGGGACGGTCGCGCCGGCGCGCGATGCGGCGGCGGAAAGCGGACAGGCAGGTGCGCCGCGCTGACAGCGAATCAGCGAATCAGCGAATCAGCGAATCAGCGAATCAGCGAATCAGCGACGGTACAGGACGATAGGCACGAGGTGCGCACGGCGCACGCGCTCGGCCTCGGCACGACGCGCAGCGTACGAGTATTCGGCGTCGAGCGGCAGGTGCGGGGACACGAAAAGGTCGTCGATCTTTTGCAGCAGGGCGAGGATGAAGCTCATGTGAGACTCCTGACAGATGTGGCTAGGGTTTTCCCTTAGATGGACTCCATTCTAAGGGTTTTCCCTGAACTCTGCCAGCGCACAGCATCAGTTTGCCGCATGCGCATGACGGCCGATCGCCGATACATCACGACGATCCTTGCTTCATCTGGCTCCCAGGATAGGGTCGAAACAATTAACGCGTGCGGCGAGCGCGCTTCGCGACGGCCGCTTCGCGGTTCGCGTTGCGCTGAAGCCGGTCGACCTGAGACAGAAGCGCTTCGTGATGCTCCTCGAGCGTCATCAGCGTTGCCTGCTGCGTCGACAGATCGGCCGCAAGGCGATCGATCCGCTGCTGCTTCGTGGCGACGTCCTGCTTCAGGTGCGCGATCTGCCGCGTCTGCATCACCAGCGCGACGAGTCCGGCCAGCACGACGACGGCCAACGCCAGCAGCAGGCGATTGACGCGGCGCATCTCGCGATCGGCCGTACGCGTCAAGCCGTCCACATCGGCCTGCAGTGCGGCCATCCGGTCGGTCAGCGGGCGCAGGTGCGTATCCGGATCGAAGGCCGGCGCGGCCGGTTGCGTGCGCTCCGCCGACGGCTTCGTGACAAAGGAGGCAGCGGAAGCCAGCGGCTGCGTAACGGGGGATACGGTGGCGTCGACCCCCGACACGGCGTCATGGGCCTTCGCGGTGTTTGCCGTGTTGGCCGTGTTCGCGGCAATCACCGGCCTGGCCAGATGCGCCGACGTCTGCGGCTCGACCGTCGTCACCGGGCTCGCCCCGGCCGCCTCCGGCACCATGCCAACGCTCGACACGACCGGCGCGGATTGCTCCGTTGTCGCTTCGCTTGCACCGGCAGCCGTCCGGCGTTTGCCGCCCGACGACGCACGGCGTTCCTTCGCGGCGTCACCGGAGGATCGCCCTTCGCGGGATTTAACGGCGGCGGCAGCAGCAACAACAACAGCCTTCTCGACTTCACCATCAGCCGCTTGAGATCCGGTCGACTTCGCCTCAACACCATCGGTTGCTTGCAGCTTGGTCGCCACCGTTGCGGCGCCATCGCCCGCAGGCATGTCGGCGGCTTTCGTTGCAACGCCATCGGCCAGGGGAATATCGACCGCCGTCATCGCAGCCGCGCCAGAAGCCGGCACGACGTCAACGTTTGCGTCACCACCACCTTCAGGCGACGAAACGCCATGCGTTACCGTCGCGACTTCAGGCGTCACTGCACCTTCCGCTGCTTCCACATGTCCTGCCGCGGCCAGCCCATCCGGCGCACTGAACCCGTCCAGCGCAGCCTGCCGCCCGGACGCCACATCGTCCGCGACATCGACTGCCGCCTCGGCTTGCGCGCCCGCTTCGTCACGCGCCGCAGCCGGCACGCGCTCGCCCGGCTCGAGCACCGGATCGCCGAACAGGTCGAGCGTCCGTTCGTCTCGCGACGCGTCGCCGGCCGGCGCATTGCCGGACCGCACCGTCGCCCTCGCGGACGTACTGCCCGCGGCAGCAGCCGAGCGCGGGCGCGAACGGGCCGACGAACGATTGGAACGGGAGCGAGGCGAGGAAACGGATTCGGTCACTTCTGCCAAATTACTGTCCAAGAACATCTATCGAATTCCAACTATCTCTAAACAAATCAATAATTTGCATCATCAACCTGTCCATTTTACGCTGACAGAATTCCACCCTATCCAGTGATTTCCGATGGGCGATGTGATGGGCCTGAAACCGATGCTAACCGACAAACAAGCCAAAACGCTCAAACCACCCGACAAACCCGGCTTCGACGGAAAAGTGACCGGACTACTGAGCGGCGCAGACCGCATCGACCCGCGCAATCGGGATCAAGAGGCGCCAGTGTTGCGGCGGCCCTTGCGTTCGAGCAAGCCGCCCGCCAAGTCCACGACGAACGTGAGCCCGGGTGAACGAGTAAAAAGCATGCAATCCACTGGATCAGCAGCCTGGAAGGCGACGTCTTTCCCAGGCTCGGTAACCGGAAGCTCGACGCGATTGGCCCGGGCGACTTGTGCAGACGCCCTACGCCCGATCTGGCTGACGAAGACTGTTACAGCCTGCCGTACTCGTCAACGCATGCAGCCGTCATGCAGTGGATGCGGGCACACGGTCACATCGCGGCGAATCCTGTCATGGCAGTCGACTACACCCCTCCAAAACAGTCGACCCAAGCGACACACCAACCGGCAATGCCGTGGCCCCTGGTGCCGCAATTCGTCGCGACTCACCTTGCCCAGCACACACCGGGTCGAACGAAAGGCCCGGATCCAGGTGCACTGTTTCACCCAACTGCGACATGCCACAGGACTCGACGTCCTGCCGCGTGCCGGCACCTCCAAAAAGAAAATTGCTTCCGGTGTGAGGTCAATGCTGGAATGGGTGCGGCGCTCGATGGCAAGGTCGACGATGTCACCAACCCGATGTCGACCGAGGGCCTGGCTGATCCAGCCGGCGGGGGGACAACGCGCACGCTAACGCCGGCGCAGCGCTCCGTCGATACCGACGTGAGGCAGTGCATCAGCCGAAAGCCTTGACGCGAGCGCTCGCGAATTGCGGGAGCGTATCCGGGACATCTGCACCCGCAAAGGCCGCCCCCTCAATGGCGAGCGGCACGGTCACCGGACGCTCATTTGACGAGTGAATACAGCAGGGTTCCGGAAAACAACACCAGCAGCATCGACGCAGAACGAAGCAGCGTCGTAATATGCCGCGGCCCGGATGCCAGGACGCTCGTCACGCGCCCCAGGCTGGCCCAGCCCGTCCCGATGGGCACGAGCACCAGCAGAAACGCACCGAATGCCACGACCCCGTTGCCGGCATCATGAAACGCCTGCAATGGAAACGCCGTGCTGGCCAGCAGAAAGGCCTTCGGATTCAACAGCGTGGCGACGAACAGGTTCCGCCACGTCACGGCCTTCGCGCGTTTGTCCTCTTCCATCCGGCCCTGCGTCCACATGTTGACCGCCAGCAACAGCAGGTACGACGAACATGCGACCTTGATCACGGTCAGGACGTGAGGATGCGCCGCGGCGAACGTCAGTAGCGAAAATCCCCACACGGAGATGGCGATGACATAGCCTGCCGCCTCGGCCAGCACGAGCGGCAGCGTTCGCGCCAGGCCGACACTGATGCCCGATGAAAACAGCAACGTGTTGGTCGGCCCCGGGACAACCAGCACCAGAACCGCGTAAAAACACATCGTGATCAATTGGTGAGTATTCAACGTAGCCTCGAACGACGTGTTAGCCGCTTTTTATCAGTATTCCGGATGATGAAGCGATGCCAGATACGGCCGCGCATCGGTCTGTTCGCTGAACTCGAAATTCGTCGCTTCCAGCGCACGGGTCAGCCGGGACGAATCGGCGCGATCGCATCGAATCCCGATCAGCACCCGCCCGTAGTCGAACCCTTCGTTACGATAGTGGAACAGGCTGATATCCCACGCATCGTCGAGTGTCAGCAGGAACTCCAGCAACGCGCCGCGGCGCTCCGGAAACATCACCTGAAAGAGCTTTTCCTGCTCGAGATGCCATGCGTCCGCGCCGACGAGCTGATGGCCATACGTCTTCCACAACGTACTGCCGCCAAGATCCGTGGCCCGGTAGCCAGCCGTTTCCAGGTCGTGAATGATGCTTTGCGCGTCCTCGGCACCCGGCGTCTGCACCCCCACAAAAACCTGCGCTTCGCGTCCGGCCGTGCGGCGGTAGTCGAATGCCGTCACGACACGCTCGCCGAGCTGCTCGATGAGTGCGCGAAAACTCCCGGGACGCTCGGCGATCGATACGGCAAGACGCACCTCCCGGTGTTCACCGATCGTCGAGCGCTCGGCGATATAGCGTAGCTGATCGAAATTCATGTTGGCCCCGGACGCAATCGCAACCAGCGTCGCCCCCTGCAGCTGTTCGCGCTGCTGCCAGGCCTTCAATCCGGCGAGCGCCAGTGCGCCCGACGGTTCGAGAATCGAGCGGGTATCGACGAAGACGTCCTTGATCGCCGCGCAGACTTCGTCGTTGTTCACCAGCACGATGCCGTCCAGATACTGCTTGCACAACGCGAAACTGTGCGCCCCGACCTGGCGTACCGCCACACCGTCGCAAAAGCGACCGACGTGTGCGAGCCGCACCGGCGCGCCGCCGGCGAGCGCCTGACTCATGCTGTCGGCATCGTTCGGCTCCACGCCGAAAATCCTGATCTGCGGCTTCACGCGCTTGACGTACGCGCAAATGCCGGCAGCCAGCCCTCCGCCGCCGATCGGCACGAAAATCGCATCGAGCTGGGTCGTCTGCTGCAGAATCTCCATCCCGACGGTGCCCTGCCCCGCAATCACATGAGGATGGTCGAACGGTGGCACGAAAGTACGCTTTCGATCGTTCGCGCAGGACAGCGCGGCATCGCACGCGTCGTCGAAATTGTCACCGCACAGCACCACCTCGGCACCGTAGCGCTTCACGGCCTGCACCTTGATTGCAGGCGTCGTGTGAGGCATGAACACGCTGGCCTTGCAGCCCAGCGTGTGCGCCGCGAGCGCCACGCCTTGCGCGTGATTGCCGGCCGAAGCGGTCACCACCCCGCGCGCGAGCGCGTCGCTCGACAGCCGTGCCATCAGCGTGTAGGCACCCCGCACCTTGAAGCTGAAACTCGGCTGCATGTCCTCGCGCTTGAGCAACACACGACTGCCGAAACGCTCGGAAAGCCGGGACAGGCATTCGAGCGGCGTCTTGACCGCGACGTCGTAGACAGGTGCGTTCAAAATACCGGTCAGATAGTTGAATTCTGCATGCATGGCGTGATCAATCATGAACTGGATCGTGGCGGTCCCGACGTGTGTCGCGCTCCGCCGCTGCCGCCGACCATGGCGACGAGACGAACGCACCGCCCGTCAGCTGTCGGGTTTCCGCATGGCGCAGTACGACGTTAGGGCAACCGAACAGGTTCGGCGCGATCAGGTTGGCCGCGCGCCGAACCTCGTGCGTCGCGCCGATCGCATTCACGACCGATGCTTCGATACGCTCGTCGACCGTGACCCACGGGTCGCCGCTCACGTCCAGGCGCGGGAAGTGAATCGCGTCCTCGACCGACATGCCGCAATCGACCAGATACGCAATGAGCTGCATGACGGCCGGCATGATCCGTCGACCACCCGACGCGCCCAGCGCAAGCACGTCGCCACTCGCTCGCCGGATCACCGTCGGGCACATGTTCGACAGCGGCACCGCACCGGGCTTGATCGAGTTGGCGTTCCCCGGCCGGGGATCGAACCACATGACGGCATTGTTCGTGACGATGCCGGTTTGCGGCAACGTCACTTTCGAGCCAAACATCGACAATAACGTCTGTGTCAACGCGACCGCGTTGCCATGTCGGTCGACGACACTGATATGCGTCGTGCACGTACCGCGTCGTGCGTCGTCCGTGGGCGCCCCGGCGCCGATACGCTCGGCATAGGTCTGCGCCAGCGCGTCGGCAATGCGCGAAAAGAATCGCGCGTCCGGAACCGCCATGTCGTCGCCGGCCGGTTGCCGTGCGAACAGCGATAGCGCGCAGGCCAGCGCCGGCCCCGCGGTCAGTTCCGATGAGGTCAGGATGGTCGCATCCCGGTAGCACAGTGCTTCGATCTGCTTGATCTCCGCGCCATAGGCGGCCAGATCGTCGATGCACAGGCGCGATCCCACCGCCGCGAAATCGGCAGCGATCCGGCGGGCAAGCGCGCCGCGGTAAAAATCCTCGCCGCCCCGTTCGGCAAGCGCCTCCAGCGTGGCGGCCTGATGCTCGAGCATGATGGGCGGGGCGGCGCCGGACCAGTCCGACGCGGGCACGTGCCCACCGGGCAGATAGCATGCCGCGCTCGCCGGATAACGTGCGAGCCCCGGGGCAGCCGACGCCACCTTCAAGGTCAGATACCAATCGACTTCGAGCCCCTCGCGGGCACAGCGAACCGCCGGCTCCACGAGCCGCCGCCACGGGAGCGAACCGAACTCACGGTGGGCCAGCGTCATGCCGGCAACCTGCCCCGGCACACCGATTGAAAACGGGCCTTCGAGATTTCGATCGTCGACGACCGCGGGCCACCCGAACATGCCCCGTGCGGATTCTCCGGTCAGGCGATAGTCGTCGGGCTCGAGCGCCAACGGGGCCTTCGCCGCGAAGTCGATGTTGAATGCGGTTCCGTCGGCCGGCGCGACGACCATATGCCCCACGCCGCCCAAGCCGCTTTGCCAGGGTTCAAGCACACCGATTGCAAAGCTCGCGGCGATCGCCGCGTCGATGGCGTTACCGCCCTCCTCCAGCACCGCTGCCCCGATGCGTGATGCCTTGTAGTGCTGACTGACAACGATGCCGCCGGAAGCCGAAACCACGGGTTTCCTGATCTGCCAGTTTTCAAAATGAGTCACTTCATGCCTCTGTCGTGATTGAGGGCGCACGTGACGCGTGCGGGCGAAGCCGGGCTGCCGTGACAAGGCTGCAGCGACCGCAGGACGATCGTGGCCAGGTGATCCAGTACGGCCTGCATTGCCGATTGAATGAAAAAATGCCCACCGTCGAAGCGCGTGATCGAAAATTGCGCCGACGTGAATACCTGCCACGCCAGCGCATCCGCTTCCGACACCAGTTCGTCGTCCTTCCCGGCGAGCACGTGGATCGGTATGCCCAGGTCGCGCGGCGTACTGCGCCACGTTTCCCGGCACTGCAGATCGGCACGGATGGTCGGCATGAAGGTGTCGATGAAGTCTCTGCGCTCGAGCGCGACGGCCGGCAACCCGTTGAGGCGTATCAACGCGTCGATCAACGCATCGCGCGGAAGGATGTGCAGCACGTGCTCGCGGCGCAGCGGCAGGTGCGGCGCGGCACATGCGGACGCGACGAGTGCGGTCGGACGACGTCCCAAGTCGACGAGCCGACGTGCCAGCTCGACCGCGATGACGGCCCCCATGCTGTGGCCGAACAGCGCGAAAGGAATGTCCGCGCGGTCGCCGACGACACGAACCAGTTCATCGACGACGGCATCCATGTGCGTCAGCGCAGGTTCGGAAAACCGCCCCCCCCGCCCGGGCAACTCGATCGCGCACACCTCGAGGTTCGCCGGCAGCGCCTGCCGCCAACCGGCAAAAATAGAGGCACTGCCGCCCGCGTAGGGCAGGCAATAAATCCGCGCGTCAGGTTTCCCGTGCGCGGAAAAAGACACGAGACCGCGGCTCGACTTGACGATTTCCGGCATGGCGAATGCGCTCGATCGAGCTTATTTCCAGAACAGCAACGGCACGCACGCCAGCAGCAGCAGCGCCATCGTGCGGTTGTAGATCACGCGCGCGCGCTCGGTCTGCAACAGGGTCTGCATGCCGACGCCCAGCGCCGCCCACACCGACACCGCCGGGAAATTGATCACGATCATCAGGATGCAGATGCCGATCACGGATGAAACGAATCCCTGGCCATCGACCGAGAACAGAACGATCAGGTTCGCGGCCATGAGCCAGGTCTTGGGATTGACGAACTGGAACATGGCGGCCTGAACGAACGAAAACGGCTTCGTTTCCGCCTCTTTCGCGGCGGGCCGCCCGGCGTTCGCAATCTTGTAGGCGAGGTACGCCAGATAGAGCGCGCCAATCACGAACAACGCCAGTCTCGCCGCCGGATACTCGATGAAGACGACCCCGAGCCCCGTTGCGCTCAGCATCACCAGAACGGTCGCGCCCACCGTAATGCCCAGCAGATGGGGCAACGTGCGCACGAATCCGAAGTTCGCCCCCGAAGCAGCAAGCATGACGTTGTTCGGGCCCGGCGTAATCGACAACGCGAGAATATACGCAGCGACCGCCAGTGGTTTGAATTGGTCGATTCCTGATGAAAGAGCAAACGACATGAAGTGCCTCGTGACGGATAGGATTGCAATGGCTGCCGGGAGGCAGCGGGCGTTGATCGTGATTCACGGTCAACCTGCGATCGGGTTGACGAATTTCTCGATATCTTCCAGTTCGTTGCGCAGCACGCGATAGCTGATCGTTTTTACCGGAGTCCGAAGCATCGGCATATCGATGGTGCCCTCACCCTGCGGCTCGATCCCGAGCTTGCGCTTGACGCTTTGCGCCGAGAGATTGTCGATCGGCGTTTCGAAGCGGATGCATTTCAGCGCGAATCGGTCGAAGAAAATGCGCATGGCCGCCGGATACGAAACCGACCCGATGCCGATGCCGCGATACCGGGACTGCCAGATATGAGCATGCATGACGGCGCTGCATCCCGGGCTGAGATGCGTCAGTTCATGTACGCCGATTGCGCGGCCCATGTGCCGGATCGCCAGGATCGGCGCAGGTGCGGCACCGCTGCGGTTCCATCGCACCAGAATCGTCAGCAGCTCCCGCATCCGGCGCTCGCTCGGCAGCTTGTCGACATCGACATTCATCGACTCCATCAGGGTCGAAGGCGAGCGATACCAGTAGTCGAGACAGGGGGCGATGTCCTGCTCGGTGAAGTCGTCCACGTGGATATCCGACAGATGAATCCGGTTCATGATTGCGCCAGAATGAAGTCGATGATCGAGCGATTCGCCTCGGCTGCCTTTTCAAGGTGAAGGAAATGCCCTGCCCCCTCGACGACCTTGCGTGTCAGCGCCGCCGAGAAATACCCCGGCACGCCGTCGCCGACGAAGGCGTCGAGGCGCCCTTCCCGATCGTGCGTGCCATGCATCAGAAGCGTCGGCACCGGTACCGGCCCGGCGGCGATGCGTGCCTGCTCCGCATGACGCTGCGGATCACGCAACGGGACGTGGCGGCAACGATATTGCGCGAGCGCAGCCTCGAGCACGCCCGGCTGGCGAAACGTGCGCTTCACCGATTCGATCGTGTCTCGCGGCACGTCCCAGTTTCGGGAAGCATCGCGCCACCACGCTTCGATGAAGGCGAAATCGTCATGGGCCAGTACCTGCTCGGCCGACGGCGACTGGAAGAAGAACGTATGCCAGATTCCCTTCAGGTATTCGTAGTGCAATCGCTGCGCGGCATCGGGACGACTCCAACCCAGTGCGACGAGCTTCGTCACGCGCTCCGGAAACAGGATCGAGGCCGCGATGGACGCCTGCGCGCCCCAGTCGTGTCCGACCAGAATCGCGTGCTCGAAGCCAAGCCCGTCGATCAGCGCGATCAGGTCGCGGGCCATATAGCAGGTGTGGTACTGATCCACCGGCGCTGCGCCCGACGGCGCATACCCGCGCAGGTACGGAGCGACCGCGGTAAAGCCGGCTTCCGCCAGTGCGTCGACCAGCGGCAGGAATGTGAAGGCATTGTCGGGAAAGCCATGCGAGCATATGACCAACGGGCCGCTGCCTCGCTTCAGGTAATGTATCTCGACGTCGTCCGCATCGACCGCGCCGCGCATTCCGTCCGCGAGGGCCGGCGAGCAGGTAGCGTGGCTCATGCGACGCTGCTCAGGCGCTGTTCGACGATACCGGCGAAGCCATCGATCGTCGAATGGTTCATGAAGTCCAGCAGCGATACTTCGATGCCGCATGCCTGCTCGACCTTCGTCACCAGCACCGCCGCTGCCAGCGATCCACCTCCGAGCACAAAGAAATCCGCATCGGAAGCGATGTGCTCGATACCGAGCGATTCGGAAAAAAGGCGCTTCACGAGTGCCCTGGTTGTCTGCATGTCCACTCCGTCGGATTGATCGGAACGCCGCCGTCCTTGCCATCCCGCAGGATGCGGCGCCCCGGATATTTCCCGTGCCGGGCCGTCAGCCGCGACCCTCGAAGGCGAACACCTGCCCTCTCGCATTGTTATGGACACGCTTGTTATGCCCGTAGTGGTCCTCTCCCGACACCAGGACCACGCCGTATTTGTCGAGCGAGATGGAACTGCCGTACTCCTCAACGACATCCGTATTCGGATACACCTTCACACCGGTCGGAACGTAACGGCTCGCGTATCCAAGTCGCGTCGTGTCGGTCGTCGAATTCGGAAACGACGAATGCATCAGCGTAGACCAGAAGATCACGCACTCGCCTGCCTGCATCTTGATCGACACCGCCTGCGATTCGTCCGGCTTCCACGACGGATCCTTCTGAAGGGTGCGGTAGTCGTAACCGAAAAAGCCGCGCTTGATCCCGTCCTTTTCCTGGTTATTGATCTTCGACGAGTCGTAGGCCATCTTCTTCGACTCGTCGTAGAACATCTCCTCGTGCGTGCCGGGGATGAAGCGAAGGCAACCGTTCTCCTCGGTCGCGTCGGTAAATGCCGTCCATGCGGTGATGGCACCGCCGAACCGGCTGTCCCCGGGCCAGACGATCTGAGGTTCGCCCGACGCATGCGCGAACGTGTCGGCCTGATGCCAGTCCGTACCCTCGTCGCCCGGATACTTCGGAAACATCTCCGATCGCCAGCACAGCAGGTCCGGGCCCAGCATGCCCGCCACGCGATCGACGATCTCACGCTTGCCGATATGCTCGCTGAGCAGGTTCACGTCCAGGTGACGATCGTAATTGGCGATGGGGCTGGTTGCCGGCAGGTCGTAGATCGCGTATTCCCTGTCGAACAGCTCGGCCCGGATTGCCCTGTAGCGTTTGCGCGCCTCCTCGGGCGAGTACACGCGAAACGGCCCGAAGAAGCCCTGTGCGCGGAATTGAGCGAGTTCGTCCGGAGTCAATGAAAACTGCGTCATGTCGGTCCTCTTGATTGAGTCACTTCGTGCTATTTCTCGACGGCCGTCGCAGCAACGGCCGCCGCGCGATAAAGCTCGGCCCAGCCGGCCAGCGTCGGCGTCAGCATCAGCTTGGCCGTGGGTACGGTCACCCCCAGATCCGCTTCGATCTTGACTTGCAGTTCGACGATCGACAGCGAACTTGCGCCGAGATCAAAAAAATCGTCGTCGTCGCCGACCTCACGATCCTTCAGCAACCCCGCCAGCCGTTTCCGAATGGGCTCCTTGAACTGCAGCGATTCGCTCATGCTCCTCTCCAGTGTTGCGGGTCTCCCGCGAACTCATCAGACGCTTCCTGTTGACCTTGCCGTTGGCAGTCAACGGCAGCGTCGCTTGCACTTCAATCACGTCGGGGATCATGTAACCCGCCAGACGCTGCCGAAGGTACTGTCGGACCGCCGCCCTGACCTTGGCAGGATCCCCGGGCGACTGTACGAATGCGACGAGCCGCTTCTCCCCCAGCTCGTCCTGGCCGACCTCGACGATCGCGTCCTCGACACCGTCGGCCATCGCGAGCACCTGCTGCACCTGTTCCACCGAGACGCGATACCCGCGGATCTTCACCTGCCTGTCGAGACGACCGATGAATTCGTAGGTACCGTCGTCACGTTCGCGCACGAGATCACCCGTCCGATACAGTTTCCGATCCTGACCGTCAGGATCGTCGACGAAAGCGGCACGGGTTCGTTCCGGATCGTTCAGATAGCCGAGCGCGAGGCCGATCCCGCCCGCATACAGCACGCCCGCCTCGCCTCGGCGTACCGGCCGCCCGTTCTCGTCGAGTACGCGTACGGTGGTACCCGTGATCGGCTTGCCGATGGGTACCGTTGCGCCCGGTGGCGTAGCCGCCGTCATCGCATGACAGCAGGTAAAGGTCGTGTTTTCGGTCGGCCCGTACCCATTGATCACGGTGAGCGACGGGAACGCGGAAAGCACGGTTCTGACTGACTCCGGCTGAAGCACGTCGCCGCCCGCCAGCAGCACGCGAAGCCCCGCCATCAACGGGAGGCGGTTGCGAACCACGAGATGAAAAAGTGCAGCCGTCAACCACATGACCGTGACCTGTTCATCGCGTACGAGACAGCCCATGGCATTCAGATCCAGCACCGGCGATTCCTCGACCACCAAGGTCGCACCGTTGAGCAACGCGCCCCATATTTCGAAAGTCGACGCATCGAACGTAATCGGCGCCATTTGCAGCACACGATCTTGCGCATTCAGCTCGACGTAGTTCGTCTCGACGACCAGCCGCCGGATCGCCTGATGCGGCACGAGCACGCCCTTCGGCCTGCCCGTGCTGCCGGAGGTAAACATTGCGTAGGCGGGCGAATCCGGCGCCACCGCCCGCGAACATGCAGGCCTGTCGAGAACGTCATGCCGGGTCCACAACACCCCGTCCCGACCGACCTCGACGAGCACGATGCCTTCGAGATCCGGATCGAGCTGCAGATGCGCGGCGTATTCGGGCAAGGTCAGTACGACGCGCGCGCCGAGCTCCCGCAGATGCTCGTTCACTATCGCGGTCGGACCGGCCGGATCGACCGGAACGTAATAGGCGCCGATCTTCAACACCCCGATCATCGCGATCACCGCACCGGGCGAGCGCGGCAGAAGCAGCACAACCGGCGAACCGGCGGCCACGTCGAATCCGTCGAGACAGGCCGCCAACCGATCGGACAGCGCGTCAAGCTGATCGTAGGTGTAACGCGCGCTTCGCGCGGCAAGCGCCGTGTGTGTCGCATGAAGCCGGACCACCTGTCCGAATCGCTCGAGTATGCTCATCTCCGGCTCCAGGTCGACACAAGGCAGACGCTCGTCTCCGGGCGGCAAGACGGCCCGACGCGAACCACGGTACACGCCGTCATACGGCCTCCCGGCGACCGAGGAACTCGATGATCGAATCGTTGACGGCGTTCTTTTCGCGCAGAATTTCGTAGTGGTCTCCCGGCACCACGACATGTCGCTCGGCATTGCGCAACAGCGCGGCAATGACCCGCGAGCTGGCAGGGCAGACCTGCTCGTCGCCATCGGTCGAAATTACGCGCGTGCGGTGCGGGACTTCGCCGGCGAGCGCCATGAAGTCGGTGCCGCGATACGACAGGTAGTTCAGCCCGTGACGATGCAGGCGAGCGGCCGATGAAAACGGCACGAGAACTTCTTCGTCGAACTCGGTCTTGGCGGGAACCCCTACCCGGCTCGCCGTGAGCTTCTCGCACAACGCGGCCGCATAGTTCAGGCTTTCCGCCGCCAACGGCAGCAGACTGTCCACTTCCCGCTGAAAATTCGATTGAGGGCAGACCGCGGGACTCAGCATGTACTCTCCGCAAACCAGCGCGAGACGATCGATTCGATGCCCTTCGATGCGCGCGGCGACGAGTGCGATGCCGGCACCCGAACAGAATCCGACCACATCCGTCTTGCATACGCCCAACGCGTCCAGCACCGAGCACATGTCCTGAACATGGACTTCGGGCGTCATCCCGCTTTCGTGCGCGGCGGGCGGCTGATCGCATAGCGAGCGACCTTGCCAGGTCACCACGTTGAATTCGCCCGACAGCATCGCGCACAGTGTTCCGGCCGCATCGAGGCGAAGCCCGAACGGTAGTATCAGCGTCAAGAACGGTTTCGCTTCGCGCCAATCCCCGCGAAATACTCGCAGCCGCTCTCCGTCAGACGCCGTCACGAACGATTCGTACATATGCTGGGTTTGCGAATGAAATGGGATGCCTCGTACGACCATCGGCTGAACACGATGCACGTCGGCCTGACTAGTGCAGCAGTTTCCAGCCCGCCTCGTGATACACCAGGAACGTACCGATCGTGCGACGCAGCGACGAGCATCGCTCGACCGCATGCAGATTGCGGCTGTTGAAGACGCAGAGCTGGCCACTCTTCGGCCGCACGGTCAGCGCATCGACGCCCTCGAGCACGCCCAGCGTCTTGTGCTGCGCATACTCCTCGGCCCACTGGTCCAGCTGACGACGCGATTCCGGGCGGATGTTCCACAGAACGAAGCCCGCTTCGTTCTCGGCCTTCTGGATCGTGATGAACGCTCCCAGCTGCTCGAGATTGAGTCGAAATGGCCAACGCTCCACCTCGCGCCCGAAGTCGATGCAATCGCAATGCGGCGCAAAGCTGAACGGATCCCCTTCGAAGGGAGGATATTCACGCTTCGTGGCCAGCATGAACTGACTCCAGTTGCCGAATCGCAGGGTTTCCGCACCCAACTCCTTGATGAACAGCTGAATGAAATGCGTCTCGCGCATGTGAAGATTCGCCACGCCGGCGTGCCCGAAATACTCGGCAATATTGCTGACCAGCGCTTCGGATCCTGAACGTTGCAACTGGCCGAGCGTGATGCCCGTCGCATTCAGGGCGCGATGGTACTGGTGGCCGCGCATATCGGGAAACCCGCGATCGTTCCACCACGTATCGATGTCGGCGGGCGCAACCACGTCCAGCAGTGCCGCGGCGACTTCCCGATCGCGCACGCATTCGACGGCGTCGCGCAGCGTCATGTTCCTGCTCACGTCCCGCCCGTCGAACGTCATGAACCGGCCAGCGAACATCGTTTCCATTTCACGTTTCCCGGATAGTTTGATTGATTTTTCAAACTTGATAAGGATGACAAATCAATGGAACGGCTTTCGAACCGAGCGTTCGAATTCCATCGATTCCATTTAATTCGGAGAAGCCGCGATTGATTTTTCGGCGGCACGTGATGCCGTGTTCTGCGGAACAGGCTCCAGGAGGGAACGTCGGTTCCAATTCTGTTGGTCCGCGTTTCCCTGCCCGACACATCCTCATCGTCGTGGAAATACTCTATCCCGGCCCCACCGCGCACGTAAAGTGCCGGGCCATCGCGCGATCGCGCGACTCGACACGCATCGCCACGCAATGGCACGCCGATCGGCGAGCCCGAATGCCGCGCCGTTCACGCGGCCGCAAACCCTTTCGCGACAACAATCCGGCGGCCTTTTTCACCGCGTTGCGAGCGGGGCCGGCCGATCGAATCCAGGCTACTTTCCAAGCCGTCGGCACCCTCCCCGCGCCCCGGTTCCGGAGCAATATTTCGATACTAGTGAGCAATTTTTTCAAAGAAGATGGAGAGCTGCCGTCGCTATGCTTCCAGCTCGACACTCAAAATTTTTTCATTTCGAGGGGGAGAAATGGCCGTTCTCTCAGAGCAAGCTGACGCGCTACGAAGCGACGGACACCTGTCGCCGTTTCCCAAAGGCGAATGCCACGGGACCTTCGGCGAGCTGATGCAAGGCGTGCTGCCGGACGACCGGCACTTCCTGGTCACGTTGCCGGTCAACCTGAAGAGCATCGTCGAATTCGAGATCACGCATTCGGATCATGTCGCGGTCGATGTCGGGTTCAAGACCAAGGCGTGTCGCGCGGTTCAGGACTATCTGCGCCTTCACGACTTGCCGCCGGGCGGCATGCTGCATTTCAAGTCGATGTTCGCCGTCGGCAAGGGACTGGCGAGCTCGTCGGCGGATATGGTCGCGTCGATCCGTGCCGCCGCGTCGGCATACGGCCGGACGCCGACGCCCGAGACGATCGAATCGATCCTCCGTTTCATCGAACCGACGGACGGCGTGATGTATGACGGCATCGTCTCGTTCTACCACCGCGAGGTAAAACTCGACGAGCAGCTTGGCAAGACGCCTGCCCTCATGATCGTCAGCGCGGATCGCGGCGGAGAATGCGACACGATCGAATTCAACCGGAAGAAACGCGATCCGCCCGCGGAAGTGCGTGACGAATACCGCAGCATGCTGGCGCGCATGAAAACAGCGATCCGCACCTCGGATCTGCACGCGCTCGGCGAGATCGCGACGCGAAGCTGCGAGCTGTCGCAGGCATTCAACCCTCACCCGCACCTCCCTGTCCTGCGCAAGCTGCGCGCCGAGACCGGCGCGCTCGGCCTCGCCGCGACGCATTCGGGAACGTGTGTCGGCTTGCTCTACGACGCAAACGCAGCCGATACGGCCGACGCGGCCGCTTATGCACGGAAGCGACTGCACGCACTTCGAATCGAATCCACTCAATACACAACGGTATAGGAAACGTACATGCTTCAATACGAATCGTCGCTCGACGCGATGCAGGACGCAGTGCTGTTTCCAATCGAGCGTTCGCTGCACATGGTGTCGTTCAAGGCGATGAAAATCGTGCCTGCCAACTACATCATCAGCACGGCACGCGCCCGCGGCGAACTGCAGCCGGGCGGAACGGTCGTGGAAACATCGAGCGGCAACTTCGCGCTCGGGATGGCCATCGTGTGCAACCGCTTGAACCACCCCTTCGTGGCGATCGGCGATCCCGTGATCGATCCGACATTCAAGCGCCAGCTCGAAATGCTGGGCGGTAGAGTGGAAATCGTCACGGACAAAAAGGGCAGCCAGGGGTACCAGAAGGCGCGACTCGATCGACTGCACGAAATTCTCGATGCCGAGCAAGGGGCGTTCTGGTGCCGCCAGTACGACAACGAGAACAACGCGCTCGCTTACGCCAACATCGCCCACGAGCTGCTGGACCGGATCGGCCCCCGCCTGATTCTCGTCGCGCCGGTCGGCTCCGGCGGCTCGAGCTGCGGCATGGCGACGTCGCTGCGCGCGGCAGGCGCCGACTGCACGCTCGTCGGCGTCGACACCTTCAACAGCGTCCTGTTCGGCCAGGTCGACGGCCCGCGCAAACTGCGTGGTCTCGGCAACACGATCATGCCCGGAAACCTGAAGCATGCGTTGTTCGACGAAGTACATTGGGTCAGCGCGGAGCTTGCCGATCATTTCACGCGCAAGCTCTATGCGTCCACCGGACATTTCCGCGGGCCGACCACCGGCGCCGCCTACGCGGTCGTCCGATCCGTGCGCGACAGATGTCCGGATACGCCGATCGTCTTCCTGAGCCCCGACGACGGTTCCCGCTACGTCGGCTCGACCTTCACCGCGCATCCCGACAGTCCCGCATACGATCGACTTCGTCCGATCGAGATCGGGCACCCGACGGCTTACGATGCGGAGACGGAATGGGCGTGGATGAACTGGAATCGCTCGGACATCCACAGGTTTCAGTGAATCATGGCGATCATCTACATCGAATCAAACACCACGGGGTTCGGGCAGATGCTGCTCGACGCGTCGTTGCACTACGATGAAACCTGCTTCCTCGTGCGCGACCGTGCGCGCTACGCGTTTATCGATCGGTTGCCGCCCGGCGTTCGCGTGATCGATTGCGACACGCAATCGGTCGATGCACTCGAGCGTGTCGTCGGTGAAATCGCCAACGTGCGTTACGTCGTATCGACGAGCGATGCATTCATCGAGAACGCGGCACGATTGTCCGAGCGGCTCGGCTTGCCCGGCAATCCGGGCGCCACGGTCGCGCTGTGTCGAGACAAGCTGCGACTGCAGGATGTGTTGCGCGACCACGGCGTCCCGTACCCGTATACCGCTGCGATCGATTCCGCGGAGGCGGCGCACAATCTGACCTATCCGGTCATCGTGAAGCCGAGGCAAGGCACGGGCAGCATCGGCGTGCGCCTCGTCGAACACGAGCCGGATTTTCCGGATGCGTCCGATGGCGCGCTCATCTGCCAGCGCTTCATTCCGGGAACGGAGTTCTCGGTCGAATCGTTCAGCGATGCCGACGGCCATCATGTGCTTGCGGTCACGCGCAAGTTCGTGACCAAGCCGCCGCATTTTCTCGAACTCGCGCACGTCCTGCCGGCGGACCTCGATGCAGCCACCCATGCCCGCATCGTCGATACGGTACGTCGCGCACTCGATGCGGTCGGCTATGCATTCGGTCCCGCGCACACGGAACTGAAAGTTCACGGCGGCACGATCACCGTCATCGAAATCAACGCGCGCCTTGCCGGCGGGATGATTCCGCGCTTGATGGAGCGTGCATACGGATGGTCGATCGCGGATCTATACGTGCGCAGCCATCTTGCGCGCCGCAGCCAGTTCGTCGTGCCGACGCCCGCGTTGCATAGCGCGGTCGCGTTCGTCGTGCCGGAAGTCGGGCGCCGCTATGTCGGCATCGATTTTCCGGACGACTGCGCCGACGCCGGCCTGTTTCGCGAAGCAGGCGTCAACGCCGGCAAGTTCGACTTCTCCGATCGCGCCGGTTACGTCATTTCGTTCGGCCGAAGCGCTGCTTCGGTGCTCCGGCAGGCGCTGTCGCTCCGGAGGCGTTCACGCGTGCTTTACGACGAACCGGATCGGGCGGTGCCGAACCGCGACACGATTCACGACATCGTCTACGAACGTACGCCCGCGTGCTTCGGCAAGCTCAAGACCCATCTTCTCGCGATCGAAAAAGCCCATCTGATCATGTTGCGGGAACGATCGATCCTGAACGCCGAGCAGTTCGACTCGCTGCGCGATGCGGTCATGGCACTCGAAGCGAATCCGGCGCTGTTGCTCGAACACGTTTCCGGACGCGGCGACTACTTCGATTACGAACAGTATGTGATCAGCCGCTGCGGACGGGACACCGGAGGCATGATTCAGGCGGCGCGCTCACGCAACGACATCAACGGCACGCACCTTCTGCTGACCATTCGCCAGGCGCTATCGCACGTCACGGGCCAGGCCGTCGATCTCGGCACGGCGCTCATGCGACGCGCCGCCGATTCGGCCGACATCCTGCTGCCGATCTATAGCCAGTACCAGACCGCGATGCCCGGATCGGCCGGGCATTACCTCGTCGCGCAGTGCGAAATACTGCTCGGCACGCTTGACGCGCTCTCTTCGCTGCGCGACGGCCTCACGGTTTCCCCGCTCGGCGCATGCGCCGGCGCGGGCACGACGTTCGCCACCGACCCGCAATGCACGGCGACCCTGCTGGGTTTCTCGGCAGGCCCGCTCAATTCGCTGAGCGCGATCACCGACAAGAATCCGGCACTGCGCTGCGTGTGCCTGCTGGCGGAGCTGAGCGGCAATCTGAACCGTATCGCGACCGACCTGCAGCTCTGGTCGATGCGCGAAATCGGGCTCGTCACATTGCCGGACGGCATGTACGGCGGCTCGTCCAACATGCCGCAGAAACGCAACCCGTACTTGCTCGAATGGTTGCGTCTCGGTCACGACCGCATCGTCGGACATTGCGCCGCGGCACTGTCGTCGCTATCGCATCTGCCGACCGGCAACTCGTATCAGGCCAGCCGCACCGCGGTCGAAACGGTCGCCGAGATGAGCGGACTCGTCATCGACATGCTGAGGGTGCTCGTCTATGCGATGAACGAGATCCGATTCGACGCCGACGCCGCACGCCGCGCGATCGAAATCGGGAATGCAGGCGCGACGCTCGTCGCGGAATCGCTCGTGCAGCAACGCGCGGCATCTTTCAGGGATGCCCATGCCGCGGTCGGACGCGCACTGTCCGGCGTGCCCGGCGCCACGTCGGATTCGCTCGACGCCACGGCGGCAGCGATGCTCGACCGCGTTCATGCCCGGCTGGAAAGTGCAAACGTGTTCGACGCGCTCGACGGCGGCGGTGGGCCATCGACGCGGAACACGCACGCGGCGGTAGCAGTACTCGCCACGCGCCTGCTGGATCAGCGCCGGCGCCAGCGATCCTGCGAGTCCCGCACCGCTGCGACACAACAGGCGCTCGATCGCCGCTTCATGAGTGTGCTCGCATGACCAACGTCACGTTGCTCTGTTCGGACGGTCCGCATCATCTCTATCTCGCCGCGGAGCTTGTTACCGCGTTCGGACGCGTTCGCGTCATCGTCGAGCCCGGGCGCGAACAGGCATCTCGCCTGTTTCGCAACGGCAACTATCGTGCGTATCTGTGGACTCGCTATCACGAATGGCGACGCAGACTATCAGGATACGACGCGTACCGCCGCCGCTATTTTCTTCGCGACGACGAACTGCGAACCTGGGACGCACTTCGACGTCACGCCGGTGTTCGATATCTGGAAACGTCGTGGATCAACGACACGAGCGTGCTCGACGCACTGCGCGAGGACATGTCCGACGTCTATATCGTGATGGGCACCAAGAAGATCGGCGAGGCGTTGCTGTCGCTCGTACCGCCCGGGCGCATCATCAACATCCACGGCGGTCACCTGCCGTACTACCGGGGCAATCACTGCTTCTTCTTCGCACTGCATCACGGCGAATTCGACAAGCTGAGCACGACGATTCATCGCGTGTCCGCCGGCCTCGATACGGGCGCCATCATCAGCCGTCATCCAGTCCGGTTCTCCTACGGCGACAATTCGGAAACGCTCTATTCGCGCGCCGAACGAGCCGCAGTGGACAGTCTCGTCGCCCGCTTGAAGCAGAACGCCGATCTCGCGACGTGGCACAGCGAACCGCAACCGGACGTCGGCTCGACCTACCGCATGCGCGACCGCGGCCCGCTCGTCGAGCTTGCCCATCACCTCGGCGCAATTCGCCGACGGCGCACAGCGGCAGGCGCGAATCGCGACAAGGTGAGAGGCTAGATGAACGTCGACGCCGCGCTTGTCGCCAAGTTGCTCCAGATCGGACTGTTCTCGATCCCGCTGATCATCTCTCCGGGGCCGAACAACCTGATGACGACCGCCAACTGCGCGCAGTTCGGGTATCGACGCACGCTGCCGTCGTTGACCGGCATTTCGGTTGGCGTATTCGTCCTGTTCATGGTCATCGCGCTCGGGCTGTCCAGCGTGCTGAGCCGATACCCGTTGCTGCACCCGGCGCTGAAGGTGGTGGGCACCGCGTACATCCTGTACCTGGCCTACAAGCTGTACACGTCGCAGCCGACGCATGCCGGGAATCTCTCGATCGAGCATCCCATCACGTTCGGTGAGGCCGCGCTGCTCCAGATTCTGAATCCGAAAATCTGGCTGCTCGGCGCCAGCGCGACGTCAACGTTCCTGCCCTTGACCAGCAACCTGTACGTCGACGCAACGCTCCTGTCGCTCACGCTCGGGATCATTTTCTTCCCGTGCAACTCGATCTGGGCCGTATTCGGCCTCGTGATGTCGCAAGTCCTGCGCGGCAGGGCACTCCAACGAACACTGGCCCTGCTGTCCGCCTCTTCGATCGCGTTTCTGCTGTTCTGAACGTTCGCCATGATCCACTTCAGGAAAACTCACCCGTGAAGCACATCGTTCTGGCTTTCTGCACCGATCTCGACAAGGATCCGGTGTCGGCGCACGTGCTGGCCCGGCTCCTCGGCTCCGGCATCGACTGGCAAGCCGAAGGCACCCTGGACGGACATCCGGTACTGCGCGCGCAATCCGGCGGCGTGCGCTACGACCTGCTGCAGCTCGACCAGGTGCTCAGCCACGACTACCGACGCTACGCGCCACGGGTGAACGAGGCCTTCGGCGACGCCGACGCGATCGTTATCGTCAACTGGCATGAAGGGAAAAATGCGCCCGACCGCATTTTCACGGTCCAGACGACCGGCGACATGGAAAGCGGCACGTTCAGTCCGGTCGATCCCGCCATCACGCGCAGCCTGTTTCTGGCGGTCGAACACGAGCGTCGGAAAGCGGGCCTGGATTCGTATTCGACGTGGATGGAAGCCACGCACTGGTCCGGCCCGCTCTACGGCGCCCAACCCGGCAGCCTCGTCTCCGCGGTGACGCCATCGGTCATCGATCTGGAAATCGGCAGCACGGCGGACGCGTGGGCAAACCCGGATGCCGCCGACGTGCTTGTGCGTGCACTGCTGACGGCGGGGGAACACGCGGCTCAACCGGCGATTTCGCTGCTCTGTATCGGCGGAACCCATTTCGAGCCCGGATTCACGCAGTTGCTGCGCGATTACGGCGACACGCAAGGACTCGCGCTGTCGCACGTGCTTCCCAATCACTGGCTGGTCGCGCACGACTACGACTCGCCGGAACGATTGAAGGACCTGATCGCATGCGCCCGGTCGATCAAGGGCGGTGTCGATGCGATCGCGTTTCACGACAACCTCAAGGCTGCCCACAAGCAGCAGGTGCGCAATCTCGCACAGGAACTTCGCGTCCCCGCCCTCTCGCATCGCAAGTTGAGATCAGCCGACCTGGCCGGCTTGATCCGCGACGCGCAAAACGGTCCCTGACTTGAGCGATATCACTTTCCGCGCACCGCGCCGGGAGAATAGCCGTAATGTCGCTTGAATGCGGTCGAGAACCGGCTGTGCTGCGCATAGCCACACTCGAGTGCGATGCTCATGATCTTCTGGTCGGTATGTCTCAGCAGGTCGTGTGCCCGGGCCATCCTCAATCCGGTCAAGAACGCGTGCGGAGACTGTTCGAACGTGTTCTTGAATTTACGCAGAAAGTGGTAGCGGCTGAGACTCACGAGATCCGCCAGATGTTCGAGCCGCACCATCTCGCCGAGATTGGCGTTGCAATACTCGCGGATCATGTCGGCCTGCTTCGTCGACAGGCAGCCCCGCGTATCCACGGGCTCCAGATCGGCCTCGGCGTAACCGCGGATCGCGTTGAGCAGAATCCAGCTCATCAGGCTATCGATACCGAGCGACAGCGTCTCGTCGTTCCAGTCGGACTGCGCAATGCTGTGCGCCGCCGCACTGATGACCGGGGAGGCTTCCTGGAAGACCTCGCGGAACCGGTAGGCCTCCGGTGGCTGGCGCAAGGCCCGAAGCAGGCTGGGCTCGAAGTTGCGCATGTCGAAGTAGATATGCAGAAAATTGAGGCGCTCGGTGATTTGCCACTGCGATTCGCCTTCGCCAACCGGAAACAGACAGACTGCACTTTTGAATCCCCGGCGAACGACCTGCCTTCCGTCGACCTGTGCACAATTTTCGCCGCCCGACAAATAGATACTCAGCACGTTCTCCGCCGAGCTTTTATATTCGGTCAACGTATTGCGACCTGTCCATTCTGACAGGGTTATGCCCGACGGCAATTGCATGGATCGAACGACTTCGGCTCCTGCCGAATTCAACGCGCCGCGAACCGTAATCGAGTAAGGACAAGACATGTGTCGCAACAGTGGGTTGTGAATGTGGCGCGGAAGAACGGCTTTCCCTCTTAAAGCGGCATACCGCACGCGCTGTTCGGAATAATCGCCCCACTTTGGGGCGGCGCCCGTCATCCAGCACATAGACAGTCATGCTGTGCCTTTCGGCAAGCGCGACCATGCTCCGCCAGCTTACCTTAAGTTCGCCGCAAGCGGGCGGGCAACCCACTCACGTCGAAGTAAAGCGCTCTACTCGAAAATGACAGACGATGATTCCATTGAATGTCGTTCTTTTATGGTTGCGCCGTCAAAAACCACTCATTTCGGACGATCAAACATTGAGATGCCGAAGCAAGAATTAAGCATTTTCTTGCATCCAGGCATGGATATAAAGACGTCGCCGAATTCAGCAATAGATACGCATTACCAAAGAAAAAATGACCGCACAACTTCCCAAGTGCATGCTTGCGACGACAAAATGGGAAGTCGCACTCGATCGACATGAAACCCTCAAAGCGATTGAAGCAGCGGCCACGCCAGCCACCACAATCGGGCTGAGAATGAATGATCTTGTGAAAGGTGCCGACAAAGTGCCGGCGCCGCCCCATCTCCCGCGATTGCTTGCAACCTGGATGCGGACGAACCCCAGTCTTTGAAGTGGCGAGATGATAGCGCCCCACAAACAGCGCCCGACTGGCGCAAGGTCGCCCACGCCCGACGAATCGTATCGGTGCCCCACCCTCCCCTCGTTCCCGCCATCCCCAGATGGATCGACTGACTTGAAGCAAAGCCTCTCGCGATTGAAGGGTCGAAAAGCAATTCTCCGCAAACCCTTGAAAATCACGACAGTTTCGACTCGTATTTGGCGGAGATCAAGAAAATCGGATGGCGGGGCCCGCAAGCGCGGAACCGGATGTCGAACGGAATCGGCGGTCGGCCATTGTCGTACGCCCCGTCGCCGATTCCGCCTATTCGTCGCCCGACAACCCGTTGCCCTCTTCGAAACGCGTGACGCCCTTCAGCGCGCGCAGCTTGTCGCAGATCGCCTGGTATTCGAGTTCCGACACCCGCGCGAGCGCGATGCGCACCTCGTCGTGCTCGCCCGTGTCGTCGGCGCGCTGCACGATGAACTGCTTCACCCGCGCACTGTCCGGGCCGAGCGCCGCGTGCAGCGAATCGAAGTTCAGCGTGCCGCCCACGACCGTCAGCGCGAGCTGGCGCCGCTGGCGCACCGTGAAGTAGCGCCGCTCCAGCGGCTTGATGCCGGCCAGGATGATCAGGATGATGATCGTCGCCGAAATCGACGCGACGTAGAGCCCGCCGCCCACCGCGAGGCCGATCGCGGCAACCGACCACAGGCTCGCGGCGGTCGTCAGCCCGCGCACGATCTCGCCGCGCAGCAGGATCGAGCCCGCCCCCAGGAAGCCGATGCCCGATACGACCTGCGCGGCGATCCGCGACGGGTCGAGCACGATGTGCTCGCTGCTGCCGAGCACGTCGGCGAACCCGAACGCCGACACGATCATGATCAGCGTCGAACCGACACAGACGAGCATGTGCGTCCGCAGGCCGGCCGCCCACGACAGACGCTCGCGCTCGAAGCCGATGACGCTGCCCAGTGCCGCCGCGAGGACGAGCCGCATCACGAGTTCCAGGTTGCTCAGCATGCGATTTATCTCCTTTTCTGGTGCCGGCCGTGCGGAATGTTTTATCCTTGGCCCCGGCCGCGCCGATCCTCCGGGCCGCGCCGACACGTTTCGAACCCAGCGCTCAACCCCGTCATGTCCGTTTCCGACTCCGCTTCCGCCCAGGCCGCCCAGCTGCGCCACCATTTCGCGCACGTCGTCTTGCCGATCTGGCGGGGTTCAGGGTTCGACCAGACATTACAGTTGCCGTTCGAAGCCGTCGATCCGGCCACCCACGCGCCGCTGCCCGTGACCCGTTATCGCGCGATGGCCTGCGCACGGCAACTGTTCGTGTTCGCGCAGGCCGGCGACGCCACGCACGCGGCCACGCTGTTCGACGCGCTGGGCCGCCACTTTCGCGACCCGCGCCACGGCGGCTGGCACTACAGCGTGGACGCGCAGGGCGCCCCGCTCGACACGACCAAGGATCTCTACACGCACGCCTTCATCGTGTTCGCGTGCGCCGCGTGGTATGCGGCGTCGGGCGACGCCGCCGCGCGCAAGACAGCCGAAGAGACCGCCGCGCTGATTCAGGACCGCTTCGCGCCGCACCGCGGCGACGCGCTGCTCGACGCGGCGCGCCACGCCGATTTCTCGTCATCCGGCAGCGGGGCGCTGCAGAATCCGCTGATGCACCTGACCGAAGCGTGGCTCGCGGCGGCCGCCGCATTCGGCGACACGGCGTTCGACGACGCGCTCGCACGCACCGCGCAGGCCGTCGAGCGCACGTTCGTCGACGCGGCAACCGGCTGCGTGGCCGAACTGCCGCTCGGCGCAGCCGACAACCGGTTCGAGCCCGGTCATCAGTTCGAATGGTTCTATCTGGTCGATGCGGCCGGCGCGCGGCTCGCGCAGACCGGGCTCCCCGGCGCGCTGGCGCGCGCATTCGTGTTCGCGGAGCAATACGGCGTCGATCCGCAGACGGGCGGCGTCTGCGCGGCGCTCGACGCGCAAGGCGCGTGCATCGACGGCACGCAGCGGATCTGGGCGCAGACCGAGTATCTGCGCGCGCTCGCGACGCACGGCGGCACGCCGGCCTCCGCGCCGCTCGCGCGGCAGATCGAACGCTTCGCCGCGCGCTTCCTGCATCCGCGCGGCTGGTTCGAGTGCAAGACGGCGGACGGGCAGGTGGCGCGCGCCGACATGCCGTCGACGACGCCCTACCACCTCGAGACCGCCTACGCGGCGCTGCCGGCCGGCGCGTAACCCGCGTCGTCGAACGACGGCGCCGCGCGCTCGCCGCGTGCGGCGCGGCCGTCGCCCAGTTCGAACACCGACACCGCCTGCATCAGGTGCGCGGTCTGGTCGTTCAGCGACGCGGCCGCCGCCGCGACCTCCTCCACCAGCGCCGCGTTCTGCTGCGTGAGCTGATCCATCTGCGTGACGGCCTGGTTCACCTGCTCGATCCCGACGCTCTGCTCGACCGACGCCGCCGTGATCTCGGACATCGTCTGCACGACGCGCGTGATCGACGCCGACACCGTCCGCATCGCATCGCCGGCGCGCTCGACGAGCTCCGCGCCGCCGTTGATCTGCGCGACCGAATCCTCGATCAGCGCCTTGATCTCCTTCGCCGATTGCGCGCTGCGCTGCGCGAGCGAGCGCACCTCACCCGCGACGACCGCGAAGCCGCGCCCCTGTTCGCCCGCGCGGGCGGCTTCCACGGCCGCGTTCAGCGCGAGGATGTTGGTCTGGAACGCGATGCCGTCGATCACCGAGATGATCTCCGCGATCCGCCCCGAGCTCTGCGCGATGCCGCGCATCCGGCCGATCACGCTGTCGACCACGCCGCCGCCGTGGCTCGTCGCCTCGAGCGCCGCGTCGGCCAGCGCGCTCGCCGCACGCGCGCTGTCGGTGTTCTGCCGGACGGTCGCCGTCAGTTCCTCCATGCTCGCGGCCGTTTCCTCGAGCGACGCGGCCTGCGTGCCGGTGCGCGCCGACAGGTCGGCGTTGCCGCCCGCGATCTCGCCCGCGCCGAGGTGGATCGCGTCGGACGCCTGGCGCACCGTGCGCACGGTGCCCGCGATGCTCGTCTGCATCGTGGCGAGGCCGCGCAGCATCCGGTCAATCTCGAACACGCCGCCTGCCCGCACGACCTCATCGAGCCGGCCCTGCGCGATCCGCTCGAAATGGCGGCCGGCTTCTTCCAGCGGCGCGACGACCGCGCGCCGAGCGGCCGCGTAGATCGCCGCGCTCGCCACGAGCATCGCCACCAGCAGCACGATGCCGACCGACTTGAACCAGAGCATGCCGCCGTCGATCGTGTCGAGCGCCGTGCGGCTCGATGCGCCGCCGTAGTCGGTGAAGCGGCGCAACTCGGCGATATAGGCGTCCTGGATGCTCTGCGTCGGCTGGTCGAGGAAGGCCTGGATGTTGTCGGCGTCGAGGAACTGCACGAGTTCGCCGAGCGCGCCGCGCAGCGCGCGATAGCGCTCGGTGAGCGCCGCGACGCGCGCGCGGTTGGCATCGTCGACCGGCTGCGCGGCCGTCAGCGCGGCGAACGCCTTGTCCGCTTCCGCGAGCGACGCGCCGGCATGGCGGATGATGTCCTCGGGTTTCGGGCCGCCGCGCACCATCCGCGTGCCGGCACGTGACAGGTTGATGCGCGCGTCGAGCAGCTGCTGGGTCGCCTGGCTGGCCGCCTCGACCTGCGTGATCGCGACGTTCGACAGATCGTCGACGCCGCTGCGCGTCGACTTGAGCGCCCAGAAGCCGAGCGCCTCGATCGCAAACAGGAAGACGCAAAACACGGTCAACACGCCGAGCAGACCCGACGCGAGCTTGATTTTTCCGAACATGGGGGAGATTCCTGGAAAGCGGACGATGAGGCAATGCCCCGGCATTAGCGGCATTTCTTCGTCCGACTTTAGGTACGGACGGCAACGAAATTCACGTTGTCCGCGCATTCCAGCGGAATCCCCCGCAAACAGGGAAATCTACGGCATTCGACGCAATAATCGCGTCGCATCGCGCTGGAAATTGCGCGAAATGCGGACGAATTTCCTTGCTTATCGGCATCCCCCTTCCTAGAGTTCAGCGCAAGCGGGCACTCATTTCGAGGAAAGTCGATGACCGACATCACGGACCACGCGCGCGGCGCATTGCGCGCGCAACCGTTCAGCATGCTGCTGGGCACGGAGCTGATGCATATCGGCGACAACGAAGTGTCGCTGTGCCTGCCCGTGCGCGAGGAACTGCGGCAGCAGCACGGTTTCGTGCACGGCGGCGTCATCAGCTACCTCGCGGACAACGCGCTGACGTTTGCCGGCGCGCTCGTGCTCGGCCCGCGCGTGATCACCGCGGAATACAAGATCAATTACCTGCGGCCGGCCGTGAACGGCACGCTCGTCGCCCGCGCGAAGCTCGTCTACGCGGGGCGGCACCAGGCGACCTGCCAGTGTCATGTGTTCGTCATCGACGGCGATCACGAGCGGCTCGTCGCG
Organism: Burkholderia sp. HI2500; assembly: GCF_002223055.1. Taxonomy (NCBI): domain Bacteria; kingdom Pseudomonadati; phylum Pseudomonadota; class Betaproteobacteria; order Burkholderiales; family Burkholderiaceae; genus Burkholderia; species Burkholderia sp. HI2500. Next base: position 2,986,244 of record NZ_NKFL01000006.1, on the reverse strand, counting down.
ATCGCGCAGGGCACGATCAACCGCGTCGGCGACGGCAAGATGCCGGATGCGCCGGAGGAAACGGCGTGAGCGGTTCTCCGCACTTGATGGATCGCCCGTCTTTCCAGAAGACGACGAGCGCGTAGCCGAGCCAAGCGGTCAGACATGCGGACAAGCTTGCCGCTCCCCGTGCGGCGCATCGGGATCTAACGCTTCATCGCGGCAAGATAGACCGCATCGCGCTCGCGTCGACCGACCGCCACGACCAGTACGAGCACTTCCGAATCGCGCACTTCGTAGACGAGCCGATAGCCGACGCTGCGCAGCTTGATCTTGTAGCGGTCCGGATGACCCTGCAGCTGTGCGGACGGTATTCGAGGATTCTCGAGCCGCTCGGCGAGCCGGGATTTGAACTGGTCGCGAACGGTGCGGTCGAGCTTCTTCCACTCTTTCAGAGCAGGTTCGAGAAAGGCAAGCTCAAAGGTCATTCAGCTTGACCTTGACGACCTTCTCCTTGGCGCGCTTGTCGGCCAGCGCGTTGTCTTCGATATCTTCAAGGCGTTCGACCATCGCCTCCCAGGTCTTCGCCGGGATGCAATAGAACGCGGGTTCGTTGTGATTCAGGATCGCGACCGGGAAACCCTCTCCTGCCGCGACCGTGCCCATTGGGTTCCGCTTCAGTTCCGAAACGCTCGCCGTAACGCTGGCCAGGATGGTATGAGGCATGTCGACTCCTTTTTCAACAGGAGATCGATTGTACTCTTTTTGACGCCAAATTTAGCACCATAATTGGCACCCACGACTCGCGAAGTCTTTCGATAATGTGCTTTTCGCGGCTGGCTCAACGACCTCGACATGCCAGTCCGTCTACTCCGCCGCGTCCCCCGTCAGCGGCAGAAACCGCGGCGCCACGCGCGCCCGCACGTTACCGTTCTCATCCGTCCGATAGATCGCGCGCGCCGTGTTGTGCGGATGCACGGCCGCATCGGCCACGCTCAGCAGCGGCGCGAAACACGCGTCGGTGCCTTCGAGCAGCGCGCGCCAGTGCGCGGACGGTTGCTGCGCAAATATCTCTGCGAAACGCGCCTTCAGCGCGGGCCAGCGCGCGTGGTCGTACTGCGACGCCGGATCGACGTCGGTCAGCCCGAGCCGTTCGACCAGCAGCGCATAGAACGGCGGCTCGAGCGCGCCGATCGTCACGCATTCGCCATCCGCGCAGCGATACACGTCGTAAAACGGCGCATCGTGAAAGAGGCTCGGCTGCGCGCCGTCGAGCTGCCCGTTCGCGCGTGCCCACAGCGCGAGCGAGCCGAGCATCGACACGATGTCGACGATCGCGCCGTCGACCACGCGCCCGGGGCCACCGCCGCGCACGTCGAACAGCGCGCAGACGATCCCGAACGCGAGCCCGAGCGCGCCGCCCGCATCGCCGACGACGGTCGGTGGCCCCCCCGGCCGGCCGTCGCGCGGTGCCGATAGCGACAGCAGCCCCGTCAACGCGACGTAGTTCAGGTCGTGCCCGGCCGCGGCCGCGAGCGGGCCGTGCTGGCCCCAGCCGGTCATCCGCCCGTACACGAGCGTCGGATGGCGGCGTGCGCAATCGTCGGGCCCCAGGCCGAGCCGCTCCATCACGCCGGGCCGCAGCCCCTCGATCAGCGCATCGGCCTGCGCGACCAGGTCGAGCGCAGCGTCGCGGCCGGCCGGCGACTTCAGGTCGAGTTCGACGATCGTCTTGCCTTCGCGCAACAGGTCGCCATCGCCGGCCTTCAACGCGTCCGGCGCGCTCGTGCGGCCGGCCGGGCGCGCGATCAGCGTGATCCGCGCGCCCATCCCGGCGAGGATCCAGCCCGCCAGCGGGCCGGGGCCGAGCCCTTCGAATTCGACGATGTGGATGCCGGCAAGCGGCGTGTTCAATGGCATGGCGACCTCGCTGAAATGCAGCCGGGACAGGAGCAACGAAACCTCCCGATTCTATGCGAATGCCTGCGCGCGCCAGCCGCGGCCGGCTAGCCCGCCGCGGCATCCGGCCCCTGCCCGGCCAGCACCTCCCGCATCGCCCGCACGATCGCGTCGCGCTGCGCGTCGATCCGCTCGACCGGCCCGGCCACCCCCATGGCCAGCGGCAGGCCGTTCCAGCCGTCCGCGATCACCATCGAGATCATCGCGGCGCCCTGCGTGACCGTGTGCGCCGAATAGGAATAGCCGAACCGGCGCGTCTGTTCGACCTTGTCGACCACGACATCCTCGTCGATCGTCCGGCCCGACTTGCCGAGCCGGCGGATGCTGCGCGACACGAGCCGGCGGATCGCGCTGTCCGGCTGGAGGCTCAGCAACGCCCAGCCGAGGCTCGACATGCAGATCTCGCGACGCGTGCCGATCGGCGCGTAGAAGTGGATCGGAAGCGTATGCGCGCCCTCGACCGCATCGATGTACTGCACGTACAGGTCGCTCTGCACCGCGATCACGACGGCCTCGCGCGTGCGGACCGCCAGCCGCTTTGCGACGGCATGCCAGTACCGCCGGCTGCCCGCCGTCGAATCGACGAGCGCTTCGCCGAGATTGACGAGCCGCGCAGTCGGCGCATACGTATGGGTGGCATCGTCGTACGCGAGATAGCCGAGCGCCTTCATGCTGGTCAGCAGCGCCGCCGCGCTCGACCCCGGATAGCCGCAGCGCGTGGAGATCTCCCGCACGCTCAGCGGCCGCTGCAATGCACTGAACAGCTCCAGCACTTCAAACACGCGCGCCGCGCTCTTGACCACGTTTCCGCTCATCCCGCCGTCTCCTCACGCCACCGGGCGAGCCTTCCACATACGTGGAACGGAATTTCCCGCCGCCAACCGTCGTGACGATACTAGGCTTCGGCCCGCGGCGTGAAGTCGCGCGGCACGGAACATTCGGAGACACCATGACAGCCTTTCTGATCCGTGAACGGCAGGGACCGATCCTGACCGTCACGATGAACCGTCCGGAAACACGCAACGCCATTTCGGACAACGATGCGATCGACGCACTGACCGAATGCTGCGACGACGCGAACCGCGACGAATCGATCCGCGTGCTGGTGCTGACCGGTGCCGGCACGACGTTCTCGTCGGGCGGCAACGTGAAGGCGATGCGTGCGTTCATGGAATCGGACCAGCACGACCTCGCCGCGATACGGACCAGCTATCGCCGCGGCATCCAGCGCATTGCACACGCGTTCCAGCACCTCGAAGTGCCGGCCATCGCGGCGATCAACGGCCCGGCCATCGGCGCCGGCACCGATCTCGCGTGCATGTGCGACATCCGCATCGCCGCCGAACGCGCCCGCTTCGCCGAAAGCTTCATCGCCCTCGGCCTCGTGCCCGGCGACGGCGGCGCGTGGTTCCTGCCGCAGATCGTCGGCGCCGCCGTCGCCGCGGAAATGTCGTTCACGGGCGATGCGCTGGACGCACAGGCGGCACTGCGCTGCGGGCTCGTATCGCGTGTCGTTCCCGATGGCGACCTCCTTGCGCACGCGCTTGAACTGGCCGGCCGCATCGCCCGGCATTCGGGCACCGCGTTGCGCCTGACCAAGCGGCTGCTGCGCGAAGGCCGCCACGCGAGCCTCGACACGCTGCTCGACCTGTCGGCGTCGTACCAGGCGTTCGCGCACGCCACCCCCGAACACCGCGAAGCCGTGAACGCCCTGTTCGCCGCGCGCGGTTGAATCCGCGACGCATCGCATGCCGGCGTGCCGGCCAGCCGAATCCCACATCGAAGGAAACATCGTCATGACAAGCAGTCACGAAGGCGCACTCGCTGGCGTGCGCGTGGTCGACCTGAGCCGCGTCTATGCGGGGCCGTTCTGCGCGCAGACGCTCGCCGACCACGGCGCGGACGTCGTCAAGATCGAACCGCCGCAAGGCGACGAAACGCGCGACTGGGGGCCCGCGATGCCGAGCGGCATCTCCAGCTACTACTGGGGGCTCAACCGCAACAAGCGCAATCTCGCGCTCGACCTGTCGCATCCGGACGGGCGCGACGTGCTGTTCCGCCTGCTCGACACGGCCGACGTGCTGATCGACAACTTCAAGCAGGGCACGCTCGAACGCTGGGGCATCGGCTACGAAGACTGCCTGCGCGAGCGCTTCCCGCGCCTCGTCCACTGCTCGATCTCCGGATACGGCACCGACGGCCCGCTGGCGCGGTTTCCGGGCTACGACGCCGTCGCGCAGGGTCTCGCCGGCTTCATGTCGATCAACGGCGAGCCGGGCGGCATGCCGCTGAAGGTGCCGTTCCCGGTCGTCGACTACGCGGCGGGCCTGAGCGCCGTGTCGAGCGTCCTGCTCGCGCTGGTCGAACGGATCCGCTCCGGACTCGGCCAGCACGTCGACATCGACCTGTTCAGCACCGCGCTGTCGATGCTGCATCCGGTCAGCACGACCTGGATGGCGACCGGCGACGTGCCCGTCGCGACCGGCAACGTGTATGCCGCGATCGCGCCGTACGGCGTCTATCCGTGCAAGGACAAGCCGATCTCGACCGGCGCCGGCAACAACCGCACGTTCGCGCGGCTCGTCGAAACGCTCGGCGTGCCCGAGCTGGCGCGCGATCCCCGGTTCGCGACCAACGCGAAGCGCGTCGCACATCGCGATGCGCTCGATACGCTGCTCGGCCAGCTGACCGCCGAACTGCATGCCGACGACATCGTCGAGCGGCTGCTGAACGCCGGCGTCGCGACGGGCCCGGTGAACACCGTCGCCGATGCGTTCGGCCACCCGCAAGCCACGCACAACGCGATGTTCGTCAAGACCGACACGTACACCGGCGCGGGCGTCCCCGCCAAACTTTCCCGCACGCCCGGATCGATACGCCGGCCGCCCCAGCCGTTCGCCGCCGACACCGACGCCGTGCTCGACGCGCTCGGCATCGACGCGGCGCACCGGGACGCGCTGCGGCAGGCGGGTGTGCTCCACGACACGCGTGCGGACGCCACCGGAAGCGCGTCATGACCCCATCCGGCTCGCTCTCTTCGCTGACGGGCGACGACGCCCCGTCGATCCTGCGCAACGACGACAGCGGCATCGCGTGGCTGACGATCCATCGTCCGCACGTCGCCAATGCACTGTCCGCCGAAGCGATCCGGCGGCTGTGCGACGAACTCGTCACGCTCGACGACAACCCGTCGATCCGCGTCATCGTGATCCGCGGCGCGGGCGAACGCGCGTACAGCGCGGGCGTCGATCTCGGCGACCCCGAGATACGCGGCATGCAGCCGATGCGCGGGCTCGCACGCAACGTGCACGAGCTGATCCTCGAGCTGCGCAAGCCGACCATCGCGGCGATCAACGGCTACGCGATCGGCGGCGGCTTCGAGATCGCGCTCGCGTGCGACCTGCGGATCGCCGCCGACCACGTGTACTTCGCATTGCCCGAAGCGCGCGTCGGCATGGGCGCGAACTTCGCGAGCGTGCTGCTGCCGCGCTTGCTGCCGCGCGCGATCGCGATGGAGCTGCTGTTCACGGGCCGCCGCTTCGACGTGGACGAGGCACAGCGCGCCGGGTTGCTGAACCGCGTCGTCCCCGGCGCCGCACTCGACGACACCGTGCGCGAACTCGCGCAGACGATCGCCGCGAACGCGCCGCTCACGATCCGCCGCATCAAGGAAACCGCGACCCGCAGCCAGGGGCTGCCGGTGGCCGCCGCGCTGCGGCTCGACGTCGGCCCCGACGTCTATGCGAGCGAAGACCGGCTCGAGGGCGCCCGCGCGTTCCTCGAGAAACGCAAGCCGGTGTTCAAGGGACGCTGAGCCCGACGCAGCACGGCGACAAAGCGCACGCAACCGCTCCCAGAACGCGGGCGCGCAAAAAACATGGAACGGAGACACCTTCATGCAACGGAAAGCATTCCTGGTCGGCGTGTGCGTGCTATGCGCCACATCGGCGCACGCGTCGTCGGTCACGCTGTACGGGATCGTCGACAGCTACGTCGAATTCGATCGCGTCGGCAGCCTGTCGAGCGTGCGGCAAAGCGGCGGCGGCTCGTCGACGAGCCGGTTCGGGCTGACGGGCGTCGAGGATCTCGGCGGCGGCACGTCGACGAAGTTCGTGCTGGAAAGCGGCTTCTCGCCGGCCGACGGGTCGTTCCAGGGCGGCACGCTGTTCTACCGGCAGGCCTATGTCGCGCTGCAGAACACGCGCTACGGCGACCTCCGGCTCGGCCGGCAATACACGCCATCGTTCTACGTCGTCTATGACGGCGATCCGTTCGGGCTCAACGAACGGCTGTCGCCGCTCGCGCTGCTCGCGACGTCGACGGACACGATCACCGCCAACACGACGCCGCCGATTCCGCGCTTCAACCAGGCGGTGTCATACCTGAGCCCCGACTGGAACGGCCTGCGCGTGATGGCCACGTACGGCTTCCCGACGCCGAACGCGCTGTCCACGCAGGCCGGCCGCAACTACGGCGCGGGACTCCAGTACCGGATCGGCGGGCTCTACGTCGGCGCCGGCTTCCAGGGCGACACGTCGGCCGGCAACCTGGCGCCCGTCGTCTCCCCGTCGACGACCCGCCACTACGTGTTCGCGGCCAACTACGCATTCGCGCACGTCAAGCTGTACGCCGCGTTTCTCTATGGCGTCAGCACGGCGCGCAACCTGCCTGCGTTCTCGACCGCGAGCGCCGGTGCGTCGATCGACGTCGGCGCGCTCGATCGCGTGCTCGTCTCGGTCGTGCGCCGCGACGTGAAAGGCTCGGCGAACGACGCGACCGCGCTCGGCATCGGGTACGACCACCCGCTGTCGAAGCGGACGTCGCTCTACGCACGCTATCTCTTCATGAAGAACGCCGGCAACGCCCGCAACACGGTCGTCGTCGGCCTGCAGCCGCAACCGGGCGGCACCGAGCAGGTGTTCGCGCTCGGCCTCGTTCACCGCTTCTGACGGAGTGCTCATGACCCCGACCCTTTCGACCCACCCGGCCGCCGCCGACGATGGTGCGACGCCGGCGCTCTACCGCCGGATCTCGCGCCGGCTGCTGCCGTTCCTGATCCTCTGCTACACGCTGTCGTTCATCGACCGAATCAACATCGGCTTCGCGCACGCGCAGATGGCGGCCGAGCTGCACTTCTCCGACGCCGTCTACGGGCTCGGCGCGGGCATCTTCTTCATCGGCTACATGGCGTTCGAGATTCCGAGCAACGCGCTGCTTGCGCGGATCGGCGCGCGCAGGACGATCGCCCGGATCATGGTGCTGTGGGGGCTCGGCTCGGCCGCGACGATGTTCGTCACGACGCCCGCGCAGTTCTACGCGTGCCGCTTCCTGCTGGGTGTGTTCGAGGCCGGCTTCTTCCCCGGCATCCTGTTCTATCTCGGCGCATGGTATCCGCCGCAGCAGCGCGCGAAGGCGTTCGCGCTCTTCATGACCGCGCTGTACCTCGCGGGGATGATCGCCGGCCCCGTGTCGGGCGCGATCCTGTCGTACTTCGACGGCGCCGCGGGCCTGAGCGGCTGGCAATGGCTGTTCCTCGTGGAAGGGCTGCCGAGCAGCGTGCTCGGTTTCGTCGCGCTGCGGTTTCTCGACGACCGGCCGGACGACGCACGCTGGCTGTCGGACGCCGACAAGGCCGCGCTGCGCGCCGCGCATACGCAGGCCGAAGCCGGCACGCCGGAGGCGAACATGGCCCGCCCGCTGCTCGCGCAGCGCGATTTCTGGCTGCTGTGCGCGGCCAATTTCGCGATCGCGGCCGCCGGCTATGCGCTGGTGTTCTGGATGCCCGTGATCCTGCATCGCGGCGGCCTGCATGGCGCGATGCAGATCGGGCTGCTGTCCGCGCTGCCCTACCTGTGCGGCATCGTCGGCATGCTCGGGATGGGCTGGCGCACCGAACGCCGGCGCGAATGGCGCGGGCATGGCGCGATCGCGATGATCGCGTGCGCAGCGGCGCTCGCCGGGCTGGCGCGCGTGACCGGCACGACACACATGATGATCGCCCTCTGCGTCGCGGTCGCGACGCACGCCGCGGCGTTACCGGCGTTCTGGGTGCTGCCGGGGCTCGCGCTGCCGAAGCGCTCGATGGCGGTCGCGATCGCGGCGATCACGATGTCCGGCGCGATCGGCGGATTCGCGAGTCCGTTCCTGATGGGCGTGCTCAACACGGCCACCGGGTCGATGCGCGGCGGACTCTATTTCAACGCCGCGCTGCTCGCAGCCGGCGCCATCGCGTTGCTGTTCACGCTGCGCACCCGCGCATCGTCTCGTCCGGACGCGAGCTGACCGCGTCGGCCGTTCCTCCCTCACTCTCATCGACCCTCATGAATTTCGACCTCGAACTCGACCACCGGATGATCCGGGACCTCGTCGCACGCTTCGTGAAAGACGAACTGATTCCACTCGAAGCGGCCGTGATGGCGCGCGAGGCCGACGGCCAGCGCTTCGGGCTGCTCGACGACGAGCGCGCGCACCTCGACGAGCGCTCGCGACAGCTCGGCCTGTGGGGGCTCGACGCGCCGCTCGAGGCAGGCGGCGCCGACCTGCCGGCCGTCGCGATGGTCGGCGTGAACGAAGCGATCGGCGCGACCGTGACCCCGTACATCCTGCCGCCGGACTCGCCGAACCTGCGGATGCTGTGCGAAGTGGCCGACGACGCGCAGCGCGCGCGCTATCTCGATCCGTACGCACGCGGCGTCACGCGTGCCGCGATGGCGATCTCCGAGCCGGGCGCCGGCTCGGATCCGGGCGCGTTGTCCACGACGGCCGTGCGCGACGGCGACAGCTGGGTGCTGAACGGCCGCAAGATCTGGATCAGCCATGCGACCGAAGCCGACTGGACGATCGTGATGGCGCTCACCGATCGAAGCAAGGGCAAGCGCGGCGGCATGTCGGCGTTCATCGTCGACCGCGATACGCCGGGCTTCGTCATCGAACGCCGGATCCCGATGATCGGCGGGCTGTCCACGTATGAAATCGTGCTGGAGAACTGCCGCCTTCCCGCCGCGCAACTGCTGGGCCGGGAAGGCGCCGGTTTCGCGCCGATGCAGGCCCGGCTCGCGAACCGGCGGCTGGAGATGGCCGCCTGGTGCATCGGCCGCGCCGAGCGCGCGGTGGCGATGCTGTGCGACCATGCGAAGCAGCGCACGACCTTCGGCGTGCCGCTCGCGGAACGCCAGGCTGTCCAGTGGTGGGTCGCCGACGCACTCACGCAGATCCACGCGTGCCGCCTCATGACCTACGAAGCGGCCGCGCGCGTGGATGCCGGGCAGGACGCGCGCACGCAGATCTCGATGGTCAAGGTGTTCGCGACCGAAATGGCATCGAGCGTCATCGATCACGCGATGCAGACGCTCGGCGCGATGGGCATGACGAAGGAAATGCCGTTACAGCAGATGGCCAGCGAAGCGCGGTTGATGCGCATCTTCGAGGGCCCGACCGAGGTACACCGTTGGGTCGTCGCGCGCAGCGTGCTGTGATCGCGCGACCCACCGTCACGATGGAGCCATGCGTTGGATACCCTGCATCTCGTCGATCCTGAAATCCGCCCGCTGCTCGCGGCCTGGCCGACCGTCACGCTCAGCGCCGACAACCTCGCACAGTCGCGCGAACGCGTGCTGCCGCTGCCACCGCCCGACCTCGCCGGCAGCACGCTCGAACACCGCGCGGTGCCCGGCCCCGCCGGCGCGCCGGACGTCCCGGTCCTCGTCTATCTGCCCGAGGCCGGCGCACGCCCGCTCCCGGCGATCGTCCACATGCACGGCGGCGGCTACGTGCGCGGCGCGGCGAAGGATCTCGAGGCGGTGCACCGGTCGCTCGTGACGCAGCTCGGCTGCGCGCTGATCTCGATCGACTACCGCCTCGCGCCGGAAACCGTGTTTCCCGGCGCGATCGAGGACTGCTACGCCGCGCTCGCGTGGGTCTTCCGCCACGCCGATGCACTCGGCATCGACGCGGCGCGGATCGGCGTGGCAGGCGAAAGCGCGGGCGGCGGGCTCGCCGCCGCGCTGGCGCTGCTGGCACGCGACCGCGGCGAATACCGGCTCGCGTTCCAGCACCTGATCTATCCGATGCTCGACGATCGCACCTGCACGCGTGCGTCGCATCCGCATGCCGGCGAGTTCGTCTGGCATGCGGCCAACAACCGGTTCGGCTGGAGCGCGTTGCTCGGTCACGCGCCGGGCGTCGACGGCGTGTCGCCGTACGCCGCCGCCGCACGCGCCACGCGGCTCGACGGCCTGCCGCCCGCGTTCCTGTCGGTCGGCTCGCTCGACCTGTTCCTCGACGAAAATCTCGACTACGCGCAGCGCCTGCTTCGCGCGGGCGTGCCGACCGAACTGCACGTGCTCCCCGGCGGCGTGCACGGTTTCGACATCGTGCCCGGCGCGCGCGTGTCCGAAACGGCGCGCCGCCTCAGCCACGATGCACTGCGCCGGTTCCTGCACGGATGATGAAAACGACGCGGGCGGCCGAAGCCGCCCGCATCCGTACCGCTCAACCGGCTACGCTCAGAACGCGTCGCCCGGCACCCTCACCCAGCCCTCCATCAACACGCGCGCACTGCGGCTCATGATCGCCTTGGTGACGGTCCACTCGCCGTTCTCGCGCTGCGCTTCCGCGCCGACGCGCAGCGTGCCCGACGGATGCCCGAAGCGCACCGCGTTGCGTTCGCCGCCGCCCGCCGCCAGGTTGACGAGCGTGCCGGGGATCGCCGCGGCCGTGCCGATCGCGACCGCCGCCGTGCCCATCATCGCGTGGTGCAGCTTGCCCATCGACATCGCGCGCACCAGCAGGTCGACGTCACCCGCGTTCACGCGCTTGCCGCTCGAGGCGACGTAGTCGGCCGGCTTCGCGACGAACGCGATCTTCGGCGTGTGCTGCCGCGTCGCGATTTCATCGAGCGTGTCGATCAGGCCCATGCGCAGCGCGCCGTGCGCACGAATCGTCTCGAACTTCTCGAGCGCCTTCGCATCGCCGTTGATCGCGTCCTGCAGCTCGGTGCCCGTATAGCCGATCGCTTCCGCTTCGACGAAGATCGTCGGAATGCCCGCGTTGATCATCGTCGCCTTCAGCGTGCCGACGCCCGGCACCGCGAGATCGTCGACGAGGTTGCCGGTCGGGAACATCGACCCGCCCGCGCCTTCTTCCTCGGCGGCCGGGTCCATGAATTCGAGCTGCACTTCGGCCGCCGGGAACGTGACGCCGTCCAGCTCGAAATCGCCCGTCTCCTGCACCGCGCCGTTCGTCACCGGCACATGCGCGACGATCGTCTTGCCGATGTTCGCCTGCCAGATCCGCACGGTCGCGACGCCGTCGCGCGGCACGCGCGACGGATCGACGAGCCCGCCGCTGATCGCGAACGGGCCGACCGCCGCCGACAGGTTGCCGCAGTTGCCGGTCCAGTCGACGAACGCCTTGTCGATCGACACCTGGCCGAACAGGTAGTCGACGTCGTGGCCGGGCCGCGTGCTCTTCGACACGATCACCGTCTTGCTGGTGGACGACGTCGCGCCGCCCATCCCGTCGATCTGCTTGCCGTACGGATCGGGGCTGCCGATCACGCGCAGCAGCAGCGCGTCGCGCGCGGCGCCCGGCGCCTGCGCGGCGTCCGGCAGGTCCTGCAGCCGGAAGAACACGCCCTTGCTGGTGCCGCCGCGCATGTAGGTCGCGGGAATCCTGATTTGAAGAGTGTGAGCCATGTGTGCGTTATCCCTGTGTGACGCGATCAAGCCGCCTGCGACGATTCGAGGAAGTCCTGCGCGAAGCGCTGCAGCACGCCGCCCGCTTCGTAGATCGACACTTCCTCGGCCGTATCGAGCCGGCACGTCATCGGCACCTCGACGCGCTCGCCGTTCCTGCGATGAATCACGAGCGTCAGGTCGGCGCGCGGCGTGCGCTCGCCGATCACGTCGAAGGTCTCGGTGCCGTCGATGCCGAGCGTCGTCCGGTTCGTGCCCGGCTTGAACTCGAGCGGCAGCACGCCCATGCCGATCAGGTTCGTGCGGTGGATCCGCTCGAAGCCTTCGGCGGCAATCGCCTCGACGCCCGCGAGCCGCACGCCCTTCGCCGCCCAGTCGCGCGACGAGCCCTGGCCGTAGTCGGCGCCGGCGATCACGATCAGCGGCTGCTTGCGTTTCATGTACGTCTCGATCGCCTCCCACATCCGCATGACCTTGCCTTCCGGCTCGACGCGCGCGAGCGAGCCCTTCTTCACCGCGCCGTCGACGATCGCCATCTCGTTGATCAGCGTCGGGTTCGCGAAGGTCGCGCGCTGCGCGGTCAGGTGGTCGCCCCGGTGCGTCGCGTACGAGTTGAAGTCTTCTTCCGGCAGGCCCATCTTCGCGAGGTATTCGCCGGCCGCGCTGTCCAGCAGGATCGCGTTCGACGGCGACAGGTGGTCGGTCGTGATGTTGTCGCCGAGCACCGCGAGCGGGCGCATGCCTTGCAGCGTGCGCTCGCCGGCCAGCGCGCCTTCCCAGTACGGCGGACGGCGGATGTACGTGCTCTGCGCGCGCCACTCGTACAGCGGTGCCGCGCGCTCGCCCGCATCGGCGCTACGCGCGAACATCGGTTCGTAAACCTTGCGGAACTGCTCGGGCTTCACGCTCGACGCGACGATCGCATCGATCTCCTCGTCGGTCGGCCAGATGTCCTTCAGCGTGACGGGCTGGCCGTCCTGGTCGTGGCCGAGCACGTCCTTCTCGATGTCGAAGCGGATCGTGCCGGCGATCGCATACGCGACCACCAGCGGCGGCGATGCGAGGAACGCCTGCTTCGCATACGGATGGATGCGGCCGTCGAAGTTGCGGTTGCCGGACAGCACGGCCGTCGCGTACAGGTCGCGATCGACGATCTCCTGCTGGATCTTCGGGTCGAGCGCGCCCGACATCCCGTTGCAGGTCGTGCACGCGAACGCGACGATGCCGAAGCCGAGCTTCTCGAGTTCGGGCAGCAGGTTCGCTTCTTCCAGGTACAGCTCGACCGCCTTCGAGCCGGGCGCGAGCGAGCTCTTCACCCACGGCTTGCGCGTGAGGCCGCGCGCATTCGCGTTGCGTGCGAGCAAGGCCGCCGCGATCACGTTGCGCGGGTTGCTGGTGTTCGTGCAGCTCGTGATCGCGGCGATGATCACCGCGCCGTCGGGCATCTCGCCCGCCTTCTCTTCCCACTGGCCGGCGATCCCGCGCGCGGCGAGATCGGACGTCGGCAGCCGCTTGTGCGGGTTCGACGGGCCGGCCATGTTGCGCACGACGCTCGACAGGTCGAACGTCAGCGTGCGCTCGTATTGCGCATCGTTCAGCGTATCGGCCCACAGGCCGGCCGCCTTCGCGTAGGTCTCGACGAGCTTCACCTGCTCGTCGCTGCGGCCGGTGAGGCGCAGGTAGTCGGTCGTCTGGCCGTCGATGAAGAACATCGCGGCCGTCGCGCCGTATTCGGGCGCCATGTTCGAGATCGTCGCGCGATCGCCGAGCGTGAGGCTCGCCGCGCCTTCACCGCGGAACTCCAGGTACGCGCCGACCACCTTTTCCTTGCGCAGGAACTCGGTCAGCGCGAGCACGACGTCGGTCGCGGTGATGCCGGGCTGGCGCTTGCCGGTCAGCTCGACGCCGACGATGTCCGGCAGGCGCATCCACGATGCGCGGCCGAGCATCACGTTCTCCGCTTCGAGGCCGCCGACGCCGATCGCGATCACGCCGAGCGCGTCGACGTGCGGCGTGTGGCTGTCGGTGCCGACGCAGGTGTCCGGATACGCGACGCCGTCTTGCGCCTGGATCACCGGCGACATCTTCTCGAGGTTGATCTGGTGCATGATGCCGTTGCCCGGCGGGATCACGTCGACGTTCTCGAACGCCTTCTTGGTCCACTCGATGAAGTGGAAGCGATCCTCGTTGCGGCGATCCTCGATCGCGCGGTTCTTCGCGAACGCATCCGGATCGAAGCCGCCGCATTCGACGGCGAGCGAGTGGTCGACGATCAGCTGCACGGGCACGACCGGGTTCACCTTGGCCGGGTCGCCGCCGCCGTCGGCGATCGCGTCGCGCAGGCCGGCGAGATCGACGAGCGCGGTCTGCCCGAGGATGTCGTGGCACACGACGCGCGCCGGGAACCACGGGAAATCACGTTCGCGCTTGCGCTCGATGATCTGCTTCAGCGAATCGGCAAGGATCGCCGGATCGCAGCGGCGCACGAGGTTTTCGGCGAGCACGCGCGACGTGTACGGCAGCGTGTCGTAGGCGCCGGGCGCGATCGCTTCGACCGCGGCACGCGCGTCGAAATAGTCCAGCGACGTGCCGGGCAGGGGTTTGCGGTTGGCGGTATTCATGGTGTGGGGAACTCGGGTATGGCGTCCGGCGCACGCCCGCCCCCGTCACGCGGGCGGCCGGCGTGCACGGTGGGCATGTCAGCGCTTTTCGATCGGCACGAACTGCAGGTCTTCCGGACCGGTGTAGTTCGCGCTCGGGCGGATGATCTTGTTGTCGATGCGCTGCTCGATGATGTGCGCGCTCCAGCCGGACGTGCGCGAGATCACGAACAGCGGCGTGAACATCGCGGTCGGCACGCCCATCATGTGATACGACACCGCGCTGAACCAGTCGAGGTTCGGGAACATCTTCTTCGCTTCCCACATCACCGATTCGAGGCGCTCGGCGATGTTGTACAGCTTGAGGTCGCCCGCTTCCTTCGACAGCTTGTGCGCGACGCCCTTGATCACCTTGTTGCGCGGATCGGAGATCGTGTAGACCGGGTGGCCGAAGCCGATCACGACTTCCTTGTTCTCGACGCGGCGGCGGATGTCGGCTTCCGCATCGTCCGGCGAGCTGTAGCGGCTCTGGATCTCGTACGCGACTTCGTTCGCGCCGCCATGCTTCGGGCCGCGCAGCGCGCCGATCGCGCCGGTGATCGCCGAATAGATGTCCGAGCCCGTGCCCGCGATCACGCGGCCGGTGAACGTCGACGCGTTGAATTCGTGCTCTGCGTACAGGATCAGCGACGTGTGCATCGCCTCGACCCACGACTTCGACGGCGTCTTGCCGTGCAGCAGGTGCAGGAAGTGGCCGCCGATCGAGTCGTCGTCGGTTTCCGTCTCGATGCGCTTGCCGTTGTGCGAGAAGTGATACCAGTACAGCAGCATCGAGCCGAGCGACGCCATCAGGCGGTCGGCGATGTCGCGCGCGCCCGGCAGGTTGTGGTCGTCCTTCTCCGGCAGCACGGTGCCGAGCACCGACACGCCCGTGCGCATCACATCCATCGGGTGCGCGGACGCCGGGATCTGCTCGAGCGCGGCCTTCAGCGCGCTCGGCAGGCCGCGCAGCGCGCGCAGCTTGGTCTTGTACGCAGCCAGTTCGGTCAGGTTCGGCAGCGTGCCGTGCACGAGCAGGTGCGCGATTTCCTCGAATTCGCACGACTCGGCGACGTCGAGAATGTCGTAGCCGCGATAGTGCAGGTCGTTGCCGGTCTTGCCGACCGTGCACAGCGCCGTGTTGCCGGCCGTCACGCCCGACAGCGCCACCGACTTCTTCGGCTTGAATGCGCCTGCGGCGGCCGGTGCTGCTGCGTCTTTCGTCTCGCTCATGTTTCTGCTCTCCAATGTGTATCGGGATATTGGCTGTCGGCCGGACTTGGCGCTTCAGCGCTTAGTCCGGCCCCATGCTTCGCGGTCGGCCGGACTTGGCGCTTTAGCGCCTGGTGCGGCCCCATGCAAGGCTGTCGGTTGAACCGGCGCCACGGCACAAGGCCCGACCGATGCAAAGCTGTCGGCCGGATTCGGCGCTTCAGCACCTGATCCAGCCCCATGCAACGCTCTCCGGAATCGCGTCCCGGCGCGCGGGCGCGTTACTTCTTGCCCTGCGCGAACAGCTCGTCGAGCTTGCGCTCGTATTCGTGATAACCGAGGAAGTCGTACAGCTCGGCACGCGTCTGCATCGTCTGCACGGCTTCCTTCTGCGTACCGTCGCGGCGCACCGTCTCGTAGAAGTTCAGCGCGGCCTTGTTCATCGCGCGATACGCGCCGCAGCAGTACAGCGCGATATCGACGTTCGCCTCGCGCAGCTCGTCGACCGTGAACAGCGGCGTCGAGCCGAATTCGGTCAGGTTCGCGAGGATCGGCACCTTCACGGCGGCCTTGAAGCGGCGGTAGTCGTCGAGCGTCTTCATCGCTTCCGGGAAAATCATGTCCGCGCCGGCTTCGACATAGGCCACCGCGCGCTCGATCGCCGAGTCGATCCCTTCGGCGGCGGCGGCGTCGGTGCGCGCCATGATCACGAACTGGTCGTCGGTGCGCGCATCGACCGCCGCCTTGACGCGATCGACCATTTCCTCGATCGGCACGACTTCCTTGCCCGGACGGTGGCCGCAGCGCTTCTGGCCGACCTGGTCTTCCAGGTGCACGGCCGCGACGCCGGCCTTGATGAACGAGCGCACGGTGCGCGCGATGTTGAACGCGCCGCCCCAGCCGGTATCGATGTCGACCAGCAGCGGCAGGTCGGTCGCGTTGGTGATCCGGTTCGCGTCGATCAGCACGTCTTCCATCGTGCTGATGCCGAGGTCGGGGATCCCGAGCGAGTTCGCGGCGACGCCGCCACCCGACAGGTACACGGCCTTGAAGCCGACGGCCTGCGCCATCTTGGCTGCGTAGGCGGTGATCGCGCCGACCACCTGCAGCGGCTGCTCCGCCGCGACTGCCGCGCGGAATTTCGCGCCGGCGCTCTGAAGATGCGTATTGCTCATGAACGGCCTCCTGAAGGAACGACCATCAACAGCAAGGACCGGGCCAGCTCGCGCCACGTCGCTAACCCACTGATTCTTAAGCAACCGGCACGGGCGTCGAAGTGCCCGGCGATTTCAATTCAGCAATTTCATGTTTCAAAAATGAAATCGCGCGCGCATAATCGACCGCCATGGACCTCTCCTCGACCAAGCCCGTCGGCCCGGCCGATCGCGCGGCGCGCCCGCGCATCTGGGCGATGGGCATCAGCCGCCTGCGCGATCTGTTTCGCGAGATCGCCGGCGAATTCGACGAACGCGCCGACGTGCGCATCGTGACGCGCGCCTATGAGGACGCGCTCAGCGCGATCGCCGAGGCCGGCACCGCGCGGCCCGACGTGATCGTCGCGGCCGGCTCGAACGGCGGGTTCCTGAAGACGCGTGCGCAGGTGCCGGTGGTGGTCGTGTCGCCGACCGGTTTCGACGTGATGCAGGCGCTGGCACGCGCCCGGCGCGACGCGTCGCGGATCGCGCTCGTCAGCGCCGGGGAAACGCCGCCCGAAGTGCGCCGCTTCGTCGCCGCGTACGGCCTCGACGTGCAGTTTGCGTCATATCAGTCCGCGCAGGAAGCGGAAGCCTGCGTGCACGACCTGCACGACCGCGGCATCGAGACGATCGTCGGCCCCGGCCTCGTCACCGATCTCGCGGCCAGCGCCGGCATGGGCGCGGTGTTCCTGTATTCGCACGCATCGGTACGCAAGGCCGTCGATACGGCACTCGAAGTCGCGTATGCGACACATGCCGAGGCGTTCCGCCGCCAGCGGCTCGACAACCTGCTCCAGCATCTGCGCGACGGCGTGGTCGCGCTCGACGCGCGCGGCCGTGTGGAAGCGATCAACGAGCGGCTCGCGTCGGCGCTCGGGGTCGAACCCGCGGCGGCCGTCGGCCGCGCGCTCGTCGACCTGCGGCCCGAGCTGCGCACGCTGCGCGGCGAGGACGGTGACGCGCTCGCGACCGTGCGCGGCGTGCGCTACGTCGTGCATCGCGGGCCGCTCGTCGATCGCGGCGTCACGTCGGGCAGCGTGCTGACGTTCCAGGAATCGCGCGCGGTCGAACGGCTCGACCGCGCGCTGCGCTCGCAGCCCACCATGCAGCAGTTCGCCGCGCGCTATGCGCTCGACGACGTGGTCGGCGCATCGGCGCCGATGGCGCGCGTGCGCGATCTCGTGCGCCGTTACGCGAAATCCGACGCGACCGTGCTCGTGCTCGGCGAAAGCGGCACCGGCAAGGAAATGATCGCGCAAAGCCTGCACGCGCTGTCCGCGCGGCGCAGCTACCCGTTCGTCGCGGTCAACTGCGGCGCGTTTCCGGAAGCGCTGCTCGAGAGCGAGCTGTTCGGCTATGAGGAAGGCGCGTTCACCGGTGCGCGGCGCGGCGGCAAGACCGGCCTGTTCGAAGCCGCGCACCGCGGCACGCTGTTTCTCGACGAGATCGGCGAGATGCCGCCGTCGCTGCAGAGCCGGCTCTTGCGCGTGCTGCAGGAGCGCGAGGTGATCCGCCTCGGCTCGACCGAGCCGATCCGCATCGACGTGCGCGTGATCGCCGCGACGCACCGGCCGCTGCTCGCGGCCGTCGAGGCCGGCACGTTCCGCGCGGATCTCTATTACCGGCTCAACATCCTGAATGTCGGCCTGCCGCCGCTGCGCGAGCGCGCCGCCGACATCCCCGCACTCGCGGCCACGCTGCTCGTGCAGGCTGCACGACGCGAACCGCGCCTCGCCGAACGTCTGCGCGACGCCGCCGATGCCACACGCGTGCTCGGCGTAACGCAGGCTGCGCTCGTACGCTACCGGTGGCCCGGCAACGTGCGCGAACTGCAGAACGTGATCGAGCGGATCGCGGTGGAACTGGCCGAGGAAGCCGATGAAAGCGATCCGGCCGCCGCGTGCGGCGCGCTCGATCCCGACGCGCTGCAGGCGATCGCACCCGAGCTGTTCGCAGCACCACCCGATGCGGCCGACAGCGACGACGCGCAGACACTGCACGCGCGCCGCCGTCGCGCGGAAGCCGACGAGATCCGCGCGGTGCTCGACGCATGCGGCGGCGACCGCGACCGCGCGTGCGCGATGCTCGGCATCAGCAAGACGACACTGTGGCGGAAGCTGTCGGTGAAATAACCAGGGCGGTTGCCGCGCAGTGAACGGGCCGACCGTCAGTCGGCCTTGTGATAGTGGCGGTACGCCTTCGCGCGATTGCCGCACGACGACATCGAACACCAGCGGCGGCTGCCGTTCTTGCTGTCGTCGATGAACAGCCACTGGCAGGCGTCGTTCGCGCAACGCTTGACCTTCGCGAGCCGCGCGCCGCCGAGCAGGTCGATCGCCGACCACAATACCGGGCTCAGCAGCCAGGCCAGCGTCGCACGCGCCTCCCCGATCCGCCACGTGTAACCGCCATCGATCCGTGCCAGCGCAACACGCGGCGCCGCTTCCGCCAGGAAGCCGCCGAGCAGCGCGAGATCGTCCGCCTGCGGCTCGCGCTGTTCGGCCTGCGCAAGAAAGAGCCGATACAGCGCCTCGCGCAACGCGAGCGCATGCGCGAGCATCGCCGGCTCACTCGCCTCTTCGCCGTGCGCCCGACACGCTTCCACCAAGCTGGACGGCACGCCAGCCTGGTCGCGACACCACGCCAGCAGGTCGTCCATCGTGCCGAAGGTTTCCGTCGGCGGATCGCTGCCGCGCCAGTACAGCGTGTTCGCGAAATCGATGCTCAGGGTTTCGGGCGGCGCCGGAATCAGGCAGTCCATCGTGACGGAAGGTTGCGTATCGCTCATGCCCGGATCGTATCTAACCGCCATGCCGGTTGACAAGCCCGCGAGCGCTTCCTAACATAACCGGCATGGTAGTTATAAAAGGTTTGCTGCACTGACACCCGCCTCAGTCCAAGGAGCCACAGATGATCGATCGTCTTTTGTCCGGCGTTATCCACAACAACCGCAGCCGCGCGTTCTACGACAGCACACTCGGCACACTCCGCTACAAGCGGCTGGCATGGTGGTTATAAGCAGGCTTGCCGCACTACCGTTCCGCTTCAGTCCAAGGAGCCACACATGATCGATCACCTTTCGTTCGGCGTTGCACACGTCGGCCGCAGCCGAGCCTTCTACGACAGCACGCTCGGCGCGCTCGGCTACAAACGGCTGCATACCGACGACGAATCCATCGGGTACGGCGCAACCGAGCCACAGCTGTGGTTGCAATATGCACCTCGCCCCGTCGCCCCTGATCCCGACTCGGGGATGCACCTGTCGTTCAAGGCCGCTTCGCCCGTCGAAGTCGACGCGTTCTACCGTGCCGCACTCGAGCACGGCGGCCAGGACAACGGCGGGCCCGGCAAGCGCGAACACTACGGCCCGGGCTACTACGCAGCGTTCGTCGTGGATCCCGACGGGTATCGGCTGGAAGCGCATTGCGAACTCGACAACATCGTGTAATCGCGCTCGCGTCACCAAAGACAAGGGCCCGATTTCGCGCAATGCGGAATCGGGCCCTTGCTATTGAACTGCCGGTAGCGGTCGTTCGACGGAATCGCCGGGTGCGCGGCTATCGCGCGTCGCGCGTGTGCTGCAGTTGCTCGCCGAGTCCTTCGACACCGAGGCGTACCGTCTGGCCGGCCTTCAGGAACACCGGCGACGGCTTGATGCCCATGCCGACGCCCGGCGGCGTGCCGGTCGTGATCACGTCACCCGGCTGCAGCGTCATGCAGCTCGACAGATAGGCAATCAGCTGCGCGACGGTGAACACCATCGTGCGTGTGTTGCCGTTCTGATAACGGTGGCCGTCGATTTCGAGCCACAGGTCGAGACGCTGCGGATCGGGCACCTCGTCGCGCGTGACGAGCCACGGACCGATCGGGCCGAACGTGTCGAAACCCTTGCCCTTGTCCCACTGGCCGCCGCGTTCGATCTGCCATTCGCGCTCGGACACGTCGTTGACGACGCAGTAGCCCGCGACGTAATCGAGCGCGCGCGCTTCGTCGACGTCCTTGCAGGTCGCGCCGATCACGACGCCCAGCTCGACTTCCCAGTCGGTCTTGACCGAGCCCTTCGGGATATCGATGCCGTCGTTCGGGCCGCAGATCGAGCTCGTCCACTTGCCGAACACGACCGGCTCCTTCGGCACCGGCATGCCGGCTTCGACCGCGTGATCGGCGTAGTTCAGGCCGATGCCGATGAACTTGCCGACCTGCCCGACGCACGCGCCGATGCGCGGCTCGCCCGACACCAGCGGCAGCGTGGCCGGATCGATCGCGCGCAGCCGCGCGAGACCCGCGTCGGACAGTACATCGCCGGACAGGTCCGGCACCTGCGCGGACAGGTCGCGAATCCGGCCGTCCGCGTCGAGCATCCCGGGCTTTTCCTGGCCGGACGGGCCATAGCGAAGCAGTTTCATCGTGGTCAACCTCTGTTGTCGAATGGGACAGGATTCCGGCCGACGCGGCCATTCGCGGCCGCGCGCCGGACTGATTGTCGATCGTCGATTGCGCGCGTCGACGCCGCATCCGGCATGCCGTCGACGCGCGAGGCTCGCGCGGGCGCAGCGATCGCGGCGCCGCACGGAAGTATGGCGCGCATCGAACGGGCGGCCGCCGGTCTGCGCATCGGCGACGACGGCCCGGCACCCGCGACATGGTCCGGCCCATACCGGCCGGCTTCACGCGCGGCCGCACCGTCGCTGGCCCGCCAGCCTTTGTACCATCGGCCGCGCGCCGTGAAATGACGCGCGACGGATACCGACTATTGGTGCGCCCCGCCGGCGCTGCGGCGCAGCATCGCGGGCAGCGCCCCCGCCCGATTTCCTTTCGATTACCTTGAACCGGTGCCACCTGTCATGAATACCGGGTATTCGGGGCTTCCCTGTCATCCCGAACGGGAATCGATCCGTTCTTGTCCGGTAACGATCCGTAAAAAGACGCTGCATTGCACACTAAATGTTTGTTGTTAAGCTCAAACGGATGGCGTTCGTCGCCACACGCGGGCTCGACACAAGTGTGTTGCAGAATCGGTCAGCGTGCGTCGCCAATCGATCGAAAGTAATCCCCCAACTTCACACCGACAATGCAAACAACCAACGACCTGCTTCCCGGCTGCGACGCACGGGAATCGATGGGCGCAATCGACCGCTATCGCGCACCCGCGCTCGACAAGGGTCTCGACATTCTCGAACTCCTGTCGGAGCAGAAAGAAGGCCTCACCCGCACCGAAATCACGAAGGAACTCGGCCGCAACGCGAGCGAGATCTACCGGATGCTCGAACGCCTCGTCGCGCGCCGCTACGTGATGCGCTCGACCGGCGGCGACCGCTACACGCTCAGCCTCAAGCTGTTCTCGCTCGCGCACCGCCATCCGCCGATGAGCCGGCTGATCGCCGAGGCGTTGCCGCCGATGCAGCGTTTCGCCGATGCCTCCGAGCAATCGTGTCACCTGTCCGTCTACGATCGCGGCAACCTGCTCGTGATCGCGCAGGTCGACGGGCCCGGCCCGTGGGGCGTGTCGGTCCGGCTCGGCTCGCGTGTCGGGCTCGTCGATACGGCATCGGGGCGCGTGATGCTGGCGTTCCAGGGTGCCGAGCAGCGCGCGCACATGCTCGCCGAGCACCGCAAGGTCAAGGGCGAAGCGCCATTGAACGAGCAGGAACTCGCGTATGCGTGCCAGTCCATCCGGCAGGACGGCTACCTGCGCGAGGACAGCCGCCAGGCGTACGGCGTGACCGACCTGACCGCACCGATCCTCGGGCCGTCCGGCCATGCGATCGCGGTGCTCACCTGCCCGTACATGCGCCGGATCGATGCGCATATGGCGCCGTCCGTCGACACGGTCGTCGAAGGGGTGCGCGAGACAGCCGCCCATCTGTCGATGTGCCGCGACGAGACCTGCTGACGCGCGGGCTCGGCGGAGCGCACCGGGGGCGGCGCTATCGCGTTGCCCCCGGTCGCGCGCAACCCCTCTGCGGAGCGCGATGCACGGTGCCATATCGTGCGCCCACGGCGCTACGCTAAAATAGCGGCCCTCTCAAAAACTACGGCGGCCGGTTGTCGCGGCCGTCGTGTCCGATGGATGTCATGGCCAAACTTCTGAACGATCAAGAATTCCAGCGTTTCTCCGAACTTCAGCAGAAGCAGGCAAGCTTCACGATCACGCCCGAAGAGGCGGACGAGCTGCGCGATATCGTCGCGCGCGCGCAGAAGAAGCGCGACGATCGTACCGCTGCAATGCAGGCGATCGAGAGCTACATCGAGCAGTTCGACATCACGCCCGACGAACTCTTCTCGCCCGAGCAGATCGGCGACGCGGCCCGCACCTACGGGCTCATCACGGCGACCAAGAAGGAACGCACGCTGCCGCCGTCGATCACGTTCAACGGCAAGCCGTACCAGTGGACCAAGACGCTTCCGGACGACGTGCGCGGCGCGCTGTTCGAAGCATTCACGTCCGGCGAATCGGTCAAGCGCTTCATCGCAATGCCGAAGGACACCGCGCGCTGTGCGCTGACGATCGCCCGCCTCGAGCGCGAAACCGGCGCCGTCTATGCCCATCCGCACCTCGAGGAACTGGCGATTTCGCGCGACCAGGTAAACGACGCGGCGTCGAAACTCGCTGCCTGAATGTAGCCACGGGCACGGTTCATGCGTGCCCGCACCCCGCATGACGCCGGCCCAGGCCGGCGTTGCGCTTGCGGGAGACGTGCATCCGGACGCTCCCGAAAAGCCTCACCTTTGCGTCCCGCAAGCGCTCACCCAACCCTCCCGAAAAAGCTCACCCAGGCTCCTGGAGACCCTCACCCAAGCGTCCCGGATGTCCTCACCGACACTTCCCGCAGATCCTCACCCATGCGCCCCGGAAAGGCTCACCGGCGGCTCCCGCAGGTGCTCACCGGCCATTCCCGGGAAGGCTCACCGAGTGCTCCTGTATCGGCTCACCAAGCGCTCCCGTATCGACTCACCCCAACCTTCCCGGAGAAGCTCACCGACAGCTCCCGAAAAATCTCACCTTTTGGGCAAGTTCGAATTTTCGAAGGTGGAATGCGACGGTAAATGCGTGCGGACACCTTGCCTGAAACAGCGCTGCGGAGCGAATATCGCGGCAAGCGGTACGCGTCTCGCGGTGCCGGATCGGTGCCATTTGCGCGTCGATATTTCCGGTGCGAACAGGCGCCGACACGTTCGCGGTTGCTTCGCTCGCGACGCAGGCTCGAATGCTCTGCATTCCTGACCGGGGACATTCGGAACATGCCGGGAGGCCGGAGACATCCACCGCATGCAACGCCTCCGCGCGTCGGGCCGCCGACAGACGCTACGGCTGCAGCTTCATCCTGAAGCCCACGACGCCAGGCTCCTCCGTCGTCGACACCGCGAACCCGCACGCCTTCGCCAGCGAGATCATCGCCGTGTTCTCGCGCAGCGCCTCGCCGATCATCCAGGCGGTTCCGCGCGAGCGCGCGTAGTCGATGATGCGGGTCATCATCAGCCGGCCAAGCCCCTTGCCCTTCTGATCGGGTCGTACCGCGATCGCGAACTCCGCCGTCTCGTTGTCGGGATCGGCCACCGCGCGCACCACCGCGAGCGTGTGGTCGCGCCCCGACACATCGGTGAACGACACGATGAAGGCCATCTCACGGTCGTAATCGATCTGCGTCATGCGCGCGACCTGCGAATGATCGAAGCTGCGCACCGCGCCGAAGAAACGCATCCGCAGATCCTCCGGCGTCATCGCGCCGAGCAGTTCGTTGTGCGCGGCCTCGTCTTCCGGACGGATCGGGCGGATCGTCACCGTCTCGCCGCGCCACTCGAGCGTCTGCTCGAGGTGGCGTGGATACGGCATGATCGCGAGCCGGCTGCGCCCCGCTGCCAGCGTGATGCGCGGCGCGATCACGTGCGCGCGGTCGGACAGCACGCGCAGCGTGACCGACATCGCAACGACTTCACGCACGTCGCAGACGACCTGCGACAGCGCCGTCAACGCGTCGAGCGTCGGCTCGATGGGTGTGCTGCGTGCATACGGCGAACGCTCCATCACCGCGCGGGCAAGCACGGTGTTCAGCGGTGGCAGGCCATAGACGACGAACGGCGCCGATACGCCGTCCGCGGGCGGCACGGCATAGCGAAACACTGGGCCGAAGTTCGAATCGTCGTACATGTCGACGGTGACATCGACGACTTTCTTTCCGGCCGGCTCGACGGCAGGCTCGCCCTGCAGGCCAAAATGAGACAGCCAGCGCAGCGCGGCTTCGCCGGTCAGTTCATGCTGGCCGGCTTCGACCATCCGGCGCGCGTCGGCCTGCGCGGATGCCACGCACTCGGCCGGCTGCAGCGGCGTACCCTCGGGCGTTTGCATCAGCAGTTGCCGCCCGAGGTTGTAGTCGACGAGACGCGCATACGCGCGCGCGAGCCGCTGCGGCGTGGTGTGCACCGGAATGCCGTTCGCGTGCAGCGCATCGCGCGTCGCCGCGTCGACCGCGCCGAAGAAACACGCGAGGATGCCGCGATGCGCGTACTGCCGTGATTCGATCAGCGTGTGCGCAACCGCGTCGGCCGGCGCGCTGTGGGAAGTCGAATGGACGACGAACAGCGTGCCCGTTTGCGGGAACGGTGCGAGCGCCTTGACCGCCGCGGCGAAATGCTCGGGGCGCGCATCGTCGCCCAGCGTCAGCGGATTGCCGGGCGATGCAAGATGCGGCAGCGCCGCCGACACCGCCGACGTGGCCGCGGGCGACCAGTCGGTCAGCACATCGCGCACCTCGGCCACCGCATCGACCGCGAGTTTCGCGACACCCGCGTCGCTCGTCACGAGCGTGGCCGCGCCGCGCGCCGTGACGCGGCCGACGCCGAGCGTCTCGATCTCGTCGAGCAGATCGTCGAGCGCATCCACCCGCACCATCCCCGCGCGCTGGAACGCCGCCGTATAGAGCGCGTCGCCGGGATCGGCGCGGCCGGTGCGCAATGCGAGCACCGGCTTGTTGCGTGCGGCCGCGCGCGCGGCCGACATGAACTTGCGCGCGGCGCGCACGGTATCGAGTTCGAGCAGGATCGCGCGCGTGCCGGGATCGCTCGCGAGATAATCGAGCACGTCGCCCGCATCGACGTCGGACTCGCCGCCGAGCGCGACGACGTGCGAAAAGCCGAGGCCCCGTGCATCGGCCCAGCCGAGCACCGCGTTCGTCAGCGCGTTCGATTGCGACACCCACGCGACGCCGCCCGATCGTGCCGTGTAGGCCGGCGCGCCGAAATGCGCGTGCCGTGCAGGCGACAGCACGCCGAGGCTGCCCGGCCCGACGATACGGAGCACGAACGGCTTCGCCGCCTTCAGCGTGCGATCGAGCGCGGTGCGATCGGCATCGGTGCGCGCCTCGCCGACGATCACCGCAACGCGCGTGCCGAGCTCGCCGAGCTTGCGCACGATGCCGGCCCAGGTCGCGGGCGGCGTGCAGATCACGGCCACCGATGGCGGCGCGGGCAACCGGTCGACATCGGCAACGACCGGATGCCCGTGCAGCTCACGATACTTCGGATTGACGGGCCACACGGGCCCCTCGAATCCACCGTCGAGCACGCGCGACCACACCATCGCGCCGATACTGCCCGCGCGCGACGACGCGCCGACGACCGCAACGGACTTGGGCTGGAACAACGCATCGAGATGGCGAACGGTCACATCGGCTCCCTGCGGTAACGAAAGACGACCCGATCGGCATGCGGCACGGGCAGGCCATACGCCGATCGACGCGAACCCCAAGCATAGGCGAAGCGCATGCGGCTGCCTATATGCCGAACGGCCGACTGTTCGACCCACGTCAACGCTCGCATCATGGGCCTGCAACACCAGTACGGAAGCCATCGCCGCGCGCCGGCCGAGCACATCCGCTCGGCGCAAACGGTGCAGGCGTGCAGCGCGACGCTGCGTCCGCTTCGTCAAAGGTGAGGATTTACAGGAGCCATGGTGAGACTCTTCGGGAATTGCCCGGCGCCACGCGCCAACACGCGAAAGGTGATCGGAATTCGCAGCATGCGTGCACCACGAGAATGGCGCAGGCCAATGCGCATGCGCTGCGCAATTGCGCGGCTGTTTACCGGAATTCGCCGCGATATCCCGGCGAATCGCAGCGAATTCGCAAAACGGGATCCGTTAATTGCGCGGCGTCGCAGTTCAATACGCCATCGGGAATCGCGCCGGAAATGCACAAAAACAAAACGGTGCGACGGTCGCATGGCCGTTCGCACCGTCAGTCAGTACGCGAAAGGTGAGGTTTTTCGGGAGTCAGTCCTTGATCAGGAAACGCTCGCGATTCTTGCCGAGCCAGGTCGGCGAGCGCCCGCGGCCACTCCAGGTTTCACCCGTCTTCGGGTTCAAATATTTCGGCGGCGACACGCGCTTCGGCTTGGCTGCGCCAGCGGCCGCGCCTACCGGACGAAACCCGAGCTCTTCCGGCGTAATGTCGTATTCCTCGATTTTCGCGCGGATATCGGCAATCGCATCGGCAATCGCCTTTTCACGTTCCTTGTCGATCTTTTGCTGAAGCCGTTCGAGCTGCGCGCTCAGTTGCCTGTAGGTCGCCATATGGATGGGACTCCGTGAGTGTTATTCGTGAAAAATAGATGACGCTCAGCCAACAGAAAAACGCTTCGCCCGATCGTGGTCTCCTCAGCCGGTTATCTCGGGATCAATAACCGCTCTTTTTCTTGCACGCGAAGAGAAGATTTCGCGTGGCGTCATCTCTCGATTGCTGAATCACTTCGAAATCGCCGTTGCAGATCGCCCGCGCGTTGTCGGTGCAATTGCTCCAGTCGCTACCGGTGCATTGCACCTGGGTAGTCGGACGCCCGTCCGAAGTGAACAGCGGTGCGCTGCCGCCACACCCGCCGAGCCCTGCAACCAGAGCCAAGACAACGGCCGCCCGAGGCCGCCGACAGACCGACGCAAGCATGTGTTTCATTGTGGTTCCCGTCAACCTTTTTTTGAATGTCGCGAGTATGCCATGCGCGGCCCTTCGGCCGTCAGTTCGGCGTACGGCCGGGTTGCCCGCGCGCCTTGTACGGCAAGCGCTTGCGTGGATCGTCGGTGATGCGAACGAACACCTGCTCGACGTCCGGAAGCGCCTCGAGTTCGCGCTGCAACGCCGGCTGATCGAACGCCGTGTCCGCACATCCTTCGACGTAAATGAAACGTCGCTGCACGGTGATCCACAGGCTCGTGCCATGCAGCCGATCGGAGCCGGTGAAGTGCGCCTTCACGGCATCGGCGATCGGTGCGTCATACATATAGGAATTCGGCTTCGTGCAGCGATGCGCGAGCCAGCAGGTGGTGCCGCGTTCGGCGCGGTAATGCGCGTCGTCCGTCATCTCGGCCCGGGTCATCCACGGGCCGAGCGGCAACGGGCATTCGGCCACGTCCCGCGACAGCGCGATGAACGGATCGTTGTACCAGTTGCGCCGCGCCTCGGGCGCATCGGTGTCGCCGGACTGCGCGAACGCAGCGGTCGCCAGCAACATGGTCAGCCACCCTGCGATGCCGATCCGTTTCATCGTGATCTCCTGTTCGATGCTTCACGTCCGAGCGCGCCGGCTTGGCCGTCTGGCTTACCGGTCGATGCCCAGCGCCGCCAGCTTCTTGTACAGCGTCGCGCGGCCGATCCCGATGCGCGCGGCCGCTTCCACGACCTTCCCGTCGCAGGCCGCCAGCGCATCGGTCAGGAACTGGCGCTCCCACGCCGCCAATGCGGCGGCATACGAAGCGGCCGGCGCAGCAGGCTGCTCGCCCGCGCGCCGTTCGACCTGTGCCACGGCCAGCGGCTGCGCGGGTGCGGCCCCGTCCGTCGAGACGCGCACCGGCCCAAGGAACGGCGCGAGCGCGCGCGCATCGATCACCGATCGGTCCGACAGCATCAACGCGCGTTCGAGCGTGTTGCGCAACTCGCGCACGTTGCCCGGCCACGGATACGCGCACAGCATCCGCAGCGCATCGTCGGTCAGCTCGCAATGGGCGGCGCGCCCGTGCTGCGCGGCCAGCTCCTCGAGCGTCGCGTAGACGAGCGCCGCGATGTCGGACGCGCGCTCGCGCAGCGGCGGCGCGTGGATCGTCAGCACGTTCAGCCGGTAATAGAGATCCGCGCGAAAACGCCCGGCCGCGACCAGCGCCGGCAAGTCGGCGCTCGTCGCCGCGATGATCCGGACGTCGGCGCGCACGATCCGGTTCGAGCCGACCGGCTCGAATTCCTTGTCCTGCAGCACGCGCAACAGCTTGCCCTGCAGCGGCAGCGGCATGTCGCCGATCTCGTCGAGAAACAGCGTGCCGCGATCGGCCAGCTCGAACTTGCCGATGCGCCCCTTGCGATCGGCGCCCGTGTATGCGCCGGGCGCCGCGCCGAAGAACTCGGTTTCGAGCAGCGTGTCGGGAATCGCAGCGACGTTGACGGTCACGAGCGGCTGGAGCGCGCGCGCCGACGCCGCGTGAATCGCATGCGCAAGCAGTTCCTTGCCGGTGCCCGTCTCGCCGAGCAGCAGCACCGGCGAATCGACCTGCGCGGCGCGGCGCGCCTGGCGCTTGGTTTCGAGGCTCGCGGCGCTCGTGCCGACGAAGCTCGCGAACGTGTATTTCGCGCGGCGCGCCTGCGCGAGCGAACGCTGCGTCGCGATCAGCTGCTGCTGCAGCTGTGCGTAGCGGGAAAAGATCGGCGTGAGCGTCTTCAACTGGTCGAACAGCGCGAAGCCGATCGCGCCGACCGTCTCGCCGGCCTCGTTCTTCAGCGGCAGGCGCGTGACGACGAGCGGCTCGCGGCCCGTCTCCATGATGTCGAGCAGGATCGGCTGCCCGGTCGACACGACCTCGCGCATCAGGCTGTTCGGGATCACGGCCTCGCAGTCGAGGCCGACGGCCTGCTGCGGATCGGCGAAACCGAAGCGCGCCGCGTACCGCTCGTTCATCCACACCACACGCGCATCGCGGTCGACGACCACCGTGCCCGCGCTCGAATCCTCGAAGGTCCGGAACAGCGACTCGGCGGCGCGCCGCAGCACGTCGCCGTAGTTGACGGGCAGGCGGGCCCAGTCATTCATCATCGTGTCGTCGTCTCCGTGTATTTTGGGCCGGCTGTCTCCGGAACGAGACGGATTATCTCACTCTGGAGACACGCCGCAACACGTTGCCCAGGAAAGCCTGCCCGATTCCACGGGCTGGCCGGACGGCCATTTCGTCTCCGGATGGAGACGTTTTATGTAGAATCCTCAGACAACGACCGGCGCGGGCCCGCCGGTCTCCGGCGGACCCATGTCCGGCGGCGCAATCCGGCCGATGGCACGAAACCTGCACGAACCTGAGCCGGTCCGCGGCGCGTCCCGCGATCGAACAACAACCAAAGCCATTAGGAGACTCCCTTGTCTTTCGTGATCGTCCTCGCCGCGCTGGCGTTCCTGATGTTCGCCGCGTATCGCGGCTACAGCGTGATCCTGTTCGCGCCGATCGCCGCGCTCGGCGCGGTGCTCCTGACCGAACCCGCCGCCGTCGCGCCGGTCTTCTCCGGCATCTTCATGGAGAAGATGGTCGGCTTCGTCAAACTGTATTTCCCGGTGTTCATGCTCGGCGCAGTGTTCGGCAAGGTGATCGAACTCTCCGGGTTCTCCGAGTCGATCGTCCATGCGGCGATCCGCTACATCGGCCGCTCACGCGCGAATGCGGTGATCGTCGCGGTGTGCGCGCTGCTCACCTATGGCGGCGTATCGCTGTTCGTCGTGGTGTTCGCGGTCTATCCGTTCGCGGCCGAACTCTATCGCCAGAGCAACATCCCGAAACGGCTGATGCCCGGCGCGATCGCGCTCGGCGCGTTCTCGTTCACGATGGATTCGCTGCCCGGCACGCCGCAGATCCAGAACATCATCCCGACCACGTTCTTCAAGACGACCGCCTGGGCCGCGCCGGTGCTCGGCACGATCGGCTCGCTGTTCATCATCGTCGTCGGCCTCACGTATCTCGAATGGCGCCGCCGTTCGGCGATGGCGAAGGGCGAAGGCTACGGCACGTCGCTCGTCAACGAGCCGGAGCGTGTCGAGACCACGTCGCTGCCGCATCCCGCGCTCGCGATCCTGCCGCTGATCCTGGTCGGCGTGTCGAACTTCGCGTTCACGAAGCTGATTCCGCAGTGGTACGGTGCCGCGTCGTATACGGTCGCGCCGGACGTGCTGCCCGGCGTGCACGCGCCGGTCACGACGTCGATCAAGACCGTCGTCGCGATCTGGTCGGTCGAGGCCGCGCTGCTGCTCGGCATCGTGCTGGTCGTCCTGACCGCATTCAAGCGCGTGAGCGGGCGCTTCGCGGCCGGTTCGAAGGCCGCCGTCGCCGGTGCGCTGCTCGCCGCGATGAACACCGCGTCGGAATACGGCTTCGGCGGCGTGATCGCCGCGCTGCCGGGCTTCCTCGTCGTCAGCGATGCGCTGAAGAGCATTCCGAACCCGCTCGTCAACGCGGCCGTGTCGGTCAGCTCGCTCGCCGGTATCACGGGCTCGGCGTCGGGCGGCATGAGCATCGCGCTCGCCGCAATGTCGGACCTGTTCATCAAGGGTGCGCAGGCCGCGAATATCCCGCTGGACGTGCTGCACCGGGTCGTCGCGATGGCCAGCGGCGGCATGGACACGCTGCCGCACAACGGCGCGGTGATCACGCTGCTCGCGGTCACGGGCCTCACGCACCGCGAGTCGTATCGCGACATCTTTGCGGTCACGATCATCAAGACGCTCGCGGTGTTCTTCGTGATCGCCGTGTACTACACGACAGGGCTCGTGTAACACCCCGCAGCGGCCCGTCTCCGGGCCGCCGCCCGCCGGCCGCGTCGATGCGGCCGGCCGCGCCTCCACTCCCCCCCCTTTTGCCGCACGCCGCCCACGCGCGCTCGCCGGCTCACGCATTGTTATCCGCAGCAGAACACTACGTTGGTCGCAGCGGCATTTTTCGCGCGTCGGGCGAGGCCTACACTGCTTTCAACGGTGACCGCATGCGATCGGTACCGTCGAAAACCTGGAGGTATCCGCTCATGAACCTGCTCATCCGCACCATCGCCCTCGCCGCCGTCTTCGCCGCGCCGCTCGCCGCGCAGGCGCAAACCAGCCAGCCGCTCACGCGCGCCGAAGTTCATGCCGAAGTGGTTGCACTGAGAAAGGCCGGCTTCCAGCCGAGCGACTGGTTCTACCCGGCCAGCATTCAGGCCGCCGAGGCGAAGATCGCGCGGCAGCAGGGTGCGCCGCGGGCCGCGGGCGCCGGCTACGGCAATCGCGGCACGTACTCCACGGGCCAATAGTCCGGTTTCGAATCCGCCGGCCGTGCGCGCATCACCGCCACGTTCGCGGCTCGCGCCGCACGCACCGCACCGTCCGCTCAGCGCGGCTCGATGCTCGCTTTCGCGTAGGACTCGCGTTCCAGTTCGAGTATTTCCGCGCTCAGCTGCAGGTGCGTGCCGGGCGGCGCAACGACGTGTCGCTTCAGTTCCGCCAGCACCTGCTCCGAAAATTCACGTTTGACGTCGGTCGTCCGGCCGCTCAGCACCGCGAGCTTCGCGTGGACGAACGCGCGCGGCGCCGGCGACGTGCCGACCGCGAATGTATCGAACCGCAGCGCGCGGCTCTTGATGTCGAGCTCGTTGAAATGACCGGACGCGGCAAGCGCGGCATTGAGCGCGCGCAAGGTCGCGCCGGCGTCGAACCCGTCGAGGTTCGCGGAATATTCGAGCGTCAGGTGGGGCATGGTGTCGGTGGCCTCGTGGGTATCGGGACAAGCGCCGGAAGGCATCCCGACAGCCCACGCAGTGCCACCGGATCTATGCCTTGACCGGCTGGATCAGGCGCGCGCAGGCGCTTGCCTGCGGATCGCCGGCGGGCAGTTTCCCACAGATACCGTCGAACTGCTTCGCGATCGCTTTGACCGATGCATCGTGTGCACCGCTGGCGCGCCACTGGTTCAACTGCGTGACGACCTTGGTCAGCGCGCGCAGGTTCGCGCCGTAGAACGCATCGCGCGTCTTGTCGGCCTGCGCGAGCACGCTCGCGGCAATCCCTTCGATGCGCGCCGAATCGTCCGGCGCCAGTTGGACCGCATTCGCAAAGTAGGTCGCGCCCCAGCGCAGCTTCGTCGCCGGCCCGCTCGCCACGTCATAGGCCTTGCGGTACCAGTCGAGCGCCGCGGCCTTGTCGCCGCGCGCCTTCGCATTCGCAGCCAGCCCGGACATGAAGTAGTACGGCGTGGACGAACGCGTCAGCTCGGTCTTCAGCAAGGCATCCGACTCGTCGTACAGCCCCGCGTCGGTCAGCGTGTCGGCCCCTTCGCTGACGAGCGCCTGCCGCTCGTAGGCATTCGCGGCGCCCTGCACCGACGCGGCGATCTGCTTGCGCGCCGTGTCGGCCAGCGCCGGCGCGGCCAGCGGTGCCCCCTTGCGTGCATCGCCGCGCGCGAGCAGCACGCGGCCGTGCAGCGCCATCAGCCGGTCGATCGACGACAGCGTGGTATCGGTCGACAGGCGCGCGAGGGCCGTGTCATACGCGCCGCGCAATTTCGCGCGCTGCGCGTCGTCGCCGCCGAGATACGCGACCACGCGCGCGGGCGCCGCAACCAGCACGTCCGAGTCGGCGCGCGACAACACAGGATCCTGCAGCACCGTGCGCAACGAATCGTCAAGCGCCGCCTTGTCGAGCGCGCCGGCCTGCGCCGGATCGTCGGACGCGGCGACCACGGCCGACTTCAGCGCAAAGCGCGCCGATTCGGCCTTCGCGCCGGCCGCGCGTGCGCGTTGCGCGAGCGACTGCAGCGTCTCGGCGACGCGATCGGCCGCCACTGGCAGCGCGCCGTCGGTATCCCACGAATAGTCGGCCAGCAGGCGCCATTCGTCCGGCGTCAGCGACGCACCATTCTTCAGCGCGGTCGCGAGCGTCTGACGCACCGGGTGCGCAGCCGTCATCCCGAGCGACAGCGCCTGCATGTAGCGATCGAGATCGGCTTCGCCCGGCAGCCGCGTCACTTCGGTGCCGTCGGGACGGAACAGGATCATCGTCGGGTAGCCGTGCACCTTGAAACGCTCGCCGAGCTTCTGCGCGCTTTCGGTATCGCCGTCGAGATATACGGGCACGAAGAACGACGAGCGGGTCTTGAATGCCTGCTGGCTGAAGATCGTGGACTTCACCTGGTTGCACGACGGGCACCACACCGCGCCCCAGTAGAGCAGCAGCGGCTTGCCGGTGCGCTTCGCCAGCGCGAAGGCGGCGTCGACGTCGCCGTGCTGCCACGCAATGCCGGGCGGCAGGTGCGCGCCATCAGGCGCGGCGCTCGCCGCCGGAGCGCCCGTGGGCGTGGCAGCGGCAAGCGCCGCACCCGCGGCGGCGAGCAGGCAGGCGGCAGTCAGATTCCGGAGAGCAGTTTTCATCGAAGCGGGTCCGTTGAAAGAGACGGTTGCGGGAAGGTGCGGCGCGCGAAGCGATGGCTGGGAAGTCACAGCCATGAAGCGATGACGATGAAGCTTGCCGACGTGCAACGCCGCGCATGATCGTTTCGGAAAAACGCACGCCGGCCGAGGCGACCGGCAAATCCTTCGACGATACGACGGGCACAGCCGGCAGAAAACGAACGAATTCTCGAATGAATATGACGCGCGGCATCGCGGCCGCGCATGCTGTCAGGTACGCGTCGGCCGAGCCTTCACTGCCGCGCCTTGATCCGCGCCATGTGATACACGGACGCATGCACGCCATCGCGCAATGCATAGCCCGGCGATTCACCCTCGACCCGGAAGCCATGCTTCTCGTAGAGCGCGACGGCCGCGCGGTTGTCGGTGAACACGGTCAGCTCGAGGCGCGTGATGTTCAGCCAGTTTTCCGCGAGATCGATCGCGGCCGCGAGCAACCGGCTGCCGACGCCGCGCCCGTGGCGCGTCGCGTCGACCATCATGCCGAGCCCTGCCGCATGGCGACGGCGCGGATTCTGTTCGGGATGCAGGCCGAGATGGCCGACCACCACGCCGTCGATTTCGGCGACGAGGCTCACGCCGTGCTCGCGCACGCCGTCGAGCCGCTTCTGCCATTTCTCGAGCGACGGAAACGGATGCTGCAACGTATTCGCGTACACCGCGGGATGCGCGGCGATTTGCCGGATCGCGTCGACGTCGTGCGCCTCGCTGTGCCGGATCGTGATGTCGGTCATGGGTGGGCCGGTTCCGAAAAGTCGCGCCAGTCGCGCGGGCTGCGCACCTGCGCAGCAACGTGTCGAGCTTATCCGATTTCACGCATTTGAAACATGGGCGTCATGCAATGCCGTTGCACCCGCAACGATGCGCGATTACGCCACGCCACCGCGAACAGGAAAAATCTGACCGATTCCGCAACCGCAATCGGTAATTCCTGACTCGTCTTCGACACGCATCGCTTCCCGATCAATCGTTGCGCACGCAACGTCACGCGCGCGACATGCGATGTCATGTCTTCATCACGTCGACGTCACGCCGCGTCCCTAGACTGGGCGCCGCCCAACCCGGCATGCGCCGGGCCGGCGTGTGCCGACGTCCCGGCCGCGCATCACGAGCGCGCGTTGCACGGGATCGCGGCGACGGCCAACGCATCCGCGCGACACCACGCATCGCGCGCGATGCGCGCACCTCCGCCACGCGCGGCCGATGCACTCGAACGCACACGCCGCGCGAATCGTCCCAGGGGGGCGATGCACGGGCGCCGCCAGACGAAGTCACGAACGCTCCCATCATCACAGGACCCGAACGCCATGACGTCACGCCGCAAATTCCTTCAGCAAACCGCCACTTCCGGCCTCGCCGCCGCCGCGCTGTCCGCGTTTCCGCCGAGCATCCGCCGCGCGCTCGCGATTCCCGCGTTTCACGAAACGGGGACCATCCAGGACGTGAAGCACGTCGTGCTGCTGATGATGGAGAACCGCGCATTCGACAGCTACTTCGGCACGTTCAAGGGCGTGCGCGGTTACGGCGACCGCTTCGCGGTGCCGTCGCCGAACGGCCGCAACGTGTTCTACCAGACGTACACGAAGCCGACGCCGGCCACCACCGTCACGCCGTATCACCTCGACGCAAGCCAGGGCAACGCGCAGCGCGCGGGCGGCACGCCGCACACGTGGGCCGATGCGCAGGCCGCGTGGGACCATGGCCGGATGAACCGCTGGCCCGACGCGAAGACGCCGCTGTCGATGGGCTACTACGACGCGGCGGAAGTACCGTTCCAGCGTGCGCTCGCCGATGCGTTCACGCTGTGCGACCACTATCACTGCGGGATGCACACGGGCACGATCGCGAACCGCCTGTTCTACTGGAGCGGCACCAACGGCCCGAACGGCATCAGCCCGGCCGACGGCAGCCGCGTGAAGATCGCCGCGCTGAACAACCAGTTCAACGGCGGCAACGACATCGGCCCGTCGAGCCAGGGCTGGACCTGGACCACCTACGCCGACCGGCTGCAGCAGGCCGGCGTGAACTGGAAGGTCTACCAGAGCCTGATCGACAACTTCGGCTGCAACGAGATGATGAGCTTCCGCCACTGGCGCGCGGCGATCGAGCAGATGCCGCCCGCGCGCCGGCCCGCGTACGTCGCGTCGACCGACATCACGCAGCCCGTGACGGCGGCCGGCGCGTTCTACGATCCGGCGATCGACGATCCGCTGAGCCCGCTCGCGAAGGGGTTCGGCAACACGATGCCGTACGGCTTTCTCGAATCGTTCCGCGACGACATCCGCAACGGCACGCTGCCCGAGGTGTCGTGGATCATCCCGCCGTCCGTGTACAGCGAACATCCGGGGCCGTCGAGCCCCGCGCAGGGCGGCTGGTACGTGCAGGCCGTGCTCGATGCGCTGACGGCGAACCCGGAGGTATGGAGCAAGACCGTGCTGCTGGTGAACTACGACGAAAACGACGGCTTCTTCGACCACATGCCGTCGCCGGCCGTGCCGTCGCGCAACGCCGACGGCACGCTCGCGGGCGGCCATACGCTGCGGGACGCCGACGTCGCCGCCGAGTACCACGACTTCACGCCGGCCACGTCGAGCCAGCCGGCGATCGACGGCCGTCCGTACGGCCCGGGCCCGCGCGTGCCGATGTGGGTCGTGTCGCCGTGGAGCCGCGGCGGCTGGGTCAACTCGCAGGTGTTCGACCATACGTCGACGCTGCTCTTCCTCGAAAAACGCTTCGGCGTCGCGGAGCCGCAGATCAGCGCGTACCGCCGCGCGGTGTGCGGCGACCTGACGAGCGCGTTCAACTTCCGCTCGCCGAACAACGAACCGCTGCCGACGCTCGCGGGCCATACGACGAAAAGCCAGGTCGACGCGCTGAGCGCCGCGCAACAGGCCGCGCCGAAGATCGTGCCGCCGGCCGCGCCGTCGCTGCCCGCGCAGGCGACCGGCGTGCGCCCGTCGCGCGCGCTGCCTTACGAACTGCATGCCAGCACGCGTACCGATGCCGGCACCGGCACGGTCACGCTGAAGTTCGCGAACACGGGCCGCGCCGCCGCCGTGTTTCACGTCTATGACAAGCTGCACCTCGACCGCCTGCCGCGGCGCTACGTCGTCGAACCGGGCAAGACGCTGCACGGCGACTGGGCCGCGCGCGCCGACAACGGCGGTAAATATGACCTGTGGGTGCTGGGCCCGAACGGCTATCACCGCCGCTTCACCGGCGACCTCAGCCGCCTGGCCGGTGCACGTGCGCCGCAGCCGGAGGTTCGCGTCGGCTATGCGGGCGCGAGCGGCAACCTCCACCTGAAGCTGCGCAACCACGGCGGCGGGACGGTGCGCTTCACCGTGAGGTCGAACCAGGTCTACGGGCCGCTGTCCGGACGCGGCGCGCACGACGATCGCGATCATGGCCACGGCAACGAGGACGGCAACAGCCAGGGTCACGGCCACGGTACCGGTACCACGTGGACGGTCACGGTGCGCGCCGGCGACCAGGCCGAGCTGCACTGGAAGCTCGACTCGACCGGCCACTGGTACGACTTCATCGTCACCGCCGACAGCGACGCGAGTTTCTCGCGCCGCGTCGCCGGCCGCGTCGAAACCGGCCGCCACTCGGTCAGCGACCCGGCGATGGGGCTCGCCGACCGCTTCTGATGCCGCCGCGGCGACCCGCGCTGCGCCGCGTGTCGCCGCCCGGGCCGGCCCGGCCGCGCACGGCGGTCAGGCGCCGGCCGCGGCTGCGCCCGATCCGGCGCAAACGCCCGCCCCGCGCGGCTCAAACATCAGAAGGATCAATGGTTCAGCCCTCAATTCCCCCCAACGAAATTGCTCCGAATTGCGGCCCGTTCGCGTTAAACTGCGCCAAGCTGTATTCAACCAAGACATCTTCGCCACTACGGCATCCACGATACGAGGATAGGTTCGATGCGCACTTCCGGCTCATCCGGGGCAATGACCCTGCTCACCGAACACGACCCGACCGACGGTCGCGAACTGCGCTCGCTCCGGCTCGAAGCAACCGGCGACGGCAAGAGCGTGCTGCTGATCGAGATCGACGAACGCAAGCCCGGCATCCACCGCGAAGTCCGCTACGAGATCACGCCGGCCGAACTGATCGCGGCGATCCGCTCGCACGGCGCCGAGCTCCCCGGCGAAAACCACGGCGCCGCGTCACTCGCCCGCACCTCCTCCTGATTTCGAACGGTGAGCCGCGCGCAACGCGCCGGCTCACCGCGCCCCCTGCCGCCGTCACGCACGTTGCGTTATTCCCGCCGCTGACTTGAAAAA
Source organism: Burkholderia sp. HI2500 (assembly GCF_002223055.1). NCBI lineage: Bacteria > Pseudomonadati > Pseudomonadota > Betaproteobacteria > Burkholderiales > Burkholderiaceae > Burkholderia > Burkholderia sp. HI2500. The sequence continues at coordinate 2,947,834 of NZ_NKFL01000006.1, read as the reverse complement.
GGCCGATAATCGGCCCATCTGCGTGCTTTCCGCGCGCGTTTCCTTTTCGGCCAGCCGTCATGCTCCTCCGCGACCTCGTCGCCCAATACGGGCCGCTTCTCGTCTTCGTCAACGTGCTCGCGGCGGCCATCGGGCTGCCGGTGCCCGCGATGCCGACGCTCGTGCTGTTCGGCGCGATGTCCGCGATGCATCCGGCGATGATCGGCTCGCAACTGGTCACGGTGGTCGTGCTGTCGGTGCTCGGCGCACTGATCGGCGACACCGTGTGGTACCTCGCCGGCCGGCGCTTCGGCGGCACGACGCTGAAGACGATCTGCCGCCTGTCGCTGTCGCGTGACAGCTGCGTGAAGAAAACCGAACGCTTCTTCGGCCGCTACGGCGTGCGCGTGCTCGCCGTCGCGCGCTTCATTCCGGGGCTGTCGCTCGTGTCGGTGCCGATGGCCGGCGCGTTCGGCACGCGCTATCGCACGTTCCTCGGCTACGACGCGCTCGGCGCCGCGCTGTGGACGATCGTCGGGCTGATGGTCGGGCTGATGTTCGCTCGCCAGATCGACTGGCTGTTCGCCGGTGCGGGCCAGCTCGGCCGCGCGGCGCTGCTGGTGGCCGTCGCGGTGCTGGCCGTGTACGCGACGATCCGCTGGATGCGCCGCCGCGCGCTGATCCGCCAGCTCGCGAGCGCGCGGGTCGGCGTCGACGAACTCGACGCGATGCTGCGCGATACGTCCGCGCCGGTGGTCCTCGACGTGCGCTCGCCCGAGCACCGCAAGCTCGATCCGTTCACGATTCCCGGCGCGCAGTTCGCCGACGAACGCCAGATCGGCGACATCGTCGCGCGTTATCCGTTCTCGCAGAAGTTCGTCGTGTACTGCTCGTGCCCGAACGAGTTCACGGCCGCGTTGATGGCGAAGCGCCTGCTCGACGCCGGCTTCACCGATGCGCTCGCGCTGCGCGGCGGCCTCGATGCATGGCGCGATACGGGCCGCCAGCTCACGTCGCTCGTGGAAGACATGCCCGCTGCGAACGATCCGGTCGCGGGGCTGCACAAGCCGGCCTGATCGCGTCGATCGAAGGCCGGCCGTGCGAGGCGGGGGCGCCTGCGCCCCCTGCGATCAGAACGCGTGCAGCGGCAGGTTCACGACCAGGCGGTACTCGGTGTTCGTCGCATCCGAGTAGTGTGCCGAACCGGCGTGCCACATCGCGATGAACGTGACCTTCGTGTCCTTCAGCTTGCCGCTCTGGAACGTGTACGACGGGATGAAGCCGAACTCGTGGTGACGGCCCTGCACCGGCGCGCCGTTGCTCCAGTAGATGCTCGACTTGCTCGGGTCGTTCGCCGCGCCCGCGCTGCCGTCCGCCCCCCAGCCCGTCACGCCCCAGACCATCGCCTTGAAGCCCGGCAGGCCCGCTTCCTTGCCGTAGAACGTGTAACGCAGCTGCAGCGACTTTTCGTGCGGCGCGTTGTAGTCGACGTCCATCGAGTTGGTCAGGAAGATGCCGTTCGTTTCGTTCAGGTAGTCGAAGAACTGGTCGCCGAGCACCTGCTGGAAGCCGAGCAGCAGCTCGTGCGGGCCGTGCTGCGCGGCCAGCGACAGGCTGTATGCGTTGTTGTTGATCTTGCCTTGCAGCGCGTCGCCCGTGTCGTGCGTCGAGTAGACGTTGCCGAAGCCCGTCCACTTGATCGTCTGCGGGCTGCCGATGCTGTGCTTCACCGACGCGTAGTACTGGTGCCACACGTCGTCGGCCTGGTTCGCGTACAGCGCGATTTCGCCGTTCGGCGAGTAGTCCCACGTGCCGCCGACGTACGACAGGCGGTTGATGCGCGTGCCGCCGTATTGCGTCGTCAGGTTGGTGAGCGTCGTATGACCACGCGCGTCGGTCTTCGTGAAGCTGCCGGCCTCGAGCATCACGTTCTTGAATTCATTGCTGACGAGCGTCGCACCGAGGAACGTCGGCGGCAGCGCGCGGTTGTCGTGCTGCTCCATGAACGGGTTGTCGACGGCCTGCAGACCGTACTTGACCACCGTGTTCGAGATGCGCGCCTTCACGTCGTAGATGCCGGGATAGGCCCAGGCGAGCTGGTTGCCGCCACCGCCGCCCTTCGCGATGTGCACCATGCTGCCCGCGCCCTGGCCGCCGTCGAGCTTCAGCGCCGCATACAGCGATGCGTCGAAACCGATACCGATCAGGCCCGTCGTGTAGCCCGACTCGAAGTTCGCCATCGCGCCCTGGACCCACGCGTGGCGATGCGGCCCGCCCTTGGCGTCGAGCACGTCCGCATAGTTGCGGAACAGGAAGTTGAGATGGCTGTCGGCGATGAAGCCCTTCGACTGCGACTGCGCCGACGGCTCGTCGGGCGGCGTGACGGCCTGGTTCGCCTCGGCGTTGATGACGGCGTTCGGGGTCGTTGCCTGCGCAACGGTCGTGCCCGGTGCGGCCTGCGCGACCGTCAGCGGTGCGGGGGCCGCGTCGTCGGCGTGCGCGACGCCCGTCAGCGAGACACCGGCGAGTGCCGGCAGCCCCCAGGCAAGCAGCATTTTCGATGCCGTCCCGATCGTCTTCTGTTTTTTCATCGTAATTCTCGTCTTGTGTTGATATCGTCCACGCCGGTTGCGATCCGCGCCCGGCCCCCCGGCGCGCCCGATCAAAGACGCGCCTGTACCCGCGGCGCGAAGATCGTTCGCGCCGCACCTACCCCTGTTGACCTGCCTTGGTTATGTTTGCTGCGTCACTTCAGCTCACGCCACACCCGCGCGGATGCACGCGACACGCGCGGCCGACCCCTGCCGAACTTCCGGCAGCGGCACGTCCTGCGCGCACGCGTCGATCGCGACCGGGCAGCGCGTGCGGAACGCGCAGCCGGACGGCGGGTTGAGCGGCGAGGGCATCTCGCCCGCCAGCAGCATCGGACGGCGAGCACGCTCGCGCGCCGGCTCCGGCGTCGGCGCCGCATCGAGCAGCGCCTTCGTGTACGGGTGCTGCGGCACGCCGTACACGTCATGCCGCGTGCCGAACTCCATCACGCGGCCGAGATACATCACGAGCACACGCTGGCTGATGGCCTTCACCACCGCCAGGTCATGTGCAACGAACAGATAGGACAACGACAGTTCGCGTTGAAGGTCGCGCAGCAGGTTCACGATCTGCGCCTGGATCGACACGTCGAGCGCCGAGACGGGTTCGTCGCAGATCACGAGCTTCGGCTCGCCGATCAGCGCGCGCGCGATGCCGACGCGCTGGCACTGCCCGCCGGAAAATTCGTGCGGATAACGCAGCAGGTGATGCGCGTTCAGGCCGACGCGTTCGAGCATCGTGACCACGCGGCGGCGCACCTCCGTGCGGCCGAGGCCGGCCTGGTGCGTGACGAGCGGCTCCGCGACCACCTGTTCGATCGTCATGCGCGGATCGAGCGACGCGAGCGGATCCTGGAAGATCATCTGCACTTCGCGCCGCATCGTGGTGCCGCGCAGGTGATCGGGCGCCACGGCTTCGCCGCGCCATTTCACCGTGCCGGCCGTCATCGGCACGAGGCCGATCAGCGCGCGCGCGAGCGTCGACTTCCCGCAGCCCGATTCGCCGACGAGCCCGACCGTCTCACCGCGCTTCACGTCGAACGACACGCCGTCGACGGCGCGCAGCGTCCCCTTCGGCGACCACGGATAGCCGCCGAGCGGCACGCGGAAATGCACTTTCAGACCGTCGACGGACAGCAGCGTGTCGTCCGTCGCGCCGGTATTGCGGCGTTCATTGACGCTCATCGCAGACCTCCCGTCAGATCGGCCACGGGACGGTGGCACGCGCGCACCGCGCCCACGGCGCCATAGGTTTCGAGCGCGGGGCGCGCCGCGCCGCAGCGTTCTTCCGCATACGTGCAGCGCTTCGCGAACGCACAGCCGGCCGGCGCGGTGCCGGGCATCGGCGGATTGCCGGGAATCGCGACGAGCGGCGCATCGTCCGCGTCGGTCAGGCGCGGCAGCGCGTTGAGCAGGCCGATCGTGTACGGATGCGACGGCGCCGCGAAGATCGAATCGGCCGGCGCGTATTCGACGGTGCGGCCCGCATACATGACCATCACGTCGTCCGCGAGGCCCGCGACCACGCCCATGTCGTGCGTGATCAGCACGATCGCGGTGCCGCGCTCGCGGTTCAGCTCGCGCAGCAGGTCGATGATCTGCGCCTGCACGGTCACGTCGAGCGCGGTGGTCGGCTCGTCGGCGATCAGGATTTCCGGCTCGGACAGCAGCGCCATCGCGATCATCACGCGCTGGCGCATGCCGCCCGAGAACTCGTGCGGATACATGCGGATGCGGCGTGCCGCATCGGGAATGCGCACCGATTCGAGCGCCTCGATCGCGCGCTTCGTGGCGTCCTTGCGCGACAGCTTGCGATGCAGTTGCAGCGTCTCGGTCATCTGCCGCTCGATCGTCAGGAACGGATTGAGCGACGTCATCGGATCCTGGAAGATCATCGCGATCCGGTCGCCGCGTATCTTGTTCAGCGCGCGTGAATCCATCTCGAGGAGGTTGTCGCCGCGATAGCGCGCGGCGCCGGTGGTCGTGCCGTTGCCGGCCAACAGGCCGAGCATCGCCATCACGGTCTGGCTCTTGCCCGAGCCCGATTCGCCGACGATGCCGAGCGTCTTGCCGGCTTCGAGCGAGAACGACACGCCGCTCACGGCGTCCACCGGCGGCGCGTCCTTGCGCGTGAAGCGCACGCCGAGGTTGTCTACTTCAAGCAGTGCGGCCATCTTCAGCGGTCCTTCGGGTCGAGCGCGTCACGCAGGCCATCGCCGACGAAGTTCACGCAGTAAAGCGTCACGCACAGCATGACGGCCGGGGCCAGCAATAGCCACGGCGTCGATTCCAGTTTCTGCGCGCCGTCCTGGATCAGCACGCCCCAGCTCGTCATCGGTTCCTGCACGCCGAGGCCGAGGAACGACAGCACCGATTCGGTCAGCACGATGCCCGGCACCGAGACCGTCGCGTACACGACGACCACGCCGAGCAGGTTCGGCACGATGTGGCGCAGCACGATCGACGCCGGCGTCACGCCGATCGCCCGTGCCGCATCGACGAACTCGCGGCTGCGCAGCGACAGCGTCTGGCCGCGCACGACGCGCGCCATGTCGATCCACGAGAACGCGCTGATGGTCAGCACGACCAGCATGAACGAGCGGCCGAACAGGGTCATCATCAGGATCGCGATCAGCAGGTACGGGATCGCGTACATCATGTCGACGATGCGCATCATCACGGAGTCGACGCGGCCGCCCGCGAAGCCCGCGGTCGCGCCCCATGCGACGCCGAACAGGCCCGACACGAGCGTGCCGAGCAGGCCGACCTCGATCGACACGCGGCCGCCGATCAGCGTGCGCACCAGCAGGTCGCGGCCGAGCTCGTCGGTGCCGAACCAGTGCTGGTTCGCCCAGGTGGGCGGCAGGCTGATCGAGCCCCAGTCGCTTGCCGAAGGATCGGCCGCGAGCAGCCACGGGCCGACGAAACAGGCGAGCGTGATCAGCGCGAGCAGCACGAGGCTGAACACGGCCGCACGGTTGTGAAGGAAGCGCGCCATCGCAAGCGCGAACGGCGAGCGCGAACGCGGCGGCGAGTCGGCCTGCACGGGCAGGCCGACGACGGGAGTAGTCGGAGTCATCGCTGTGCCTCGCTCAATAACGGATGCGCGGATCGAGCCACGCGTACGCGAGGTCGACCAGCAGGTTGAACAGCACCGCGCAGACGGTCGTCAGCACGACGAGGCCGAGCACCAGCGTGTAGTCGCGGTTGATGGCACCGTTCACGACGAGCTGCCCGAGCCCCGGCAGCGCGAACACCGATTCGGTGACGACGGCCGCCGTTATCGACGTGATGCAGACCGTGCCGAACAGCGACACGACCGGCATCAGCGCAGGCTTCAGCGCATGGCGCAGCACGATCGTCGAGCCCGGCAGGCCCTTCGCGCGCGCGGTGCGGATGTAGTTACTCGACAGCGTCTCGATCATCGAGCCGCGCATCACGCGCGCGAGCAGCGACATGTTGATGAAGGTCAGCAGCACGATCGGCAGCAGCCGGTACTCCCAGCCGCCGTCACCCCAGCCGCCCGCGGGCAGCCAGCCGTTGCCGGACGACGTCTTCAGCAGGATCGCGAAGATCCACACGAGCACGGGACCGAGCACGAACGGCGGCACGACATTGCCGACGTTGCCGATCAGCATCACGACGCGGTCGATGAAGCTGTCGCGGCGCACCGCCGCGACGGTGCCGAGCAACACGCCGAACACGATCGAGATCGGGATCGACACGCCGCCCACGCCGAGGCTCACGGGCAGCGCCTTCTTCACGAGATCGTTCACCGACCAGTCGACGTAGCGGAACGACGGACCGAGATCGCCATGCAGCAGCGAATCGAGGTACATCAGGTACTGCTTCCACAGCGGCTGATCGAGGTGGTACTTCGCGTTCAGGTTCGCGAGCGTCGCGGCGGACAACTGCTTTTCCGTATCGAACGGACCGCCGGGCGTGAAGTGCAGCAGCAGGTAGCAGACGGTGACGACCGCGAGGATCGTCGGCACCGCCCACAACGTGCGCCTCAATGCGTAGGCCAGCATGATCGCTCCGCTCAGTGCTTGATCAGGTACATGTCCTGCGAAGCACGCATGTCGATCACGTTCTTCAGCGAGTAGCCGCCCACATAGGGCTTCACGAGACGATCGGCCGAGTACTGGAACAGCGGCACCATCGGCGTGTCGCTCAGCGCCATGTCGTGCGCCTGCGTGAGCAGCGCGGCACGTGCCTTGTCGTCGAGCTTCTGGTTGCCTTCGTCGACGAGCGCGTCGGCCTGCTTGTTGCAGTAGCCGACGGTGTTCTGCGCGCTGCCGCAGCGCAGCAGGTCGAAGAACGTCATCGCGTCGTTGTAGTCGGCGAACCAGCCGTCACGGGCGATCTGCACCTTGCCGTCATGACGCTCCTTCATCAGCACCTTGAACTCGACGTTCTCGAGCTTCGTATTGACGCCGAGCTTGGTGCGCCATTCCGACGCGGCGAACAGCGCGACCTTCTTGTGCAGGTCGTTGGTGTTGTACGTCAGCGTGAACGACAGCGGCTTCGCATCCGAGTAGCCGGCCTGCTTCAGCAGGTTCTTCGCGGTCTCGACGCGCTTCGCCATCGGCCACGACGCCCAATCCGGCGTGAACGGCTGCACGCCCTTCGTGCCGCTCGGCATCAGGCCGTACATCGGCTTCTCGCCGGCCTGCGTGAGCCTTTGCGTCAGCACGTCGCGATCGAGCACCATCGACAGCGCCTGGCGCACGCGCTTGTCCTTCAGCGCCGGATCGCTGTTGTTCAGGTAGTAGTAATAGGTCGCGAGCTGCAGGCCCTGGCGCAGTTCGCCGCCGAACTGCTTGCTGACCTGCTGGAAGATCCCCGACGGGATCGAGTAGCTGTAGTCGATCTGGCCGGCCTGGTACATGCGCATCGCCGTCTCGTCGCTCTCGATCGGCAAGTACGTGACCTTGTTGATCACGACCTTCGGCGCGTTCCAGTACTTCGCATCCTTCGAGATCACGATGCGGTTGTTCGGCTGCCAGTCGACGAGCTGGTACGCGCCGTTGCTGACGATGTTGCCCGGGCGCGTCCATGCGTCGCCGAGCTTCGTCACCGTGTCCTTGTTCACCGGCGCGAGCGGCACCATGGCCGTCAGTTCCGGGAAGAATGCGACCGGCACGTCGGTCGTCACTTCCAGCGTGTACGGATCGATCGCGCGCACGCCGAGCGTCGACGGCGCAGCCTTGCCTGCGATGATGTCCTTCGAGTTCTTCACGAACTCGACGAGGATCGTGTACTTCGAGCCCGTCTTCGGATCGACGAGGCGCTGCCACGAGTAGACGAAATCGGCGGCCGTCACCGGCTGGCCGTTGCTCCACTTCGCGTCATGGCGAAGCTTGAAGATCCACGTCGTCGGCGACTTGCGCTCCCACGACAGCGCGACGCCCGGCACGACCTGGCCGGCCGCATCGATGCGGGCCAGCCCTTCGAACAGGTCGAGGCCGATCGTGTTACCGGTCCACGATTCGATGTGCGCGGGGTCGAGCGACTCGATTTCGGCGGGCACCTGTCGCGTCAGGTCCTGTTGAGGCGCGAGCGCGACGTTCGACGGAACGGTAACGGCGTGGGCGGCAGGCGTCAGGGCGAGCGCGGCCAGCACGGCCGACATGGCATGCAAGGATTTCATCGTGGCAGTCTTGAGAAAGGTTGTTCGGTGAGCGTCGCGCGGCGGATGCCGCGGATTACGCTTGAGACGCTGACGGGCGCAGCGATTGAGGAGGCCCGTGATTCTCGTATTGCATTTTAGTATTCCTTACGTTTCTTTCGACAGGTATTCCGTCTTCGAAACGAAGGAATACCTGTGCGTTAGAACAGCCTCGGTGTACCGACCCAGACCACCACCGACTCGATCTTCGCGGTGTTGACCCAGCTGTGCGGGACCGTCGACTGATAGTGCGAGCTGTCGCCGGCCTGCAGGACGAACGTCTTGCCTTCCAGCGTCAGCGACACTTCCCCTTCAATCACATACAGGAACTCCTCTCCTGCATGTGTCGTCACCTCGGACCGCTTCTGCCCCGGCGGCATCCTCACGAGGATCGCCTCCAGCTGGCGCCCTTCGGATACGTTCGTCAACCGCGCGAACAGGTTCGCCGAATCGGCAAACCCGAAGAAGCGCAACTGCTCGCCTCGGCACACCGAGCGTTCCTCGCTCGGCGTATCCACGAAGTACTGCACCGTCACACCGAGCGCGTGCGCGATACCGGCCAACGATGTCAGCGACGGCGACGCGAGCCCGCGTTCGACTTGAGACAGAAACGGCTTCGAAATCCCCGCGGCGGTAGCGGTGTCGTCGAGCGTGCGCTTGAGTCGTTGGCGCAACGCGCGAATCTTGCTGCCCAGCGCGGCAGCATCTGCAGCCCGCGAGTTTTCAGTGGGGGGAACCATAGCAGGCCGAAAAGTGATCGTCAAAAAATGTTTGATGGAAAATAACTAAGTTAGAACGATATAGCTTAGTCTTCGGGTTCGCCCACGTCTTCGGTGTCAAGCCCGGTGCACTAAACGGGACACGAAGCGAGCGAAACGACGCGCTATCTTGCCAGACTCGCCGGCTTCACAGGCAAGCTGCAAGCGGCTCTCCGGGAATCTTCGGAGGACCTGCACGGAATCTTACAAATAGATGATGAGACGAATGTTCCTGAAAGCTGCTGCCACATTGGGAGTTTCCCTAGGTGGCAGGCACCTGACGCACCGGACCGGCAGCCGTTACCATGCGCGCGCCGGTCGGGGCCCTTCCCCGCCACACCCGGCGGAGTCCGACCCCGGCCCGGGCTAACCGCCCGACTGTTCCATCGCCGTCACGAAGCCTACCCGGCCCATTGTGCATCGGCGCCAGTTCGACCCCAAAGACGACGCGTGATCCGTGCCGTCCGTTTCAAACGAGATTGATGATGCAACCACCCGTTTCACAAACCCGATCGTTCACGACGGTCTTCCTCATCGAAATGTGGGAGCGCTTCGGCTACTACGGCATGGCCGCGCTCCTGGTCCTCTTCATGGTCGACCGGCTCGGTTTCACCGACAGCCATGCGAACCTGACCTGGGGTGCGTTCACCGCACTCGTCTATGCGGCGCCGTCGATCGGCGGCTGGATCGGCGACAAGGTGCTCGGCGCCCGTCGCACGATGATCATCGGCGCGGCCGTGCTGTGCGCCGGCTACCTGATGCTGTCGGTCCCGAATGATCAATTGACGTACATGTACGCGTCGCTCGGCGTGATCGTCGTCGGCAACGGCCTGTTCAAGGCCAACGCGGCCAACCTCGTGCGACGCATCTATGAAGGCGACGACGCGCGCATCGACAGCGCGTTCACGATCTACTACATGGCGGTCAACATCGGCTCGACGGTGTCGATGCTCGCGACGCCGTGGATCAAGGATCACTGGGGCTGGCACGCCGCGTTCGCGGTCTGCTGCGGCGGCATGCTGCTCGCGATCCTCAACTTCATGCTGATGCATCGCACGCTCGCGCACGTCGGCTCGCTGCCGGACGACCAGCCGATCCGCTGGAAGCGCCTCGGCGCGGTCGCGCTGGGCGGGGTCGGGCTCGCGCTGATCACGCTGTACGTGCTGCAGCACAAGCAGCTCGCCGTCGCCAGCGTGTGGACGGCAGCGTTCGCGATCCTCGCGATCTTCGCGTACATGATCGCGAAGTCGGAGCGCTCGGAGCGCGCGGGCCTGATCGCGGCGCTCGTGCTGATCGGCCAGGTGATCCTGTTCTTCATCTTCTACGTGCAGATGTCGACGTCGCTGACGCTGTTCGCGCTGCGCAACGTCGATCCGCGCTTCATGCTGTTCGACACGACGCTGTTCACGTGGAGCGCCGCGCAGTTCCAGGCGCTGAACCCGATCTGGATCATGCTGCTGAGCCCGGTGCTCGTGTGGGTGTACAACGCCGTCGCGAAGAGCGGCCGCGACCTGCCGGTCGCCGCGAAGTACGCGCTCGGCTTCGGCGCAGTGGCCGCCGGCTACCTGGTGTTCACGATCAGCGGCCGCTACGCGGTCGACGGCCGTGTGTCGTCGTGGTTCATGGTGTGGGGCTACGGCCTCTACTCGCTCGGCGAACTGCTGGTGAGCGGCCTCGGCCTCGCGATGATCGCCCGCTACGTGCCGGCGCGCATGAGCGGCTTCATGATGGGTGCGTACTTCGTCGCGACGGGCGTGTCGCAGTATCTGGGCAGCGTCGTCGCGAACTTCGCGCAGATGCCGTCGCACGAACTGCCGGCCACCGAATCGCTGCCGCTGTACCTGTCGCTGTTCGAGAAGCTCGGCTGGCTCGCCGCGATCGGCATGGTGCTCGCGCTGCTGCTGCTGCCGCTGATGAACCGCCTGTCGCGCCAGCACCAGCGTTGTGCGGAAGCGCGCCGCGAAGATGCGCCGCAGGCGCAGGGCGTCGCCACCGCGCAGTAAGTAATATCCCTCGGCGTGCGGCATGCACGCCACATTCTCCCGCCAGGCACGCGAACGCGTCCTACACTGGTTGCAGGAAGCGCATCCGCTTCGCGAGATGCGCACTGGCGGGAGAAGACGATGAAAAGCAAAGCAACGCGGCTCTTGAGGATACTGTCGGACATCCGGCACGCTCAGCGCTGCACCGCGATACGTGCCGCGCGCGCCGCGGCCGAAGCCGACGCGGTACTCGCGGAACGCGACGAGCCGGCGCCCGACGAACGCGACGACGCGGAAGCCGACGACGCCACCTCCGTTCCCCGCTCCCGTATCGACTCACCTCACTGACGCCGCGCGGCACGCTCCGTGCCGCACGCACTGCGTCCCGCGCCGCTCACGCGGCCGCGCCGCGCCACCGCGCGATCCACGATCCCGAGCCGGCCACGGCCATCATCAGCCCGAGCGCGCACGCGTCGGCCACGAGGCCGACGCCGACGTGCCGCAGATCCGCGCTGCGCACGACCGGATGCAGCAGCGAATCGATGACGAGCGAGATCGCCGCGCCCGCGACGAAGCAGATGAGCCCGCGCTGGCCCACGGCCACGACGGGCCGCACACCCTGCGCGATCCGCGCGATCCAGCCGAAGCGCACGCAATCGGCCATCAGCCACGCGATGGCCGCGAAGCTCACGACGCGCGGCAGCGCGAGATCGCGCTTGAACACGCCTTCCGGCAGCGGCAGCCCCGAGAACAGCTTGTAGCTCGCGCAGCCGAGCACGACCGCGCACGCGAGCCCGGTCGCGGCGGCCCCCCAGCGCCCGAGCGCGATACGCCGGTAGAACGGCTGGCAGCGCGCGAGCACGCCGGCGACGAACATCAGTTGCCACGCGAACGGATTGAAACTCCAGCGGAATCCGTCGGCATCCAGCAACTCGGGGCCGAGCCAGCCCGCCGTCAGCCACGACGCGACGCTGAGCGCAACCAGCAGCCACGGATGCCGGCGCGCGAACGGCACGAGCACCGGCGACGCGAGCGCGAACAGCACGTACATCGGCAGCACCGACGCGAGATAGGGCTGGCGCTGGAACGTCAGCAGCTCGGCTGCGCCCGTGAGCGGTGACGCGAGCATCACGCTAACGTCGTCGAGCGCGAGGTTCGGCGCATCGATCCCGTAGTGATCGAGCACGGCCGACACGACGAGCATCAGCGTCGAGGTCGCGAGAAACGCGCGGTAGATCTGCATCGCGCGGCGCACGAAGCGCTTTTGCGCGGCGCGCGCGCCGTGTCGCTCGGCAATCGCGCCATAGGCGCTCGCGGTCGCGAAGCCGCCGAGAAAGACGAAGACCTCGGCCGCATCGCACAGCGCGAACGCGTGCAGCGTGACGCGCGACAGCACGCTCGCGCCGATGTGATCGACGACGATCATCAACAGCACGATGCCGCGGAAGAAATCGACTTCGATCAGGCGGCCGCTGCGCGACGGTGGAAACGTGGCGGAAGGCGGCGGGCTCAACGACATGAGCACACCTGCACGACGGCGGTGCGACACGCACCGGAGAATGGATCGAGGAGCGGAAGGCGAGCGCGATCAGCGACGATACGCGTATGCCCGCATCGCGCCAACCCGGCCGGCCAGGCACGGAGATGACCGTTCATTGAAAGGCTGCATACGAAGGGAAGTCGGTAAGGCCAGTCTAATGGCCGATCCGGGGAGACCCTAAGTAACAAAGTGCAACCGAATCTTCTGTTCGATTACACGCGCGAGCCTTGTCGCGCAAGGCGGGCAGCGTCGCCAGACTCGCGTCAGCGCGATGCCAGCTTGCGGTCAGCATCGATGGGTTCGACCGCTGCGGCATGGTGGTTTTGCGATGCGCGACGCGGCACGCCGCATGCAGCCGCCGCGTCGCGACCGACGTTTATCCGCGCGCGGGCAGGCGCCGCATCAACATCGCGCTGTGCCACGCGGTGAGCGCGACCGCGACCCAGATCGGCCCGTACGTCGCGAGCTTCGCGATGCTCAGCGTCTCGCCGAGCAGCAGCAGCGACACCGCGACGAGCAGCACGGGTTCGACGTAGCCGAGAATCCCGAACAGCGCCATCGGCAGCATCCGGCTCGCCTTCAGGTAGCTCGCGAGCGCGAGCGTGCTGAGCACGCCGAGGCCCGGCAGCAGTGCGGCCCACAGCACCGGGTGGTCGGCCACGTGCGTCGTGCTCGTCACGACCATCGCGAACGCGATCGGGCACAGCAGCACGATCTCGACCGCGAACGCGGCGAGCGAATCGGCGTTGATCCGCCGGCGCAGCACGAAATACGGCGGATAGCCGAGCGCGACGACGAGCGTCGGCCACGCGAACGCGCGCGTCGCCCACACTTCGTGCGCGACGCCGAGCGCCGCGCACGCGACCGCCGCCCATTGCAGCGGATCGAGCCGTTCGTGATAGTAGAAGCGGCCGACGAGCACCATCGTCAGCGGCAGCAGGAAATAGCCGAGCGACACTTCGAGCATGCGGCCGTGCAGCGGCGCCCACAGGAACAGCCACAACTGCACGCCGAGCAGCGCGGCGCTCACGGGCAGCGCAATCAGCAGGCGCCAGTCGCGCACGCTGCGCCGCAGGAGGTCGACGAGCGCCGGCCAACGGCCGCGCAGCGCGATCAGCGCGAGCGCGCCCGGCGCGGTCCACAACACGCGCCACGCGAAGATGTCGAGCCCCGTGAGCGGCGCCAGCAGTTTCGCGTAAGCGGACATCAGCGCGAACAGTGTCGACGCCATCACCGACAACACGAGGCCGCGCCCGGCCTCCGGATACCCCGTCATGATCGTTCCGCGCCTCTTATTGCTGCTGGAAGCGCTCGAAGCGTTTCTCGGTCTTGCGTTCCTCGAACGTCACCTCGGTCACGCGCGCGGCCGGCGGGCCGTGGCGCAGCCACGCGAGCATCCGGTCGATCTGCGCGCCGGGGCCCTGGATCATCGCCTCGACGGTGCCGTCCTCGAGATTCGCGACCCAGCCGCGCAGCTTCAGCGCATGCGCCTCGCGCACCGTCGCATGACGGAAGCCGACGCCCTGCACGACGCCGCGCACCCGCACGTAGTAGGTCTCGATCCGTTCGTCCAGTTCATTGCGGCTCATCGCGTCGCCCTCCCGTTGCATTCAAGCCCGGCATTGTAGTCGCGTCGGCCGCTTCGCACACGGGCCGGAGCCGCTTCATGCCCGTCACGGCGTGGCGTCGCCGCCCGCGCCGACCACGTACAATCTCGCCGATGCTCAACCGCCGCGCCGCCCGCGCGCGGCCCTGAAGGAAACGCATGACTGATACCTCCCGCGATCTCGTTCTCGTCACCGGCGCATCCGGCTTCGTCGGCTCGGCCGTCGCGCGCATTGCGCAGCAGAAAGGCTATGCGGTGCGCGTGCTCGTGCGCCCGACCAGCCCGCGCACGAACGTGGCGGATCTCGACGCCGAGATCGTCACCGGCGACATGCGCGACGAGGCGTCGATGCGCGCCGCGCTGCGCGGCGTGCGCTACCTGCTGCACGTGGCAGCCGACTACCGGCTGTGGGCGCCCGATCCCGACGAGATCGAACGCGCGAACCTCGAGGGCGCGGTCGCGACGATGCGCGCGGCGCGCGCGGAAGGCGTCGAGCGGATCGTCTATACGAGCAGCGTCGCGACGCTGAAGGTGACGAGCGCCGGCGATCCCTCCGACGAAAACCGGCCGCTCACGGCCGAGCAGGCGATCGGTGTCTACAAGCGCAGCAAGGTGCTGGCGGAACGCGCGGTCGAGCGGATGATCGCCGACGAAGGGCTGCCGGCGGTGATCGTCAATCCGTCGACGCCGATCGGCCCGCGCGACGTGAAGCCGACGCCGACCGGCCGCATCATCGTCGAAGCCGCGCTCGGCAAGATTCCCGCGTTCGTCGACACGGGGCTGAACCTCGTGCATGTGGACGACGTCGCGCACGGCCATTTCCTCGCGCTCGAGCGCGGCCGGATCGGCGAGCGCTACATCCTCGGCGGCGAGAACCTGCCGCTGCAGCAGATGCTCGCCGACATCGCGCAGATGACGGGCCGCAAGGCGCCGACGATCGCGCTGCCGCGCTGGCCGCTCTACCCGCTCGCGGTCGGTGCGGAAGCGGTCGCGAAGTTCACGAAGAAGGAGCCGTTCGTCACCGTGGACGGGCTGCGGATGTCGAAGAACAAGATGTATTTCACGTCCGCGAAAGCCGAGCGCGAACTCGGCTACCGGGCGCGCCCGTACCGTGAAGGGCTGCGCGATGCGCTCGACTGGTTCGGCGCCGCGGGCTACCTGAAGTAACACAAAGCGGCGTGCTTCACGCCGCTTTGCGCACTTTGTTACACGTCGCGCGCGGCCCGCTACCGGCGCAGCGGTTAAAATCGCGGGTCTTACGCAGAGAAGACACGCATGAACCTGAACGATCAGATCGCTTCGCTCACCGTGGGCGTCGATCAGCTCCTCCACGATCACCACGCCGCGCAGCAGGCGGCCCGCAGCGCGGAAGCCTTCGCGCGCGCCGCGGCAGCGGAGGCCCGGGCGGCGGCCGAGCGTCACGCCGCCGCGGAAGCCGAAGCGCAGGCCGCCGCACAACGCCACACGGCAGCAGCAGCCGATGCCGAGGCGGCGCAGCAGCGCCACGCCAGCGCGACCGCCGCGGCCGAAGCCGCCGCCCAGCGTCATACCGATGCCACCGCGCAAGCCGAAGCCGCGTCGCAG
Organism: Burkholderia sp. HI2500; assembly: GCF_002223055.1. Taxonomy (NCBI): domain Bacteria; kingdom Pseudomonadati; phylum Pseudomonadota; class Betaproteobacteria; order Burkholderiales; family Burkholderiaceae; genus Burkholderia; species Burkholderia sp. HI2500. The sequence goes on along the minus strand of NZ_NKFL01000006.1, from coordinate 2,932,123 downwards.
CGCCATGCGGAAGCCACCGCGCTGACCGAAGCGCTCGCGCAGCGTCATGCGGATGCCGAAGCAGCGTCGCAGCGCCATGCGGCAGCGATCGCCGAAGCGGAGGCCGCCGCGCAACGCCATCACGCGGCAGCCACCGAAGCCGAGGCGGCCGCGCAGCGCCATGCAGCCGCGACCGTCGAAGCCGAAGCCGCTGCGAAGCGGCACGCGGAAGCGACCGCCGAAGCCGAAGCGGCCACGCAGCGTCTCGCGGCTGCCATCGCCGAAGCCGAAGCCGCCGCGCAGCGCCATACGGCTGCAATCAAGGAAGCCGAAGCGCTCGCGCAGCAGCACACGCAGGCGATCGCGGAAACGCAGGCCGCCGCGCAGCGTCATGCCGAAGCGACCGCCGAGGCCGAAGCCGTCACGCAACGCCATACCGAAGCGATCGCGCAGGCCGAGGCGGCCGCGCAGCGCCACGCCGATGCCACCGCGCAGGCGGAGGCCGTCACGCAGCGTCATGCGGAAGCGATCGCACAAGCCGAAGCGGCCGCGCAGCACCACGCGAAGGCCATCGCCGACGCCGAGGCGCTGGTCGAGGCCGTCGTCAAGGAAGCCGCGACGAGCGCAGTCGCCGCCACGGCCGTTGCAGCCGAAGTCGTCGAACCTGTACCGGCCGGTACGCCGGCGGCGGAACCGGCCGTGATCGCGCCCGCGGCGGCGGCGGCCGAAACGGTGGATGCAACGGCCGACGCCGAAACGGCCACTGTCGCGACGGCGCAAGCCGAAACGCCGGTTGAAGTCGAAGCCGAAGCCGACGTCGCCACCACCCCGGCCCCGTCCGACAAAGCGACGCTGCACGTGTCGCGCCCGACGCAGAACGAACTCACGCTGACCATCAACGGCGAATCGATCACGCTGCATCCGGAACAACTGGGCCAGCTGATCGAGGAACTCGCGCATGCGCGCGCGTCGATGCAGCCGGAGCCGCCGCCCGGCATCCCGGCCGGCTGGCGCTTCGTGACGACGAAGAACCCGATGATGGCCGTGCAGAAGCAGTCGAATGGCGACCGCCTGCTGGTGGCCCGCCACACGGGCTACGGCTGGGTGCCGTTCACGTTCTCGCCGGACGTCGTGGTCCAGATGTACATGATGCTGACGCAGCGCTGAGTACCGGCACGCCACAGCGCCGAACAGGCACCGTCCCAAACGAAACAGCCCGACCGGTTTCCACCGATCGGGCTGTTTTGCGTTCCGGCTGCCGGGAGGCACGCCTCCCGGGCAACACTCAGCGATCCACCGGCGCCTGCACGCGCGCCTTCCACTGGCCGCCCTTGCCGCGCCAGTAACGCCACGCGGACGCGAACGTCGCGCCGACGTAGAACAGCGCGACGAGCGGCAACGCCGGCGCCCACAGCGGCGAGCGCCGGTAGTAGCGCAGCATCGGCGCATACGCGGCGCACATCGACGCCCATGCGAGCCACGCCGGCCAGGCGCGCGCGCCGTAAGCGAGCGCCGCGGCGGGCGGCACGAGATAGATGATCGTCATCCCGAGCAGCGTGCCGGCCAGCAGCAGCGGCGAGTAGTGCAGCTGCGTGAACGCGGTGCGCGCGATCATGTTCCAGATGTCGCGCCAGCTGTCGTACGGGCGCAACGACACGCTGCGGTCGGCCAGGTCGAGCCGGATCGGATGGCGGCCTTCGCCGCGATGCTTGATCTGCGCGGCAAGGCTGCAGTCGTCGATCAGCGCGCCGCGGATCGACTCGATGCCGCCCGCTTCCTCGAGCGCCGTGCGCTTGACGAGCATGCAGCCGCCCGCGGCGCCGGCCGTCCGGTTGCGCGGGTTGTTGATCCACGAGAACGGGTAGAGCTTCGCGAAGAAGAACACGAACGCCGGGATCAGCGCCTTTTCCCAGAACGAATCGCAGCGCAGCCGCACCATCAGCGACACGAGATCGCGGTTCTCGGCCTGCGCGCGCGTGACGAGCTGCGCGACGGCGTCGGGCGGATGGCCGATGTCGGCATCCGTCAGCAGCAGGTAGTCGGCCGGCAGGCCGAGCGTCTGCACCGCGGCGATCCCCTGCGACTGCGCCCACACCTTGCCCGACCAGCCGGCCGGCAGCGGCTTCGCGGCCAGCACCGTCAGCCGGTCGGCGCGGTTGATCGCGAGCGCAGCCGCGCGGGCTGCGTCGGCGGTGCCGTCGTCGCTGTGGTCATCGACGATGATCAGATGAAAGTCGCCCGGGTAATCCTGCTCGAGCAGCGAAGTCGCCGCCCGGGCGATCACGTCGGCCTCGTTGCGCGCCGGCACGACCGCGACGACGGCCGGCCAGCCGGCCTCGGCCGCCGCGCCGCGCGCCTCGGGCGGCAGCGGCCGCGCGGGCACCGCACGCCAGAAGCCGCCGCGCGCGACGAGCAGCACGATCCAGATCATCAGCGACACGCCGGACACCAGGAATGCAAGAACCAGCATCATCGGCGCGCCTCCTGTCGGGCGCCGGCATCGGCAAAACTAATAGGGGTCTGGATCAAAACGCCCGAAACCGCACGGGCGGGCGGGCAATACGCGTAAGAATCGACGGTCATCGAATGGCCTTGAAATGAGCGCGACGCCGGGCAGCCGGAGCGGCTGCCCGCGAAACCGCGTAGTTTACTGGGTTCCGCGCGCGCCAGCGCCGACGCGGTTCTCCCGCAAATGCAACACGCCGGACACAGCACCAGAGCAAGGACTTCCCGATAGAGTTAAAATGCGCGATTAATTCGGGGTTCCGGGGCCTGGCCGGCCGGTTCGTTCCTGCCTTCATAACATCAAGCCGGGGCGAGCGAGCGAGTGCCAGCTCCTCGAACCCCGGCGTCTGTCGTCGGAGTTCGCTCACTTATGCGAGTCATCCTTGCCCAGCCCCGCGGCTTTTGTGCGGGGGTTGTCCGCGCGATCGAGATCGTCGATCGCGCGCTGCAACAGCACGGTGCGCCGGTCTATGTGCGTCATGAGATCGTGCATAACCGGCATGTCGTCGAAAATCTGCGTAATAAAGGGGCCCGATTCGTTGAGGAACTCGACGAGGTGCCCCACGGCGCTGTCGCGATCTTCAGCGCGCACGGTGTCGCCCAGACGGTCGAGCGCGACGCGGAAACGCGCGGGCTCGACGTGCTCGACGCCACCTGCCCGCTCGTCACGAAAGTGCACGTGCAGGGCCGCCAGTATGTCGCGGCGGGCCGCCGGCTGATCCTGATCGGCCATGCGGGCCACCCGGAAGTCGAGGGGACGATCGGCCAGATTCCGGCCGAGGTGATCCTCGTGCAGAGCGAAGCCGAAGTCGATACGCTGACGCTGCCCGTCGACACGCCGGTCGCGTACATTACGCAGACCACGCTGTCGGTGGACGATACGCGCGGCATCATCGAAGCGCTGCAGCGCCGGTTCACCGACCTCGTCGGCCCGGACACGCGCGACATCTGCTACGCGACGCAAAATCGCCAGGCCGCCGTGCGCGAGCTGAGCGAACAGGTTGACGTGCTGCTGGTCGTCGGTGCGACGAACAGCTCGAACTCGAACCGCCTGCGCGAGATCGGCACCGAAAGCGGTGTGCCGAGCTACCTCGTCGCCGACGGTTCGGAAGTCAAGGCCGAATGGTTCGCGAATGCGAAAACCGTGGGCCTGACCGCCGGGGCGTCCGCGCCCGAGGAGATGGTCGAAGATGTCATCGGCGCGTTGCGCGCGCTGGGTCCCGTCGACGTCACGACGATGGCGGGCCGTGAGGAAAAAGTCGAATTCAAGCTGCCGGCGAAGCTCACGCAAGCTGTCGCCCGCGAAGTTTAAGGAGGACATCTCTTGTCTATTCCGCTGCTCCAGCAAGTCCGCGTCGGCGCGTACATCACGCGCCAACACCTGTCCGGCAACAAACGCTATCCGCTCGCGCTGATGCTCGAGCCGCTGTTCCGCTGCAACCTCGCGTGCAACGGCTGCGGCAAGATCGATTACCCGGACCCCATCCTGAACCAGCGTCTGTCCGTCCAGGAATGCCTGGAAGCGGTCGACGAATGCGGCGCGCCGATCGTGTCGATCGCAGGCGGCGAGCCGCTGCTGCACAAGGAAATGCCGGAAATCGTCCGCGGCATCATGAAGCGCAAGAAGTTCGTCTACCTCTGCACGAACGCGCTGCTGATGGAAAAGAAGATGGACGACTACCAGCCGAGCCCGTACTTCGTCTGGTCGGTCCACCTCGACGGTGACGCGCAGATGCACGACCATTCGGTGTCGCAGGAAGGCGTGTACGACAAGGCGGTCGCGGCCATCAAGGAAGCGAAGCGCCGCGGCTTCCGCGTGAACATCAACTGCACGCTGTTCAACGATGCGATCCCCGAGCGCGTCGCGAAGTTCTTCGATACGCTGAAGCCGATCGGCGTCGACGGCATCACCGTGTCGCCGGGCTACGCGTACGAGCGCGCGCCGGATCAGCAGCACTTCCTGAACCGCGACAAGACGAAGAACCTGTTCCGCGAAATCCTGAAGCGCGGCGAAGGCGGCAAGCGCTGGTCGTTCAGCCAGTCGTCGCTGTTCCTCGACTTCCTGGCCGGCAACCAGACGTACAAGTGCACGCCGTGGGGCAACCCGGCGCGTACGGTGTTCGGCTGGCAGAAGCCGTGCTACCTGGTCGGCGAAGGTTACGTGAAGACCTTCAAGGAACTGATGGAAGACACGAACTGGGACAACTACGGCGTCGGCAACTACGAGAAGTGCGCGGACTGCATGGTCCACTGCGGCTTCGAAGCGACCGCCGTGATGGACACGATGGCGCATCCGCTGAAGGCGTTCGCCGTGAGCCGCAAGGGCATCAAGACCGACGGCCCGTTCGCGCCGGACATTCCGATCGACAAGCAGCGCCCGGCCGAGTACGTGTTCTCGCGTCACGTCGAGATCAAGCTCGAGGAAATCCAGCGCGCCGGCAAGGGCAAGCTGCAAAAGGCGGCGAAGCCGGCAGCCGCAGCGTAAGCGCGGTTCGCCACGCGAAGGTCACGCCTCCGCGCCGGCGGGAAAAAATGAAGCGCCACGGAGTCCGCTCCGTGGCGCTTTTGTTTTGGGCCGCGATTTTGTCTCGCGTTTCGCCGCCACCGTATCGATTGCCGCGACAGCCACGCATGCGCTGAATCAACGCGACTGTGTCGGCTGCGCCGGTGCGGCCGGCCCTGTCTCCTCCATCCTCCCTGCGAAACCGGTGCGACGCTACGCGGCCAGCGATTCGGCCGCATGCATGCGCAGCTTCTGCGCCGCGCCCGCAACGAGCGCCGGCTGGCCGCTCGATGCAAACGCGCAGACGTGCTCCCACAGCTCGGCCAGCCGGTGCCGCGTGAGCGTCGTGACGCACGTGTCGTGCGCCGTGAGCACATGCTCGAGCACCGCGCATTCGTCGTCGCGCAGCGTCCATGCGCCGCTTTGCGACGCGCGCGCCACGCCCGCATCGAGCGCCCGTTCCGCATCGACGCACAGGTCGATGTCCGCATCCGCGCATACCGCGTCGTCGAGCGCCAGGAACACCAGGTAGACGCTCGTGCGCAAGCGCATCAGCAGCGCCTCGCTGCCATGCCCGCTACGCAGCGCGACGAGCGCCATGTGGCACTTCAGCGAGATGTCGCGTGCATGCACGGGCGGCAGCGGCAGCAGCCACTCGCGGGTCAGCGGCACGTGGCGACGGTTCTTCCGGGCGCCCTTCATGATGGGCTCCCGTCGGCAGGCGCATCGCTCGCGTCGAAAGCCGGCCATGCGATGCGGCACGCAGCGGCGTCGCGGCGCGCATCGCGCAGATACTTCGCACGACGCCGCGCGCCGTGCCCATCGTCGTGCCCATCGTCGCGCCGTGGCGTCGCTCGTGCGTCCGGCGGCCGGAGCGGCGCCGACGCGCGAGCGACGCCTGCAAATCGGATCGTGCAAGCCATGCTCGCCTCCTGCATCAGAACGTGTTCTCGCCCTTCAGGTAGTACGCGGTCTTCACGAAGAACGCCTTGACCGGATGGCCGCCCTGCGCGTCGCGCGCGGCGCGCGCTTCCATTGCGGCATGCTCTTCGCGCGACCGGTCCGGCACCGGGTTGTGGACCCGTTCGAGCGCACGCTGCATCGCGAGCGGATAGTTCTGGTTGCCGGCCGACGTTGCGCGATAACCGGCGCGCGTCATCTGCATCAGTTGCGCGTCGGTTTCGGCACGCGCCGCCGACCAGCTCGACAGCGACGCATTCGAGGTGCCGTCGATGACGGCGGACTGAGCGAAACTGACGGCGGGCAGCGCAGCGAGTGCGCAGGAAAGTACCGCAACGGGAACGAGGGATCGCATAGTGGCCTCCAGGTGGTTGTCCCCGCATCGATCATGTTCGACGATGCGTTGAAACCATCGTATGACGCGCTGCATTCCGTATGAATAGCCGATTCTGCAATTGATATTTTCGGTGTCGACACCCGGTGCGCAAATCGCGTCATGCGCGAATCCCGTCAAACAGGAATTTCTTTATTTCATTCAATGCCCTGATCGCCTTTGTTCAGACGATCCGAAGCGGCGCACGCCACGCTGTTTCAATTTCCGAAATGACATGTTGCCGATGCGATCACCACCGGCACACCCGCCGACAAGGCTTCCGGCGTGATATCGCGCGTGCGGACACTTCAATCGGTGGGCCCGTCGAATCGAACGGTTCTCGTGATTCAGGACAAGTTGTCGCTTCCGGATTGCCGGATCGAGACACGACGCGCACGGCAATGACGCGCGATAATCACGCATCGGCCGTTTCGCACGGCACCTCATGCATTCCCATTTTCATCGAGTCCGTCCATGGCTGCCCTCGACACCACCGCCATCCATAGTTGGCACGCACACGTCTATTTCGATGCGGCCAGCCGCGACGCGGCCTGGGCGTTTCGCCAGGTCGTCGACGAACGGTTCGGCACGGTCATCGAACTCGGCCGCTTTCACGAACGCCCCGTCGGCCCGCATCCGGCCTGGTCGTACCAGATCGCGTTCGACGCCGCGCGCTTCGACGAGATCGTGCCGTGGCTCGTGCTGAACCACGGCGCGCTCGATATCTTCCTGCACCCGAATACGAACGACGAACTGCGCGACCATCGCGATTGCGCGGTGTGGATCGGGAAGTCGTATCAGCTGAATCTCGACGCACTGGCCGGATAACGGCCGTCACGCAGCCGCCTGCGGCGCGGCGACATCCACGTTTCGGGTTGACGTGAAACGTCCCGCGGCGGCGCGCCCCTACAGTGGGTTCCGTTATCGATGCTTCGGGAACCCGTCATGTCACACGCCACCGCCGATGTCCGGCATATTTATGAAGGCTGGCACGCAGCCGTCGTCGCGCGCGACGTCGATGCGCTGATGGCGCTGTATGCCGACGACGCCGTACTCGAAACGCCGCTGATCGTCGTCACGCTGCCTGATCATGGCTCCGGCGTGCTGCACGGCAAGGCCGCGATCGGCGCATTCTTCGCGGCGGCCCTGCGCAATCCGGGCAACCCGCTCGGGCGCTGGTACCGCACCGGGTTGTTCTTCTCGAACGGCCGCCAGCTCACGTGGGAATACCCGCGCGCCACGCCGGACGGCGACCAGGTCGATCTCGTCGAGGTGATGGACCTGCGCGACGGGCTGATCGCGCATCATCGCGTGTACTGGGGATGGGTCGGCTTTCTCGCGCTGCGCGCCGCCACGCCGGCGCCGGAGCGCGCATGACGGCCGCCGCGCCAAACCGCGCCGCGGCCCGCCGTGTGCTCGCCGCGACCTGCGTGAGCTACACGCTCGTGCTGCTCGACGCGTCCATCGTCAACGTCGCGCTCACCGACATCGCCCAGACATTCGGCAGCCGCGTGGCCGGCCTGCAGTGGATCGTGAACGCGTACACGCTCGCGTTCGCGAGCCTGCTGATGACGGGCGGCACGCTCGGCGACCGGCTCGGCGATCGCGACGTCTATCTCGCCGGGCTCGCGGTATTCGTCGCCGCGTCGGCGCTGTGCGGCGTCGCACCGACCCTCCCGGCGCTCGCGATCGCCCGCGCGCTGCAAGGCGTCGGCAGCGCGATGCTGGTGCCCTGCTCGCTCGCGCTGCTCAACCGCGCCTTCCCCGCACCGGCCGCGCGCGCGTCGGCGATCAGCCTGTGGATGGGCTGCGGTGGCATCGCGATGGCGTCGGGCCCGCTGATCGGCGGCCTGCTGATCCATCTGTTCGGGTGGCGCAGCCTGTTCTTCGTGAACCTGCCGCTCGGGCTGGCCGGCATCTGGCTCGGCCGCTCGGTCGTGCGCGCCGCCGTCGTCGACGCATCGCGGCATTTCGACTGGGGCGGCCAGGCCGCGGCCATCGTTGCGATCGCGGCACTGATCGGCACGCTGATCGAAGGCCCGTCGCTCGGCTGGCGCTCGGCGCCGATCATCAGCGGCGCGGTGACGAGCGTCGTCGCGTGGAGCGCGTTCATCGCGATCGAAGCGCGGCGCCGCGAACCGATGCTGCCGCTCGCGTTCTTCCGCAACCGGCTGTTCGCCGGATCGACGGTCGTGTCGATGGCGTCGGCGTTCGTGTTCTACGGCTTGCTGTTCGTGCTCAGCCTGTTCTATCGGCAGGTCCGCGGCGCGAGCCCGCTCGATACGGGGCTCGCGTTCCTGCCGATGACCGCGATGGTCGCGCTCGGCGGGCTGGGTTCGGGCAGGCTGGTTGCGCGCTTCGGCGCGCGCGGCACGATGTGCGCGGCGTTCGCGCTCTATGTGGCCGGCGCGCTCGGCATGACGGGCATCGGCGCGACGACACCCGCATGGCTCGCCGTCGCGCCGATGCTCGCGATCGGCTTTGCATCGGGATTCATCTCGCCGGCCGCGACGTCGCCGGCGCTCGGGACGGTCGACCGGCGCCGCGCTGGTGTTGCAGCGGCAGCGCTGAACGCGGCGCGGCAGAGCGGATCGGCGCTCGGGGTGGCGATTTTCGGTGCGTGCATCGCGACGTTGCAGCCGTTTCCGGCGGCGATGCGGGTGGCGCTCGGGATCGCGACCGGATTGTCGGCGCTCGCCGCCGCGACGTGGTGGGTCACGGCGAGGCCGACACCGGCATCCGGCGAACCGGCCGCGCCGCTACAAACCGCCACGCGCCGGTAACGCAAGCTCCCGCAGGTGCGCGCGCGGCGGCGCAGCGCGCCGTCATTGTCTCAACGCCGCCTGCCGCTCACGCGACATACATCGCGACACTGACGAACTGGCACAGGCTCCCGGCCAGCACGAACAGATGCCAGATGCCGTGCCCGTGGCGGATGCGCTCGTCGTTGATGAAGAAGTAGATCCCCGCGCTGTAGATCAATCCGCCGGCCACGAGCCACGCGGTGCCGACCGGCGGCAGCGCGTGGATCAGCGGACGCACCGCGACGAGCGCGAGCCAGCCCATCGCCACGTACAGGATCATCGACAGCAGGCGCGTGCGCCGCCCGAGCGTCAGCTCCTGCACGATCCCGAATACGGCCAGCCCCCAGCTCACGCCGAACAGCGACCAGCCCCACGGGCCGCGCAGCGTGACCAGCGTAAACGGCGTATAGCTGCCGGCGATCAGCAGGTAGATCGCCGAGTGGTCGCACTTCTGCAGGATCGCTTTCAGGCGCGGATTGCGCACGCTGTGATACAGCGTCGAGATCGCATAGAGCAGGATCAGCATCGCGCCATACACGCTGAAGCTCACCACCTTGTATGGATCGCCTTCGAGCGCGCCCATCGTCACGAGCGCGACGAGACCGACCACCGACAGCACCGCGCCGACGAGATGGGAAATGCTGTTGAAACGCTCACCGACATGCACGACGTGTTCTCCTGCGGGTCCATCGGGAAAAGAGGAAACCCTATGATACCGGCCGGCGGAATTTGCCGTGCTGCGTTCAGGCAAACGGCGCAGCGCGCCGCCGGCCCGCCAAAGAAAAAAGCGCCGCGACATGCATCGCGGCGCTTCCCTTTCGATGACCGAACGGCCTGAACCGCCCGGTTCAACAGCACTTCCCCGCGCCCGACCCGTACCGCGCGTTCTGACGCTCGCGGAAGAATTCCTCATACGTCATCGGCTCGCGGTCCGGATGGGTCGCGCGCATGTGCGCGACGTAGGTGTCGTAGTCGGGCAGGCCGACCATCAGCCGCAACGCCTGCCCGAGGTAACGCCCCGCGCTGCGCAGGTCGCTGCCAAGATCGCTGAACATCGCGGCCTCCCCTTAACGTCCGCTGCCGAGCGCCTGCGCGGCCGGCATGGCTTCGTACGGCGTCTCGCGCACCGTCGGCTTCGACTCGCGGCGCGCGCGCAGCACGGCGATCACGCCGTACACCGCGATCGCCACGACGACGAAGATGAACAGCCCGGCCAGCGCCGCATCGATGTAGTCGTTGAAGATGATCCGCTTCATCTGCGCGATCGACTTCGCCGGCGCGAGCACCTTGCCTTCGTCCACCGCGGCCTGCAGCTTCGCGGCGTGCGCGAGGAAGCTGACCTTCGGGTTCGCGTCGAAAATCTTCTGCCAGCCGGCGGTCAGCGTGCAGATCAGCAGCCACACGGTCGGCACGATCGTCACCCACGCATAGCGCTCGCGCTTCATCTTGAACAGCACGACGGTGCCGAGCACCAGCGCGATCGCGGCGAGCATCTGGTTCGAGATGCCGAACAGCGGCCACAGCGTGTTGATGCCGCCGAGCGGATCGACCACGCCCTGGTACAGGAAGTAGCCCCACGCGGCCACGCACAGCGCGGTGGCGACCAGGTTCGCCGGCAGCGACTCGGTGCGCTTGAGCGCCGGGTGGAACGTGCCGAGCAGGTCCTGCAGCATGAAGCGGCCCGCGCGCGTGCCGGCATCGACGGCCGTCAGGATGAACAGCGCCTCGAACAGGATCGCGAAGTGATACCAGAACGCCATCATCGCTTCGCCGCCGATCACCTGGTGCAGGATGTGCGCCATGCCGACGGCCAGCGTCGGCGCGCCGCCCGCGCGCGCGATGATCGTCGTTTCGCCGACGGCCTTCGCGGTCTGCGTCAGCATGTCGGGCGTCAGCACGAAGCCCCATTGCGTGACCGTGTTGGCCACCGCTTCCGGCGTCGAGCCGAGCACGGCGGCCGGTGCGTTCATCGCGAAGTAGATGCCCGGCTCGATCACGCAGGCGGCGACCAGCGCCATGATCGCGACGAACGATTCCATCAGCATCGCGCCGTAACCGATGAAGCGCGCGTTGGTTTCGTTGTCGATCAGCTTCGGCGTCGTGCCCGACGAGATCAGCGCGTGGAAGCCCGACACGGCACCGCACGCGATCGTGATGAACAGGAACGGGAACAGGTTGCCCGACCACACCGGGCCCGTGCCGTCGACGAACTTCGTCAGCGCGGGCATCTTCAGTTCCGGCGCGACGACCAGGATGCCGATCGCGAGGCCGAGGATCGTGCCGATCTTCAGGAAGGTCGACAGGTAGTCGCGCGGCGCGAGCAGCAGCCACACCGGCAGCACCGACGCGACGAAGCCGTAGCCGATCAGGATCCACGTGAGTTGCGTGCCCGTGAACGTGAACCACGCGGCGAGCGTCGGCGAATCGTGCACGTGCTGGCCGAACGCGATCGATGCCATCAGCAGCACGAAGCCGATGATCGACACTTCGCCGATGCGGCCCGGACGGATGTAGCGCGTGTAGACGCCCATGAACAGCGCGATCGGGATCGTCGCGGCGACGGTGAACGTGCCCCACGGCGAATTGGTCAGCGCCTTCACGACGATCAGCGCGAGCACCGCGAGGATGATCACCATGATCAGGAACGCGCCGAACAGCGCGATCACGCCGGGCACCGTGCCGAGCTCCATCTTGACGAGATCGCCGAGCGAGCGGCCGTCGCGGCGCGTCGAGATGAACAGCACGATGAAATCCTGCACCGCGCCGGCGAACACGACGCCGGCCAGGATCCACAGCATGCCGGGCGTGTAGCCCATCTGCGCGGCGAGCACGGGCCCGACGAGCGGGCCGGCGCCGGCGATCGCGGCGAAGTGATGGCCGAACAGCACGTACTTGTTGGTCGGCACGTAGTCGAGGCCGTCGTTGTACTTGACGGCCGGCGTCATCCGCAGCCCGTCGAGCTGCATGACCTTGCTGGCGATGAAACGGCTGTAGAAGCGATACGCGATCAGATACACGCAGACTGCGGCGATCACGATCCAGAGGGCACTGACGCGCTCGCCGTGAGCGAGTGCGATCGTGCCGAACGCGAACGCGCCGAGCAGCGCGACCGCGATCCAGAGCAGGGTACTGGAAGCCCGATTCATGGCGTCTCCTGGTCTCCAATGTGTTTTTGAGTGGATGCGGCGAGGGGCCGAACCCGCGTGACGTCGATGCGTCGTGCCGCAGCCTCGCAGAGGTCGCGGCGATGGGCCGTAGTATTCCGCGCGACCGGGGCGGCTTACAAGCGGATAACTACGTATGCGGAGCTACGTAGAATTACGTAGATGCGCCGCGCGGGCACGGCATCGTGCGGCGATTGATCGCGAACGGCGAGCCACGTACAGTGTTCGCCTGCCTCCCTTCCGGAACTGTCATGCCGCTCAGATTTCAGAAGATGAACGCAAATGGCGACGACTTCGCCATCGTCGACCTGCGCGGTCAGGATCAAGCGCCCCCCATCACCCCGGATCTGGTGCGGCGCATGGGCGACCGGCGTTTCGGCATCGGCTTCAACCAGCTCGCGGTCGTGTCGGACTGCGACGACGCGGCGGCCCGCGTCGCGTTCTGGAACGCGGACGGCACGCCGCTCGACACCTGCGGCAGCGCGACGCGCGGCGTCGCATGGCAACTGATGCGGGAAACCGGCCTGTCGTCGCTCGTGCTGCGGACGCCCCGCGGGTATCTCGTGTGCTCGACGGAGGCGAACGGCCTGATCACCGTCGAAATGGGCCGGCCGCTCACCGGCTGGCGCGACGTGCCGCTCGCCGAGGCCCTCGACACCCTCGCGCTGCCACTGCCCGGCGCGCCGGCCGCGTGCAACATGGGCAATCCGCACTGCACGTTCTTCGTCGACGATCTCCGCGCGATCGATGTCGCGGTGCTCGGCCCGGCCATCGAAACGCACCCGCTGTTTCCGCGGAAAACCAACGTGCACTTCGTTCAGGTCATCGATCGCACGCATATTCGCCTGCGCATCTGGGAGCGCGGCGGCGGCGTGCCGCTCGGTTCGGGATCGTGCTCGTGCGGCGCGGTCGTCAATGGCATCCGGCGCGGGCTGCTCGACGAGACCGTGCGGGTCGAGTGCGACGGCGGCGACGTGACGGTGCGTTGGGATGGCACCGGCAGTGTGCTCCTGAGCGGGCCGGTCACATTTGGGTTCAGCGGAGTATGGCCGTGACGGCCGACGACGCACACACGTTCCAGGCACTGCGTCCGCGCCTGCAGAAGATCGCGTACCGGATGCTCGGCTCCGTCGCGGACGCCGAGGACATCGTGCAGGACGTCTGGCTGCGCTGGCACGACACGGCACGCGACGGGATCGAGAACACCGAAGCGTGGCTCGTCGCCGTCACGACACGCACGTCGATCGACCGCCTGCGCGCGGCAAAGATCCGGCGCGAGCAATACGCGGGGATCTGGCTGCCCGAGCCGGAACTCGACGCATCACCGGCCACGCCCGAGGAAATGACCGAGCGCGCGAACGACGTGTCGGTCGCGTTCCTGCTGCTGCTCGAACGGCTGACGCCGGAGGCGCGCGCCGCCTTCCTGCTGCATGAAATCTTCGAGATCGACTACGACCGGATCGCCGACGCGATCGGCAAGTCCGAAGCCGCGTGCCGGCAACTCGTCAGCCGTGCCAAGGCGCGGCTGCGCGACGACGCCTCGCCTCGCCACGCGGTGCCGCGCGAAACGCACCACCGGTTGCTGCAGACGTTCTCGCACGCGCTCGCGCAGGGCGACTTCCCGTCGATCCAGGCGCTGCTCGCGGAGGACGCGACCCTGATCGGCGACGGCGGCGGCAAGGTCCGGAGTGTCCCGAGGCCCATGGTCGGCAGCCGGCGTGTCGCACAACTGTTCTATGCGACGTGGCTGCGCCACGGCAGCGGGGTCGAGATGCGGTCCGTCGTGCTCAACGGCCAGTGGGCCATGCTGCGCTTCATCGACGGACAGCTCGACGCCGCGATGTCGTTCGAGACCGACGGTACACGCATCGTCCGGATTCTCGTGCAGCGCAACCCCGACAAGCTCGCCCGGCTCGCGGCAACCTGCACCGCCGGTTGACGTGCGCGCCTCGAGCGCCATCGAAGCTCGAGCTCGAGCCGGAAAAATAGCCTGCCCGCCCGCCGCCGCGTCCCATTTTTAAAAAAGATGGCGGCCGGTGTCACAGGCAGCTGTGCTGAAACGTCTAGTCGCGTATGGACACCACGATTCCAGCACCTTTATGCCAGATACTTCCATCCGCCGCCCCGACGCCGACGATCCGTTCGCGCGCAGCTTCTCGACCTGCTACGCTGGCGTGGTCACCTTCCTGGCCGTCGTCACCGAAGGCAGCTTCGCGCGCGCCGCCGATCGCCTCGGCGTCGGCCGCTCGTCGGTCAGCCGCCACGTGCAGCGGCTCGAGGACCGGCTCGACGCGCGCCTGTTCCAGCGCACGACGCGCAGCATGTCGCTGACGCGCGAAGGCGAACGCTTCTATGAAAACTGCCGCCCCGGCATCGAACAGCTCGCGCAGGCGCTCGAGGACATGCGCGAGCTGCGCAGCGGCCCGCCGAGCGGACACCTGCGGATCGGCTCGACGCCCGGCTTCGGCCGCAAGATCATCGCGCCGCTGCTGGGCGATTTCCACGCGCAGTATCCGGACATCACGCTCGAGCTGCTGCTGAACGACCGGCCGGCCGACTTCTCCGCCGACCGCATCGACGTCGCGTTTCGCGACGGCCGCATGGAGGACAGCGCGATCGTCGCGCGCCAGTTGATTCCGATGCAGATGATCGTCTGCGCGTCGCCGTCGTACGCGCACCGGCACGGCTTGCCGCGTCACGTGGACGAGCTGGCGCAGCATCGCTGCATCAACCTGCGCACCGCGTCGGGCCGCGTGACTGAATGGGAATTCAAGGTCGACGGGCTGGCGCAGCAGCACCAGCTCGCCGCGCATCACACCTTCAACGACATGGATCTGGTCGTGCGCGCGGCGCTCGACGGGCTCGGCATCGCGCAACTGCCCGCGTACCAGGTGTGCGACCTGCTCGCCGACGGGCAACTGGTGAGCTGCCTCGGCCAGCACGCGCCGGACGACGGCGGACACTATCTCTGTTACCTGAGCCGCAAGCACCTGCCGACGCGCATCCGCGCATTCATCGACTACATGATCGAACGGACGTGCGCCCGCGACCTGCAGTGCCTCACGACGATGACCACCGTAACGACGACGGCACCGCTGGAGCCGGTCGATTGATGCATTCGAAGCAACACCGTGAGCACCTGTGGGGCTCTACCGGATCGCGCGGCATCTGCCTACGATGCGGGTTGATCGAACGGCGTGCGGGCATCGCGGCGCGCCATTCGGCAACGTGCCGGCGCACGCGTGCGAATGCGATGCGCGCCGGCTTCGACCGATTCAGGCGGCGCGTCTCTCGCGCGCCCGTTCAAGGAGAGCAATCGTGAAGATCGTCGTGATTGGTGGTACCGGCCTCATCGGCAGCAAAGTCGTCAGGAACCTGATCGCGCGCGGCCACGACGCCCTGGCGGCAGCGCCGTCGACCGGCGTCGATACGATCACGGGCGCGGGGCTGGGCGACGCGCTGGCGGGCGCGGACGTCGTGGTCGATCTCGCGAACTCGCCGTCGTTCGAGGAAGCGGCCGTGAAGGCATTCTTCGAGACGTCGGGGCGCAACCTGTTCGCCGCGGAGCGCGCGGCGGGCGTGCGCCATCACGTCGCGCTGTCGGTGGTCGGCACCGACCGCCTGCAGCAAAGCGCGTATTTCCGCGGCAAGCTCATTCAGGAAGACCTGATCCGCGCAGCAGGCGTGCCTTATACGATCGTACGCTCGACGCAGTTTTTCGACTTCGTCGGCGCGATCGCACAATCGAGCGCCGATGGCGACACCACGCGGCAGGCCACCGCGTTCTTCCAGCCGATTGCATCCGACG
Source organism: Burkholderia sp. HI2500 (assembly GCF_002223055.1). Lineage (NCBI taxonomy): Bacteria > Pseudomonadati > Pseudomonadota > Betaproteobacteria > Burkholderiales > Burkholderiaceae > Burkholderia > Burkholderia sp. HI2500. Next base: position 2,916,027 of record NZ_NKFL01000006.1, on the reverse strand, counting down.
ACGTCGCGGCCGCCGTCACCGATGTCGCGCTCGACGCACCGCGCAACGGCATCGCCGAAATCGGCGGCCCCGATCGGGTGCGGATCGCCGACCTGGTCGAACATTTCCTGAAGATCACGCACGACCCGCGCACGGTGGTCAGGGACTCAGGCGCCGATTATTTCGGCGCGATACTGCAGGACGACACGCTCGTCCCCGCGCCCGGCGCGCGCCTCGCTGCGACGACCTTCGATACGTGGTTCAAAAAAAACCAGCCCGCGCGCTGAGCCGCACCGCAGGATCGCGCACACCATGACGCCGCTACGGCCGCCGCCGCTCTCGCTGCTCGACAAGTATCGCGGGCGGGAACCACAGACGCTCTATTCGACGACGGTGACCGTCACGGGCGGGGCGGCGGAGCATGGCCGCGCATCGGGTGTCGCGCGTTCCGACGACGGCCGCCTCGATGTGGCGCTGCGCCTGCCGTCCGCACTGGGCGGGCCGGGCGACGGCCCGAACCCGGAGCAACTGTTTGCCGCGAGCTATGCGGCTTGCTTTCATGGGGCGCTGAGCCTGCTCGCCACGCGGGCCGGCGTGTCGATCGCCGGCGCGTCGGTCAGTGCATCGGTCGACTTCTGCCGCGATCCGGTGGATGGGCTGTTCATGCTGAACGCGAACATTCGCGTGCAGTTGCCGGGGGTCGAGCGCACGGTGGCGGAAGAACTCGTCCGCAATACCGAGCGCTTCAGCCCTTATACGAAGATGGCGCACGAAGGCATCAGCCACGTCGTGGCGCTCGCGCCACCGGACGATCCGTCGAACGGCTGACCGCAAACAAAATACCCGGCGCGTTGCGCGCCGGGTATTGCCAATCCGTGCTCGCTCAGTGCTTGTCGTCGAGCTTCTTCGGCTTCGGCGGCGACGGCACCTTCGCGTACTGGAACGCGGGCGTCGCCTTCAGCGCATCCTTCGTCGCGCCCGGCAGGTAGATGTTGCCGTTGCGCACGTCGAGCGATGCGATCGGCACCGCGACGTCATGCGCGGCCACGCCAAGGAAGCCGCCGGCCGACACGATCGCCGCCGATACCGAGCCGTCCGGCGCGACGATCAGGTCGCGCACGGTGCCGACCTTCTGGTTCTCGTCGTTGTAGACGGCCTTGCCGAGCACGCTCTTCTTCACGCTCCAGCCTTCGAGCAGCGCCTGCGATTGCTCGACGGTCACGCTGATCGGCTGCGCACCCGCGATCTGCGCATGTGCGCTGACGCTCGAGGCGAGGACGGTTGCTGCGATGAGGGTCTTGTAGAAAGCCATGCTGTTATGCACTCCGGTGAATTGTTGTCGGTGTCGGCGGCCGGCCAAGCCGCCTCCGTGCATGCGCCGCGTGAAACGAGAAGGCCTCTGTACGACGCATCACACCGGCCCATGTTAGCGCCACTCGCGAAACGCTGCATCGGACGTGATGACGCAGCCGCTGTCAGGCGCCTCTTGCCATGGCGACATTACGGACACCGCAGCGAATCGCGTACATCGCCCTCGTCACGCGCTGCGCGCCTGCGCGCGCCGTTGCCGCACCGCCTCCGCCAGCACGTCGAGCACCGGCTCCGTCTGCGTCCAGCTCAGGCATGCATCCGTGATCGAGACGCCGTACTTCAGCGGCACACCCGGCTTCAGGTCCTGGCGCCCGGCCTCGAGATGGCTTTCGACCATCACGCCGACGATCCGCTGCTCGCCCTGCGACAGCTGCCGCGCGAGATCCTGCGCGACGTCGATCTGCCGCTCATGCGACTTGTTCGAGTTCGCGTGCGAGCAGTCGACCATCACCTGCTCGCGCAGGCCCGCCTTGCGCAGCACCGCGCAGCTCGCCTCGACATGCTCGGCGTCGTAGTTCGGGCCGTTCTTGCCGCCGCGCAGGATCACGTGCGCGTCGTCGTTGCCGCGCGTCTCGAAGATCGCGGCCATCCCCATCTTCGTCATGCCCATGAACGCATGGCTCGCGGCCGCGGCGACGATCGCATCGGACGCGACCTGCACGCCGCCGTCGGTGCCGTTCTTGAAGCCGATCGGGCAGCTCAGGCCCGACGCGAGCTGGCGATGGCTCTGGCTCTCGGTCGTGCGCGCGCCGATCGCGCCCCACGCGATCAGGTCGGCGATGTACTGCGGGCTCAGCAGGTCGAGGAATTCGGTCGACGCCGGCAGGCCCAGCGCGTTGATGTCGAGCAGCAGTTGCCGCGCGGCGCGCAGCCCTTCGTTGATGCGGAAGCTGCCGTCGAGGCGCGGATCGTTGATGTAGCCCTTCCAGCCGACCGTCGTGCGCGGCTTCTCGAAGTAGACGCGCATCGTGATCAGCAGGTCGTCCTTCAGCGCATCGGCGGCGATCTTCAGGCGGCGCGCGTAATCGAGCGCCTGGTCGTGATCGTGGATCGAGCACGGGCCGACGACGAGCAGCAGCCGGTCGTCGCGGCCGTGCAGGATGTCGCCGATCGCGCGGCGCGTATCCTCGACGAGCGTCTGCGTGGCGGCCGGCACCGGCAGTTCGTCCTGCAGCAGCGCCGGCGAAATCAGCGGGCGCACGGCGCCGATGCGGACGTCGTCGATGCGCGTGGTGTCCTGCGTCGCGTCGGCGCTGCCTACCTCGCGATCGTGGGAAGGATTGTCGAGGTTCTGCATGGTGATTCTCCGGGGGACGTCTGGAATGATGGGCAGGCTCGATTATGGCACCCGGGCGGGACGGTGGCGGGTTGCGGCGGGGGGACCGACGCGGCGGCCTTGCCGCAGCGCGACGCAGATCAAAAGGCAAAAAGAAAAAGGCGACCCGCGAAGGGTCGCCCGGCCATGCACCGCATCGCACGCGGCGTTGCGGCTAGTGCAGCGTCTCGGGCGCCAGCGAATTGCTCGGCAGCAGCGACGTCAGCCAGCAATTGCTCGGCGCGGCCCTCCCGTTGAAACGGTCGTAGAGCCACGGCAGCATGCCGGCCACCCACGGCACGATCGCGCCCGCATGTTCGAGCGGATACTCGTTGTACGTGACCGGCGTGCCGCTGGCGCAGAACTTCTGCGCCAGCGCGCGCACGTCGTACGCCATCATCACGCCGTCGCCCACCTGGCTGCTGAAGGTGCCATCGAGCGCGCCCGCCGTGCCCTGGCCGATGAACATCGGGATCGTCGGCGATGCGGCCAGCCCCGCATTCACCTTGTTCGCATACGTCACGTACACGGGAATGCTGTTGATGTCGTTCGCGTATTGCGGCTTGAACAGCGTGCCCCAGCGCAGCCCCGTGTACTTCGGCAGGATGTAGGCGAGCGACTGGCTCTGGATGTCCTTGAACACGGCGACGCCGGTATCGCTGAGATAGGGCGTCAGGTCGAAGCCGTAGCCGCGCGACAGCCCGGCCAGCGCGGCCGCGGCCACCCCGCCCCACACGATGCTGCCGTCGACGTAGCGCAGGTTGTGCGCGGGATCGACCAGCACGCCGCCTTCCGCCGCGCCGACGAGCTGCCTGTTGATCTCGGGCGCATAGCTCGGCGCGAGCTGCGCGGCCCAGTTCGTCGCGATCGCGCCGCCGGAATAGCCGATCATCGCGACCTTGCTCGACGGATTCAGGCCCGTGGACGGCGTATTGAGCGCCGCGCGGATCGAATCGAGCGTCGTCATCCCGTATTCGGGGCCGGCGGCGAAGTCGGCCGTCTGGCCTTCCGTATCGGGCACGATGACGTTGTAGCCGAGCAGCAGCAGCGTCGACAGCGGGATCGATTCCGCGCTGTAGAGCAGCGTGCCGACGTTGATGATCTTGGTCACGTCACGGTCGCCGGCGATCACCTGCGACGGCTCGTCGTACGGGTTCAGCGAATCGTAAGCCGACTGGTACGAGATGGCCTGGCCGTTGCTGACCGGGCTCCGGATCACGGACGTCACGTTGACGACCGGCTGGTTCAGCGCGTTATGGGTGCGATACAGCAACTGCTGCGCGGTCAGCGCGGTGGGGATACCGGCCACGTGGTAGGTGACGTTGCGCGTCTTGAGCACCGTGCCCGGTGGGATCGATGCCAACGGCGTGGTGCCGGTGTACGTGTAGAACGGGTCGGATACGGCTGGCGCGGCGGCGCTGGCTGCCGGCGCGTTGGTGGCCAACGCGGCGGACATCGCTGCCGCGGCCATCATGAAACGTCTGGAGGACATGGTTGGGGCCCCTGGGATAACCTGCTTTCATCGAAGGAAGTTCGCGGTGTTGCAGACCATCGCGTGTGCCGCTTCAAAACCGTTTCCGAGCCATCGACTGTCTCCTGTGAATGAGTAATCCGGCCTGTTCTGAACCTGTAATTTTAGTAGGACTACAAACCGGATGAATTGAAGCACAACGAGCGCGCGCTCGATGGGCGTTTTCGATTGTTTGAAGGTAAACGTCTAAATCGGTCGTCGCGCGATGCAGGGTCGCTCCGGCCATTCGGCCGACTGTCCGCGTGTTGTCGAAGTGCCGTACGATCACGGCTGTCCGGTACCGAAGGCCGCGTCGTGCGATGCCGGCCGCGCCGCATACTGACTGCATGTAACCGATCGCTCCCTGCCCAACCGATACGCCACGATGACCGTCTCCGAACTGCTCCGCGCCATCCGCCAACCGTATGCCGACCTGCTCGCGAAAGCGGCGGCGCAACCGGCCGTGATCGTCGAACCGGCCTACCGGCGGGCCGACGGCACGCTCGCCACCGAAGGGTCGCTCGCGTTGCCGTGCCGGGCCGACCTCATCGCGACCGAAGGCAAATCGGCGGGCCAGCCGGCGATGGTCGATTCCGCCACGCAGCTGGCGTTCGAGCCGTTGGCGTTCGACCTCGAAACAGCGGCCGTGTCGATCCGCCCGTTCGTGTGGGACTGGGCCGCGATCGAGGCCGATGGTCTCGACGAAAGCGCGGCCGTCGAGGCGTTCAAGGCGTGGTTCTTCGCGTGGTTCGACGTCGACGACGAGAACACGCCGGCCGAAGACGGCCTGCACGGCATCGTTCACTACCTGTCGGAACCGGTTCGCACGGAACACGGGTGGCGCGTCAATGCGGATCTCGGCTCCGCGCCCGAGACGACCGTCGAGGATCTGCTGTTCCGGCTCGTCGATGCAGGTGCCACGCGGATCATGCTCGGTTGATGCCGCACTTCATTCTTCACCGGCCCATCATGAAAAAAATCCTTGCCGCCCTGCTGCTCTGCGCGTCGCTGCCCGCGTTCGCGAAGGTCTCCACCGAGGTGTATTGCTTCAAGTCGGACGGCGACAAACCCGTGCGCTTCGAGACGCGCACCTACTACGACGACGCCGTCGGCTGGTCAGGCGGCATGGTTCGCTATGCGAAAGCGAAAACGGCGCTGCCGCTGGTGGTCGAGCACGTGGACGAGGAAGTGCTCGCCGAGGGCCGCCCGCACCAGTTCACGACAACCTGGGTCGAGATGGTCGACGGCAGGATCAACGGGCGCTACGAGATGATGTCGCAGGGCGCGATGATCTATTCGATGACCTATACCAGCGCGCGCACCGGCAAGCAGACCGCGTTCGGCAGGGTACTGGACGTCGACGCGTCCGAACAAACCGGGTGCCGCTGGTGATGCGCCCGCTGATCCGGATCGTGCTGGTGATGATCGCGCTGCGCGCGGGAGCGGCCGACGCCGCGCCGCGGGTCGTCTATCGCGGCTTGCTGCAAGGCGCCGGCGAGATCGTGATGGAACTCGACCGCCGCCCGGCGGCGAACGGCACGATCTCGGGTCGCTATTTCTATACGCAGTACGGCATCGACATTCCGCTGCACGGCGACCCTGCGCAGCTCGTCGAGCCGCTCGAGCGCACCGCGTTGCCGGACGACGTGCGCGACATGACGCGATACAGCGACGGCGCCGACTTCGACCATCCAGCGGCAACCTGGCGCGGCACGCAGGACAAGAATGGCTATCGCGGCCAATGGACCGACGCACGCACCGGCAAGACGCGCAGCTTCACGCTGCGACGCATCGCTGAATACGATCCCGACGCGGTCGCGCCCGGCTCCGTCGAAGCCATCACCGACCGCATCGCCGGCGGCGTCGGCAGCGGTATCGCCAACGGCGTGGCCATCGACATGCGGCAGGCGCCTTATGCCACGCTGAAGCTTGCCGGGCACGCGCAGCCCGCAGGCCCCGAGATCGGCGACGGCACCGTCGCGTACCGGATGTGGCGCGACCCGCGCACGGAGCTCATGTATCCGCGTCTGAGCCGTCATCCCGATCCCGCGGTCATGGCACGGGTCAACCGCCTGCTCGAGCAGCAGCACTGGCAGATGAATCTCGCCGCGCTCGCATGTGCTTCGACCCGCTATTCCGACGACGGGCCGGCCGCCGGTTCGCTCGGCGGCTTCGACGACGAACAGGTGAAGGTCACGTGGCTGTCACCTGCGGCACTCGGCATCGTGGAATCGGGCAGTACGTTCTGCGGCGGCGCCCATCCGAACAATCACTACCATCCGGTCACGTTCGACCTGCTGCGCGGCGCGTATCTCGACTGGAATCGCGTGATCGACGCGACTACGGCGGGCAAGGACGGCGATCCGGGAACAAGCCCCGCGCTGGTGAGCTTCATTACGCGGTTGCGTGACAAGGCGACACACGGTCGGCAAGTAACGGACGGCGAAGGCGAGTGGCTGTCGTGCGCCGACGTGTTCCCCGAGTATCTGGCGTTCGAACTCGATGCGCCCGGCAAGCTGTCGTTCGTCGTATCCGGAATCGGTCACGCGGCGGGCGCCTGTCTCGGGCCGCAACTCGATGTGCCGTTTGCCGCGCTCGCGCCGATCCTGAAACCGGGCGGTTCGCGCTATCTCGTACCCGGCGTCAAGCTGAAGTAACGCGGCGATGCGGGTAGTCCCCGCATCGCGCCCCGACCCGGCCGTGCCGCGACGTGGCCATCCCGTGGCGGGCCACCGCCGCCATCTACATCAGCCCGCGTCGCCTTGCGCGTCGACGTCGATGCCCAACTCGCCGGCCATCCGCAGAACCAGCGCATTCAACCGCGCCACTTCATCCGCGAGGCGCTTCTGTTCGGCCTTCAGCGCTTCGAATTCGGAAGGCGGCACGGAATCCGCGCCGCCGGCCTCCGCGCTCGCGAAATCGGCCAGATTCACTTCGCCGCACATCAGGTGCATCCAGCGGTTCTCGCGCGCGCCCGGTGCACGCGGCAGCCGGACGACGAGCGGCTGCGCACGCGCCGCGAGTTCGTCGAGAAACGCCTCGACCGACGAGATGTCCGCGAAACCGTGCAGGCGCGCGCTGTTCAGGCGCAGTTCGGCGGCCGTCTGCGGGCCGCGCAGCAGCAGGATCGTCAGCAGCGCGATCGCCTGGCTCGGAATGCCGAGCACGCGGTTCATGTTGTGCTCGAAACGCGGCACGCGGCTGCTGCTGCCTTCCATCACGATGCTCAGGTGCTTCAGCCCGTCGAGCGCGGTCGTGACCTCATCCTCGCTGACGTTCATCACCGGCGAGCGCGCGGTTTTCTGGTTGCAGCCCGCGGTCAGCGCATTCAGCGACAGCGGATAGGTGTCCGGCACCGTGTGCTGTTTCTCGACGAGCACACCGAGAATGCGGGCCTCGAGGGGCGTGAGTTCGCGAAGGGCGCGTGGCGTGGGCGTATCCGGCGTGGTGTTCATGAGTGGGTCGCAGCGTGCAGCAGGTGAAGGGAAACGGTCGCGGCCCGTCCGGCATCGCGCACGGGCGAGCCATATGATAGCTCGCGTCGCGTGGCCCGGCGCCGCGCGGCGTGCCGGCGCGCGCACTTGCCGCAGCAGGCTTTCGTCCAACGTATCGGCGAGCCCGCGCCGCGCGGCGTCGGATACGCGCAGCCCCGCGGATTCCGCGTCCGCACGCACGGCGGCGTTTGCACGCCCCGCATGCGAGCGCTACGATATGCGTCACCCCGACGTCTGCGGCGCCGCGCGACCGCCATCGCACGCAATACCACGCATCGTCTGTCCCGCACGCCATGCCGCCACGCATGCGCACCGCGCGTCGACGCCGCTCATCCCGTTCACCCCTTCGACCCGTTCACCACCATGACCGCATCCTCTTCCGCCCCGCACGTGCGCGCCATCGTCACCGGACACACTCGCGGCCTCGGCGCGTCGCTCGCCGAGCAACTGCTGCTGGAAGGCGTCGCCGTGCTCGGCGTGTCGCGCAGCCGCCATCCGTCGCTCGCGTCGCAAGCCGGCGACCGTTTCGCCGAAATCGAACTCGACCTGTCGGACCCGGCGGCCGTCGCGGCCTGGCTGGCCGGCGACACGCTGCGCCGCTTCGTCGACGGCGCGTCGATCGTGCTGCTGTTCAACAACGCCGGCATCGTCGACCCGATCGGCCCGCTCGCCGCGCAAGACCCAGCGATCGTCGCACGCGCGGTCGGCGTGAACGTCGCGGCGCCGCTGATGCTGTCGGCCGCGCTCACGCAAGCGGTATCGGCCACGACCGAATGCCGGATCCTGCACGTGTCGAGCGGGGCGGCACGCAACGCGTACGCGGGCTGGAGCGTCTACTGTGCGACCAAGGCGGCACTCGATCACCATGCGCGCGCAGTCGCACTCGACGCGAACCGAGCGCTGCGGATCTGCAGCGTCGCGCCGGGCGTCGTCGATACGGGCATGCAGGCGACGATCCGCTCGACCAGCGAAGACAACTTCCCGATGCGCGAGAAATTCGACCAGCTGAAGTCGAGCGGCGCGCTCGCGACGCCCGAGGCGGCCGCGCGACAGCTGATCGGCTATGCGCTGAGCGACGCGTTCGGCTCGGTGCCCACCGCCGACGTGCGGGAACTGCCGAGCCACTGAGGCACGCGGCGCGCGGCACGCGGCACGCGGCACGCGGCACGCGGCACGCGGCGCATCATCGTCCTTCGAGCCGCTTCGTCCAGTCTTCGACCTGCCGCTCCGTCCGGCGCCTTTCGAGCATCGTGCGCCAGCCGGGCGGCAATATCGGCACGGCGCACAGCGCATCGAGCGCGGCCATGTCGAGCGTGCGCCGGTACAGCACGTCGAGTACCGTCGCCAGCGACCATTGCGGGTAGCGGCGCTCGTGCAGCGTCAGCACATCACCCGACTCCACCCAGCCTTCCTGCAGCACGCGGTAGTACCAGCCGGTCCGGCCGCTTTGCTGCACGAGCGCGGCCATTCGCGGATGATCGAAGCGCGCGTTCAGCTTCCAGCACGGCTGCCGCGACTGCGACACCTGAAGCACGGCACCGCCCAGCGTGAACACGTCGCCGAGGCATACGTCGTGCTCGGTCACGCCGAGCGTCGACAGGTTCTCGCCGAACGCGCCCGGTTGCGCCAGCACGTCGCGCGCGCCGATCTGCGCCGACCACCACGCATAGTGATCGTACGCATAGTGGTGCACCGCCTTGTCAGGTCCACCGTGATGCCGCGCATCGGCTTGCTCGTCGCCGGCGAAGCCGAGCGTACCCAGCCACAGACGCGCGTCGACCGGCTGCTTGTCGATCGCGCTGGCGTGCGGCGTGCCGGCCAGCGGCCGGCGCTTGCCGACCCGCACCGCGTCGATGGCGGCGGAGATCAGCGGCCGTGCCGTATCGCTCACGTCGTCACACCGTCGGGCAGCGCCGCGAGCAGGCGTTCGAGTTCGCGCGTGCGCGCGTCGCCGAGCGGCATCAGCGGCTTTCTCGGTTCGCCGGCATCGAAGCCGCGCAGGCGCAACCCGGCCTTCACGGTCACCGGCAATCCGCCGTTGACGATGAACTGCAGCAGCGGCAGCTGCGCATGAAAGACCGTCCTCGCACGCGCCAGGTCGCCCGCCTGCATCGCGTCGAACAGCGCCAGCGGCAACGCCGCATTCAGGTTCGGCGCGGCCGTGCACCATCCGGCTGCACCCGCCGCGAGCGCGGCGAGCGCCATCGGATTGCTGCCGTTGTAGAACGGAATCGCGCCGTCGCTCAGCTGCGCGAGCCGGTGCATCCGCCCGATGTCGCCGGTGCTCTCCTTCACCATCGTCACGTTGTCGACGGTCCTGCAGATCGTCGCGATCAGGTCGGGCGACATGTCGACGCCGCTCGTCGCGGGGTTGTTGTACAGCATGATCGGGATGCCGATGGCAGCGCCGATCGCGCGATAGTGCGCGACGATCTCGTCGTTGGCGAGCTTCCAGTACGACACCGGCAGCACCATCACCGCATCGGCGCCGGCCTGTTCCGCGAAGCGCGCGCGGCGCACCGCGCCCGCCGTGGTGAGATCGGAAATGCCGACGACGGTCGGCACGCGCCGCTTCACCGCACGAATCGACGCGGTGGCGACGGCCTCCCATTCGGCGTCGGCCAGGTACGCGCTTTCGCCGGTACTGCCCAACGGGGCGATCGCGTGGACGCCGTCGGCAATCAGCCGCTCGATCAGCACTTCGAGTGCTTTCAGGTCGACGCCGCCGTCAGCGGAGAACGGCGTAACCGGGTAGGCAATGATGCCTTTCAGCAGAATGGACACGATAGGTATTCCTCAATGATGATCTGAGACGAGAACGACGAATCGCCCGCTCATGCGACACAGTCCTGATGCGTCCGCAATGCCCGGCGTGCGTAGTAGTCGAACGTCACCGCATCGCGCTTCGGCTTCGAAATCCAGTCGTGCGCTTCGCGCGCCAGCGCCGGCGGCACCGGCTTGATTTCACCGGCCGCCATCGCGAGCAGTTGCAGCTTCGCGGCCCGCTCGATCAGTAGCGCGAGCATGCACGCTTCCTCGATCGTCTTGCCGACCACGAGCTGGCCGTGGTGCGACAGCAGGATCGCGCGCTTGCTGCCGAGCGCCTTCGAGATGATCTCGCCCTCCTCGTTGCCGACCGGCACGCCGGGCCAGTCCTTCAGGAACGCGCAATCGTCGTACAGCGGGCAGGTATCCATGTGCGATACGACGAGCGGCTGTTCGAGCATCGACAGCGCCGCGACATGCGCCGGATGCGTATGGATGATGCAGTTCACGTCCGGGCGCTCGCGGTAGATCCACGTATGGAACCGGTTGGCCGGATTCGGGATGCCCTCGCCGTCGACGACGTCGAGATCCTCGTTGACCCGCAACAGGTTCGCCGCCGAGATCTCGTCGAAACCGAGCCCGAGCCGCTGCGTGTAGTACGTGCCGGCGTCGCCCGCGCGGCAGGTGATCTGCCCGGCCAGGCCCGAATCGTGACCGGCGTCGAACAGGATCCGGCACGTGAGCGCGAGCTTCTGCCGCGCGGACCAGCCGCTGTCGCCCACCGCGTTGTCCAGACGCCGCTCCGCCAGCGCGACCAGCGCCTCCTTCGTCAGATTCAGTGTTTCCGCCATGTTCACCTCCTGAATGGATCGGGTCGGGTCGCGCCGTCCGCGGCCGCTTTCCCGGCAAAACATGACACACAATACACCATAGGACACTTTGTGTCATGCGTTACAATCGGTTTTTCGAAGGACACCTGGCGCCCCATGACGATTCGCCTGAAGCTGCTCAGAAAACAGAAGGGCTGGACGCTCGACGTGCTGGCCGACGAGACGGGCCTCACCAAGAGCTACCTGTCGAAAGTCGAGCGCGGCCTGAGCGTGCCGTCGATCGCGGTCGCGCTGAAGCTGTCGAAGGCACTGAACGTCGACGTCGAGCAGTTGTTCTCGGAAAGCCACAACCGCGAGCTGATCACGGTCACGCGCGCCGGCGAGCGCACGGCGATGGGCGCTGCAGCCGACAGCCAGGCCCACCGCTTCGAAAGCATCGCGGCCGGCGTCGCGCCGAAGAAGATGCTGCCGTTCGTCGTGCATCCGCCGCACGAATTCGTCGCGTCGACGTTCCGCGAGCACGAAGGCGAGGAATTCCTGTTCGTGCACAAGGGTCGCGTCGAAATCGAATTTCCGAACGAGACGGTGCAACTCAAGGCCGGCGATTCAGTCTATTTCAACGCACTCATCCCGCACCGCACGCGCAGCCTCGGCACCGCGCAGGCGGAGATCGTGGTCATCGTCAGTCACGACGACTAGCATCGTCACCTTTTCGCGCAAGGATCCCCGATGGTCACGAAGGCCACCGCACCGTTCCAGCAGATCAAGACGCTCGTTCGCCAGAACGTCGAAGCGGGCGACTGGCGCCCGGGGGACCGCATCCCGTCCGAGCTCGATCTCGCCGCCCAGTTCGGCGTCGCACGCATGACGGTCAACCGCGCGCTGCGCGAACTGACCGAGGAAGGCGTGCTGAAGCGCATCGCGGGCGTCGGCACGTTCGTCGCCGAAGTGAAGCCGCAGTCGAACCTGCTGATGATCGCGCACATCCGCGACGAAATCCGCGCGCGTGGGCACGAATATCGCTGCCGCGTGCTGAGCCAGTCGAGCGAGCCCGCGTCGTTCGATGTCGCGGCTGCATTCGGCCTGCCGGTCAACACGCCGGTGTTTCACGTGGTGTGCGTGCACGAGGAAAACGGCCGCCCGATCCAGCTCGAGGATCGCTACGTGAACCCGGCCGCCGCGCCCGGCTTCATCGACCAGGATTTCCAGGTCGAGCCGCCGTCCGAGTACCTGTTCAATAACGTGTCGCACGACGAACTGGAGATCGAGCACGTGGTCGATGCGTCGCTACCGACCGGCGAACAGGCGCGGCTGCTCGACATGCGCGCCGACGAGCCGTGCCTCACGCTCACACGCCGCACCTGGACGAACGGGCAGCCCGTCACGTTCGTGCACTTCCTGCACCCGGGCAACCGCTACCGGCTCGGCTCGCGCTTCAAGCCGGGCGCCGGACGCCACCCGACCTGATCCTGTTCCCACAGTAAAAAGCGCGCGGCGGCCGTTTCGTCAGGAAACGGCCGCCGCGTCCGTCACGCACACCCGCCCGCGTCAGATCGCGCGGGCCTGCCCCGCGTCACGCGACCACACGACAGGAAACAGCGGGTGATCGAGCGGCGCGCCGTCGGCCAATTGCTCGGCGAGCCCCGGGAAATCGGGCGACGTCTTCCAGCGGCGCGGCGCGTGACGGATATCGTCGCCGACGAAGCGGATCGAGAACGCACGCCGACGGTTCTGCGTCCCCCCCGACGCGTGCAGCGTGAGCATCCGGAAACACACCATGTCGCCGGGCTCGAGCGCCCAGTGGCGGATCGGAAACGCCGCGCGGTCGCCTTCGATGTCGGGCAGGTCAGCCAGGCTCCCTTCCGGGAACCACTTCGCTTCCTTGTCCATGAACGTGCGCGGCATCAGCCACGGCCCGAGATGCGAGCCCGCGACGAATTCGAGCGTCGATTCGAGCGGCACCGGATCGACCGGAATCCACATGCTGACGTTGTCGTCGCCTTCGATGTTGTAGTACGGCTGGTCCTGGTGCCACGGCGTGCGCTGCCGCGTGCCGGGCTCCTTCACGAGCAGGTGGTCGTGATGCAGTCGCACGTGCTCGGTGCCCATCAGCGCGGCGGCGACTGACGGCGCCGGCGAGCGCACGATGAAGTCGCGATACGCGTCGTTGTGCTGCCAGTTGCAGAAATCCTCGAAGAACCAGCCCGGATCGTCGGGCCGGCTCGCGACTTTCGCGCGCTCGCTCGGCTGCGCGAGATTCGTGTCGATGCCGGCGCGCAGCGCGGCGACTTCGTCGGGCGAGAAGATGCCCTTGATGCAGACCGCGCCTTCCTCGCGGAACGCGGCGATCAGTTCGGGCGTCACGGCTTGCGCGACGCGGTCCTGGATACTCGTCATGGTGTGCCTGTCGATGGAGTGAATCACGGAATCACGCAATCACTGATTCACGGTGCGGAAGTCAGTTGCTGCTTCGCGCCGTAGATGTCGAAGTCGAAATATTTCGCGGCGATCTTCTGGTACGTGCCGTTCGCGCGGATCGCGACGATCGCGTCGTTCAGCCGCTTCTTCATCGCTTCATCGCCCTTGCGCACGCCCATCGCGACGCCGTAGCCGGTGATCCGCACGTCGGTCACGTCGGGGCCCGCGAACGCATAGCCCTTGCCGCGCGGCGTTTTCAGGAACGAGTAGCCGGCCCGCGTCTTGTCCTGGAAAGTCGCGTCGAGGCGGCCGTTGACGAGATCCTGGTACACCTGGTCCTGGTTCTGGTACGAGACGATCGTCACGCCCTTGGTCGCCCATTCGGCCTTCGCGTACGCCTCCTGCGTCGTGCCCTGGTCGATCCCGACGCGCTTGCCCGCGAGCGACGCGGCGGTCGGCAGCAGCGTCGAGCCGACCGGCGCGACGAGCGCACCCGGCGACGCGTACAGCTTGTTCGAGAAGTCGATCTGCTTGAGCCGCTCGTCGGTGGCCGTCATCGCGGACATGATCACGTCGAACTTGCGCGCGCGCAGCGCCGGAATCATCCCGTCGAAACCCTGCTCGACCCACACGCACTTCGCATGCAGTTGCTCGCAGATCGCATTGCGCAGGTCGATGTCGAAGCCGGCGAGCGAGCCGTCGGGCTGCTTCGCCTCGAACGGCGGATACGTGGGGTCGATGCCCCAGCGGATCGTCGACGTGTCCTGGGCGAACGACGCGAGCGGTGCGAACGCGAGTGCGGTAACGAGAAGCTTTGCAGTGCGGTTCATGGTGCGTCCTTGTAGGTCTCGACGCGGCGGGTAGGCGGCGTCCGGTGGGAAGCGTTGCGCCGGATCGCCCCGGCGCGGTGTGCGAAAGACAGGGACTTCGATGAAACTGCGTTGCAGTCTAGACCGCTCAATTTTTGAGCGCAAGCGGGGGAAATGGGGGTGGGGTGAGTAGCGGGTGCGCGGGAGGCCAAAATCAGGGAGGAAAAATTGGGTTGCGCTTACAAAATGGCTGTCTGGCGGGATTTTCTGGCTCTTTGCGGTGTTTACCCTGCGCGACGCACGCCCGCCACAGGACGCGATTTTCCCGAAATCTGCAGGGTGACGATGTCTAAAGCGGCGATCTCATCACGGACTTGACCCAGCATGTCCAGCGGTGTGGGCGACGCACCCTAGACCACGGCGGAATTCTCCGACGCCGAAAACCCGCCCAAATATGCAAGATATACCTTACATCAAAGATCGCCGTACCCACGGCAGGAGGTCGCCATGCAACTCTATGAAATTGGTCAGGCTGTCGCAAAACGGCGGGCAGAACTCGACCTCACACAGGCCCAACTTGCGAAATTCGCCGGCTTGTCTCGCCTAACCGTGAACCAGCTCGAATCGGGCAAAGTCAAGGATCTCGGCGTCAACAAGCTGATTACGCTGCTCAGCGTGCTCGGCATCGAACTCCTTGCGCTACCGCGGCAGCCGCAAAACGGTCTCTACAAGGCCGTTGTGAGTTCAAACGTCAGTTACAAGGGTGAATTGACCGAACGGCTGCTGGCCGACGCATTGGCTACCGGACGGATTCCGACGGGATATGAATCGCAGTTTTCCGTCATCCTCGACGAAGTGCCGCTGCCGGTGGTGGTGAAAGCCGCCGAGGAAGCCGCCGAGCGCTCAGGCACGCCGCTGCGGAACATCTGGAAGAGTCTCGCCGCGTGGTCGAAGGATCTGCATCTTTCTCGGGAAGTGTGGGGGTAACCACACCGGTGCTTTACCCGACGGCCCGTGGCAGCACCTGTTCCGTCACGCACTCGAACATCGGCCGCCGACTGACTTGCCGCACCTTGAATCCCGCGCTGCTGATGTGGCTACCGCTACATCGCGGGCAATGGGGACGCGGTTCGTGACGCTCCGACAGGATCGATGCGATCTGGTCCATGAGGAACGCCGTCAATGCCTTGTCCTCCCCCGAATCCGCCGGGCGCGACGACGACGCTGCCACGCGTGGTGTTGTTGCTGCAACCGCAGGCGTCGTCATCGGCACGACAACACCACGACACCGCCAATCCCCTGCGTATTCGGCAGCGTTGCCGAGTAGCCGAGCGCCACCATCGGCTGCGCCACGTCATGTCCCACCACAACCGACTGGATGGACAACTGTCCCTCGGTCGAAGCGGCATTCAATGGCGTCTGGGACTTCGTCAGCGTGTACGGGGTATTGGCCAGATTGATCGACAGGCTCAGGTCGTTCAGCGTGCGCGTGCCCAGATCGAGCGTGGCTGAAGTCGTTCCCAGCGTGCCGGCCGGACCGCCGTTGTTATTGGCGACGGTATCCGCGATCAATTGCGTGCAGACCAGCGTTCCGCTCGTCGCCGACAACGACAGCGGCGTGCCGACCGCGTAGTGGACGCCCTGCTGGATGTTGTAGGTATTGCCATCCGTGTCCATGGCTTGAACCCATCGGCCAATCGCGACGTCACTGCCCACACCCTGGATGTCGGTCACCATGCCGTGGTCGAGGCCGAGGCAATCGGTTGCCGCGGCCGAGGAGGCCAGCGTGGTAAACGCACCGCTTGCTTGCTGAACCTGGCTCGAGGCGGGTGCCGCCGGCGCCGTGAAATTTCGGCCCTTCTGATACTCCGTGGGCAGACTCGGGACAACCACCACGGCGAACTGTCCGTTGCTGGCTGTAACCGAAGACACGGAACCGGAATAGGTAAAGCTGCCGTCCGGTCTGCACGCGGCTTGTGCGGACGGGGCAGTGGTTTCGGATGAGGACGACGAGGACGATCCCGTACCGGGTGTGCTGCCGTCGTCTCCACCGCCGCACGCGGACAGCGTTGCCATGATCAGCGCAACCGCGAGAAGACGGGGGGAGCGAAAGAATTCCTGCATCGTATGGTTCTCCAGGTTTCCCCACTCATGGGGAGGTGTGGTTAGGACGAGGCGACGTCGCCTCGCGGACGGCGACGCGCAGATGTGCCGGACAGCACTGAAATCGCCCGTCGATTCAACGATCAAAACTGCGAGGTCAACTGGAAGCCGACCGTCACGCGTGCCGTGTCGACCCCCGACGGCTTATAGACCGGCGTGCCGGCGAACAGGTCGTAGGCGTACGCACCGAACCGCGTGCCGACGCTGCCCTTGATCCCGATCGCAGCGCCTGCCAATTGCGTGCCGACCAGCGCGACCGGTTGCGGACCCCACACGCGTCCGTAGTCGAGACCCGCATAGGCAGCGTGCCCAGTTTGGGCGATCGGCGCCTGCAGTTCGTTGCGCCAGTAGAAGCCGCGTGCCGCGGCGAGCATCGTCTCGCCGTCGAAGCCGCGTACCGTGTAGCGGCCGCCGATCGTCAGATCGTCGATGTAGTACAGCGTGTTGCCCGTGTACTGGCCGTGGACCGTCGTCACGTAGCGCAGCGGCTGCCGCGCGATCGCGAACGGCACGGACAGGTTGCCGTCCAGCACGGCCATCCGATAGCGATAGGTCGGACCGCCGCCGAAAGCGAGGATGTCGTCCTGCGCGCCGAATGCGCCGACGCCCTGCCGGTAGGCCAGCGTGCCGTCGAACTGGGCGCCGCCGAAGTAGTGGCGATCGGTCAGGCCCAGCTCGACGAACGTGTTGTTGCGGCGCTGCTGCGGAATCTCCGTGTCTTCGATGAAGCTCTGGCCGAAACGGCGCGACAGGCGAATCTGCGCACCGAGCACGTCGTTCTGGCTGCGTGCGAGCACACGGTGCAGTTTCAGGTCGACCGTCTTCGAATTACCGCTTGCGACGAAGGTCTGGTTTACACCGGCGATCTGCTGGTAGTAGGTGTTCGTGTATGCGGACAGCGTCGCAGTCCAGTAGCCCCACGGGATCGAATAGAAGCCGTTCCAGCCGTGCGAGCCGAGTCCCTTGTCGCCGAGTTCGAGATCCTGGCTCACGCCGATGTTGAAAACGTCGTTCAGGCCCAGGGGGTTGTCGATGCCGAGTGACAGGTTGCCCTGCAGCTTGCCGGTCGCGCGCGTGCCGGAGTTGTCGATCGACGCGACCACCGTCCACGGCCTGCCGCGCTTTACGTCGAGCACGACATCGCTTTCGCCCGGCACGTCGGCCGGAACGATCTGCATCGACACGTCCTGGTTCGATACGCGCTTCATCTGCTCGAGCCCCTGCTCGAGGTCGCGCAGGCTCAGCAGTTCTCCGGCGCGGGTCGGGAAGGCGGTTTTCCAGGTGCCGCGCAGTTTTTCGTCGGTGAAACGCACGTGGCGGATCACGCCGGGGATCAGTGCGAGCGTCAGCGTGCCGGACGACAGGTCCTGTTCCGACAGCAGCACACGCGTCGTGACGTAGCCGCGCGACAGAATGACCCGCGACAGGCCCTTGACGAGCGTATCGACGCCTTGCTTGCCGATGCAGGCGCCGGCGTAGTGGGCGAGCCAGTCGCGCGCGAACGCAAAGCGGTCCTGCGGCAGTGCCGATGCGCCTTGGGCCTTCAACCCGTCCGGTAGCGCCTCGGGTACATCCAGCGTGAATCGGTCGATCGGGAAGCACGGCGTTTCTTCCGGCAGGGCGGGATGGATCTCGACACGCGAGACGTCCGAACGTACCGTCGGCGCGTCGATCACTGCTTCGCGCCGCTGCGCGTCGCGTTGCTGTTGCAACTGCTGCTGTTGTTCGGCATTCGCGCGTGCAGCGGCTGCGGCATCGGCCGACGTCGGCGTATGCTGCTGCGCGCTGACCGCGAGCGAGACCAGGGCGAGCGGCAGAGCCGCCAGCCGAAGGGAGGTTTTCACTTCGTGTCCTCGTCGCCGTCTTTCGTCTTGTAGCTGTCGCGTGCTTTTTTATAGCTATTGTCGAAGGGCTTGATTCTTAACATTCTGGCCCTGCTAGTCATTCCCCCAACCGCAGCGATACCAAAACCGACACAGACCATGAGCGCGCTGAGAACCGACGGCGGGCCATACTTCAAAAATCCGAACATGACAACGAATCCCACAAGAACCAGAAAAATACTAACGCTCCACGTGAAATTTCCATCTTCTATAATTTTCATTTCTTTTTTCCTTCAGTGAAATACTTCCACGACGAATTTGTGAAATCCTGCAGAAATATTGCTGCCGGCGTGTTGTTGAATTCGCTAACCATCGCATTAAAAGCTGGTGCCCCACCAGGGAATTTGCCCGCCAAAACTCCATTCCCAACAATGTTGACAGAGTTGCTTACAAGGTAACCACCAATATTTGGATTGAGTACTTGCGAGACAGCATCAGCCCCAATGCCGGCTGCGGTTGCAGCGGAGGCGATCCAGGCAAATGCAGGCGAATATGGCGAAGGAGCAGCAGCCAAGGCACCAGTTGTCGATGAAATCCATCCAGCCGTCGCTGACGTAGCAGAGGCCAGGTCCCCAGTGGTAGATTTGACGTAATTCACATCAGACGGGTCGAACTTCGTGAACGGCCCGCTCAGATTGGAGCCAGAGCTGCTTTTGCCAGTCTGGTCATAAACGATGTTTGGCACGCCGTTCTGTGCCGATCCAGAATTCGCCAGAATATAGCTTTGCAAATCCGAATTCGGCTGCACTGAGATCTGCGTCAGTGTCGGCTTACCGTCATCCGTCGTACCAGCGTATTGCCACCGCGCCCCGGAATCAGTCGGCATTTGTCCGACCAACGTATCGGGCGTACCCAATTCACGGTCTCCGACAATTGAGCCGTTCATGATTCGCATCTGATCTTCGATCTGCTCCGTCGTGTACTTGCCACCACTCTTCTCGGCCAGTTGCTTCGCGAGCGTCCTTTCATCCGGATGCAACTGCCGATTGAACCGGTCGACGTTATACCCGGAGAACGCACCGGATTCACCGCCCACGGCCCCGCCAGCGCCCGTCGCGATCACGTTCGCCACGATGTTTCCCAGCGCCTGATTCAGGTTGGCGGTGCCGGTCGGATCGCTGCTCGCGATCGCGCTGCTCAGGTCGTTCAGCTTGCCTGCGGCGATCGACGATATCGCCGCGCCAGCGGCACCACCCACAGCGTTTCCGCCGGCTAGCCCCGTCACCAGTGCCGCGCCGGCACCCTGCATCAGCGCGCGGTTCGCACCACCTTCCTTCCACGCGTCGACGCCAGCCCGATCACCGTTGGCTTTCGCTTCCTCCATCATCTTGTCCGCGTAGTCGCCGATCCGGCGCGACACCGCTTCGCCCGCTGCGCTGGCCGCCGCCATCATGTCCGCCTGCTTGTCCAGCAGGTTCTGCATGTCGGGCAGTTTGGCCACCGTGCCGTTCGTATCGGTCGTGTCGCGATTCAGGCTCGCCAGATCCTGCGTCTGGTTCGCCGAATCCGTGATCGTGACGGTGCCCGCACTCACGCCGCTCTGCGTCGTCGCGCTGTCGCTGCCGCTCTCGTGCTGGCCGAGCATCGGCGACGCACCGCCCGCATTCTTGCCTGATCCGCTGCCATGCGTGCTGTAGTTCATCCCGCCGTCACCCGTCGTCGCGCCGGCGCTGAAGCCGCTCGACTTCGCATCGTGGCTCAACTGGTTCTGGATATCCGAGAAGGAGAGGGAACCGGTCGTCAGCGCATTCTTCGACGCGTCCGCATCGCTTGCGATCAACCCACCTTTCAGGTCAGTATTGCCCATGACGTTGATATTGAAACCGCCATCGCCCGCCTGAATCCCGGCCTGTTCATTCACGCCCGCGTAGCTGCCCGTCGCGTTGCCCTTGCTCTGACTGAAGTTCGCGCTGGCGCCGCCCTGGCTGACGCTGAAGCCACCGCCCGAGCTCGACTGATGTGCCGCACTCGACAGCGTGTCCTGCACGCTCGCGATGTTCAGGTTGCCGCCCACATCGGCATTCACCTGATTGCCGCTCACGTTCGAGCCGATGATGTTCGTATCGCCGCCCGAGAGGATCGTGACCGTATTCGCCGCGTTCACGTGACTGTTGTTCTGCGTGGCCAGAACGCTGTTGCCGTCGCCGTTGGCCTTCGACATCGCCGCCGACACGCCAAAGCCGCCGGTGCCCACCGATACGCCCACGCTCGCGCTCTTCGACTCGTTCGTGCTGCGCGTGGAATCGGTATCCGTTGTATTGACGATGTTGACCTGATTCTTGGCCGCCAGAATCACGTCGGTCGCGTTCACGTCGGAACCGGCGATCGTCACGTTGCCGCTACCCGGTTGCCCATTGCCCGTCGCCGCAAACGCCACCGTTCCGCCGGCATTCACGCTCGAGCCACGATTCGTCACGCTGTCCTCGGTGAACGCGCTCTTGCTATGGCTGCTGCCGACGCTGACCTCGACCTTGAATTCGGGCGTCGCACCTCCGGCCAACGCGGCCGCGCCTGCGCCGACTGCATCGATCGCGCCGCTGGCGGCCGCCATCCCGTGCAGCGCTGCTGCTCGACCATCCTGATTCTTGCTGGCCGCGCGCGACTGGTCCACCACGTTCGACACCGCGTCGATCACCGGCGCCTTCAGCGCCAGCGTCAGCCCGCTCTTCGACACTTCCTGCGTCTCGCGACGATGACCGGTGTCCTGCGCCGCATCGATCGTCACGTTCGCGCCCGTGCCGCTGATGTCTTGCGCGGCAATCAGGTCGCTGCCCGTCACGTGCAGATCATTCCCGGCGGTGATGCTCAGATTGCCGTTCAACGAACCGATCGTGCTGCCGTTGTTCGACACCTCGCTCGTCTGGCTGGTCGTCTTCAGCGAACTGCTACCCACCGATACCGACAGGCCGCCGCCTGACATCAGTCCCGTTTCCTTCTTCTGGTAGTAGCTCGATGAATCCAGGGTATCCTGCGTCGTCGTCACCGTCACATTGCGCGCCGCGCTCAGTGCGACGTCGTTCGTGCCGACGACCGTGCTGCCCTGGATATTCAGATCCTTGCCACTCGCGATCGTCACACCATCCGCCGACACCAGGCTGCCCTGGTTCAGCGTCATTGTCTGGTCGATCCCACTTGCGACCTTCGTGCCGCTCACCACACCGCTGCGACTGTGCGTTTCGTGCGAGTTCAGGTCGTGCGTCTCGGTCGCGGCACCGATGTTCACGTCGCCAGCCGCCGCCAGCGTCGCATTGCCCCGGTCCAGGCTGATCGCGCTACCGATCACGTTCAGGTCCTTGCCGGCCGCGATCGCCACGCTGTCGCCACCGGTCAGCGTCGTGCCGGTCAAGGCCTGATCCGACGTATGCAGCGTCTCCGCATAGCTGCGGCCACCGCCGCCGCCCGAGCTGTTACTGTTCACGGTCGACGTCGCGCTCGCGGCACCCAGCGCCACGGTGCCGCCAGCCACGACGGCGCCACCGCCACCCAGTTCAATCTGTGCACCGTGCGCCGTCAGGTCGTTGCCGACCGCGATGCCGGAGACACCGCCGACCTTGACCGAACTGCCGACGCTTCGGTTGATGTCCGTGTCCGATACGCCGTTTGCGCGCTCGGCCACCTTATGCTCGCCGACCTGCTGCGCGCCGAGCGTCCAGTCGCCACCGACCTGCATCCCGAGATCGCCGCCGATGCTCAGATTGCCGGCGTTCTGCTGGAAGTTGCCGCCGGTCACGACCGCCGCGTCGCCGGCGACGTCGATGCTCGCTTGCGGCCCGAGCGTCGTCGAGACACGCGTCGCGCCGTCGGCGTTTGTCTGGCTTCGCGTCTGCGTCGCGGTATCGAGGATCAGGTCGCCGCCGGCCACCAGGGCCAGGCTGCCGGCCTTCACGCTCGCCGAGGTCAGGTCGACCGTGCCGGTCGTCGCCAGCGTCATCTGGCCGCCGCTTTGCAGCGCGCCGAAGCGGTTGTGGAGGCTCTGGCCACCGATCGACAGGCTGTCCGCTGCGCCGATCGTGCCGCTGTTCGAGAACGACTGCACCTCCTTCAGATCGATATCGCCGCCGGCGATCAGCGGGCCGTTCATGTCTTGCTGGCTTGCCTTGGCCAGATACACCACGGGCACCAGCACGGACTGGCCGTCGACGACGCGCGTCTCCAGCAGCACCACGTCGCTCGTGAGCTGTGCGACCTGTTCGGCCGACAGACCGATCCCGAGCGGCAGATTGAGCGACTTCGCCAGATCGGCACCGGACGACAACAGCGCCCGGTACATCGATTCGATGTCCGTGTACGGCCCCAGCACCGTCTTGCCGGTCAGGGAGGTGAGCTGATTGCGCACCAGCCATTGCTCATAAAATCCGTCGCCCAGACGCTTCTCCGTCCGGTCCGGGTTCAGCCCGAGCTGCTGCAGGTAGTAGTCGCTCGACATGAACGAGCGCGTGTTCGTGAATGCCGGATTCGTTTCGATCAGGTAGTTCGCGTTCCGCACCGGGTTCGGGTGGAACAGGCCGCCCTGCGGAATCGTCAGGTTCGTCAGCACGTCGACTGCCGTCGCACTAGCGATTACCCGGTCGATGCCGCCACCGACGGTGCCCACGTCAACGCCCGGCGGCAGCCCGATCGATGGAATCCCCGCATTGCCGGCCGGGTTGTCGATGCTCACGCCCGTGCCGGAGAGCGTACCGTTTGCGACGAAGCTCGATTCGTAGCCCGGCAGCGCGTACTCGCGCAGGTCCGACGGCGCGTTGCAGCCCGGCGTATCGCAGAACGAATAGCTCCAGAACTTGGTGCCGTCGTAGTTGCGGTACCAGTAATTGCCGGTGTAGGTCACCTTGATCTGGGGCGCAAGCTGCCCCTTCCAGCTGTCCTGATCGAGCGTGCCGGGCATCGCGATGTCACCGGCTGCCGTCACCCGGCTCCAGTAGTTCTGGAACGTGTCGACTGACGAAGCATTCAGGTTGCCGCCCACCACAATCTGCGCTTCCGGGGTGATCTTCGAGATCAGGTTCGCCAGCGGCGTGCCCGTATAGGTCGTGTACTGGTACGTGCTGTTGTACTCGCCACCGTGCGGCGGCTCGACGTAGACACCGCCGATGCTGTCGGGATCCTTCACGCCGACTTGACCAGTGCGGCCGGAAAGGCTGATGCCAAGACTCTCGAGCAGCGCAGCATCAACCTGCGAGGTCCACGCCGTCTGCATCTCGCGACGCGTGTTCGTCACGAGACCGGCATGCAGTGCCATGTCGCCGTCCGATTGGATCAATCCCGACTGGTTCAGGATATGCGCAGCCTTCGTGTAGTGGCCGGCCGCATCCTTGCCGCCCGCCAGCACCACGCGACCCAGGCCGTAGATCGCGGTCAGCGCCGGAGTATCGGTCGCGGTCGTATCGTCGCGGTTCTCGATGTTCTGCGCGAGCAGCTCGAGCAGTCCGTCGCTGTCCGACGCACCGATCAGCGCGGTCGGGCCGAGGTTCACGATCGTCGACGCTGCGGCCAGCGATACGCTGCCGCCCACCAGTGTGCCGGTGTTGATCAGCGCGTTCGACTGCGTGCGCAGCAGGCCGCCGGCCGCCATCGCGCCGCTGTTGGCGATGTCGCCGGCGTCGATGCTCAGGTCGTTCACGCTCATCAGGCCGCCGACGTTGTTGAACGTACCCGGCAGCGTAAACGCCAGATTGCGACCGGCGTTGAACTGGTAGTCCGACGTGTTCGTAAAATCTCCTTGCAGGTACAGCGCCAGGTCGTTCGCCGCGCTGTACGCACCACCGCCGTAGAGCGAGCTCGCGTTGACGGAAAGATTTCGCGTCGCGCCGATTTGGCCGCCCGCATTGGATACCGCTCCGGTCGTCGTGATATCGACGTCGCCATCGGCGCTGATTCGACCGACGTCATTGATCAAGCTGTCCGTGCGAAGCTGCACGTTCGCGCCGCCGAGTTGCCCGCCTTGGGTGTTGGTCACAGTGCCAGCGTCGAGCGACACGTCACAGTTGGCCGCGACCGAGCCGCCCGCATTGTTCAGTTCACCGCCAACGCTCGCCGAGACCGAACCGAGCGCAGCCAGCATGCCACCGATGTTGTCGAAGGTGCCCGCCGACAACCCGACCGACCCGCGGCTCACGATTGAGCCGCCGGCGTTCGTCAGCAGCCCCGACCCGAGGCCGGGCATCAGGATCAACGCGCCCGTACCAGCGTGAATGATCGTGCCACTTGCGTTGTTCAGCATCGCCGGCGCGAGCGTCAGGTTCGTGCCGTTGGTCTGGATCGTGCCGCTCGCGTTGTCGAGCGTGCCGCTGACGTCGAGCGTCGTGTCCTGATTGCCGTACTGTGTGAGCGAACCGTGCGCATTGTGCAGGTCCGTGGCCTTTACGTTCAGCCGGTCCGCGGCGATTGCGCCGTCGCGGTTATCGAGCAGGGCCGTCGTGACTTTCAGCGCCTGCTGTGCCGTCAGGCTGCCGCGGTTGATGACAGCGCCGGCCTTCACGGTCACGTCGCCGTTGCCGCCGATCACGCCGCCTTGCGCACCGGTCGCCGTCGTACCCCCGGCATTCGTCAGTTGGCCGGTCGTGGACAACGACAGGCCGTCGCCATTGAGTGACACGATCCGACCCGCCGAGTTGTCGAGCGATGTACCCGACACCGACAAGGCGCCGCCGCTCTGCATCGTGCCGGCGACGTTCTCGATATCACGTGCATTCAGTGTCAGGGCGCCGTCGGTCACGAGCGTCCCGTCCTGGTTCGCGACCTGTCCTGACGTATTGATTGCGAGCGGGCCGACTGCGGAGACCTGTCCGCCCCGGTTCGACAGGGCGCCTGCTTCGAGCGTCGTGCCGGCCTGGCTCGACAGCGTGCCGTGGTCGTTGACGAGCGTGCCCGCGGCACGCGCTTCGATCGCGCGTTGCGCGCTGGTCGTCGCATTCGTCAGGTTGAGGTCGCCCGCCTGCGCGAGCAGCGAAACGTTTGCGTTCGCAGCCGTCTTCGAGCCCGACAGATCGATACCGCTGCCCGTCAACGTGACGTTGCCGCCCGCGACGTTCTGGCCGGTCGCCGTCAACTGGCCGGCAGTGGTGACGGTCAGGTCACTATTGCTGCTGACCGCGCCATCCGCATTGACACCGGCGCCAAGCGAGCCGGTCGACGCAACGCTGCCGGCCGAAACGTTCAGCGCCTGCTGCGCCGCCAATGCGCCGCTATTCGACAGCGTACCGGCCGTCGACACCGAGACGTTCTGCTGCCCGTACGTTGTGCCGCTGTTCTGGATGCCGTCTTGCGCCGTGACCGCGAGATTGCCGGCGGCGCTCGTCTTGCCGGTCAGCACGAGCTGGCCATTCGACTGCAGCGTCAGGTTGCCCGACTGCGCGGCGATTGTTCCGGCATTGGCAACCCCAACACCGTGCTCATTCGAAACCAGCAGGATGCGCTCGGCATACATGCCACCCAGTTGACTGACGTCAATTGCCACGCCCAGCGCGGCGCCGTCGCCTTGAATCGGCGTGGCCGCGAGTGTATGGTGGTCGATCTGATTCGAACCGGCGATCACGCTCAGGTTCTTTGCATAGATCGCTGCATTGGCCTGTACGGCTCGGGAGATAAGATCCACCTGGTCGACGTTCGACGCGTTCAGGCCCGCGCCCTGGACCGTGATCAGTCCACGGTTGACCTGATAGCCCGCAAGCGAGCCGTCAGCGCCGTAGTACGGTTGGCCAGTCGTCAATGTGGCGCGGCTGGTGTTGATGAAGCCGCCGCCGTCCACCACGATGCCGGCGGGGTTCGCGAGCACGACTTCCGCGCGATTGCCTGCGACCTCCACGTAGCCGCGAATCTGGCTTGCAGCCGTGCTGTTGACCTGATTGACGATGATGCGTGCCGACTGTCCGGGCCCGAAGTTCGGGTTGCCGTTAATCATCCCCGCCTGCTGCGTCGGGACCATCGTCGGCGAGTTGTTCAGCAGCGCGCCGTTGCGTTGGACGTCGAATTGATTGTAGTTGTTGATCGATACACCCGCGCCGCTTGGTGCGGCGATGTTGACTAGCGGCAAGCCGTTCGGCGTCTGGATGACGTGTGTCGGCGCGCCCGGTGTCGGCACGATTTGCGCCGGTGCGATTGCAGGCATGACGCCCAGCGCGGTGGCGGTGGCCACAATCGACGCGCTGCGCAACACGCGAAGAGCACGAGTCTCACCATCGGCTGATTTCCCCGTGGTAGTCGCGGTTTCTGCAACCGCCACCACCATCCCCCGGAGCCTGGAATACACCAGACGGTAGGTCTCTTTGTTCATCGTTCTTCTGCTGGTCTGAATTCGACCGACGAACCATAACCCGAGGCGCCGAAAGCAAAGCGTTACAAAACGACAAACGTTTCTTAAATACTACGAAACAATAAAAATCAGACTCGTCCAATTGACGTGCGTCGCATACAAAGCTCGCACGAAAGCGAATAGGATTGTCGCCTCGGCTGCGGTGGATCGACCGAGTACCAACGGCGTACTCACGCGCAAATCGTACCCTCCACTGATACCTACCGCCCTCCCGCAGCCACCAGAATCCGCTCGATCCGCGCATACCCTCGGCTGCGCGCATGCTGCAGCGGCGTCTCGCCGTTGGAATCGGCCAGATTGACGTTCGCGTGCCCGTCCACGAGCAACTGCACGATCCGCACGTACCGCTCGCTGCCGTCGCCGAGCATGATCGCCTCCAGCAGCGCGGTCCAGCCGAGCCGGTTCACATGATCGACATCCACGCCCGCATCGATCAGCGTGCGCACCGTATCGACATGCCCGCGCTCCGCCGCCGGAATCAGCGCGGTGCCGCGATAGCGGTTCGTGCTGCGCAGGTCGGCGCCATGCGCGAGCGTCATCCGCAGGATGTCGAGATGGCCGCGCGCACCGGCATACAGGTACGGGCTGTCCTGGATCGCATCCTTCGCGTTGACGTCCGCGCCCGCGTCGATCAGCACGCGCGCCGCATCGACGTGATTGCCGTGCGTCGCGATCAGGAGCGCCGTGCGGCCCTGCCCGTCGCGTGAATCGATCCGCGCGCCGCGCTCGAGCAGTGTGCGCACTTCGCCCGCATCGCCGCGATCGGCCGCGCCGCGCAGCCGACCTTCGAGCGCGCCGCCGTCGGCGGCGGCCACCGCCGACGTAAGCGTGGTCAACGCAAACGCGCCGATGATCGCGATCCGTTTGAACAACATCCCGTTTCCTCCTTGCGTGCCGCGCACGCCGATATGCGGCCGCTGCAATACGTCAGGCGCCCCCATGGCACCCCGCGACGCCGCGCCGGGTCCGGCGAAACCGCGATTGCCCACTCCGTCCGGCCATGTTAAAAGTCGTCGCACGCATTTGGAAATGAAATGTTCGAATCCGCAGAAGTGCATAAATGAATAGACCCCTGTTCGACCTCGACCTGCTGCGCGCGCTCGTGATGGTCGCCGACTGCGGCAGCTTCACGACGGCGTCCGCGCGCCTGCATTCGACGCAGTCGACGGTCAGCCAGAAGGTGCGCCGCCTCGAGGAAATCGCCGGGCATCGCCTGCTCGACCGCGGCACGCGCGACGTGCGGCCGACCGACGCGGGCGTGACGGTGCTCAGCTATGCGCGGCGCATGATCGCGCTGAACGACGAGATGCTGGAAGCGTTGTCGGGCGCCACGGTCGCGCTGACGATCCGGCTCGGCGTGCCCGACGATTTCGCGGCGGGCCGCACGACGCACGCGCTCGCGGCGTTCAAGCGCGCGCATCCGCAAGTGAAGCTCGAAGTGATGTGCGGGCTGAGCCGCGACATCAGCGCCGCGTACGACCGTGGCGAGCTCGACCTCGTGCTGATCAAGCAGCGTCGCGACAGCCGCGAGGCCGTCGTGCGCTGGCCCGAGAAGCTGCGCTGGATCGACAGCGCGAAGCATCCGTCGATCGACCTCGACCCGGTGCCGATCGTCGTGTTCCCGCCGCGCGGGCTCTATCGCGACGACATGATCAAGGCGATCGAGGAACGCGGCCGCCGCTGGCGGATCAGCTTCACGACGTCGAGCCTGAGCGGCATCCAGGCCGCCGTCGCGGACGGGCTCGGCATCAGCGTGCTGCCCGCGCGCGTGGTGACGGACGAGCACGTCGTGCTGACCGCGAAGCAGGGCTTCGCGCCGATCGAGCACATGGACATCGCGATCCTGCACCGGCCGACGGCCGACCCGATGGTCAGCGAACTGACGAAGGCGCTCGCGACGATGCTGGAATTGGAGGAGTAGCAAGCCGGCCGGATGCGGCGGCAACGTGAAGGACGCCGCGGCACTGCCGATACGACGAGATCGCGGGCGCGTCGACATGCCCGAGCGCCCGGCCCTCGTCAGAACATCGTGTTCCCGTTCGCGGCCTGCTCGGGCACGGGTTGATTGACGTCCCAGTGCTCGACGATCTTGCCGTTCTCGAGCTTGAAGATGTCCATGATCGCGCTACCGCGCGTGCCGGGTTCGCGCACCGCATGCACGTGCAGGATCACGTAGTCGCCGTCGACGAACGAGCGCTTGATCTCGCTGTGCGACTGCGGATATTTGTCGCGCAGGAACGCGACGAACTTGCGGAAGCCGTCGCGGCCGTCGGCCGCGTTCGGGTTGTGCTGCACGTAGCGATCGCCGACGTACGCGAGCGCGGCGTCGGCGTCCTTCTCGTTCAGGCCTTTTTCATAGAACGCGAGCACCGTCCGCCGGTTGGCTTCCTGCTGTGCGTCCGTTGGGCCGGCCGCCACCGCGTGCGCGGCGCTCACGGCGAACAGGGCCGCCGCCATCCATCGTGCGGCCCGTGCCGCTGTCGTGCGTCGCATCGTCGTCTCCCGGGCAATCCCGCTGAAAACCCGATCATACCGGGGCGACGCTGCGCTCACGCTTCACTCAGACCAGCGCGCCGTCGCGCGCGACGATCTTCCCCGACGACACGACGAGCCGCCGCACCGGTCGCGCAACGACAGCCTCGGCGAACGTCAGCGCGTCGACGAGCACGACGTCCGCGCGGCTGCCCGGCTGCAGCCCGTAACCGTCGAAGCCGCAACCGCGCGCCGCGCCGTGCGTCACGCAGTCGAGCGCGACTTCGAGCGCATCGTCGCGGCGGAAATCGTTGCGCATGCCGATCAGCATCGCGCGTTCGAGCATGTCGGGCGACCCATACGGCGTCCACGTATCGCGCACGCCGTCGTTGCCGCCGATGACCGTCACGCCCGCTGCACGGCACGCGGCCACCGGCGGCACGGGCACCGCCGCGGGGGCGGTCGTGACGAGCCCGACGCCGAGTTCGGCCATCCGCGCGAGCAGCGCATCGCGCTCGCGTTCGGCGATATCGCCGAGACAGAACCCGTGGCTGATCGTCACCTTGCCCTGCATGCCGTGCGTAGCCGTGCGCTGCAGGATCAGGTCGAGCGAATACGCGCCCATCGATCCGCGCTCGTGCAGATGAAGGTCGAGCCCGCGGCCGTGGCGCTCGGCGATTGCGAACAGCACGTCCACCGCTTCGACCGGATCGCCTTCGATCGCGCACGGATCGAGCCCGCCGAGCAGATCGGCGCCGGCGGCCAGCGCTTCGGACAGCAGCACATCGGTGCCCGGCCGCTTGAGCACGCCCGATTGCGGAAACGCGACGATCTGGATCTCGACCTGCCCGCGCAGCGTCTCGCGGGTCGCGAGCACACCGTGCAGATGCCGCAGCCCGGCTTCGGTATCGATGTCGACGTGCGTACGGATGCGCGTCGTGCCGGCCGCGAGGAACGCGCGCGCCAGCGCGAGCGACGCGGCGCCGGCGTCATGGCCGCTCGTCGCGCGATAGTGGCGCTCGTTCTCGATGCGGTCGACGAGGCGCGGCCCGACCTGGTTGCGATACCACGGCATCCCCCAGTGCGTCTTGTCGAGGTGCGTGTGGCCTTCGACGAGGCCGGGCAGCGCGAGCGCGCCTGCGCCGTCCTCGATCGCGCAGCCGGCGGGCGCGTCGAGCGACGGGCCGACACGCACGATGCGATCGCCTTCGATCAGGATGTCGAGCGCGGCGTCGGCGTTCGGGCGGACGTTGCGGATCAGCAGGTTCGTCATGTCGGTTCCGGTAAGGTCGGTCAGTGCAGTCAGTGCGGTCAGCGTGAAGCGGGCACGGCGCATGCCGTGCCGCCGGTCAGGTCGGTCAGCGCGTGAAGCGCAGCGCGGGAGCGAACGGCGCGCCGGTGTCGCTTTCACCGCGACGGAACACCCAGCGCTCGGCCGGCACGCCCGCGACGGCCGCCGCCGCATTCGGCGCACGCACCGCGACGAACGTCGCATCGCAGCCGACTGCAATTCCGTAGTTATCCTTGCCGATCACGCGAGCGCCGGCGTGCGTCGCCATGTCGAGCGCGATGCCGAGCGCTTCGTCGGTGTAGAAGCCCGACCGATAGCCGACCATCATCGCGCGCTGCAGCATGTCGCCGTTGCCGTACGGCCACCAGGCGTCGCGGATGTTGTCGTTGCCCGCGAACACGAGCACGCCCGCGTCGCGCAGCGCCTGCACCGGCGGAAACGCGCAGTCGCCCGGCGCATTCGTCAGGATCGACACGCCGGCGTCGGCCAGTGCCGCCGCCGTGCGCTGCACGTCGTCATCGCTCACCTGGCCGAGCGCGTACGCATGGCTCACGTTCACGCGGCCACCGAGCCCCGCCGCGCGCGTGCGCGCCGCGATCCGCAGCAGCTGCGCGATGCCCGTTTCACCAGGCTCGTGCAGGTGGATGTCGATCTTCGCGCCGCGCTTCTCGGCGATGCCGAACACGATGTCGAGCTGGCCGTCCGCATCGCCGTCGAGCGTCGTCGGGTCGATCCCGCCGACCACGTCCGCACCTTCGCGCACGGCCGCGTCGAGGATCTCGGCGGTGCCGGGGCACGTGACGACGCCGGCCTGCGGAAACGCAACCAGTTCGATATCGACGATCCCGCGCCATTGCTCGCGCGCGGCCATCACGGCCTGCAGGTTCGACAGGCCGGTGGTTGCATCGACGTCGACGTGGCTGCGCATCGCGACCGTGCCGAATGCGGCGGCCTGCGCGATCAGCGCATTCGCGCGTTCGACGATCGGCGGCGCGGCCGCGAGCTGGCGCTTCTCGACCGCGAGCCGCTCGCGCAGCGTGCCGACCGGTTCGTGCGGCACCCAGCGATCGCCGACGAAGCTCTTGTCGAGGTGGATGTGACCGTCGACGAAGCCGGGCAGCACGACGCGGCCGTCGAGGTCGATCGTTTCCGCGCCGGGCGCGGCGGCGCAATCGGCGCCGATCGCGGTAAAGCGGCCGTCACGGACGACGAGATGGATGGGCTGGCCGCCGGCGTCGACGGCGTTGATGAAGATACGATCGGTCATGGCTCGGAATGTGGGGCGGTCGCGGCACGTCGCCGGCGCGGACAGGGGAAGGCACCGCAGCCGGCACGGCGCGACCGTTGGCAGGGAATCCGGCCACGATATCGGACGCCGTCGCCCGAGGCCAATTAAATGTCGCGATGCCGCGCATTCGATTTCGCGATGCGCGGCGCGCGCGGCCGCCGGGCCTGGCACGGCGATGGGGCGGGATCGCGGGGAAAGCGACGGAAAAACCGAAGGCCGCGCAGCGTCGGCATCACCGGAATGCGGCCGTCTCGCGCCCTTGCCGGGACTCGCTTCAACGCCCCGCCCGCTCGACGATTTACGCGGCAACAGACTTTACACGTTGTTACCCGGCCGCACCGGACGCGCCTCCGGCCATTCCTTATACTCACGCCGAGTTCGCCACCCGTTCCGGTATTCGTCGGCGAACCCGTTGCCGATGCAGGAAACATCATGATGCGCATGCCTTCCACGAAGACCGTTCTGTTCGCCTCGCTCGTCGCCGTCGCGGCGCTTCCGCTGACCGCCTGCGTCGCGCCGGGTTACTACGGCGCGCAGCCGGGGTATCCGCAGCAGCAGCAATACGCGACGCCCGGCTACGCGCAGCCCGCGTATTCGCAACCGGGTTACGTGCAGCAGCAACAGCCGTATCCGAACCAGGCGCCGCAACCGTACGACCAGTACGGCAACCCGCAGCAATACGGATCGCAGCCGTATGACCAGTACGGCAATCAGCAGCAGTACGGCAACGGCTACGGCACGCAATACGGCACGGTCTCGAACATCCAGCCGGTCAACGGCTCGGTCGGCCCGTCGGGCGTCGCCGGCACCGTCGTCGGTGCGCTGGTCGGCGGCCTGGTCGGCAACCAGTTCGGCCGCGGTCACGGCCGCGATGCGGCCACCGTGATCGGTGCACTCGGCGGTGCGGTGGCCGGCAACCAGATCGGCCAGCAGATGGGCGCCGCGCAAGGCCCGAGCAGCTACCGGATCGACGTGCAGGTCAGCGACGGAACGATGCGCTCGTTCGACGTGCAGTCGCCGGGCAACCTGCGTCCGGGCGATCGCGTGCAGATCAATGGCAATCAATTGTCGCGTTATTGATTCCGATGCGGTGCGCCTGACCTGATCGGGCGCCTCGTCGCGCGTTTGGCGTCGGGCACCGGTTCGGCGCGACGGCGCGCCTGTTTCACCTCACCCTCATTCTTCGTGCCCGCGCGGCGCGCATGACGCGCCGCCGACACTGCCGCGGCGCCTTCGCACCCGTCTCCAACGCGCGCCATCGCACGGCCACTCTCCCGCACCAACAGCCACGACTCAGCGCATCGCCATCAAACGCGCTCGACGCCAAGCCCGACGCGCGTCGACCGCGCAGCCGCCTGCAGGTGCCGCGAACGCCGGTAGAGGATCGCCATCAGCGCCATCACCGCCGCGCCGGCGTACAGCGACCCGCGCGTCGACGGATCGACGCCGAGCATCACGAACACGAACGCGACGAACACGAGGCAGATCCACGACGTGACCGTCGCGTACGGCATGCGGAACGCCACCGTCTCGCCGCGCGCGGCCAGCGCGCGCCGGAACCGCATGTGGGTCAGCACGATCATCGCCCAGATCACGGCCACGTCGAACGACAGGAACGACATCAGCCAGCCGAACACGCGCGCCGGAATCACATAGTTCAGCACCACGCCGACCGACATGAACAGCACGGTCGCCCGCACCGCGCGCGACGGCGACCCGCTTGCGCTCAGCGCCGCGAACGACGCGGGCGCGAGGCCGTTGCCGGCCATGCTCGACAGCATGCGCGCGCCGCTGAACACGATGCAGTTGAAGCTCGACAACGCGGCCGTCACGACCACGAAGTTGACGATGCCGGCGGCCTGTCGCAGCCCGAGCGATTCGAACGTGGTCACGAACGGGCTGCCATGCTCGCCGAGTTCGTGCCACGGATACAGCGCCATGATGATGAACAGCGCGCCGACGTAGAAGATCAGGATGCGCCACAGCACCGAGTTGATCGCACGCGGAATCATCTTCTGCGGCTCGCGCGCCTCGCCGGCGGTGAGGCCGATCATCTCGACGCCCGCGAACGAATACGCGACGATCGGCAGCGCGCTCACGACCCCGAGCATGCCATGCGGAAACACGCCGCCGTGGCGCCACAGGTTCGACAGGCCGACGGGCTGGCCGCCATGGCCGATCCCGGTGAACACGATCAGCGCGCCGCCCGCGATCATCAGCACGATCGTCACGACCTTCACGATCGCGAACCAGAACTCCAGTTCGCCGTACACCTTCACGTTGAGCAGGTTGAACGCCGAGATCGCGGCGATCGCCGACACGACCCACAACCACTGCGGCACGTCCGGAAACCAGAAGCCCATGTAGATGCCGATGGCGGTCGTCTCCGCGACACCGACGCCGACCATCAGCAGCCAGTAGCTCCAGCCGACCACGTAGCCGGCGAACGGCCCGACGTATTCGAACGCATACGCACCGAACGAGCCGGACACCGGCCGGTGCACGGCCATCTCACCGAGCGCGCGCATGATCAGGAAGATCATCGCGCCGCCGATCAGGTAGGCGACGAGCGCGCCGGGCCCGGCCGCCTTGATCGCGGACGCCGAGCCGAGGAACAGGCCGACGCCGATGGCCATGCCGAGGGCCATGAACGAAATCTGGCGCGCGCCGAGTTCGCGCCGCATCGTGTGCTGTTGCATGTTGTCTCCAGTCGTTGATCGTCGCGGCGAGCCGGGTCGGCCGGCCGCTGGATGGAGCGGCCGGCGTCGTGTGCCGGCCGCCCTGCTGCAGCGCACGGTCGCCGGTTCAGCGGCCGTGCAGAAAGCGTTCGACGCGAAACGGCGTCGGGTCGACGAACGGCTGCGTGCCGGTCATCAGGTCGGCGACCAGCCGGCCGGTCACGGGGCCGAGCGTGAAGCCGTGATGCGCATGCCCGAACGCGAACCACAGATCGCGGTGGCGCGGCGCCGCACCAATGACGGGCAGCATGTCGGGCGTGCACGGCCGGCGGCCGAGCCACGGCGCGCCGTCGACGCGCGCGCCGAGCGGAAACAGCTCGCGCGCGACCGGTTCGACGGCGATGAGCTGGACGGGCGTCGGCGGCGTATCGCAAAGCCCGAGCTCGACGCCGGTCGTCAGGCGGATGCCGCGCGTCATCGGCGTGATCAGGAAGCCGCTGTCGGCATCGAGCACGGGCCCGTTCAGCCGCGCGCCCGGCTGCGCCGCGTAGTGCATGTGATAGCCGCGCTTGACCGCGAGCGGCAGCGTGTAGCCGAGCCGTTCGCACAGCAGGTCCGACCACGGCCCGAGCGCGACGACCGCCGCGCGCGCATCGACCGGGCCTTGCGCGGTGTCGACGCGCCAGCCGTTCGCGGCCGACAGCGTCAGCGCGTCGCCGGTCAGGATGCGGCCTCCGAGCTGCTCGAAGTGGCGCGCATACGCGCTCACGAGTGCATTCGGATCGCTGATCGAATCGGAGCCCGTGTAGCGCAGCGCGCCCACCAACGCGCGGCTCAGGTTCGGCTCGGCGACGCGCAGCGCGGCCGCATCGAGCGCGTCGAAGGTCACGCCGTATTCGGCGCGCCAGCGCTCGGCGGCGCGCGTTTCCGTATCGCGCGTCGCGGCCGTGCGGAACACCTTCAGCCAGCCGCCTTCGCGCAGCAATGCGCCGGCGCCGGACGCTTCGATCAGCGCACGATGCTCGGTCACGCAATGTTCGATCAGCGGCGCATACGCGCGCGCGATCTCCGCATGGCGCGCCGGATGCGAGTTGCGCCAGTAGCGGTACAGGAACGGAATCAGTTTCGGCAGCGCGCCGACGTGATAGCGGACGTCGGGCGAGCGGTTGCACGCGTATTTCAGCAGCGTGCCGAAGCCGCGCGGAAACGCATACGGATACACGCCTTCGCGCTGGATCAGCCCGGCATTGCCGAGCGATGTCTCGTTGCCGGGCGCCTTGCGGTCGACGAGCGCGACCGACAGGCCGCGTTGTTGCAGATGCACGGCAACGGACACGCCGATCATGCCGCCGCCCAGGACGAGCGTGTCGAATGTCATCGGGAGTTCCTCGGGGCGGGCGGTGCCGGCGTCAGGCGAGCGCGGTCACGGCGATCTCGACGTCGAGACCGGGTTTCATCAGCAACGCCTGCACGCAGGCGCGGGTCGGCGCGTGGCCGGCCGGCACCCAGGCGTCCCACACCGCATTGAATGCGTCGAAGTGCGCGGCATCGCTGAGCCATATGTTGGCCGTCAGCACGCGCGTCTTGTCGACGCCGGCCGAGGCGAGCAACGCATCGATGCGCGTGAGGATTTCGGTCGCCTGCACGGCGATCGGCGCGCCGGCCGTATCGGGCACCTGGCCGGCCAGGTGGACGAAGCCGTTCGCGATCACGACCTGGCTCATGCGTGCGCTCGTCTGCAGACGTTGGATTTCACTGGACATGATGGTTTGCACCTTCGCAAGGCCGGCCGCGACCGGCCGGGAAAATAAATGGCTGGGAAAGCCGCTGCCGTGTGCGGAATCGTCGGGCAACCGCCGCACGGGCGAGCTGTGCCGATACGCACACGTGTCGTTCACGCCGGCCGCACCAGTCCCGCGAGTTTCGCGCCGTCCGATGCTAGAGTGGCCGTCACGCCAACCGTCGGCGATTTCGACGAAAATTATCATATACGAGAAAATTTATTCTCGTATACGACAAAACCCGTATTCACGTCACGTACGCCGCGCCCCGTATCCGCATGCCCAAATCCACCGTCCCCGTTCCGCCGCCCACCGACACCGCGCCGCAGCTCGACCACCAGACGGTCGGCGCGCGGCTGCGCGACGCGCGCAAGTCGCGCGGCCTGACGCTCGCGCAACTGTCCGAGCGCTCCGGCATCGCGGTGTCGACGATTTCGAAGGCCGAGCGCGGCGACATCGCGCTCACCTACGACAAGTTCGCGGCGCTCACGCATGCGCTCGCGCTCGACTTCGACACGATGTTCGGCCGCCCGGCGCCCGCCGGCGCGATGACGCCGTCGTTCACGCCGGCCGGCCAGCAGATGGTCTATGACACGCCGAACTACGCGTACGGGATGCTCGCGAACGACCTGACCGGCAAGCGGATGGTGCCCGTGCGCGGGCGCATCCATGCGCGCAAGCTGTCGGACTTCGCCGACTACATCCGGCACAGCGGCGAGGAGTTCGTGTTCGTGCTGAGCGGCGAGCTGGAGCTGCGCTTCGAGAACGGCCATGCGTACCGGCTCGGCGCCGGCGACAGCCTGTATTTCGACAGCGCGGTCGGGCACGTGTACCTGAGCCTCGGCGACACCGATGCCGAGGTGCTCGCGTGCTGCGTCGACGGCGATGCCAGGCGGCCGCGCGACGCGATCTGACGATCTGACGATCGGAATGCGATCACGCGGCGGTGCCGAACGTCGCCGCGCAACACCGGGATTCCTATTACGATAAGGACGATGCATCCCGCGGCCCCAGCGGCTCGCGCCGGCATGCACGACCTTCAACCGGAACGCCCCCGATGACGATCACCACCCGCCTGCTCGAAGCGGCCGACGCCGCCCGTTTCCAGACCGTTCGCCTGCGTGCGGTCGACACCGCCCCCACCTCCTTCCTGCCGACGCTCGACGAAGAATCGCAGGTGCCGGTCGACGAATTCGCGACGCGCATCACGCCGACCCGTGAACGCGCCGTGTTCGGCGCGTTCGACGGCGATACGCTCGTCGGCATCACCGGCGTGCGCCGCGATGCGCGCGTGAAGATCGCGCACAAGGCGACGATCTGGGGCGTGTTCGTCGATCCCGCGTATCGCGGGCAAGGCATCGCGCAAACGCTGCTCGAAAGCGCGACCGCCCACGCGGCGCGGGAATGGGACTGCAAGCAACTGATGCTGTGCGTGAACGAGGTCAACGCCACCGCGGAGCGGCTGTATGCGTCGCAAGGGTTCGTGCGGTTCGGGACGGAACCGCGCTCGATGTTCGTCGACGGGCGGTTCTATGACGAGCACCACATGGTCAAGACGCTGGCGTAGCGTGCCGCTGCTGCGAACGGGAAGCGCCAGGCACCGCCAAGCGAGCACCCACTCACCGGCACCGCGCGTCGACGCTCCCGTCATTCGCAGCGACGTCGGCACACCATGGACCGGCGCCGAACACACGTCGAACGCAACAGCCCGACTGTGAGCACACACTAACTTTCCATGCAATACGACAGCGGCCAGTCGTGCCGCTGTCGGTTTATGCGCAAAAACTTTTATTGCAGCAACCCGGCCGGCCAGATCCCTACTTGTCTACCGCCGCCACCCTGCCGCCCGGGACCGTATCGTCCCCCGCCGACGCGACCGGTTCGAACATCAGCACCAGATCGCCCCGGTAGCTTCCGTTGACTCCGGCTGCCCCGCGCGTAGCCGGCGCATTGGCACGGATCGTCAGGTTGCGGGTTTCGTCGTAGCCATTGATGCCGGGCTTGACCAGGGTGAGCGTGCGCGCGCCGTCGTGCGCGATGTCCGCGCCGCCGGCCTTGTCCGCCAGCACGACCTTCGCGTCGGTCATGTCGTAGCGGCCGTTCGACAGCCTCAGCGGCTGCAGCAGCGCGACGCGGACGTCGGGATTCGTCGTGTAGACGCGGATCGGCAGCGTTGCGCCGAACGTCTGCGGCGAGCCGTCCGTCGCATTCAGCTCGACCACGCCATGGGCGGCCGCATCGCCCGAGGTCGACACGAACAGGCTGTCGCCAATGTGCGCCGTCAACCGGATCGTCTTGACGACGGCGTGCGGCGACGTCGGGCCCGCCTGGGCGATGCCGGTGAATGCAATGCATGCGCCCGCCGCGATGATGTATTTGCCGATCTTCATTTTTCTATTCCGTATTCAGGCCGTTTCGTGAAATCCGAACGCCGCCCATTAGCGGTTCGCTTCGGACAAAACATTCCGCCCATTGCATTCAAATTCGATATTCCAGTATCTCGAAATTTGAATGCAATATCCCCGTGGAATGCCATTTCCGTCATTGCGCGCATGGGGCCGGCAATGCCCTTTCGCCGGCCTGCCCACCCTGCCGTCACCCTCCCGTAAGGCAGTATTCACCTAGCCATGTGGACATATTCACGCAACGACATGCGTCAACGATAGGTTGCGAAAAACCGGAATCAAATACATGGAAACCTTTATGCCGATTTCCGTTTTTTATTTACCTATGCTATCTACCAATCAAATTGAATCGAATGGAAAAAATGAGCCGGGTCTTCGTGCTGCTCGCACTTCAACATGCGCATCATTGAATCGCCGCGTCCGAGCACCTGCGTCCGCCTCGGTAATTCCGCCTCTATTCAGCCCCCCGCGCTCCGCGCTATCGTCTTCGTCATCCTCACAGCCCAGGAGCTGCCTTTGCCTTCCCGCCACGGAGTCGACCTCATCCGCGCCCGCGCGCTGTTCGATCGCGAGCGCCGTGCATTCACCGAAGCCATGCCGGTCTCCCGCGCCCTGTCCGCGGAAGCGTCCGAGCACTTGCTGTTCGGCGTGCCGTTGCACTGGATGCAGGACTGGTCGACGCCGTTCTCGCTGTATGTGAAAGAAGCGCGCGGCGCGACCTTCACCGACGTCGACGGCCACCGCTACGCCGACTTCTGCCTCGGCGACACCGGTGCGATGTTCGGCCATGCGCCCGAACCCGTCGCGCGGGCACTCGTCGAGCAGGCCACGCGCGGCTACACGACGATGCTGCCGAGCGAGGATGCCGCGTGGGTGTCGCGCGAACTCGCGCGCCGCTTCCGGCTGCCGGTCTGGCAATTCGCGCTGAGCGCGAGCGACGCGAACCGCTTCGTGCTGCGCTGGGCGCGCGCGGCCACCGGCCGCAACACGATCGTCGTGTTCAACGGCTGCTATCACGGCACGGTCGACGACGTCTTCGTCGATCTCGTCGACGGCCGCCCCGTGCAGCGCGACAGCCTGCTCGGGCAGTCGTACGACCTGCTCGCGAACACGCGCGTCGTCGAATTCAACGATCTCGCCGCGCTCGAAGCCGCGCTGAAACGCGGCGATGTCGCCTGCGTGCTCGCCGAGCCCGCGATGACGAACATCGGGATGGTGCTGCCCGATCCGGGCTTCTGGGAGGCCGCGCGCGAACTGACGCGCCGCCACGGCACGCTGCTCGTGATCGACGAAACCCACACGATCAGCAGCGGCCCGGGCGGTTATGCGGTCGCGCACGATCTGGAGCCGGACATGCTGGTGGTCGGCAAGCCGATCGCGGGCGGCGTGCCGTGCGCGGTGTACGGGTTCAGCGCCGAATTCGCGGAACGCGCGAAGCAGGCGAAGCTGAACGCGCCGCCCGGCCACTCGGGGATCGGCACGACGCTCACCGCGAACATGCTCGCGATGCATGCGATGCGTGCGACGCTCGCCGAAGTCGCGACCGACGCGGCCTATGCGCACATGTTCGAACTCGCCGCGCGGCTGGCGACCGGGCTCGAGCAGGCGATCGCGAAACACGAACTGCCGTGGTGCGTGACGCGCATCGGCGCGCGCACCGAGTTCCAGTTCGCCCCCACGCCGCCGCGCAACGGCACGATCGCCGGC
Source organism: Burkholderia sp. HI2500 (assembly GCF_002223055.1). Classification (NCBI taxonomy): domain Bacteria; kingdom Pseudomonadati; phylum Pseudomonadota; class Betaproteobacteria; order Burkholderiales; family Burkholderiaceae; genus Burkholderia; species Burkholderia sp. HI2500. The sequence continues at coordinate 2,875,556 of NZ_NKFL01000006.1, read as the reverse complement.
GCGCAGCTCGACAGCGAACTCGAGCACATCGTGCACCTGTACCTGCTGAATCGCGGCGTGCTGATCACGCCATTCCACAACATGATGCTCGTGTGTCCGCAGACGACGGCCGATGATGTCGACCGGCTCGTCGCGCAGTTCGACGCGTGTCTCGGCGAGCTGGTGTGATGGCGTGACATTCGCGGCAGGCAACACATCGCGCGAGCGCGGCCACGATGTGTTGCCTGCGGCTGCGGCGTCGCTCGTGTCGCGTGACAGTGAAACGGACCGCCGCACAGCGAGCCGTTTCCCGTCGCATTCGCCTCATGCAGCGATGCGCTACGCCGCCTTCAACGCCTGCCGCGCCACCGCCTCGAAATACCGCGCGCCGATCGACAGGATCTCGTCGTTGAAGTCATAGCCCGCGTTATGCAGCGGCACGCCGCCGCGCCCTGCCGCCTCCCCGTTGCCGATGAAGACGAAGTTGCCGGGCACCGCCTGCAAGAACGCGCCGAAGTCTTCCGAGATCATCATCGGCTGGACGTTCGCGTCCACGTTCTCCGCGCCCGCCACCTGCGCCGCGGCCCGCACGGCCGTGTCGACCCATTCCGGCGAATTCACCGTCGGCGCGAACTCGTGCGTGTACTCGAACATGCAGGTCGCGCCGTGCGTGCGGCAGATCCCTTCGCTGATCTCGCGCATCCGCGTGGCCAGCAGCGCCTGCACGTCGCGCGAATAGCTGCGCGTGTCGCCCTTGATCGTCACCGTCGACGGCAGCACGTTGCGCAGCCCGTCGGTGATGAACTCCGTGCACGAGATCACGGCCTGCTGGCCAGGATCGAGATTGCGCGACACGATCGTCTGCAGCGCGAACACGACCTGCGCGCCGATCACGATCGGATCGATGCCCATGTGCGGGCGCGCCGCATGCGTGCCGCGCCCGTCGATCCGGATCACGAAATTGTCCTCGCTCGCCATGATGCCGCCCGCACGCGTCGAGAACGTGCCCGCGCGCATGCCCGGCATGTTGTGCGCGCCGAAGATCGCGTCGACCGGAAAGCGCTCGAACAGCCCGTCGGCCATCATCGCCTTCGCGCCGCGGCCGTGCTCCTCGGCCGGCTGGAAAATGAAACGCACGGTGCCGTCGAAATCCTTGCGCTCGGCCAGCAGCTGCGCGGCGCCGAGCACCATCGACATGTGGCCGTCGTGCCCGCACGCATGCATCTTGCCGGGCGTGCGCGACGCGTGTTCGCGGCCCGGCGCGTGCTCGGCGATGTTCAGCGCGTCCATGTCCGCGCGGATGCCGATCGCGCGCTTGCCGGTGCCGGCCGTCAGGTTCGCGACGAGCCCCGTGCCGCCGATCCCGCGATGCACGTCGAGCCCGAGCGTCGTCAGGATGCGCGCGACGTAGTCCGACGTGTTCACCTCTTCGAACCCCGTCTCCGGATGCTGGTGCAAGTGGCGGCGCCAGGTCTTCAGTTGCCCCTGCAGCGTGCTTTCTTCGGTTGCGTCCATGGCGTTGGCCTCGTCAGTCGTGGTCGATCGGGATCGGTCGGGATGTCGTTCAGGCCGCCACTGCCGCGCGGTCCTGCCAGGCGCGCTGCCGCGCGAGCACGGCATCGGCCGTTTCGCCGACGCAGTTCCGGTACACGGACGGCGCCGTCGCGCCTTCCGTATTGATCGCCAGCACGCGCGAGTGCGCATCGAGCCCCACCTGCCGTGCGAGCGCAGGGTCGCGCATCAGCACCTCGAGCCCCGCGACGCCGGCCGCGCCCGATTCGCCCGCCACGAGCGGCACGTCGCGACCGCTGCCGGCCGCGAGGCCGCGCATCGCCTGCACGGCGTCTTCGTCGTCGATCAGCATGAAGTAGTCGATGCACATCTCGAGGAAGTCCCACGCCAGCGGCGACGCCTCGCCGCACGCGAGCCCCGCCATCACGGAATCGACGCTGCCGGTCGCCCTGGACGCGCGCCCAGCGAGCGCACTCTGGTACAGGCAATCGGCCTGGCGCGGCTCGACGACGATGAAACGCGGCCGCTGCACGCCGTCGCGCTCCCACAGGTAACTCGCGACGCCCGCGGCGAGGCCGCCCACGCCACCCTGCAGCAGCACATGCGTGAACGGGCGCCCGTCGTCCTGCGCCGCCTGTGCGGCGGCCTCGGCGGCGATCACGCCATAGCCTTGCATCACGTCGCGCGGAATCGCTTCGTAGCCGTCGTACGACGTATCGGACACGACATACCAGCCGTTCGCCTGCGCAAGCTGCGCCGCGCAGACAACCGACTCGTCGTAGTTCCCCTCGATGCGCACGATCCGCGCGCCGTACGCGGAGATCGCGCGTTCGCGCTCGGCGTCGACGTTCGCGTGCAGCACGATCACGCACCCGCAGCCGATCGCACGCGCGGCGGCGGCGAGCGCGCGGCCGTGATTGCCGTCGGTCGCGCTGATCACCGTCAGGTCGGCCAGTTCCGCCGCGTAGCGGCCGGTGACGAGCCCTTGCGGATCGAGATCCTGCGGGCGTCGCAGGCGCTTCACGAGCCGCACCAGCGCGATCGGCGCACCAAGCGCCTTGAAACTGCCGAGCGGCGAGCGGCACGACTCGTCCTTCACGCTGACGCTCGCGACGCCGAGCCGCGCGGCGAGATCCGGCAGCGCGCGCAGCGGCGTGCGCGCGTTGCCGACGAGCGGCCAGTGCGACAGCCACGCGCCGCTTTCGTCGGCCGATGCCATGTTCATCACGCGGCGCAGCGCGTGGGGATAGGCGGCGCGCGAGGCGCGGGGGTTGGCGATCAGCATCGCGGGCAGCACTCCGTGAGTCGGTTCGGGTCGGGCGCGCACGGGTTGCACGCGCCGCCGGTTCGAAAAATAATATTGCGCATGCGGGTCAATAAAATCGCCAAATTAGCGACTGCCACGCAAAAATTTCTCATTCTTTCGAGGTTTCACGCGCCATCATGACCACCCCACTCGATGCGTTCGATCGCAAGCTGCTGATGGAAATCCAGCGCGACGCGCAGACGCCGCAAAGCGAGCTCGGCGCGCGCGTCAACCTGTCGACCGCGGCCGTGAACCGGCGCCTGAAACGGCTCGCGGACGAAGGCGTGATCGAGCGCTACACCGCTGTCGTCGCGCCGGACAAGGTCGATCATCCGCTGACGATCGTCGTCAACGTCGAGGTCGAAAGCGAGCAGATCGACCAGCTCGACGCGATGAAGCGCACCTTCGAGCGCTGCCCGCAGATCCAGCAGTGCTACTACGTGACGGGGGAATGGGATTTCGTGCTGATCCTGGCCGTACGCAACATGGATCAGTACAACGCGCTCACGCGCGAGCTGTTCTTCGCGAACAACAACGTGAAGCGGTTCAAGACGCTGGTGAGCATGAGCCGCGTGAAGGTCGGGCTCGAGGTGCCGGTCGAGCCGGGCGAGTAAGTGAGCGGTTGCACACATGAGGCGACCGGCGCACGAATGCATGCGCCGGCCACCTCCCATCGACGGCTACGTCAGCGGCAACTGAAGCTCGCCACCGAATTCACGTCGCCCGACCCGTTGTAGCGCGCCACCTGCGGATACGGACACAGCGGCCGCGTACGTCCCGCGCCCCATGACGCGGGCACGTCAGCATTCGGCGCCACGTTCGTCGCATCGCGCGCGGTGGCCACCACCGCATTGGGCGCCTGCCCCTGCTCGACCCACGCGACGAGCGGCGTCAGCAGGTCGAACTGGTCGGCCGCCGGCCCGCCCGAGCAGTGGTTCATCCCCGGCACCGGATAGAAGCGCGCGAAATCCGACGCATCGCCGCCGTTCGCCTGCGCGACCCGTGCGTACCAGTCGCGCGTGTCGTCGAACGAGAACACCGGGTCACCGGTGCCGTGATAGACGAGCAGCTTCGCCCCGCGCGCCTTCAGCGCGGACAGGTTGGTTTCGTCAGGCGGCGTCATGAACGTCCACGCGGATTGCGTGTACACGCCGCTGGTCGCGAAGATCGCCGGCGCGTCGTTATCCATGTCGAAGCCGAGCGCGAAACCGGGCAGGTTCGCGAGCGCCGCGGCGGTTTTTGGCGGCGACATGAACGTGAACGCCATCGCGGCCGGGTCGAGCGTGATCGAATTCGACTGCTTCCACGCGGCCCAGCCGCCGCCCGCGATGCCCGGATCGTACGGAAAGCCCGCATAGAGCGCCTGGCCCGCGCTGTTGCGAGCGCCCGTGAACACGTTCCCGAGCGCGGTCTTCTGCGCGGTCGTCAGGCATGCGCCCGTGCGCGTGCCGTTCGCGCAGGTCGGGATGTCCGCATCGACGCTGAAGTGCGCCTGGCAAGCGGCGACGTCCTGCACCATCCCGTCGGCCGCGCCGTCGAGCGCATCGCATTTCTCGAGGATCTTCGCGCCGACGAACTGCCGCTCCGCGTCATTGAAGCCGCTGCGGATATCCGGCAGCCCGTTCGAGCCGGTCGCCGATGCGATCTTCGCGAACTGCTGCGCGCCGTACATCTCGCCGATCGCCGCTTTCGGCAGATGAAAGCCCGGATCGCCCGCGATGATGCCGTCGTAGTCGGCCGGGTTGCGCACCGCCGTGACCATCGCGTGACGGCCGCCGTTCGAGCAGCCGCCGAAATAGCTGCGATCAGGCGCCTTGCCGTACGCGAGCCGGATCACCTGCTTCGCCATCGGCGTGAGCGCGTCGACCGCGCCGTAGCCGTAGTCGAGGCGTGCCTGCGGATCGAGGCCGAACAGCGGGTTCTGCGCGGCGCTGTGCCCGGAATCCGAGCTGATCACCGCGAAGCCCTGGTTCAGCGCGTCGGTCAGCGGCCCGCCGCCGCCGATCTCGCCGGTCGCGGTCACGACGTTGCCGTCGAGGCCGCCGTTCGCCTGGTAGAAGAAGCGGCCGTTCCACGCCTTCGGCAAGCGCATTTCGAAGCCGATCGCATAGGTCTTGCCGTCGACCGTGCTCACGCGCTCGTTCATCTTCCCTGCGATCACGCAGTGCTCGGCGATCGGTTTGCCCGCCACCGTGAGCGCGCCGGCGGCCGCGGTCGTCACCGACGTGAACGACGTGTTCGCATACGCGAGCTTCGCGGCGAGCGCGTCGCAGGTCTGCGCCATCGCGGCCGGTGTCGCGGCGCTCAGGTGCGTCGGTGCGGAATTCACCGAATCGTCGCCGCCGCAACCGGCGAGCATCGCGGCGGCGGACAGCGGCGCAATACAGAGGAATGCAGATTTCCTGTTCAAGATAACTCCCGTTCGGTTCGTCACGCCGGTGAATCAGAACATGTGCCGCACGCCGACCATCGCGCCGAGCTGCCCCATCCCCGCGCCGGGCGTCGTGCCGGGCCCGCCGCCGCTGACCGAGTAGCGCGCATGCGCGCTGTTCCACAGATACGACGATTGCGCATAGACGGCCGTGCGCTTCGTCAACAGATAGGTCGCGCGCAGCGTGGCCATCGTCGCGCGCGTGTCGTGCGCGCTGTTGACGATCCGGTAGCCTTCGCCGTCGACGACGAAATCCGGCTTCACCGCATACGATGCGCCGACGAAGAACAAATCCGAATGCGCACCCGCCGCGGCCGGCGAACCGGTCGACACGCGCCGCCCGATCCAGCCCGCGCCGATCTTCGCGCCGGCCGCCTGCGCATACGCGCTCACGTGCGTGCGCGCGTCCTTGCCGCCGCTGCTGGTGAAGGGAACGGGCGCGACGCCGTCGAAGAAGTTCGCGGCCGCGCCGGTGCCGCCGCGCTGTTCCTCGTACGACGCCGCCGCACCGAAGTACGCGCTGTCGTACTTGAGCATCACCGACCAGTTGCGACACTGCACCGCGTCGCCCGGCACCTGCCCCGCGCACGTGCCCTGCCCCGGCGAGTTGCCGGTGCCCGCGCCGTCGCGGCCGAACGAATACGCGGCGCCGAACGTCACGCCGCGATACGCGCCGACGTAGGTCACCGCGTTGTCGGCGCGGCCATTCGGCACGTACGCGTCGAACGAGCCGAGCCCGTAGATGTCAGGGCCGATGATGTCCGCGCCCTGCAGCGCGAGGTAGGTCATCGTGTACTGGCGCCCGAACGCGAGCGTGCCGAAGCCGCTCTTCAACCCGACGAATGCCTGGCGCCCGAACAACCGGCCGCCCTGGCCGAGATCGCCGCCGCGCACGTTGAAGCCGCTTTCGAGCGTGAACACCGCCTGATAGCCGCCGCCGAGATCCTCGGTGCCGCGCAGCCCCCAGCGCGACGGCAGCTCGCCCGTCACGCCCGGCATCCGCACGACGTGGTCGCCTGCCGCGTTCGCGTGCGACACGTATTCGACGCCCGTATCGATGATCCCGTACAGCGTCACGCTCGACTGCGCATGCGCGACCGGCGCGGCAAATGCGCAGCACGCTCCGGCGGCCAGCAGGCCGTTCCTTGTCTTCGTCTTCATCGTTGCGTCTCCAGACCTTGAGTAAGCGCGCTCTGACGGCGCGCATTGAAAAAACGAACCATCAGTCGCCGGCTTGCGGGCGGCGAATCAGCACGAATGCAGCGAAGGCCGCGACGAGCGTGACGGGAATGCTCGCGCCGATCACGACCGGCGCGCTGCGGCCGGCGGCCAGCAGCGTCGCGGCCGCGAGCGGCCCGACGACGGAACCGAGCCGGCCGACTGCCACCGCCGCGCCGACACCCGTGCCGCGCATCGCGGTCGGGTAGTAGATCGCCGCGAGCGCATACAGCACCGACTGCCCGCCGACGACGAACATCCCGGCCGCGAACGCGGCGGCCGCGAGCGACGCGAAACCGGGCGCCGCCGCGAGCGCGGCGAGCGACAGCACGATCCCCACGTACATGCCGCCGACCACGCGCGACGCGCGCATCCGGTCGAGTGCCGCACCGATGCCGAGCGCGCCGAGCCCCGCGCCGACGTTGAACGCGATCTGCACGAGGCCGACGTGTGCGCGATCGAGCCCGCGCGAGGCCATCAGCGACGGCAGCCAGTTCAGCAGGAAGTACAGGACGATCAGCGTGCAGAAGTAGCTGACCCACAGCGCGACCGTCGATGTGGTGCGGCCGTCGCCGAACAGCGTGCGTGCGACGCTGGTGCGCGCGGCCGGCGTGCCGGCGACGTCGAGATACGCACGCGATTCCGGCAGGAACCACACGAGCAGCGGCACGAGCAGCAGCGGCCCCACGCCGCCGACGTAGAAGATGTGCCGCCATTCGGTGTCGCCCGCGAGCAGCACGCCGATCACCGACGCGATCACGCCGCCGAACGGGATCCCGCAGTACATCGTGGCCACCGCGCTGCTGCGCGAGCGCGGCTCGACCGCTTCGGACGACAGCGCGATCAGGTTCGGCATCGCGCCGCCGAGGCCGATGCCGGTCAGCACGCGCACGACGACGAGCATCGCGAACGTCGATACCTGCGCGGTGGCGATCGACAGCAGCCCGAACAGCACGACCGATGCGATCAGCACGCGCTTGCGGCCGATCCGGTCGGCGAGCCGCCCGCCGAGCATCGCGCCCGGCAACAGCCCGAAGGTGCCCGCGCTGAACGCGATACCCATCTGCGACACGCTCAGCCCGAATTCGCGCGCCATGCGCGGCGCGGCGACGCCGACCGACTGCAGGTCGAGTCCTTCGAGAAGTGCGATCGCGAAACACAGCGCGAGCGTGGTCGCGACCGTGGATTTTTCCGCTACGTAGGTGTTCATCGTGTCTCCAGTCCCATGTCTTGTAATCGGTCGACCATGCAACGGCCACCGCGCGCCGTCGCCGGCCAGTGGCGAAGCGGCGCGCGAGGTGTCGTCTGAACGGCCGCCTTTATCAGGCAGCCTGATTCACTGGCCGCAAGCATGCCTGCCGGTGTCGTGGCCGGCCGGTCGTTGTGCGTGCTTGTTGATGCTTACTGCTGCTTACTGCTCGCGCGTGCTGCTTACGCGTAAATCACGTCAGGATCGCGTCGCGCCGGGTCGTACAGCGCGTCGATCGTCGCCGCGCGATGCTTCTGAACGGCCGCCTGGTTCAGCGAACCCTTGTCGGTCACTTCGCCGAGGTCGAGCGACGGCGGCGTGTCGATCAGCCGGATGCGCGCGACGAACGTCGAACCGCCGCTCGCCTGCCGGTTCAGCTCGACGAGCCATTGCTCGAACACCGCGCGCACGGCCGGCGCGCGCAGCACGTCGGTCACCGAAGCATCGGCGGCGAGCCCCGCCAACGCACGGCACGCGTCGACACGCGGAAACACCAGCAGCCCGATGTCGTCGCGATTGATCCCGGTGACGACCACGTCCTGCACGTACGGCGCGCCGCTCGACACCGCGTTCGCGCGCAATGGCCCGACGCTGACGAAGGTGCCGCTGCTCAGCTTGAAATCCTCGGTCAGCCGCCCGTCGAACAGCAGCCCGAGCTCCGGCCGCGCCGGATCGGCGAACACGCCCGCATCACCGCTGCGGTAATAGCCTTCGTCGTCGAACACGTCGCGCGGATCGACGTCCGCGTGCCAGTAGCCGCGCATCACGTTCGGCCCCTTGAAACGCAGTTCGAGCTTGCCGCCGCACGGCACGAGCTTCGCGTCGCAGCCGGGCGCGGGCAGCCCGATATAGCCGGCGCGCATCAGCGGCCCCGTCGTGAACAGGCACGACGGCGACGCCTCCGTCATCCCGAGGCCGGCCATGATCCGGATCCGCTCGCCGCAATGCGCTTCGGTCACGCGGTCGAGCCGGTCCCACGCGGCCTGCGACAGGCCCGCGCCGCCGAAGAAATACAGCTTCACGCGCGAGAAGAACGTGTCGCGCAACCCGGCATCGCGTTCGAGCGCGGCCGTCAGTTCTTCCCAGCCTTTCGGCACGTTGAAGTAGATCGTCGGCGCGATCTCGCGCAGGTTGCGCACGGTTTCGTCGAAGCGGCCCGGCATCGGGCGGCCGTCGTCGATATACAGCGTGCCGCCGTTGTACAGCGCGATGCCGAGGTTGTGACTGCCGCCGAACGTGTGATTCCACGGCAACCAGTCGACCAGCACCGGCGGTTCGCGTGTCAGTTCGGGCATCGTCTGGCGCAGCATCTGCTGGTTGCTGCACAGCATCCGGTGCGTGGTCGGCACGGCCTTCGGCTGCTTCGTCGATCCGGACGTGAACAGGATCTTCGCGAGGTGATCGGGGCCGATCGCCGCGTGGATCGCGTCGATCGTGCGCGGGGGGGTGGCGAGCAGGCGCGAGAGTGGCACCGCGCGGCCTTTTCCGTCGGCGTCGACACTGGCATCGTCGTCGTGTGCGACGATCAGCGCCGCATCAGCCGGCAACACGGCGTCGAGCGCACGCGCGAACGGCGCGCGCTCGGCGACGAACACCGCACCCGGCTTCAGCACACCGAGCGTATGACGCAGCTTGCCGTAGTCGGTCGACACCAGCGAATACGCGGGCGAGATCGGCGAATACGGCACGCCGGCCAGCATCGCCGCGAACATCAACTGCAGATGCTCGAGATCGTTGCCGGACAGCACCGCGAGCGGTCGCTCGGCCGACAGCCCGAGATCGACGAGGCCCTGTCCGAGCGCGCGAGCGCGGTCGAGCATCTGCGCGTAGGTGATCTCGATCCAGCGGCCGTCGTCGCCGCGCTTCGCGGCCAGCACGCGATCGGGGTGTGCTTGCGCGCCGTTCACGAGGCAGTCGGTCAGGCGCGTCGGGTAGTCGCCGAGCGGTTCGCGCGAACGCAGGTACCACGCGCCGTTTTCCGCGCGACGAATCTCGGCCGCGCCCACGGCGACGGCCGCCGCGCGATAACGCACGCCGCCGGTATCTTGTGCGGCCTCACCCGGAGGCTTCGCTACATTCATCGTCGCCTCGCTCATATCGGGTAGTGACGCGGCGTGGTCTGCACGGTGATCCAGCGCAGCTCGGTGAATTCGGCGATCGATGCACGGCTGCCGAAGCGGCCGTAGCCGCTTGCCTTCGTGCCGCCGAACGGCATCTGCGCCTCGTCGTGCACGGTCGGGCCGTTGATGTGGCAGATCCCCGATTCGATCCGGCGCGCGACCGCCATCGCGCGCGCGACATCGCGGCTGAACACGCTCGCCGACAGCCCGAACTCGCTGTCGTTCGCGAGCGCGACCGCTTCGTCGTCACTGTCCGCGCGCAGGATCGCGACGACCGGCGCGAACGATTCCTCGCGATACAGCCGCATGTCGCGCGTCACGCCGTCGACGATCGCCGGCTGCATCGTCGCACCTTCGACGCGACAGCCGAGCGGCAAATTCGCGCCATGCGCCCGCGCATCCTCGACGAGCGCCGCCGCACGCGCGGCGGCCGCCGCGTCGACCATCGTGCCGAGCGGATGGCCGGCCAGCGGATCGCCCGCGACCAGCGTGCGCGCCTTCGCGGCGAGGCGTTCGACGAGCGCGTCTGCAATCGGCCGCGCCGCGATCACGCGCTCGGTCGACATGCAGATCTGCCCCTGGTTGAAGAATGCGCCGAACGCGATCGCGTCGACGGCCGCGTCGAGATCGGCATCATCCAGCACGAGCACGGGCGCCTTGCCGCCGAGTTCGAGCAGCACCGGTTTCAGGTGCGCCGCCGCATGGCGCGCGATGATGCGCCCGACATGCGTCGAGCCGGTGAAGTTGATGCGCTTGACGTGCGGATGCGCGATCAGCCGCTCGACGAGTTCGGGTGCGTCGGCCGCCGCGTGCGTGATCACGTTGACCACGCCCGCGCCGAGCCCCGCTTCGTCCAGCACCGCGCCGATCAGCGCATGCACGCCGGGGCACGCTTCGGATGCCTTCAGCACGACCGTGTTGCCGCACGCGAGCGGCATCGCGAGCGCGCGCGTGCCGAGGATCACCGGCGCGTTCCACGGCGCGATGCCGAGCACGACGCCGCACGGCACGCGCATCGCGAGCGCGAGATTGCCGGGCACGTCGGACGGAATCACGTCGCCGGCGATCTGCGTCGTCATCGACGCGGCCTCGCGCAGCATGTTCGCCGCAAGCGTCACGTTGAAGCCGATCCAGCCCGGCGTCGCGCCGGTTTCGGCTACGCCGGTCGCGATGAACGCGTCGATGCGCGCGTCCATCAGGTCGGCCGCCTTCAGCAGCAGCCGGCGGCGCTCGGTCGGCGCAAGCGCCGACCAGGCGGGAAACGCGCGGTGTGCGGCGTCGATCGCCGCGTCGGCGTCGGCCACGCCGGCCGCCGGCGCGCGTAACGCCAGCGCGCCCGTCGCGGGGTTGAATCGGTCGAAAGTGCGGCCGTCGCGAGCGTTGCACCACTCGCCGCCGATCAGCATCCGTCTGTCGGTCATGTCGTCTCCTGCCTTGCCTGTCTCTTGCGATTACGCCGGCGGGGACGCCGGCGGCTGCGTCGACGCTTGTGTCAGCGCTTGTAAGCCTGCAGGCCCGGCTTGATCGTCTTGTCGTCGAGGAACTGCTTCAGACCCTGCTCGCGGCCGCGCTCCGGGTCACGCAGCTGCGCCTGGTCGAGCTTCGCGTACAGGTAATCCTCGCACTGCTCCCACGTGAGTTCGCGTGAGCGCTTGAAGCCGTGTTTTGCCGCACGCAGCACGACCGGGTTCTTGTCCATCAGCCGCGCCGCAAGCGCGATCGTCGCGCCACGCAGTTCGGCCAGCGGCACGCTGTTGTTCACGAGGCCCATGTCGGCAGCTTCCACGCCGGTGAACGTGTCGCCGGTCATGATGTAGTGCAGCGCGCGGCGGTGCCCGACCGTGTCGGCCATCGCCTTGCTGACGAGGTTGCCGGGCGGGATGCCCCAGTTGATCTCCGACAGCCCGAACACGGCTTCGTCGGCCGCGATCGCGAGGTCGCACGCGACGAGCGGCGAGAACCCGCCGCCGAAGCACCAGCCGTTCACCATTGCGATCGTCGGCTTGTTGTACATCCGCAGGCGACGCCATTGCCATTCCGATGCGTCGCGGCGCACTTTTTCCTGCAGTGCGTCGGAGCCGCCGTCGATCTCGCGGAAGTACTCCTTCAGATCCATGCCGGCCGTCCACGCGGCGCCCGCGCCGGTCAGCACCAGCACCTTCGCCTCGTCGTCGAACTCGACTGCGTCGAGGACTTCCAGCATCTCCCGGTTCAGCGTCGGGCTCATTGCGTTGCGCTTCTCGGGGCGATTCAACGTCACCCACGCGATGCCAGCCTCCACGTTCACTTCAACGGTCTGCCAGCGGTTGTCGTACTTGCTCATGTCGGTTCCTGTCGTTCGTTTCCAGTGCGATTCGGTGCGCAGCATCCCTGCTGCGGACGGCTTCATTTAATATCAGGCTACCTGATATTGCAAGCGGCACGAGCGCCGGTGTAAACCCGGAGCGGAAAGCGGCAGGAGGCGACGGAATCGGGGAACGGTCAGGCGACCGGCAACGCGAACGCGGCCCGCACGGGCCGGCGCGATGAAGGTTCGGAAGGGGGTCAGCCGCGCAGGTTGCGCGAGAACAGTTCGAGCGCGCGCTGCACGTCCGCGGCCGTGTCCGCGGAGACGTCGCCGAGCATGCGCGTCTCGAGCGGGCGCAGGACTGCTTCGCATTCACGCAGCATCGCCGCGCCTTCGTCGGTCAGCGTCAGCAGGATGATGCGGCCGTGCGACGGGTCGGCTTCGCGCGTGACGAAGCCGCGGGCGGCCATCACGCTCATCACTTCGTTCGCCGATTGCGGCGTGATCCACGAGCGCTCGGCCAGTTGCGCGTTCGACGATGCGCCGCGCGCCTCGAGCACCGACAGCGCCGTGTATTGCGCGAGCGTGATGCCAAGCGGGGCGAGCGCGTCGGTCATGTGGCGACGCAGCAGCCGGTCGAGACCGCCGATCACGTAGGTCAGGCGCTGCTGCACGCGCGCCTTCGGCTTGTCGCCCGTCGCGCGGGCGGCGTTCTTCGCGGCGTTCTTCGGATTCGCGGTTTTGGTCGGTGCGGAACTCATGGTGCGGGCGGGATGGAATTGCGGGCCATCTTACCAGTACGTCAACCGCTCAGTTTCCTGTGAGCATGCGTTATGCGCGGTAGCCCCACGCACGCTCGAGACGTGTTCAAAGAAGGTCGTCCAGATTAATATCAATCTCGATCCCTTGCTCGATAAGTGCGGCAATCGGTGTGTAAATATCGGTATCGATAGTGTCTGCAACCCGAAGTGATATGACGAGGCCGTATCTGGCCTTCTGTTTCCATTGCTTCAGTTGCTCCCAATCTTTCCACCATCCCCCAACCGCAAAGACCGCCACATGCGATTTCGAAGCAAGCTGCGCCGCAGTTCCAGTCCAGACATCCGAATGCAATGAGCCCCGCGAGCGAAGTTGATGACCATACAACCACTGACTGGAATCCGGGTCAGTGAATCCTGCCTCGCCCTCCATCCGCTCAACCTTGTTGATCCGCTTGCGGAATTCGCTAGCGTCTTCTGTAGCAGCCTTTACTGCAAATCGTAACGCGTGCGACTGGTACCGAAACTTGCTTTGCCAGCCGCGCGAACTCGGGTTCGGTTCGACAAAGTACGATAGCGTGATGCGCAATTCAACTTGAGTTTCGCCAAGCGCGCGAAGCTCACTCGCCGGCCACGGCAGTTCGTGCAACTGCATGTCACCGAGTGTGATGGACTTATCGCCTCGCACGTATGGGTTAAATTCCCGCTGGATAACAAGCGTCGGGCGGTGGATTGTCGAGAACTCGGATTGATCAAGGCTAACCATTCCGTAGCCGAACGTGCGTAGCAGTTGCTCCTTGTCCTCCTTCTTTAGATTCACCGGCAAAGTTGCGCGCATGGCAGGTGTGTACCTGGCGCCGTGGACGACAAGCGCACGAATGGTTTCGGGCCAGTAGGCCGGATAGCGGGCACGCAAATGAGCGCAAATTCTTGCAACCTCTGCCGTGGCACCGCTTGTGTCACCTGACGTGATGAACGGCTCATCAAGAGGCGTGTTCGATGTGGTCAAGACCCGCAAAGATTCCGGTCCGATATCGACCATGCCGAGACTGTCGAACGAGCCATTACCTCCCTCTGCAACGACGTCAGGCTTGAATGGCCAAGCAGAACCGGCCCAAATCATCGACGTAGTGGACGACGGCGAAAGGAGGCCACGTTCGGCAATTACCGTGTGCCCATTGTGCTTCTTGGTATCGATCTCAACAAGATCGGTACATGCTCCAACAGTCAAGGCGTTCCAAGCCTGCGCAGGATTCTGAACCGGGCTTTTAGCATTCACGTTCGGATACTCAGCCCACTCCGGCCAATCTACGTTGCCTGCGGAGAGAACAAAGAGTCGCGGGACGCGTGGACTTTCCTCAACTTTTCCTTTGGCTTTAAATATCGCCTTCAGCGCCGGCACGTCTAATACCGCACGACCGAAAGCTAACTGGTCGATGGTCGCGGACCATTCAGATGGATTGCCCTCAACGTGACCCACGGAGGTTGTCATCATCGCGAACACCCGAGTGCGATTGGCATTTGCGACTTCGACGCGGCTAACGGAGTCAAGGGTGACAGCGCCCCAAAGCTTTGGTGAGTTCTCTCCGTCAGGTGGGAGAATCTTTACCGACTCAAGCCGATGCGGTAGCGTCACGTGCTCTGTCGAATTGAGAACTGCTGACAAGTTGCCGTAGAGCGCAATACCCGCCATCTCGCTACCGTGACTGTCAGCGTCGTGCTTCGGCCAATTTGGATGGTACGTATGCATATCCTGCGTGTAGAGCGCATGTTCAAGCAGCGGATGCCCATTGTTCACCCCCGTATCCAGAATGCATACATGGGGAGCGTCATCGTCGCCGACCGTCGTGCGTTCGACCAGGTCGAGAATCCAGTCGGCTTGTTCGCTAGGAGTGAGTTCCCCGATGAAGAACTCAGCATTCGGCTCAACGAACCGTATTTCTGCGATCAGATCGAGAAGTTCAACTGCCTTTTGGAAGGCAAGCCGATTTCCATAAGCGGCGACGACAAGGCGTCCGAGAAACTGAACATATCCTTTCGAAACGTCAATTCCTACCTTCGCCGCTTCTGCTCTGAAGTCCGAGACCACAGCGTCGGCTTTCCCAGCAGAGTGTCGTAACCAGACTTGGAACCAGTGATTCTCGTCATCTTCGGGCGGACTCGACACGTCAGTCCAGAGTTCAGAAAATGCAGCACGTCGGATGTTTTCAATCGCATTGACTAGAGATGCATTCTTTGGCTTGCCGCTTTTCTTATTGTTCTCGTGAATATATTCAGTAATACGCTTAACAAATGCTGAAAGCTTCCCATCCGGCACGTGCAACACGACAACGTCATGGTCGTCATGAGAGATCACGGCTGAAAGCTGGATACCATCCTTTGCCCATTCAACCGTGCCGTAGTCAAAAGCGTTGCGTGGCTTGACTTCAATGGCGATGCGAATCCCTCGGCGCAGTGGGAGGCCAAGTTGCTCCCGCAAATCTTCCAATTCTTCTATTTCGCCACCGAGCTCCTCTATTTGCTTCAGCAGGCGAGCTCCATGCGCCCCTCGATCTGCCCGCTGCGGAGCAGGCTCTCGAATGACGTTCAAAGGAGAGCGAAATTTAACCCCGGTCACATATCCGTCGACGGACAAGTGACTTTTCAGTTCATCTGCCATTCTCTCTAAGCTCTCGGTTTAGTTCTATTAGCTAAAGAGTCTACAGTAAACTTTACCGAATCTTACGCTCGAAAATTGCGACCCTGAGTACGTTCTTCCAGATGGCGAGCGACGCTTTCGTGGCTGACAATCCTCTGACCTTCCATCACGGCATCTTTGAGTGCATCGACGCACGCCTTGACGATGTCAGCATGAGATTCACCGTGACCAATTTGAGCTAGGCGAGGGAAATCAATTTTAGACGTCACGAACGTGCCGAGGCTATTCTTGAGCAGCGCTTCAATCTGTTGCTCGTCTGGGGCATCGTACTGGATGACGTCATCGAAACGGCGAAACAGCGCCGCATCAAGATCCTTCCCGTGATTGGTTGCCGCAATCAACAAACTGTCGGACGTGTCTTGTTCAATGAGCTGCAGGAACATGTTTAGCGTACGACGCATTTCAGCAACGTCGTGTTGACTGCCACGCTGTAAGCCCAACGAATCGAACTCGTCAAAGAAGTACACTCCGCGCGTCGACTTCAGTGCCTCAAACACGAGACGCAGCTTGGATGCACTCTCACCCATGAATTTCGTTATGAGGCTGTCGAACCGCGCAGTGAACAGCGGCAAGCGAAGTTCCCCCGCAAGCGCAGCCGCAGTCATGGTCTTGCCCGTACCGGGCGGCCCGACAAGAAGAAGCTTCCTACGCGGGCTCAATCCATGGAGACGCAATTGTCCGTGATGACGCTGCTCGCGCAGGACTCTGTCGAGTTTCCTCCGGACTGTCTCGGAAAGAACCATCTGCTGAAGATGCTCCTGCGGGTACTGCGCCGTCAGCAGTTCTGACAGTTCGCTCTTCGGTTGGGCGAGAGGAGTCGGGCGCGCCGAAGTCTTGACTCGCGACGTCGTCTGCTCGCCGGTCTTACCAGCCTTTGCTGTGTCTACAAGGTCACGCAGTTCCGCAGCCAGCTTGGTGTGTCCCCGATGAGCCTCATCGGCGGCCATTTGCATGGCAACCGCGAAGAAATGTTCATGATTGTCACCAGCATATGCGCGGAGTAAAGCCTTAACCTGGTCGGAGCGAGCCATCGGGAACCTCTAAATATCTAGATGCGAAGTATAGGACCTCACGCCTTCCTGTTGATGCTACTATAGCAACTCAATGTAATTACAGCATCAACCCACATGCAACTTCCGCAAAGCCAGGGTGAGCTTATCCGTTGGGCGCGCGGCGAAAGGACGCAGGCCGAGTTTGCGGCCGCCCACGGAATCGACAAGTCGTGTCTATCGCGTTATGAAGCGGAGAAACTTGGCGCCCCCACCAAACTCATCAACTATTGCCTGGGGGAGTTGGCTTCGGCCGCATTGACCGAAACTCAGGGACATGACGACTTGAGTGGCGCTCTCGAGAATGCAAAAAGAACCGTGGCACTACTTGAGCGCTTGGCAGCCATCAGCGGATAGTGACAATACTGTATATATATACAGTATTTGATTGGAATTCAAGTTCGATCGAAAAGCCGGATCAATTCCCACCCGCAAACCGCGCCGTCGTCATCCCCGCATGCCGCGTCTGCGCGACGAACACGCCGCCCGCATGCGGGTCGTCGACCAGCGCATCGTCGCTCAACCCGACGCGTGCGCTCGTCACGTACAGGCGGCCCTCACCGTCGAGCGCCGTGCAACTCGGCTGCGCAGTCGGTACGGCCACGCGATCCGTCTCGACACCGTCCGGCCCGTAGCGCACCACCCGCCTGCCACCCCACTGTGCATTCCACAGGCCGCCGTCGCGATCGACGATCGAGCCGTCCGGATCGCCGTTCGCATCGGTCAGCCGCGCAAACGACCGCACGTTCGCGACATCGCCGCCCGCACGGTAATCGCACACAAAAATCTCGCGCACCAGCGAATCGCAGAAATACATCTTCGTGCCATCCGGCGAGAACCCGATGCTGTTCGCAATCGCGGCCGCAGGCAACGCGAGCCGCTCCAGCGTGAGATCGGCATTGAGCCGGTAGAACCCGCCGACCGCTTTCGGCGGCTCGGCGCCTTCGTCCTTCATCCCGAACACGAACGCGCCGAACGGATCGCAGCGCCCGTCGTTCAGCCGCGTCGGCAGATCGGGCTCGACGTCGACGATCCGCGTGAACGCGCCGCTGCGCAGATTGAAGAACGCGAGATGCGTCGCGAGCCCGACGAGCAGGACGTCCGGGTCGTCGGTCAGCGCGAAGCACGCGAGTCGTTCGGGCATCGCCCACGGGGTAAGGTCCGAACCGTCCGCGCGGCAGCGCCACAGTTGCGCGCCTTCGATGTCCACCCAATACAGCGCGTGCGTCCTGTCGCACCACGTCGCACCTTCGCCGAGCGTGTTGCGGGTGTCCGCCAGCAGCGTCGCCTGCCCGGCCGGATGAATCTGTTGCATGCCGTCTCCCGATATCTGTCGCTTATGCAGGCGGCCGCGCGTTCGCCAGGGATCAGATCTTCATCGCGCGCCGCTGGTTGCGACGATACTGGTCGAACAGCACCGCGAGCAACAGAATTCCGCCGCGTATCAGATATTGGTAAAACGTCGGCACGTTCAGCAGGCTCATCGCGTCCTGGACGGAGCCCATGATCAGCACGCCGACCAGCACGCCGGAGATCGTCGCGACGCCGCCCGTCAGCGACACGCCGCCCAGCACGCACGCGGAAATCACGCCGAGCTCGAGCCCGACCGACGTCTTCGGGTCACCCAGGCTCATCCGCGACGCGAGCATTACGCCGGCAAAACCCGTCACGAGCCCCTGCAGCACGAACACGGTGATCTTGATGCGCATCACCGGCAGCCCCGCGAGCAGCGCGGCCTCGCCGTTGCCGCCCACCGCGAGCACGTTCTTGCCGAACACCGTCTTGCGCAGCAAGAAGCCGAACACGACGAAGCCGACGATGTTGCTCCAGATCGGATACGAGATGCCGAGGAACGAGCCGCCGCCGAGATCGAAGAAGCGTTCCTCGGAGATCATCACCGCGTCGCCGTTCGACGTGATGAACGCGAGCCCGCGCACGACTTCCATCATCGCGAGCGTGACGATCAGCGAGTTGATCCGCCAGCGCGCGATCAGCACGCCGTTGACGAGCCCGACCGCGCCGCCCGCGAGCACGCCGCCCGCGATGCCGAGCACGACGCTGTGCGTCGCGGTGATCAGCGTCGACGCGACGACGCCCGAGAACGCGACGATCGACGCGACCGACAGGTCGACCTCGCCGAGCGCGAGCACGAACATCATCGTCACCGCGATCGAGCCGATCAGCGTGACCGACAGCAGCAGGCCCTGGATGTTGCGCGGCGTAAGGAAGTCCGGCACGGTCAGCGACAGCGTCGCGAACAGCACGAGAAACACCATCACGATGCCGGAGCGGTTGATCAGCTGCCACACGCCGCCGCGCGCTCGCGCAGGTACGACGGCGGCATCGGGGGACGGGGAAGTGCGTTGGGGTTGCATTGCCTGGCTCATGTCGTTTGCATCCGGTTGATCGTTGCGGGGCGCTAGCGCGGCAGCGCGAGCTTGATCAGCGCGTCGGGCGTCGCCTGCGCCTTCGCGACCTCGCCCGCGATCCGTCCTTGCTTCATCACGATGATCCGGTCCGACACGCCGATCACCTCGGCCAGGTCGCTCGACACGAGGATCACCGTGCGGCCCGCTTCCGCGAGTTCGTAGAACAGGTTGTAGATTTCCGCGCGCGCGCCGACGTCGATGCCGCGCGTCGGCTCGTCCATCAGGAACACGTCGATGCGCTCGGCCAGCCAGCGCGCGAGCACGACCTTCTGCTGATTGCCGCCGGACAGCGCGCCGATCGGCGTGTCGCCGTCGCGGGTCTTGATCGCGAGCCGCTCGATGTAGCGCTGTGCGAGTTCGCGTTCGCGCCGCCCGTCGAGCAGCACCCGCGCCGGGCTGAAATGCCGGCGCGCGCTGATGTTCAGGTTGTCGGCCACCGACGCGATCGCGACGATGCCCTCCTGCTTGCGGTCTTCCGGGCACAGCGCGAGACCGGCGCGCACCGCGTCGCGCGGGCTCCCGAACGCCACCCGCTTCCCGTTCAGCTCGACGTGCCCCGCGCTCGGGCGCGCGGCACCGTACAGCAGCTTCATCAGCTCCGAGCGGCCCGCGCCGACGAGCCCGAAGAAGCCGACGATCTCGCCGCGCCGCGCGGTGAACGACACGGGCTCGGACAACCCGGGCCCCGCCAGCCCTTTCGCCTCGATCAGCACGTCGCCAGCCGTGCGCGGCCGGTAGCCGTACACGTCCTCGATCGAGCGGCCGACCATGCAGCCGATCAGCCGGTCGCGGTCGAGATCGGTCACGGAATCGAACGTGTCGATGCGGCGGCCGTCGCGGAACACCGTCACGCGGTCGCACAGTTCGTACACTTCCTCCATCCGGTGCGTGACGTAGATGATCGCGCGGCCTTCCGCACGCAGCGCGCGGATGATCCGGAACAGTTGCGTGGTTTCGCGCGCGGACAGCGAACTCGTCGGCTCGTCGAACGCGATCACGCGCGCGTCGCGCATCAGCGCCTTGCCGATCTCGATCATCTGGCGCTGGCCGATCGACAGGTACTTCACCGGAATGCCCGGATCGATGTGCTCGCCGAGCCGCTCCAGCGCATCGAGCGCGCGCGCGGCGAGCGTGCGTTCGTCGACCACGCCGAGCCGGCTCGGCAGTTGCCCGAGCATCAGGTTTTCGGCGACCGTCAGCTCGGGCACCAGATGCAGCTCCTGGTAGATGATCGCGATGCCGGCCTCCAGCGCCGCGCGCGTCGACGCGAAGCGCTGCACCGTGCCATTCAGCGTCAGCGTGCCGGCCTGCGGCTGGTTCACGCCGGACAGCACCTTCAGCAGCGTCGACTTCCCCGCGCCGTTCTCGCCCATCAGCCCGTGCACTTCGCCCGCGCGCACCGACAGCGACACGGCGTCGAGCGCGCGCACGCCCGGGAACGTCACCGTGATGCCGTCGAGCGCGAGCAGCGGGCCGCCCGGCGGCGACGCGCCGGCATCGCCGCCGGTGTCGCGATCATTGCCGGATACGGCCGTCATCGTCTGCGTCGTCATCGCGTTCTCGCCTCGTGCGCTCAGATGCCGAGCTCGGCGCGCACGGCCTGCCAGTTCGCACGCGTCATCAGCTTGCCGCTCGTCTGCGTGTCGGCCGGCGGCGTCTTGCCGCCGCGAATCCATTCGACGAGATTCTGCGTGCTGTCCTTGCCGTGGTTCGTCGAGCTGACCGCGATCGTCCCGTAGAAGCCGGTCGGCTCCTTCTTCTGGAATTCGGCAAACGCCTCGCCCGCGCCGTTGATGCCCACGCCGATCACGTCGGCCGCCGGGATGTGCAGCTGCTCGGTCGCGCGCACCGCGCCGAGCACGGTTTCCTCGTTCAGCGCGTAGACCACCCACTTCTTCACGTTCGGATGGCGCGCGAGCACCGGCGCGGCCGCGCTGAAGCCGCCTTCGTCGTCGGTCGTCTTCTGCGGCGCGTCGAAGATGTTCTCCTTGCGGAAACCGCTCGCGAGCAGCGCCTGCGTCGCGCCGTCGGTGCGCAGTTTCGCGGTCGGCAGCTCGTAGTTCGTGATCCGCAGCGCGCCGACTTCCTCGGGCTTCCAGCCGCGCCGCTTCATCTCGTCGGCAATGGCCTGGCCGACCTGGTTGCCGATCTTGGTCGCCGACATCCCGAGGTGCGGCACGTTCGGCAGCGGCTTGCCGGTCGAATCGACGAGCTGGTCGTCGACGGTCACGAACTTCATGTTGTAGCGCTTCGCACGCGCGGCGATCGCCGGGCCGAGGCGCACGTCCGGCGCGCAGATCACGAAACCCTGCGCGCCCTGCGAACCGAGGTTGTCGATCGCGGCCAGCACCTTCTCGCCGTCGGGCGTGCCGATCTTCACGACCGAGAAATTCTCCTTCTGGCCGAGCGCGGACGCCGCGTTCTGCTCGTTGATGAACCACGCCTGCTCGGGCATCTTCACCAGGAAGCCGATCTTCAGCGGCGCGTCGGCGCGCGCGGCACCCTGCATGCCGAGCGGCGCGATGCACAGTGCGGCCAGCAGCGCGCGCAGGGTATGGCGGCGAATCGTGTGAGTCGTGCGGTTCATGCGGTGTCTCCTTGATATCGGCTTGTGCCGTAATGATTCGTCGTGTGCGATCGCGCCGGGGCGCGCCCGCGTGATCAGCGGCCGAACGCGTCGGCCTGCACGCGCCGGCCGAACAGGAACGCATCGGCGACGAGCCGCAGCGGCCGCACGTCGACGTCGCTTTCGCCACGCGCGATCAGCGCATGGAAGTGCGCATACAGCGCCGGATACTCGCGTTCGGGCCCGAGCTCGACCGGCTCGCCCGCGATCGACAACTGCGCGCCGCCGCGGCTGATCGCGAGCACGCCGTCGGCCGTGTCGACCGCGATCTCCCATTGCTCGACCGGGCCGTGCCGCCAGTCGAATTCCGCGCGCACCGGCACGCCGTCGGTATCCGCGCAATCGAGCTCAGCGGCGATCGGCGTCTGCACGTCGCTCGGCACGATGAGCGTCGCCTCGCGCAGCACGAGCTCGCGCGGCAGGATGCGCGTGACGATCGACAGTGCGTTGATGCCCGGGTCGAACACGCCGAGGCCGCCCGGCTCCCAGATCCATTGCTGCCCCGGATGCCAGCGCCGCACATCCTCCTTCCAGCGCACCTGCACCGCGCGGATCGCGCGCGTCGCGAGCCAGGCGCGGGCCGGCTCCACCGCACTCGCGCAGCGCGAATGCCAGGTCGCGAACAGCGTGAGGCCGCGTTCGCGCGCGAGCGCCTCCAGCACGGCCACTTCGCCGAGCGTCGCGCCCGGCGGCTTTTCGAGCATCACGTGCTTGCCGGCTTCGAGCGCGGCGCGCGCCTGCGCATAGCGCACCTGCGGCGGCGCGCACAGCGACACGGCATCGAGCTCGCGCTCGGCGGCCAGCAGCGCGCGCAGGTCGCGATAGTTGCGCACGCCGGCGACTTCCGCGTGACGGCTCGCGCACGCGGTCAGCCTGAAACCCGGTTCGGCGTCGATCGCCGGCAGATGCTGGTCGCGCGCAATCTTGCCGATGCCGACGACCCCCAGCGAAACCTGATCACTCATCGTGCATGCCTCCTTCGCGAATCGTTCGGTGACCGTTCAGTGCGCCCAGCGCAGCACGAGCGGGTCGAGCCGGCGCGCGATCGCGAGCAGTTCCGCGCGCGTGTCCGGATGCAGTTCCGGCATCGGGTGCCGCGGCCGCTCGCACGCGATCACGCCGCCTGCGCACATCAGCGCCTTCGCGGTGAGGATCCCGGACTGGCGGTTCTCGTGGTTGATCAGCGGCAGCCAGGTCTGGTAGCGCGTGTAGGCGTCGTCATGCCTGCCGTCGCGCCACGCTTCGAGGATCGGCCGGATGCCGTCCGGAAACCCGCCGCCCGTCATCGCGCCGGTCGCGCCTGCATGCAGGTCGGCGAGCAGCGTGATCGCCTCCTCGCCGTCCCACGGCCCTTCGATTGCATCGCCGCCGAGCCGGATCAGCTCGCGCAGCTTGTTCGCGGCGCCCGGCGTCTCGATCTTGAAGTACGCGACCTGCTCGATCTCGCGTGCCATCCGCGCGAGGAACGGGGCCGACAGCGCGGTGCCGCTCGCGGGCGCGTCCTGGACCATGATCGGAATCGCGATCGCGTCGGACACGCGCGCATAGAACTCGAAGATCTGCGCTTCGGGCACGCGGAACGTCGCGCCGTGGTACGGCGGCATCGCCATCACCATCGCTGCGCCGAGCTGCTGCGCGCGCAGGCTGCGCGCCGCGCACACCTGCGTGCTGTAATGCGACGTCGTGACGATCACCGGCACGCGGCCCGCGACGTGCTCGAGGATCGTGCGCGTGAGCACGTCGCGCTCGTCGTCGGTAATCGCGAACTGCTCGGAGAAGTTTGCGAGGATGCACAGCCCGTCCGAGCCCGCGTCGATCATGAAATCGACCGCGCGCTTCTGGCTCGCGAGGTCGAGTTCACCGGTGTCGGCAAACGTCGTCGGAACGACGGGGAAGATGCCGCGATAGCGCGGCGTGCTGCTCGATGTCATGGTTCGCGTCCTGCTTCGGCCTCGGTGACGACCGGCCGTCATGCGTTTACGGTTTCACGTTGCGCGGGCCGGGAAAGCCCGCGACCGGCTGCCGCGCAGCCGCTCAATGCGAATGGCTCGGCACTTCCGCGCCGCGCGTGCCGACCAGGAAGTCGAGGTCGCACCCCTCGTCGGCCTGCAGCACGTGATCGATGTACAGCCGCGCGTAGCCGCCCTTGCCGAGCTGGCCGGCCACGCCCGGCGCCGCGGTCGGATCGACGTCCGACAGGCGGCGCTGCAGCTCGTCATCCGTAATGTCGAGATGCAGCGTGCCGGCCTCGCAGTCGAGCTCGATCCAGTCGCCGTTGCGCACGGCCGCGAGCGGCCCGCCGGCGGCGGCTTCCGGCGCGACGTGCAGCACGACCGTGCCGTACGCGGTGCCGCTCATCCGCGCGTCGGAAATCCGCACCATGTCCTTCACGCCCTGACGCAGCAGCTTCGGCGGCAACCCCATGTTGCCGACCTCGGCCATCCCCGGATAACCGCGCGGCCCGCAGTTCTTCAGCACCATCACCGAGCTTGCGTCGACGTCGAGCGCCTCATCGTTGATCGTCGCCTTGTAGTGGTCGAGGTTCTCGAACACCACCGCGCGGCCGCGATGCTTGAGCAGCTCGGGGCTCGCCGCCGACGGCTTCAGCACCGCGCCGCGCGGCGCGAGATTGCCGCGCAGGATGCGGATGCCGCCGTCCGCGATCAGCGGCCGGTCGAGCGGGCGAATCACTTCGTCGTCGTAGTTCGGCGCTTCGCGCACGTTGTCCCACAGCGACTTGCCGTTCACCGTCAGCGCATCCGGGTTCGGCAGCAGCCCGCCCTCGCCGAGCCGGCGCAGCACCGCCGGCAGCCCGCCCGCGTAATAGAACTCTTCCATCAGGAAGCGCCCCGACGGCATCAGGTCGACGATCGTCGGCGTGTCGCGGCCGATGCGCATCCAGTCTTCCAGTTCGAGCGGCACGCCGATGCGGCCCGCGATCGCCTTCAGGTGGATCACCGCGTTGGTCGAGCCGCCGATCGCCGCGTTAGCGCGGATCGCGTTTTCGAACGCCGCGCGCGTGAGGATCTTCGACAGCACGAGCCCTTCGAGCGCCATCTCGACGATGCGGATGCCGGACATGTGCGCGAGCACGTAGCGGCGCGAATCGACGGCCGGAATCGCCGCGTTGTGCGGCAGCGCGACGCCGAGCGCCTCGGCCATGCACGCCATCGTCGACGCGGTGCCCATCGTGTTGCAGGTGCCGGCCGAACGCGACATCCCGGCCTCCGCCGACAGGAAGTGGTGAACGTCGATCTCGCCGGCCTTCAGCGCTTCGTGCAGTTGCCACACGGCGGTGCCGGAGCCGATGTTCTTGCCCTCCAGCTTGCCGTTCAGCATCGGCCCGCCCGACACGACGATCGCCGGCACGTCGCAGCTCGCCGCGCCCATCAGCAGCGCGGGCGTCGTCTTGTCACAACCGGCGAGCAGCACGACCGCGTCGATCGGGTTGCCGCGGATCGCCTCCTCGACGTCCATCGACGCGAGGTTGCGCGTGAGCATCGCCGACGGGCGCAGGTTCGATTCGCCGTTCGAGAACACCGGGAACTCGACCGGGAAGCCGCCCGCCTCGGAGATTCCGCGCTTCACGTGCTCGGCGAGCTTGCGGAAGTGCGCGTTGCACGGCGTCAGTTCGGACCACGTATTGCAGATGCCGATGATCGGCCGGCCGTCGAACTCGTGATCGGGAATGCCCTGGTTCTTCATCCAGCTCCGGTACATGAAGCCGTTCTTGTCGTTCGTGCCGAACCATTGGGTGGAGCGCAGCCTGGGTTTCGTTGCCGACATCGTCAGTCCTGTGGTGACGGGATACCGGCGCAGTCTAGGCAGAATTTTGATAACTGGCTAATGACGTTTTTGGCGATTACGATATCGATTCCGATATCGATATAAACCCGTACGATGCCCGAAGCCAGCCCGTGGGGAAACCGTGGCCGCCTGAAGACGCGCCAGCTTCTGCTGGTCGTCGCGCTCGCCGACGAAGGCAGCATTCACCGCGCGGCGGCCGCGCTGAACATGACGCAGCCGGCCGCGTCGAAGCTGCTGCGCGAACTCGAGGAATCGATCGGTGCGGTGCTGTTCGAGCGCCTGCCGCGCGGGATGCGGCCGACGCTCTACGGCGACGCGCTGATCCGCCATGCGCGCGCGGCGCTCGGCAGCCTCGACCAGGCGCACGAGGAGCTGGCCGCGCTGAAGGCCGGCCATCTCGGGCACGTGGCGGTGGGGGCGATCACGTCACCGGGCCTGCGGCTCGTGCCGCCGGCCGTCGCCGCGGTGAAGGGCACGCATGCCGGCTTGCACGTGTCGGTCGAGATCGACACCAGCAACGTGCTGCTCGAACATCTCGCACAGGAAAAAATCGACATCGTGATCGGCCGGCTCTCCGCCGAACACGACAAGCTGCGGCTGCGCTACGAGCCGCTGACCGGCGAGTCGGTGGCCGCCGTCGTGCGGCCCGGCCATCCGCTGCTCGCGCAGGCGCCGCTGTCGCTCGCGGACGTGCAGCGCGCCGCGTGGGTCGTACCGCCGGCCGGCAGCGTGCTGCGCCACCGCTTCGATCTCGTGTTCCAGCGCGCGAGCCTCGCGCCGCCGGCGAATCTCGTCGAGACGTCCGCGCTGCTGTTCATCACGCAGCTGCTCGAACAGAGCGACATGATCGCGGTGCTGGCCGAGGACGTCGCGCGTTACTACGCGCGGCACGGGATCGTCACGGTGCTGCCGCTGGAGATGGATTGCCGGATGGACGATTTCGGGATCATCACGCGCACCGACCGGCTGCATTCGCCGGCCGTCGCGATGATGGCCGATGCGATTCGCGCGGCGGCGCGGGAGGTGTATGGCGTCGCGCTGTGACGCTGACGCCGACGCTGAGTTCGCGACGTCGTGGCCGCTGCCGTTCCCGGATCGCCCAGCACGCATGCGCATCGAGTGACGCGCATGCTGCCGCCATGACGCGTTACACCCAGGGCTGCACGAGCCCTTCGGTCTGCAATGCCCGCTGGACCGACGGACGCGCGAGCACCCGCTGCAGATAGCCGCCGAGTACCGGACGCTGCCGCGCCGGCTCGGCAAAGCCGCGCGTCCAGCGGCACAGCATCAGCGCATACGGATCGAGCACCGTGTAGTGCGCACCGAGCAGCCACGGGCCGCCGCTCGTCTCCAGCTGGCGGTCGAGCTGAGCCAGCAACGCCGCGATTCTCGCCTCCGCGTGTGCCTTCACCTGCGCGGCGCCGGCCGCATTGCCCACATCGACCCAGCGCTCCGGATAGAAATACGCGATCAGTGTCGCCTGCAGCGTGTTGGTGAGCCACATGAGCCATTTGTAGAACTGCGCGCGTTCCGGCGTGCCGAGTGCGGGCGCAAGCCGCCGCTCGGGATGCGTATCGGCGAGATGCAGGCAAATGGCGGCGGCTTCGTACAGCACCAGGTCGCCGTCGATCAGCACCGGGATGAGCCCGTTCGGATTGAGCGCGAGGTAATCCGGCGACTTGTGCTGGTCGTGCGTGCGGTCGACGAATTCAAGTTCGAACGGCTTGCCGATTTCTTCCAGCACGATGTGCGGCGCCATGCTGGCATTGCTGGGGTAGTAGAAGAGCTTCATCGTCGATTTCACTCAGGCGGGTGTCGGCGTCACGCGGCGGCGAACTCGATCACCGGTTCGCAGCGGATCGGGAAGTTGACCGAGTTCGCGATATAGCACTTCGCGTGCGCGTCATGATGCAGATGTGCCGCCCGTTCGCGATCGTCGCCGGCCTGGATCGTCACGTGCGGGCGCAGCACGATTTCGGTGAAGCGGCCTTCATCTGCGCTGTCGACCATCGTGCCTTCCGCGTTGTCGACATACGCAAGCACGCGAATACCCGCTTCCGAGCACAGATGCAGGTACCAGAGCTTGTGGCACGCCGATGCCGACGCCAGCAACAGGTCTTCCGGATTCCAGCGCGCGGCGTCGCCGCGAAACGCCGCGTCGGACGAACCGGGAATATCCGGCTTGGAACCGGCCCGGATCAGATGATCGCGCCCGTACTCGCGATACCCCGACGTGCCGGTGCCGCGATTGCCCGTCCACTCTACTGCGACGCGATACGTGTGTTCGCCAGATGCCATCTCGCTCTCCATTGATGTGGGTTGCTTCGGCCGGGCCGGATGTCGTTTTGCGAAGCCCGCCTGCGCTCGCCATTTTGGCACCGGATTCTCATTTGGTATACCATTATTCCAAATTGACGGAACATGCAGGCATGGAAGCCAAACTCGATTCCACGGCGGACGCGGTCGCCGCCTCGTTGCGGGACATGATCATCAACGGCGAGCTGGAAGCCGGCGAGCGGCTCGTCGAGCGCGACCTGGCCGACCGGTTCGGCATCAGCCGGATTCCGATGCGCGAGGCGATCCAGCGCCTGGAGCGCGAAGGCTTGCTGGACATCTTCAGGAATCGCGGCGCGGTCGTGCGCATGCTGAGTGCGTCGGACGTGCAGGAAATCTACGACCTGCGCACGCTGCTCGAAGGCGACGCGATCTACCGGAGCGTGAAGCGGCTCGACGACGAGACGCTTGCGCGCGCCGAACTCGTCCATCGTTTGCTTGGCGATGCGGCCGTGCCGCGCCGGCAGGGCGAACTGAACCGCGAATTCCACTCCCTGCTGTATTCATGCTGCGGCAACGCGCGGCAGTTGAAGACGATCGCGGAGCTGCGCAGCCAGGTTGAACGGTACGAGCGCCTGCAGGCCACGCTGCTCGCGGATACGCCGTCGTTCCAGGTCGAGCACGAGGAGATCCTGCAGGCCTGCCGCGAACGCAATGCGCGTGCGGCGCGCTCGATGACGGTCGCGCATCTGGAGTCGGCTAGAAGCATCGTGATGCAGCTCGTCGAAGGCGGGTGAGGACGGCGGTGCGTTTGCCGCTCGCCGTGTGCCGTTTGCCAAGGCGGGCGCCACCCGACACCGGGTCGCAACGATCACGACAGTGACCTCAACCTACTCGCCGCCGCCACGCATCAAACCGAAGGTGTCGCGCCCCCGCCCGCCACACGCCCGGTCGTACCCCGCACCACCAGCCTCGGTAGCGACGCGGTCCGCACGCGCGATACCGCATCGCTGTCACCACCCGCCTCGCGCAGCGCATTGAGCAGTTCGACCGCGAGTCCGGCGGCCTCGGCGGTCGGGATCGCGACGGTCGTCAGCGTGGGCCGCGTGTCGCTCGCCAGGTGAATGTCGGTGATCCCGACGATCGACAGGTCATCGGGCACACGCCGGCCGCGATCGGCCGCCGCATGCATCGCGCCGATCGCCGGCAGGTCGTTGGTCGCGACCAGCGCGGTCAACCGTGGGTGCGCATCGAGCAACCACCCCGCCGCGCGCACGCCGCCTTCGATCGAATCGGGCTCGGCCGCGACGATCGACGCATCGAGCCCCGCTTCGCGCATCACGTCGACGAAGCCGTCGTAGCGCGCCGCCTGCACGCCGCTCGCCGACCCGCCGACGATCACGCCGATGCGCTCGTGGCCCAGTTCGAGCAAGTGCCGCGTCGCGATCCGCCCCGCCTCGCGGAAATCGATCGCGACGCACGGCAATCCATCGGGCGGCGCCTCCGGCCGCTCCCACAGGCACAGCACGACCGGCACGCCGCGTGCCGCCACGTCGCGCAGATCCGGCAGATGCAGGTTCGCATTGGTCACGAGAATGCCTTCGGAGACCGTGCCGGCGATCTGGTCGAGATACGCACGCCCCTGCAACGGATCTTCGTTCGTGTTGCAGACGATCAGGAACTGCCCGTTGCGCCGCACCGCGCGCTCGACCGCCAGCGCGAACTCCGGATAGAACGGGTTCGCGATGCTCGACACCATCAGCGCGACCGTCGGCGCGCGCCCTTCCGCCAGCGCCCGCGCGGCGAGATGCGGGCGATACCCGAGCGCCGCCACGGCCTCCAGCACCCGCGCCCGCGTCGCCTCGCCCACCCGGCCGCGGTCGCGCAGCACGTTCGACACGGTCGCGGCCGTCACGCCGGCGCGGCGCGCCACTTCATCCAGGGTTGCCATTTCTTGCTCACTATATGAGACGTCTATCCAGTATTTGCTTCGCTCACCGAAGCGGCGCACTATCGCCGCACACCCTGCCGCCCGACCGACGGGCGCGACTCGGCCGCGATCGCATCGCCTCTTTTTTTGATCGCGATGATTAAGCGCTTAATCACTGATGAAAGCGCATTAGAACATGGAGCGGAGACAATGGCGAGCATCTCGATGCGGCGCGTGCAGAAAGCCTATGGCGATCACGCGCCGGTCATTCGCGACGTCGATCTGGAGATCGGCGCGCACGAGTTCTGCGTGTTCCTCGGGCCGTCCGGATGCGGCAAGTCGACGTTGCTGCGGATGATCGCCGGGCTCGAGGATCTGAGCGCGGGCGAGCTGTCGATCGACGGCCGCCGCGTCGACGACGTGCCGGCCGCCGAACGCGGCGTCGCGATGGTGTTCCAGAGCTACGCGCTGTTTCCGCACATGACGGTCTACGAGAACATGGCGTTCGGACTGAAGCTCGCGCGCGTGCCGAAGGCCGAGATCGACCGGAAGGTGCGCGATGCCGCGCGCATCCTGCAGCTCGACACGCTGCTCGACCGCAAGCCGAAGGCGCTGTCGGGCGGACAACGGCAGCGCGTCGCCATCGGTCGCGCGATCGTGCGCGAACCCGGCGTGTTCCTGTTCGACGAACCGCTGTCGAATCTCGACGCCGCGCTGCGCGGCCAGACCCGCATCGAGATCGCGAAGCTGCACCGGCAGTTCGAACGCGCGAGCGTCGTCTACGTGACGCACGACCAGACCGAAGCGATGACGCTCGCCGACAAGATCGTGCTGCTGCACGCCGGCGCCGACACCGCGCAGCACGGCAGCATCGCGCAGGTCGGTGCGCCGCTCGACCTCTACCACCACCCGGCGAGCCGCTTCGTCGCGGGCTTCATCGGTTCGCCGCGCATGAACTTCCTGCCGGCCGTCGTGACCGCCTGCGACGCGCATCGCACGACCGTCACGCTCACGCCGTCCGGCGAAACCTTCGTACTGCAACGTGACGGCTCGGCGCTCGGTGCGGGCGCCACCGTGACGCTCGGCATTCGCCCCGAACACCTGACGCTCGGCGCCGCACACGACACGACGGCGCTCGCGCGCGACGTCGCGCTCGTCGAACGCCTCGGCGAACAGACCTACGTGCATCTCGACCAGCCCGGCGGCCACTCGATCATCGCGAAGGTGCCCGGCGACGCGCAGGTGCGCAGCGGCGAACGCGTGCGTGTGCATGCGCCGGCCGCGGCCTGCCATCTCTTCACCGAAGACGGCCGCGCGGTGCCCGCGCGCGCCGACGTCCACGTTCACCATTACGCATAAGGATCGGGCATGCGCCTCGGAGTCTGTTACTACCCGGAACACTGGCCGGAAACGATGTGGGCCGACGATGGCCGCCGGATGAAAGCGCTCGGCATCGAGCAAGTGCGGATCGCCGAATTCGCGTGGAGCCGCATCGAGCCTTCGCCGGGCGAATACGACTGGGGCTGGCTCGATCGCGCGGTCGACGTGCTCGGCGCGGCCGGCCTCGAGATCGTGATGTGCACGCCAACCGCGACGCCGCCGAAATGGCTGGTCGATCGCCACCCCGACATCCTCGCGATCGGCGCGGACGGCCGGCCGCGCGCGTTCGGCTCGCGCCGCCACTACGACTTCTCGTCGCCGACCTATCTCGAAGCGTCGCGCCAGATCTGCACGGCCGTCGGCGAACGCTACGGCCGCCACCCGGCCGTGCGCTACTGGCAGACCGACAACGAGCTGGGCTGCCACCAGACCGTCGTCAGCTACTCGCCGGCCGCGCTCGTGCGCTTCCGTGCGTGGCTGAAGGCGCGCTACGGCACGATCGACGCGCTGAACCGCGCGTGGGGCACCGTGTTCTGGAGCATGGAGTATCGCCATTTCGACGAGGTCGACGCACCGGTCGGCACCGTGACCGAGGCCCACCCGTCGCATCGCCTCGACTACCGGCGCTTCGCGTCGGACGAAGTCGCGCGCTATCACCGGATGCAGGTCGACGTGATCCGCGCGCATTCGCCGGGCCGCCCCGTCGCGCACAACTTCATGCAGCTGTTCACCGAGTTCGATCACTACGAAGTCGCGCGCGACCTCGACATCGCGACCTGGGACAGCTATCCGCTCGGCGCGCTAGAGGAGCAATGGTTCGCGCCCGACGTGAAGGCGCGTTGGCTGCGCACCGGGCATCCCGACTTCGCGTCGTTCAATCACGACCTCTATCGCGGCATGTCGAAGCTGCCGTTCTGGGTGATGGAGCAGCAGCCCGGGCCCGTGAACTGGGCGCAGTGGAACCCCGCGCCGCTGCCGGGCATGGTGCGCCTGTGGAGCTGGGAAGCATTCGCGCACGGCGCCGGCTGCGTGTCGTACTTCCGCTGGCGGCAGGCGCCGTTCGCGCAGGAGCAGATGCATGCGGGCCTGCATACCCCCGATGACACGCTCGACGAAGGCGGCCGCGAGGCACAACGCGTCGCGCACGAGATCGCGACCGTCCACGACGCCGGCGCGGATGCGGACGGCGCCGTGCGCGCTCCCGTCGCGCTGGTCTTCGATTACGAAGCGAAGTGGCTGTTCGAAGTGCAGCCGCAGGGCGCCGATTTCCATTACCCGCGCTTCGCGTTCGAGTACTACTCGGCGCTGCGCTCGCTTGGCCTCGACGTCGACATCGTTTCCGCGCACGCACCGCTCGACGGCTACCGCCTCGTCGTCGTGCCGCCGCTGCCGGTCGTGCCGAACGATTTCGCCGCGCGGCTCGCCGCCTCCGGCGCGCATGTCGTGCTCGGCCCGCGCACCGGTTCGAAGACCGTCGACCTGCAGATCCCGCCGACGCTGCCACCCGGCCCGCTCGCGTCGATCCTGCCGGTGCGCGTGTGGCGCGTCGAATCGCTGCGGCCGAACGTGACCGAGCGGATCGACGGCACGCTGCGCGACGGCACGCCGCTCACCGGCAACGCACGCCACTGGCGCGACTTGGTCGAGCTGCACGACGACACGCACAGCGTCGTGCGTGCGCGCTTCGCCGACGGCCACCCGGCGTGGGTATCGCACGGCACGCTGCACTACTGGGCCGCGCTGTTCGACGACGCGACCACCACCCGGCAGTTCGCCGATATTGCGGCCGAGGCCGGCCTCGCGCCCGCGCCGCTCGGCGACGGCATACGCGTGAGCCGGCGCGGCGGCCTGACCTACGTTTTCAACTATCGCGACGCACCGCACACGATCGACGCGGTGCCGCCGTCCGCGTTCGTGCTCGGCGCCGCGCAAGTCGGGCCGCAAGACGTGGCCGTGTATCGAAGCCGTTCGTAGCAACCGCGACCGGCGCCACGACGCGCCGGTCACGCACAACGACACCCAGGACTGGAGACACGCATGACCCATCGCCCCCTTCGTACCGCCGCCCGGCTCGCCACGGCCGCCGCTGTCGCACTGGCATCGCTCGGCATGACGGCGCCCGCCGATGCCGGCACGCTGACGATCAACATCGCGTTCAAGGGCGCCAGCCAGCGCGCGGTCTGGCAGTCGACGCTCGACGCGTTCCGCAAGGCGCATCCCGACATCGACGTGAAGGCGACCTTCGTCGACGAGGAAGCATACAAGGTGCAGCTCCCCGCCTGGCTCACGACCGTCGCACCGGACGTCGTGAACTGGCACGCCGGCGAACGGATGGCGTACTACGCGAAGCGCGGGCTGTTCGAGGACCTGAGCGGCGACTGGACGAAGAACGGCTGGGGCACGATGTACGCGTCGACGCGCGACGCATCCTCGTACAACGGCAAGCAGTACGCGGCGCCGACCGTCTACTACTCGTGGGGGCTGTTCTACCGCAAGGACCTGTTCCACAAGGTCGGCATCGCCGACGAGCCGAAGACGTGGGACCAGTTTCTCGACGCGTGCAAGAAGCTGAAAGCGGCCGGCATCACGCCGATCGCGGTCGGCGGCCGCGACGCATGGACGCTCGCCGGCTGGTTCGACTATCTCGACCTGCGCGTGAACGGCAACGTGTTCCACCAGCAGCTGATGGCCGGCGACGTGCCGTACACCGACCCGCGCGTGAAGAAGGTCTACGCGACGTGGAAATCGCTGATCGACGCGGGCTACTTCATCGACAACGCGCTGTCCTACGATCTCGACGGCGCGCAGCCGTTCCTGTTCCAGGGCAAGGCCGCGATGATGCTGATGGGCACCTTCATCGCGGCGGGCTTTCCACCGAACGTGAAGCAGGAAATGGGCTACTACCGCTTCCCGATCATCGACCCGAAGGTGCCGACCGCCGAGGACGGCCCGGTCGAATCGCTGCACATCCCGACGAAGGCGAAGAACAAGGCCGACGCGCACACGTTCCTCGCGTTCGTCGAAACGCCCGAGATGGGCGCGAAGCTCGCGGAAGGGCTCGGCTCGCTGTCGGCCAACAGCAAGTCGCCGGAGCCGGCCGATCCGATCTCGCGTATCGGCTTCCGGATCCTTGCCGATACGAAGGGCGGCGTCGCGCAGTTCTACGACCGAGACATGACGAAGGAAATGGCCGACGAGGGGATGAAGGGGATGCAGCAGTTCGTCGCGAATCCCGCGCAGCTCGATACGGTGCTCGCGCAACTCGAACAGACCCGCAAGCGCATCTACAAGAAGTGACCGTGTGACTCAACCGGCGGCCTCGTGCCGCCGTGCCCGTTCAGGAGGCTTGCCGTGTCCAGTCCGATCACGTCCCCCCCGCCCGCCGGCGCGGGCGCCGCGCCGCCGCCGCGCGGCGCATCCGCCGCCACCGCCCTGCCCGCACGTCGCCCGTCACCTGCCGTGCGGCGCCAACAGCGCGCCGCATGGCTCTTTCTCGCGCCGGCCTGCGCGATGGTGGCCGTCTATGTGATCTGGCCGATCCTGTCGACGCTGTGGCTGAGCCTGTACAACTGGGACGGGATGACCGAGCGCACCTTCGTCGGGCCCGCAAACTACGCGGAGCTGCTGCATGCGCCGACGTTCTACACCGCGCTGCGCAACAACGTGATCTGGCTCGCGCTCTTCATGCTCGCGCCGCCGCTCGGCCTCGCGCTCGCGTTGTACCTGAACCAGGCGGCGGCCGGCATCCGGCTCGTGAAGTCGCTGTTCTTCGCGCCGTTCGTGCTGTCCGGCGTGGTCGTCGGGCTGATCTTCTCGTGGTTCTACGATCCGACGTTCGGGCTGCTCGCGCTGATCGCCGGGCACGGCATCCCGGTGCTCGGCGACGCGCGCTACGCGACGTTCGGCATCGTGTTCGCCGCGCTGTGGCCGCAGACCGCGTACTGCATGATCCTGTACCTCACCGGCCTCACGTCGCTCAACCCGGAACAGATCGAAGCCGCACGGATGGAAGGCGCGCGCGGCTTCGCGCTGCTGTGGCACGTCGTGCTGCCGCAACTTCGGCCGACCACCTTCATGGCGATCGTCGTCACGGTGATCGGCGCGCTGCGCAGCTTCGACCTGATCTCGGTGATGACGAGCGGCGGCCCGTTCGAGAGCTCGACCGTGCTCGCGTATTACATGTACGACCAGGCGATCAAGTACTACCGGCTCGGCTATTCCGCGTCGATTGCGGTCGTGCTGTTCGCGATCATGCTCGTCTACATCGTGTTCCAGTTGCGCCGCCTGCTGCGCAACGAGCAATAACCTGACCGGTGGCCATCATGTTTCCGACTCCCGTTGCCCAATGGAAGCCTGTCTCGCGCAGGCTGTACAAGTTGTCGCTGCCGGTTGCGCTGCTGATCTGGCTGCTGCCGATGATCGCCGTGTTCGTCACGTCGGTGCGCTCGACCGAGGAACTGGTCGAAGGCCACTACTGGGGCTGGCCACGGCACTTCTCGATGATCGAGAACTATCGCGACGCGCTGACGACGTCGCCGATGCTGCATTACTTCTGGAACAGCGTGCAGATTACGGTGCCTTCCGTTGTCGGGTCGATTGCGCTCGCAGCGATGGCGGGCTTTGCGCTGGCGACTTACAAGTTTCGCGGGAGTACGGCGCTGTTTGGGACGTTCGTCGCCGGTAACTTCGTGCCGGTGCAGGTGTTGATGATTCCGGTGCGGGATCTGTCGCTCAGGCTCGGTGTGTTTAATACGGTCGAGGCGCTGATTCTTTTTCATGTCGCGTTCCAGACCGGGTTCTGTACGCTGTTTCTGCGCAACTTCATCAAGCAGTTGCCGTTCGAGTTGATCGAAGCGGCAAGGATCGAAGGCGCGGGGGAATGGACGGTGTTTTACCGGATCGTGCTGCCGTTGATCCGGCCCGCGTTGGCCGCGCTGGCGATTCTCGTTTTTACGTTCGTGTGGAATGACTACTTCTGGGCGCTGTGTCTCACGCAAGGGGATGAGGCCGCGCCGATTACCGCTGGCGTTGCCGCGTTGAAGGGGCAGTGGACGACGTCGTGGAATCTTGTATCAGCCGGGTCGATTCTGGCGGCGCTGCCGTCTGTCGCGATGTTCTTCGCGATGCAGAAGCATTTTGTGGCGGGGCTGACGTTTGGTGCGACCAAAGGCTGAACGCGCGGCCACGCTTATTCGTATCTCCCCCTCCGCATCGTGAGGTTGCCCGCTTCGGCGGGCTTTTTTTTTGAGCTGTCGTAGAGCGGCGAAGCACGATACACGATGGCCGCCTTCGGCAGGTTCGAAGTGTTCGACACGGTGGCTTCGATCGTCGACAATCCCGGGGCGCGGGCCAACAACCCTGTTCGACACACCTGACGACACAACGTACAACGGACACGAGCCACCTATGCTGATTTGGGCGCCGACACGAAAATCCCTTGATGATCGAGGCGAAAGCGACGGCACGACCGTGAAAGTCGCGATCGAACAACTCGACGACGACGTCTTTCTACTGATGCGGTACGAATCCCTGGACGCGCCATTTCCGACGTCGGATCATTTATTTCTTTCACTCGACGAGATATACGACGAATGCGAGGAAGTCTATGGCATCGGCCGCGCGGACTGGCTTCAGCTGTGACCGCTTCCTGACCATTGCACGCGGTCGCAGGACGGCCCCAAACGGTCGTTCGACGCCATCATCGAAATCGTCGACAATCGACCGAGGTCTTGTCACGATAGCGGCAGACATCCAACACTCGGGTTCGCAGGCGCAATGGCAAAACCTATCTTGGTCGTATTGCTGAAAAATCCATTTCCGGAAGCTTTTCGTTTTGTCGAGACGTTGGTCCAACCTCTCGGATTTCTGCTTGCCAATCCTGATAGCGGTCAGATAACTCATTGGACCGATGAGGGTCGGCAGATGGCAGTATCCCGCGCCAAGATCGTCGATGAAGGAGCGATAGGTGGAATAAAGAACGTTCAGTTTTGGCAGCCCGACGGCGATGATCTATTTGTGTCCTGGATCGATGCGGTGCCGGGATGGGAGTTTTCCTTTCATCTCAACGGTGTCACGCCAGAATTGAAGATCGCGTTGGCGATCGCACTGTCTAGTGCGGTCCTGGTTGATTTGAAGCTGCAATACGTCGACGAGAGTGCCTTGAGGATCGATTTCGAATGACATTCCGGTCGCGAGTCCAAGCCAGATCCTCTGGTTGGATCCAGCGACCGCTTCAAGAACATTCGAGTTGCTGTTCAGGGTTGCGGATTCAACCCGTCGATCCGCACCCCTTGAGCCGCAGCAATGCGTCAACCGACCCAATATTCTTCTCATGCGCCACGAGCATCTGCGTGAGCCCATGGTGCATATCCGGCTGCGCAAGCGTCGGCAGTAATGCCTGCAACTTCCGCACGACCCAGCGCTGCCCACGATTCAAAAACGCCAGCCGCTCGGCCAGGTCATCGATCGCCATCGCCTTTTCATAGAACGCCCCGGTAGCATGCGTCGGCGTCGCATCAAGCGACCGAATCGCATCGACCAGCACCGCGCACCAGTGCGCCTCATCCTGCCGAATACTCGCCACAAGCCGATGAAGTTCGGGATCGTCGATTTCCGCCACGGTCTCCGACGCAACCCGCGCACCTGCGCGCTCGGCCTCCAGCAGCTCATTCAGCAACGTGAGCAACGCGTCGCGCTGCGCATCAGCGAATTCTTCCGCTGCTTTGGCGGGGCGGGCGGCGTGCCCGTCGTCGTGGGTCCGGTTCGACATGCGATGTCCTCCGTTTCAGGAAGGGTGGCGCACCGGTTCGTCCGACGTGGTTCCGTCAGGCATTGCTCACGCGACAGCGGGGCCACACGAAGAATGGCTCACAAGTCTGACATAGCCCTGTGACACGCGTCTCCAGACGACCCGCTGTGCGTGATGCGCATCAAGACACACCGCAGCGCACACCCGACATCACGTCCACCCTTCGAGCCTCAACGTCGACCGTACCAGCCGCTGCTCCTCCTGCTCGATCTCGCGCAGATACTCGACGCATTGCCGGATATGCTCGCTCGCCGCCTTACGCGCCTGATCGGGCAACCGCCCCGTCACCGCGTTATAGAGCCGCGCATGCTGCCGATCGATCTGCTTTTTCAACGGCTCGCGGTGATAGAGATTGTTCACCGACGCAAACACCGAACTCAGCAACAAATCCGTCAACGACTGCAGCGTATTCACCAGCACCGGGTTATGCGAAGCCTCACAGATCGCCAGATGAAACGCGTGATCGAGCTTCGCGCGCGCGGCCGGGTCGAGATCCTGCGCATCGGCCGCGGTCATCTCTTCATAGCGACGCTTGATCAGGATGAAATCGGCCGGCGTCCCGCGCAGCGCCGCGAGCCGCGCGGCCTCCGTCTCGAGCATCCCGCGCACCTCGAACAGGTCGTACAGCGTGCGCGGCTGCGAGCCGAGCAGATGCATCATCGGCGTGATCTCGCGTTGCGGGGTCAGGCTCGCCACGAACGAGCCCTTGCCGTGCGTGGTGTCGATGATCCCCCGCGCACGCAGCAGCTTCATCCCTTCACGCACGGCCGTGCGTGACACGCCGAGCTTCTCGGTCAGCCGCCGTTCGGACGGTAGCGCCTGCCCGGCCTTCAGCACGCCGTCGACGATCAGCTGCTCGATGCGCTCGGCAACGACGTCGGCCACGTTCCGCGCCGGCCCCACTCGATCCTGCGTTTCCATACTGGTATGACCACTCCGGAAGGATTTCGGCGATTTTCCCACAAACCCTTTTAGCCATTCAGTTTTATGGCGACCGATACAGCAGATTTCCGGCCGCCTCATAAAAACTGGTATGACCACATTCGCCACGTCTGGACACACGCGCGCCGCCCGCCAAGAATCCCGTCCATCCGGCGCACCGCCCATCGCGCGGCCGCCGCATGAAGGAGACGGAGACACCCCCGATGAGTTTCATCTACGACGAACGGATCGACGGCCCACTCGCGACCGTCGGCCGCGACACACTCGTCGCCGCGCTGCACGCGGCGGCGCCCGACCTCGACGTGCTGCACGAACGCGAGGCGCTCAAGCCGTTCGAATGCGACGGCCTCGCCGCATACCGCACGGTGCCGCTCGCGGTCGTGCTGCCCGACACGGTCGAGCAGGTGCGCGCGGTGCTGCGCGTCGCGGCCGCGCTCGGCGTGCCGGTGGTCGCGCGCGGCGCGGGCACCGGGCTGTCGGGCGGCGCGATGCCGCTCGAGAAAGGCCTGCTGCTCGTGATGGCGAAGTTCAACAGGATTCTCGACATCGACCCCGATGCCGGCATCGCGCGCGTGCAACCCGGCGTGCGTAACCTCGCGATCTCGCAGGCGGCCGCACCACACGGTCTCTACTACGCACCCGATCCGTCCTCGCAGATCGCCTGCTCGATCGGCGGCAACGTCGCCGAGAACGCGGGCGGCGTGCACTGCCTGAAATACGGCCTCACGGTGCACAACATCCTGAAGGTCGAGATCCTGACGATCGACGGCGATACGCTCACGCTCGGCGCCGACGCGCTCGACGCGCCCGGCTTTGACCTGCTCGCGTTGTTCACCGGCTCGGAAGGGATGCTCGGCATCGTCACGGAAGTCACCGTGAAGCTGCTGCCGAAGCCGCCGAGCGTGAAGGTGCTGATGGCGAGTTTCGACGACGTCGCCGAAGCCGGCGCGGCAGTCGCGCGAATCATCGGCGCGGGGGTGATCCCCGGCGGCCTCGAGATGATGGACAACCTCGCGA
This sequence comes from Burkholderia sp. HI2500, assembly GCF_002223055.1. NCBI lineage: Bacteria > Pseudomonadati > Pseudomonadota > Betaproteobacteria > Burkholderiales > Burkholderiaceae > Burkholderia > Burkholderia sp. HI2500. The sequence goes on along the minus strand of NZ_NKFL01000006.1, from coordinate 2,835,736 downwards.
TCCGCGCGGCCGAGGATTTCATCCACGCGGGCTACCCGGTCGACGCACAGGCCATCCTGCTGTGCGAGCTCGACGGCTCGCCGACCGACGTCGACGAAGACGCCGAACGCGTCGCCACGCTGCTGCGCGACGCGGGCGCGACCGAGATCCGCGTCGCACGCGACGAAGCCGAGCGCCAGCGCTTCTGGGCCGGCCGCAAGAACGCATTCCCGGCGGTCGGCCGCATGTCGCCGGACTACTACTGCATGGACGGCACGATCCCGCGCCGCGAACTGCCGCGTGTGCTCGAAGGCATCGCCGCGCTGTCCGCCGAATACGGGCTGCCGGTCGCGAACGTATTCCACGCGGGCGACGGCAACATGCACCCGCTGATCCTGTTCGACGCGAACCGGCCCGGCGAACTCGACCGCGCGGAAGCGCTCGGTGGCAAGATCCTCGAGCTGTGCGTCGCGGCGGGCGGCAGCATCACGGGCGAACACGGCGTCGGCCGCGAGAAGATCAACCAGATGTGCGTGCAGTTCAACGCCGACGAGATCACGTTCTTCCACGCAGTGAAAGCCGCGTTCGATCCGCAAGGCCTGCTCAATCCCGGCAAGAACATTCCGACGCTGCACCGCTGCGCCGAATTCGGCGCGATGCACGTCCATCACGGCAAGCTGCCGTTTCCCGAACTGGAGCGCTTCTGATGCGACGCGAAATCGAATCGATCGACGATAGCGCGGCGCTCGTCGCGCAGGTCGACGCGGCGATCCACGATCGCCAGCCGCTGCACATCCGCGGCGCCGGCACGAAGGTGTTCCTCGGCCGCCCCGTCGAAGGCCGCACGCTCGACGTGCGCACGCATCGCGGCGTCGTCTCGTACGACCCGACCGAACTCGTCGTCACCGCGCGCGCGGGTACGCCGCTCGCCGAGCTCGAAGCAATGCTCGACGCGGCCGGCCAGATGCTGCCGTGCGAGCCGCCGACGTTCGGCGGCTCGGCAACGGTCGGCGGCATGTTCGCGGCGGCGCTGTCGGGCCCGCGCCGCCCGTGGGCCGGCGCGGTGCGCGACTTCGTGCTCGGCTGCCGCGTGATCACCGGCCACGCGAAGCACCTGCGCTTCGGCGGCGAGGTGATGAAGAACGTCGCGGGCTACGACGTATCGCGGCTGCTCGCGGGCAGCTTCGGCTGTCTCGGCGTCGTGACCGAGGTGTCGTTGAAGGTGCTGCCGAAGCCGCGCGCGACGGGCGATCTCGCGTTACAGCTTGGCGTGGACGAAGCCGTGCAGCGCGTCGCCGCCTGGCGTCGCGCGGGGCTGCCGCTCGCCGGCGCATGCCACGCGGACGGCGTGCTGCGCGTGCGGATCGAAGGCGGCGAGGGCTCGGTGAAAGCCGCGCGCGACACGATCGGCGGCGAACGCATGGATGATCGCGACGATGCGTTCTGGGCTCGGCTGCGCGACCTGGCGCTGCCGTTCTTCAACGATCCGCGCCCGCTGTGGCGCGTGTCGGTGCCGGCCTCCGCACCACGCGACGCCTTGCCCGGCGCGCAGCTCGTCGACTGGGGCGGCGCGCAGCGCTGGCTGAAGAGCGATGCGGCACCTGCCGACGTGCAGCGGTTCGCCGCGCAGTGGGGCGGCCACGCGACCTGCTTCACACCGGGCACGACGCGCGAGCCGTTCCAGCCGCTGCCGCCCGCGCTGCTGCGCGTGCACCGGCAGCTCAAGGCACAGCTCGACCCGCATGCGATTTTCAATCCCGGCCGCCTGTACGCCGACTTCTGACGCGAACCCGATCCCGACCCGCCGATGCAAACCAATCTCAGCGAAGCAAGCAAGGCCCTCGCCCGGGCCGACGAAGCGGAAGCGATCCTGCGCGCGTGCGTGCACTGCGGCTTCTGCAACGCGACCTGCCCGACCTACCAGGTGCTCGGCAACGAGCTCGACGGGCCGCGCGGGCGCATCTACCTGATCAAGCAGCTGCTCGAAGGCGAGCCGTGCGGCGAGCGCACGCAGCAGCATCTCGACCGCTGCCTGACATGCCGCAACTGCGAGACGACCTGCCCGTCCGGCGTGCGCTATCACACGCTGCTCGACATCGGCCGCGCGGAAGCCGAGAAGCGCGCGCAGCGGCCCGCGCGCGAGCGCCTGCTGCGCGCGGGGCTGCGGCATGTCGTGCCGCGCCCGGCAACCTTCGCCGCGTTGCTGAAGGCCGGCCGCGCGCTGCGCCCGCTGCTGCCCGGCACGCTGCAGGACAAGATCCCGGCCGCCGTCCCCGCGGCCGCACCGCGCCCGCCCGTGCGCCATGCGCGGCGCGTGCTGATGCTCGAGGGCTGCGTGCAGCCGTCGCTGTCGCCGAACACCAATGCGGCGGCCGCGCGCGTGCTCGACCGGCTCGGCATCAGCGTGAGCCCCGCGCGCGAAGCCGGCTGCTGCGGCGCGACCGAATATCACCTGAACGCGCAGGAGGCCGGCCTCGCCCGCGCACGCCGCAACATCGACGCCTGGTGGCCCGCGATCGAAGCCGGCGCGGAAGCGATCGTGCTGACGGCGAGCGGCTGCGGCGCATTCGTCAAGGAATACGGCGACCTGCTGCGCTCCGACCCCGTCTATGCGGAGAAGGCGCAGCGCGTCAGCGCGCTCGCACGCGATCTGGCCGAGGTGATCGCGGCCGAGCCGCTCGACGCGCTGGCCGGGTCGACGCCACGCCGCATCGCGGTACATTGCCCGTGCACGCTGCAGCACGCGCAGCGCCTCGGCGGCGCGGTCGAGCGCATCCTGACGCGGCTCGGCTTCGATCTGACGAATGTCACCGACGGCCATCTGTGCTGCGGCTCGGCCGGCACGTATTCGCTGACGCAGCCCGAACTCGCGACGAAACTGCGCGACAACCGGCTCGACGCGCTCGAGGCCGCGCGGCCGGACCTGATTGTCACGGCCAACGTCGGCTGCCAGACTCACCTGAACGGCGCGGGCCGCACGCCCGTGCGTCACTGGATCGAGCTCGTCGACAACCATCTCGTCAACTGACCGGATTCCGGAGGATTGCCATGCAGACGAAACCCGAACTCGAACTCGCCGATGCCGACCGCATGCTCGCCGCCGCCCGCGCGGAAGCGGAGCACCACGGCTGGGCCGTGTCGATCGCCGTCGTCGACGACGGCGGCCACCTGCTCGCCTTTGCGCGCCTGGACGGTGCATCGCCGGCCAGCACGTATATCGCGCAGGACAAGGCGCGCGCGGCGGCGCTCGGCCGGCGCGAGACGAAGGCGTATGAGGATATGATCAACGGTGGCCGCACCGCGTTTCTCAGCGCGCCGCTGACGGGGTTGCTCGAAGGCGGCGTGCCGGTCACGGTCGGCGGCCGGATCGCGGGCGCGATCGGCGTGTCTGGCGTAAAGTCCGAACAGGACGCGCAGATCGCCCGCGCCGGCACACAAAGCGTCGCAGCGTAACCAGCCAAAGCCGCGCGCGATTTTTTCCCCGGGAGGATTAACGATGATCGACCAAGCAGGACTGCAAGTCGCGCCAGCGCTGAGCCAGTTCATTGAAAACGAAGCGCTGCCGGGCACCGGCATCGACAAGGCCGCGTTCTGGAGCGGTTTCTCGGCCCTGGTGCACGACCTGGCGCCGCGTAACCGCGAGCTGCTCGCGGAACGCGACCGCCTGCAGCAGGAACTCGACACCTGGCACCGTGCGCACCCCGGCCCCGTGCGCGACCACGCCGCGTATCGCGCGTTCCTCGAACAGATCGGCTACCTCGTGCCGGTCCCGTCGAACGTCGCGGCAGCCACCGCGAACGTCGACAGCGAGATCGCCACGCAGGCCGGCCCGCAGCTCGTCGTGCCGCTGTCGAACGCACGCTATGCGCTGAACGCCGCGAACGCCCGCTGGGGCAGCCTGTACGACGCGCTGTACGGCACCGATGCGCTGCCTGAAGACGGCGGCGCCGAACGCACCACGGCCTACAACCCGACGCGCGGCCAGCGCGTGATCGACTACGCGCGCAACGTGCTCGACAACGCGGCGCCGCTCGCGAGCGGCTCGCATCGCGACGCGCTGCGCTATCGCGTGCAGGACGGCCAGCTCGCCGTCGAAACCGCGAAGGGCGTCGTGGGCCTCGCGCAGCCGGCGCAGTTCGTCGGCTACCAGGGCGCCGCCGACGCGCCGTCCGCGATCCTGCTGAAGCACAACGGCCTGCACCTCGAGATCCAGATCGACGCGTCGACGCCGATCGGCCGTGCCGATCTCGCGCACGTGAAGGACGTCGTGCTCGAAGCCGCGGTCAGCACGATCATCGACTGCGAGGATTCGGTCGCGGCGGTGGACGCGGAAGACAAGGTCCAGCTCTACCGCAACTGGCTCGGCCTGATGCAGGGCACGCTGGTCGAGGAAGTCGCGAAGGGCGGCAAGACCTTCACGCGCCGCCTGAACGCCGATCGCGAGTACACCACGCCCGCCGGCGGCACGCTGTCGCTGCACGGCCGCTCGCTGCTGTTCGTGCGCAACGTCGGCCACCTGATGACCAACGGCGCGGTGCTCGACCGCGCCGGCAACGAGATTCCGGAAGGGATCCTCGACGGCGTCGTCACGGTGCTGTGCTCGCTGCACGACCTGAAGGCGAAGCGCAACTCGCGCACCGGCTCGATCTACATCGTGAAGCCGAAGATGCACGGCCCGGTCGAAGTCGCGTTCGCCGATACGCTGTTCGCGCGCATCGAGGATCTGTACAACCTGCCGCGCAACACGCTGAAGATGGGCATCATGGACGAGGAGCGCCGCACCAGCGTGAACCTCGCCGCATGTATCGCCGCGGCCGCCGCACGCGTGGCGTTCATCAACACCGGCTTCCTCGATCGCACCGGCGACGAGATGCACACCGCGATGGAAGCGGGCCCGATGATCCGCAAGGGAGACATGAAGTCGTCGGCGTGGATCCAGTCGTACGAGCGCAACAACGTGCTCGCCGGGCTGTCGGCCGGCCTGCGCGGCCGCGCGCAGATCGGCAAGGGCATGTGGGCGATGCCGGACCTGATGCACGCGATGCTCGAGCAGAAGATCGCGCATCCGCGCGCCGGCGCGAACACCGCATGGGTGCCGTCGCCGACCGCCGCGACGCTCCACGCGCTGCACTACCACCTCGTCGACGTGCAGGCCGTCCAGCAGGAACTCGAGAAGACGCCGTACGCAAGCGAACGCGACGCGCTGCTCGAAGGCCTGCTGACCGTGCCGGTCGTCGAACGCGCCGCGTGGAGCGAGGCCGAGATCCTGAGCGAAGTCGAGAACAACGCGCAGGGCATCCTGGGCTACGTCGTGCGCTGGGTCGAACAGGGCGTCGGCTGCTCGAAGGTGCCCGACATCCATGACGTCGGCCTGATGGAAGACCGTGCGACGCTGCGCATCTCGAGCCAGCACATCGCGAACTGGCTGCGCCACGGCGTGATCACCGAGGCGTTCGTGCTCGACGTGTTCAAGCGGATGGCACGCGTCGTCGACCAGCAGAACGCCGGCGACCCGAACTATCGCCCGATGGCGCCCGGCTACGACCAGTCGACCGCGTTCAAGGCCGCGTGCGCGCTCGCGCTGCAGGGCACGTCGCAGCCGAGCGGCTATACCGAGCCGCTGCTGCACCGGTTCCGCCTCGCGTTCAAGGCGCAACAGCACGGCGGTTAAGCGTAGGCGTGCTTCACGAAACGGGCGGCCGCCACGGCCGCCCGTTTTTCATTTTCGCGTTCGCCCGGCCGTTGAAACGAATAATCGGCACATATCGCATGCCTTCATTTTTCGCCTGCGTGTGTCGCTCACCGGATGGAAACGGCGGCGACATGCCGCAAAGCCTTGCGCTGAAACGCGCTGCCCGATATTCACCAGCCCGGGAATTCACTGAAATTTGATCCGGATCAATGGCCCCCAAGATTTTCCGCGCACGCGGACGCGCGCGTTATACTCCGTTGAATTCGCGTTACCCGATTCGTCGGATCGTTGAATCGGCGCAGATGTCACCAGTGAATGCTTGATTTACCGGTATATCTGGCCGCGATTACCGATAATCGGCGTCCATTTTCCCCGCCGGCCGGCAGGAAGGCGTCGGAATGGTCGCGTAACGGATCGCCGCCGACACGTCATACGAACAATCGCATCGGCCCGCCTCCCGGCGGCAATGCCCACCGATCCACCGACCATGGCAGAAACCGACTACGCAATGCCCAGCGAATCCGGCCTGACGAGCCGTGTCGCCGTTCATCTGCGCCGGTTCCTGCTGCCCCACCTGATCTTCTATACCGGGCTGCTGATCGCGCTGGTCCTGCTGCTCCTGTGCGGGATCGTGCTGTACGAAGGCCGCATCGATGCACGCGAACGCTCGATCGCGATGCAGCAGAACCTGGCGCTGATGGCGTCGTGGGACATCGAGCGCAATATCGAGATCTATTCGCTGTCGCTGCAGGCCGTCGTCGAGGGGGAGAACGACCCCGAGGTCGTCAAGCTGCCGATGCCGCTGCGCCGCCAGGTGCTGTTCGACCGTGCGACGACCGCCAAGTACCTCGGCGGGATCTACGTGCTCGACGCGAAGGGCGACATCGAGGTCGACGGCAAGAGCGACGTGCCGCGCAAGGCCAACTTCAGCAACGAGCCGTACTTCGTCGTGCACCGCGATCACCCCGACGCCGGCCTGTACGTCAGCCCGCCGTATCACTCGCGGATGCGCGGCGGCTCGCCGAGCATCGCGCTCAGCCGGCGGATCACGAAGCCCGACGGCACGTTCGGCGGCGTCGCCGTGATGTCGATCCGGCTCGAATATTTCCAGAACCTGTTCTCGCGCCTGTCGCTGGGCGATCGCGGCTCGATCGCGCTGATCAACACGGACGGCAGGATGCTCGCGCGCGAGCCGTACGACCCGAAGATCGTCGGCCGCGACATCAGCCACGCCAGCACGTTCCGGCGGTTCATGACCGCCAATGAAGGCAGCTTCGCCGACACCGCGTCGATCGACGGCGTGCGGCGCCTGTACGTGTTCCGGCACCTCGAGAACCTGCCGCTCATCATCATGGTCGCGCGCTCGGAAGCCGATACCTACGCCGCGTGGTACGACCGTGCGATTCCGATCGGCTCCGCGATGGTCGCGCTCGCGATCGGCTTCGTCGGCCTGTCGCTGCTGCTGGACGTGCAGCTGCGCAAGCGCCATCGCGCGGAAACCGAACTGCAGGCGCTCGCGCGCACCGACGGCCTCACGGGCCTCGACAACCGCCGGATGCTCGACGTCACGCTCGCGCGCGAATGGCGCCGTGCCGCGCGCTCGCAGCACGCGCTGTCGCTGCTGTTCATCGACGTCGATTACTTCAAGCGCTACAACGACACGCAAGGGCACCAGGCCGGCGACGACGCGCTTGCCGCGGTCGGCCACTGCATCGCCGGTTGCCTGCGCCGCCCGGCCGATTACGCGGCGCGCTACGGCGGCGAGGAATTCGTCGTGGTGCTGCCCGACATCGACACGGACGGCGCGATGACGATCGCCGAGACGATCCGCACCGGCATCCTCGATCTCGGCATCCGGCACGACGCCGGTACCGCCGGCCGCCTGACGGTGAGCATCGGCGTGACGACCAGCTATCCGGAACACGACGACGACATGCAGGGCGCGCTGAAGCTGGCCGACGACGCGCTGTATCGCGCGAAGGAAGGCGGGCGCAACCGCATCGTCGTGCACCCGGCCGCTTCCGGCGGCGTCGCGGCGCGGCAGGCCTGAACGGCCGGACTCGCCCCGCCGCCGAGCGATGGCCGAGCAAGGGCCGGGCGGCCGCCGGGCCGCCGTCGCCGCCCGTGCGCAAAATCGCCGACAATGTCGCCTCGACATGCCGCCGCACGGCTGACGCACCCGGCCGGCCCGCGCGGGTGCACGTCCGCTTCGCACCACCATGAGACTCAAGGCAAAGATCTTCCTTCTGGCCATCGTGCCGTTCCTGCTCGCGATCGCCGGCATCGGCTTCGGCGTGCGCCAGCAGGCGACGTCCCTCGCGCGCACGCAGCACGCGACGATCCAGGCCGCGTACCTGTCGAGCAAGGAAGTCGAGCTGAAGCACTACGTCGAGCTGGCGACGAGCGCGATCATGCCGCTCTACGACGCGAGCGGCCGCAACGCGCGCGACGACGCGCTGCTGCGCACGCAGGCGCTCGCGATGCTGCAGAAGATGGATTTCGGCCCCGACGGCTATTTCTTCGTGTACGACCTGCATGGCAATTCGCTGATGCATCCGCGCGAGCCGGAGCGCGTCGGCCATAACTACTGGTCGATGCGCGACCCGCAGGGCGCGCTGACGATCCAGAAGCTGATCGGTGCGGCGTCGAGCGGCGGCGGCTACGTGCGCTACGCATGGCAACGGCCGTCGACGGGCCGCGTCGCGCCGAAGCTCGGCTACGTCGTCGCGCTCGAGCGCTGGGGCTGGATGGTCGGCACCGGCATCTATCTCGATGACGTCGACACCGCGCTGCAGCGCATCGACGCACGCGCGTCCGCGAACATCGAGCGCACGATGAGCTGGCTGACCGCGATCGCGCTCACCGGCGCGGCCGCGATCGTCGTGTGCGCGCTGGTGCTGAACGTCAGCGAGTCGCGCAGCGCCGACGCGAAGCTCAAGCTGCTCGCGCAGCGTGTCGTCGAATCGCAGGAGCAGGAGCGGGCGCGGCTGTCGCGCGAGCTGCATGACGGGATCAGCCAGATGATGGTGTCCGCGAAGCTGATGCTCGAATCCGCGCTCGCCCGCTTCGAACGCGGCACGGCCCGCCTGCCCGAAGCCGAGCAGGCGCTGGCATCGGGCGTCGGACGGCTCGGCGACACGCTGCGCGAAGTGCGGCGCATCTCGCATGCGTTGCGTCCGTCCATGCTCGACGACCTCGGCCTCGCGGCCGCGCTCGAGCAACTGGTGCGCGAGCTCGGCGCCGAAAGCGGCATCGACATCGGCTATACGCAGGTCGCGCACAGCGGCGCCCGGCCGCTGCCCGAAGCCGTCAACACCGCGCTGTTCCGGATCGCCCAGGAAGCGCTCAGCAACATCGTGCATCATGCGCGGGCATCGCGCGCGGCCGTCACGCTCGACGTCGGCGCGCAATCCGTCATGCTGACCATCGCCGACAACGGCTGCGGCTTCGACGCCGAACGCTCGCAGGCCGACGCGCGCCGCGGCATCGGCCTGCGCAACATGCGCGAGCGCCTCGACGCGCTCGGCGGCATGCTGACGATCACGTCGCAGGTCGGCCACACGATCGTCGCCGCGCGCGTGCCGCTGCCCGGCGCCGCGTCATGACGCGCCCCATCACAGGAGACTTTCACGCATGAGCGCCCCCGACACTGCCCGGCCCGTCGCCCGACTGCTGCTCGTCGACGATCACCCGCTCGTGCGCGACGGCTTGCGGATGCGGCTCGAAGCGGCCGACCTGTCCGTGGTCGGCGAAGCCGGCAACGCCGACGAGGCGCTCGCGCTTGCCGCGTCGCTCGAACCCGATCTCGCGCTGATGGACGTCGGCATGAACGGGATGAACGGCATCACGCTCGCGGGCGTGTTCCACGAGCGCTTTCCGGGCATCCGCGTGCTGATGCTGTCGATGCACGACAACATCGAATACGTGACGCAGGCCGTGCGTGCCGGCGCGAGCGGCTACCTGCTGAAGGATTCGCCCGCGAGCGAGATCGTGCGTGCGATCGGCGCGGTGCTGGCCGGCCAGACGTTCTTCAGCGAGGGGCTCGCCGCGCGGATGATCCACGCGAGCGCGACCGCGTCGCCGCTCGACCGGTTGACGCCGCGCGAACGCGACATCCTCGACGCGCTGGCGGAAGGGCTGTCGAGCAAGCAGATCGCGCAGCAGACGGGGCTGTCGGTGCGCACGGTCGAGACGCACCGGCTCAATCTGAAGCGCAAGCTGGAAATCGAAGGGCAGGCCGAGCTGATCAAGTTCGCGGTCGAGCATCGGCGGAGGTAGGGCCATTCAGCTGACGCCTCGATCCGCTGCGACAGGCTCGATCTGCCGGCACGCCACATCACTCCGGCTGTGACGACGTCACGCACGCCGCCGCGCGTCCCGTCTGCTTCTCCGTTTCACGCCGCACCATCAGCATCGCCGCAACCACAATACTGAGGATCCCGGAACACCAAACCGCGATCGAAAACCCGTGCGCCATCGCGTCCCGATACGCACCGAGCAGCGTCGGCCGCCCTGCCGCAAACACATGCTCCATCACCGCCTGCCGCGCAAGCGTATCCGCCTGTGCGCTACCCGCCGCCTGCATCGCGGCCGTCATCCGGTGTAATGCACCGATACTCATCATGCTGCCGAGCACCGCGATGCCCATGCTCATCCCCGTCTGGCGCAACGCGTTCATCGTCGCCGACGCCATGCCCGCGCGTTCGGCCGGCGCCAGTTCCATCACGGTCATGCCGGTCGCGGGCACCGCGAGCCCCATGCCGACGCCGAGCACCGCCAGCGCGACACCGACCGGCCCATATGGCGTGCCCGCACCGAAGCCGGCCATGACCGCGAGCATCGCGCCGATCAGGCCGTACCCGGCCACCATCAGCGCATGCAACGGAATACGCGCCGCGATGCGCCCGAACAGCATCGACGTGATCGCCGTCATCACGAACTGCGGCATCAGTTGCCAGCCGGCCTCGGCAGGCGTGCGCCCCTGCGCCTGCTGCAGGAACAGCGACAGGAAGAACAGGCTGCTGTACCCCGAGAACCCGAGCACGAACGACGCGAGATTGGCGCGCACCAGCCGCCGGTCGCGAAACAGCCAGACCGGCAGCAGCGGCCGCTCGACACGCGTCTCGACTCGCACGAACACGACGAACGCCACCGCGGCGCCCGCCAGCGGCGCGAGCACTTTCGCATGCCACGCGCCGGCTTCGCCGATGCCGATCAGCCCGTACGTGAGCAACCCGAGCCAGATCACGCTCAGTGCCTGGCCGAGCGGATCGAACGCCGCGTGCTGCGGATGCCGGCGCTCCGGAATGCCCCATGCGCCGAGCAGCACGGTCACGATGCCGATCGGCACGTTGACGAGGAAGATGTTCTGCCATCCGCCATGCTCGACGAGCAGGCCGCCCACCAGCGGCCCGAGGATCAGCGCGAGCGCACTAAACGCGGACCACCCGCCGATCGCGCGGGCACGCTCGCGCGCATCGGGAAACGCATGCGTGAGGATCGGCATCGCGCCCGGTATCAGCAACGCACCGGCAAGCCCCTGGATCGCGCGCCCGATCAGCAGCGGCTCGATGCTGCCCGCGCATGCGCAGACCACCGATCCCACCGTGAACAGGACGACGCTGGCGAGCCAAATACGCTTGTGCCCGTAGCGATCGCCGAGCGGCCCGGCCGACAGCATGAACGCGGACAGCGCCAGCGCATACGCGTTGACGACCCACTGGAGGCCGCCGATATCGGTATCGAGCGCCGTCTGCAGCGTCGGCAACGCGACGTTGACGATGCTGATGTCGAGCGTGGCGAGAAAGGTGCCGAGACAGGCGGCCAGGACGAGTGCGGCGCGACGGTAGCGAGGCATGGTGGTCAGCCCTTGACGGGCATCGAGATGAGAATGATTCTCATCATATATATCGACCGACCGTCGGTCAATGGATTGCGTTGGCCGTGAGCAGGACGCTGGCCTAAACTGCGGGCTTTGCATGAACGGGCGTCGAGCCGCGCGATGACGGACAGGACCAAGGCAGGACTCAGGACAGTGAAACACGACACGCCGGCAGGCAAGCCGCGCACGAAGCCGGCGGAAGTGCGCCTCGAGGAACTGATGGCGGCGGCCGAGACGCTGTTCCTCGCGCAGGGCGTGGAAGCGACGACCATCAGCGAGATCGTCGAGCACGCGCAGGTCGCGAAGGGCACGTTCTATCACTACTTCGAATCGAAGTCCGACATGCTCGCCGCGCTCGCGCAGCGCTACACGGCGTCGTTCCTCGACCGTTTGCAGCACGCGGTGGACGCGTGCGACGCCGACGACTGGCTCGCGCGCCTGCGCGCGTGGATCCGCGCCAACATCGAAACCTACGCGGCGACCTACCGCACGCACGACATCGTCTACACGAACCACCATCACCACGATCGCGCGAATGCCGACAAGAACGCGATCCTCGACCAGCTCGGCGCGATTCTCGACGGCGGCGCGCGGGCCGGCACCTGGCGGCTCGTGCACCCGCAGGTCACCGCGCTGCTGATCTATGCGGGCGTGCATGGTGCGACCGATCACATCATCGCGGCGCCGGAAGCGGATCGTGCCGCGTTCGTCGATGCGGTGGTCGACGATTGCCTGCGGATGCTCGGCGTCGGCGCGTAACGCGCCGCCAGCGCACAGCCATGAAAAAGGGCGCCCGAGGGCGCCCTTCGTGCATCCGGAATCCGGATCGCTCAGCGGCCGTCAGTTCGTCCGCGAATTGTGCTTCTGCAGATATGCGATCAGGCCATCGATGCCGCCCGATGCGAGCTGGCTCTTGAACTGGCCCTGGTAGACCTGGATCAGCCACGCGCCCGACATGTCGATGTCGTAGATCTTCCAGTCGTTGCCGACCTTGCCGAGACGATAGCCGACCGACTGGCTGTCGCCCGGCGTCGTGACCGTCGACTGGACGAGCGCATCGGCGCCCGACGCACCGCCCGCCTTGAACGAGAACTTCGCGTCCTGGCTGCCGAGCTGCGCGAGCGACGCGGCGTAGGTGCGCGTCATCAGCAGCCTGAACTGCTTGTACAGCTCCTGCTGCTGTTGCGGCGTGGCCTGCTTCCACGCGTCACCGACCGCGATGCGGGTCGTGCGCTCGAAGTTGGTCGCGGGCAGGAAGCGCTGCTCGACGACTGCGGAGACCTTCGCCATGTCACCGCCGCGTGCGGCCGGATCGGCCTTCATCGCGTTGACGGTACCCTCGACCGCGTTGCGGACGATATCGACCGGCGCGCTCTGCGCGAAAGCGGAAACCGACACGGCGGCCGCCGCGACGAAAGCAAACAGATGACGTTTCATACGAATATCGCTCGATGAGAAAAAACGACCGATTCATTGCACCGGTCGACGGAGCAAAGTATACCGGGCCCGACGCCTCGGTGCGCCGCCGTGACCGACTGTTACCTTTCAGATCCTTTGTCACAGGCTCGCGGCGGCGCGTCGAAGCAGCGCGGCGCCGTTTATGTAAATATCCCCTTACAAACCGGCCGGCCACCGGCATCGATTCCGCCGTCGCGAACAAATCTCCTTCCGTTCTCGTAACCCCCAACGTCACGACCGCCGCCACGCTGCGCCGGTATACTTGGCTACTTTGCCCTTTCCAGCCGCTCCCCACCGCCACATGGTGACATCTCTCATCGTCCGACTCGTTGCATGGTCGGTACGCCGGCCCGTCTGGGTCGTCGTGCTGTCGCTCGTCATCGCCGCGCTCAGCGGCGTCTATGTCGCGCAGCATTTCAAGATCAACACCGACATCAGCAAGCTCGTCGATGCGGAACCGCAATTTGCCGCGCTCGGCCACGCCGTCGACACAGCGTTCCCGCAACGCAACGGCACGATCCTCGCGGTCGTCGAGGCGCCCGCGCCGGAATTCGCGAATGCCGCCGCGCAGGCGCTGACCGACGCGCTGCAGAAGGATGCCGCCGCCGGCCGCATCGGCCAGGTCGCCGAGCCCGGCGGCGGGCCGTTCTTCGAGCACAACGGGCTGCTGTTCCTGTCGCCGCAGGAAGTCACCGATACGACCGCGCAGCTCGCGAGCGCGCGCCCGCTCGTCAACGAACTCGCGAAGAACCCGAGCCTGACCGGGCTCGCCACGACGCTCTCCACCACGCTCGGCCAGCCGCTGCTGACCGGCCAGGTGAAGCTGCCGACGATGGCGAAGCTGCTCGCCCGCAGCGCCGCGACGGTCGACGACGTGCTGGCCGGCAAGCCGGCCGCGTTCTCGTGGCGCGCGCTGGTCGACAACGATGCCGCGCGGCAGCCCGCGCGCGCGTTCGTCACCGTGCAGCCCGTGGTCAACTACGGCGCGCTGAAGGCCGGCGCGGAAACCAGCCAGGTGATCCGCGACGCGGCCCGTTCGATCGACCTCGAGAAGCGCTACGGCGCGGTCGTGCGCCTGACCGGCGAACAGCCGCTCGCCGACGACGAATTCGCGTCGGTCGAGGACGGCGCGGCGCTCAACGGCGTCTTCACGCTGCTCGCCGTGCTCGTGATCCTGTGGCTCGCGCTGCGCTCGAAGCGGATGATCGGCTCGGTGCTCGTCACGCTGTTCGTCGGCCTCGTCGTGACCGCCGCGCTCGGCCTCGCGATGGTCGGCTCGCTGAACATGATCTCGGTCGCGTTCATGGTGCTGTTCGTCGGCCTCGGCGTCGATTTCTCGATCCAGTACGGCGTGAAGTACCGCGAGGAGCGCTTCCGCGATCCGCGCATCGACCACGCGCTGATCGGCGCCGCGCACTCGATGGGCATGCCGCTCGCGCTGGCCACCGCGGCCGTCGCGGCGAGCTTCTTCTCGTTCATCCCCACCGCCTATCGCGGCGTGTCCGACCTCGGCCTGATCGCGGGCGTCGGGATGTTCGTCGCGCTGCTCACCACGATCACGCTGCTGCCCGCGCTGCTGCGCCTGTTCGCGCCGCCGGGCGAATCGAAGACGCCGGGCTTCCCGTGGCTCGCGCCGGTCGACGATTACCTCGACCGCCATCGCAAGCCGATCCTGATCGGCACGCTCGTGGTCGTGATCGGCGCGCTGCCGCTGCTCGCGTTCCTGCGCTTCGACTTCAACCCGCTGCACCTGAAGGACCCGAACAGCGAATCGATGGCGACGCTGCTCGCCCTGAAGGATTCGCCGGAAGCCGCCGTCAACGACGTCACGCTGCTCGCGCCGTCGCTCGCGCAGGCCGATGCGGCCGCGAAGCGCCTCGACGCGCTGCCCGAAGTCGGCCGCACGACCACGCTGTCGACCTTCATCCCCGCCGACCAGCCGGCCAAGCGCGCGGCGATCGCCGCGGCCGCGAGCGACCTGCTGCCCGCGCTGACGCAGCCGCCCGCGCCGCCCGCGACCGACGCGCAGCGCGTCGCCGCGCTCAAGCGCGTGTCGGACCTGCTGAGCTACGCGGCCGAAGATCACCCGGGCCCGGGCGCGGCCGCCGCGCAGCACCTGTCGGCGTCGCTCGCGAAGCTCGCCGCCGCGGATGCCGCGACGCGCGACCGCGCCGAACGCGCGTTCTCCGATACGCTGCGCATCGCGCTCAACCAGCTCGCGTCGCTGCTGCAGCCGCAGGACGTCACGCGCGAATCGCTGCCGCCGCAGCTCGTGCGTGACTGGGTCGCGCCGGACGGCCATGCGCTCGTGCAGATCTCGCCGAAGGTGCCGAAGGGCGTCGACCCGGGCGACGACACGATGCTGCGCCGCTTCGCGAAGGCTGTGAAAGCCGCGGAACCCGGCACGACCGGCGGGCCGATCTCGATCCTGCATTCGGCCGACACGATCATCAACGCGTTCCTGCATGCGGCGCTGTGGTCGATCATCTCGATCACGGTCCTGCTGTGGGTCACGCTGCGCCGCTTCGGCGACGTGCTGCGCACGCTGGTGCCGCTGCTCGTGTCGGGCGTCGTGACGCTCGAGCTGTGCGTCGTGCTCGGCATGTCGCTCAACTTCGCGAACATCATCGCGCTGCCGCTGATGCTCGGCGTCGGCGTCGCGTTCAAGGTGTATTTCGTGATGGCGTGGCGCGCGGGGCAAACCGGGTTGCTGCACTCGAGCCTCACGCATGCCGTCCTGTTCAGCGCCGCGACGACGGCGACCGCATTCGGCAGCCTGTGGCTGTCGCACCACCCGGGCACGTCGAGCATGGGCAAGCTGCTCGCGCTGGCCCTGACCTGCACGCTGATAGGCGCCGTGGTGTTCCAGCCCGTCCTGATGGGCAAACCGCGCGTCAAACGCGCCAAGAACCAATCGCAAGGAATCAATGAATAAGGTGCGAATCATTGCGGCGACCGTTGCCGCCAGCGCGGCGCTGACCGGCTGCGCGACGGGACCGAACCGCAACCCCAACGACCCGCTCGAGCCGATGAACCGGGCGATGTACAAGTTCAACGACACCGTCGACACGAACATCGCCCAGCCGATCGCGAAGGGGTACCAGAAGGTCACGCCGACGCCCGTGCGCACCGCGATCAGCAACTTCTTCTCGAACCTCGGCGATCTCGGCAACATGGCCAACAACCTGCTGCAGTTGCGCATCACCGATGCGACGCAGGATCTGATGCGCGTGGCGATGAACTCGCTGTTCGGCGTCGCCGGCCTGATCGACATCGCGACACCGGCCGGGTTGCCGAAGCACCACCAGGATTTCGGGCTGACGATGGCGCGCTGGGGCATGCCGTCCGGCCCGTATCTCGTGCTGCCCGTGTTCGGGCCGAGCACGATCCGCGACGGCGTCGGCCGCGCGGTGGACGTGCGCTTCAACCTGCTGAACTACATCGAGCCGGCCGCGCGCAACCCGATGTACATCGCGCAGTTCATCAGCGCGCGTTCGGACCTGCTCGGCGCGACCGACCTGCTGAAGCAGGCCGCGCTCGATCCGTATTCGTTCGTGCGCGACGCGTATCTGCAGCAGCGCAAGTCGCTGACATATCGCAGCCAGTCGTCGTCGGCCACGGTGCCGACCTACAACGAACCGGGTGAATCGGGCGCCGTGCCGGCCGGAACGCCTGCCGTGCCGGGGTTGCCGAACTACGAGGATCCGGGCGATGCGGGCGGCGCATCGGGCGCCACGCCGAACAACGCACCGGCCGCGCCGGGACTGCCGCAGTACGACGATCCGGGTGCGGACAACGCGATGCCGGCGAGTGCGCCTGCTGCTGCTTCGGCCGCTGCGCCGGCTGCGGCATCGGCCATCGCCCCGGCTGCGGCATCGGCGGCCGCACCAGCGACGCCTGCGAGCGCTCCGGCCGTGCAGCAGTAACGCTGCAACGACCGTCGCCGCAAAGACAAAGAGCGCTGCAGTTCAGATGCAGCGCTCTTTTTTTGTCCGCGAGAAACGGAAAACGGGAGAGAAGGGCGAGACAGGCGGCGCGTGCCGCTCAGGCGATCCGCATCGCACCGGCACGCTCGAACGCGTGCCGCGCCTGGATCAGCGTCGTGCGCGCCGCGCGCGCATCGCTCGCGACCTGCAGCAGCGGGCCGAGCTGCGACGGCTGCTTCAGCAGTTCACGCAGGATCGGCAGGATCGCCGTGCTGCCGTCGTCGCGCAGGCCGGCCGTCGCCGCGCGCGGCAACGTGCGCCACGCCGGATCGACGATCGCGCGGCACACCGCGAACGGTACGCCGCGCGCCGCCGCGAAAGCCGCCGCGATATGCGACTCCATGTCGACGGCGAGCGCGTCCTTCGCGCGATGCAGCGACGTCTTGTCCTGCTCGCTGATGACCGGTGCGCCGACGGCCGCGATCGTGCCGCGCGTGACGCGCGCCCAGACGGGCGTGTCGTGCAGCGCGGCGACGAGCCGTGCGCTCCAGCCCGCGTCGGTCTCGACACGGCCGAACGGCCCGTCGATCGCGCTCGCGACCACGAGCGCGCCGGGCGCCAGGTCGGGTGCGAGCCCGCCCGCCGTGCCGAAGCTCACGATGCCTGCGCAACCGCGTGCGGTCGCCTCGGTCAGCGCGCGTTCGAGGCGGTCGGCCCGTGCGGCAAAGACGGCTTCGACGCCGTCGCCGCGTGCGATGCGCGCCTCGAACGCCATCCCCGTCACGGCGATGACGGGCAACGAGCCGGTGGATTGCGGCGCCACGCGTTACAGCCCGACCGTCACGCGCGTGGTGTTGTCGCGCTTCAGGTTGCGATAGCGGGCAAGCGCCCACAGCGGGAAGAACTTGCGATAGCCGTGGTAGCGCAGGTAGAACACGCGCGGGAAGCCCGTCGCCGTGAAGCGCGTCTCGTCCCACAAGCCTTCTTCGTTCTGCTCGGCGATCAGGTAGTCGATGCCACGCGCCACCGCCGGGTTGTTCACCTCGCCGGCCGCCATCAGGCCAAGCAGCGCCCACGCGGTTTGCGACGCGGTGCTCGGCGCCTGCTCGAAACCGCGATAGTTCAGCTTGTAGCTGTCGCCGTCCTCGCCCCAGCCGCCGTCCTTGTTCTGGATCGACAGCAGCCACTGCGCGCCGCGCTTCATGCGCGGATCGTCCGGCGTCAGGCCGGCCGCGTTCAGCGAGCACAGTGCCGTCCACGTGCCGTACACGTAGTTCATCCCCCAGCGGCCATACCAGCTGCCGTCCGGTTCCTGTTCCTTGAGCATGTAGTCGAGTGCGCGACGCGCCGGCTCGCTGTTCAGCGGCGTCTCGCCGAGCTGCGACAGCATCGACAGGCAGCGGCCCGACACGTCGGCCGTCGGCGGATCGAGCAGCGCGCCGTGATCCGAGAACGGGATGTTGTTCAGGTAGTACTGCGTGTTTTCCGGTTCGAACGCGCCCCAGCCGCCGTCGCTGCTCTGCATCCCGACGACCCACTCGCGCGCACGCGCGATCGAATCGCGATACGCGTCGTTCTGCTTGAGCTGCTGCGCGCGCTCCATCGCCACCGCGACCACCGCCGTATCGTCGACGTCCGGGTAGTGCGCGTTCGCGTACTGGAACGCCCAGCCGCCGGGCCGCACGTGCGGGCGGCGCGAGATCCAGTCGCCGCGCACGTCGAGGATCTGCAGCGGGCGCAGCCATTCGAGGCCGCGGATCGCGGCATCCTCGGCACGCGCGTCGCGCGTTTCGAGCAGCGCATGCGCGGCGAGCGACGTGTCCCACACCGGCGACAGGCACGGCTGGCAATACGCTTCATCGTCGTGCACGACGAGCAGCCTCTCGATCGACTTGCGCGCAATCGCGCGGTTCGGGTGATCTTCCGCGTAGCCAAGCGCGTCGTACATCATCACCGAGTTGGCCATCGCCGGATAGATCGCGCCGAGGCCGTCCTCGCCGTTCAGGCGCTCGTCGACGAACGACACGGCCTGGCGGATCGCGCGTTCGCGCGTGTAGTTCGGGAACAACCCGTCGACCGCGCGCAACGCATGGTCAACGACGCGGAAGAACGCGAACCAGCCGGGGCTCTGGTGGCCCTGGCGCGGCAGCAGCCCGGCGTTGACGGGCGGATCGATGAACAGTTCGTCGATGCGCACGCCGCGCGGGTTCTTCGCGAGCGGGCGCTTCGCGTTCAGCACGAGCAGCGGCACGATCACCGTGCGCGCCCAGTACGACACCTTCGACAGATGGAACGGGAACCACTGCGGCAGCAGCATGATCTCGACCGGCATCATCGGCACCGCGCGCCACGGAATCGCGCCGTACAGCGCGAGCTGGATGCGCGTGAACACGTTCGACATCTCGGCGCCGCCCATCGCGTGGATGGCACGGCGCGCACGTTGCATGTGCTCGGCGTTCTCGTCGTCGCCGATCACCTTCAGCGCGAAATACGCCTTCACGCTCGCGCTGATGTTCGGCGCGCCGTCGGTGAACAGCGGCCAGCCGCCGTCGGCCTGCTGGATGCGGCGCAGATACTTGCCGATCTTCTGTTCGAGCTCGAGGTTCGGCGTCTCGCCGAGATAGTGGACGAGCAGCACGTATTCGGCGGGAATCGTCGAATCGGCTTCGAGTTCGTAGACCCAGTGGCCATCCGCGTTCTGCGCGGCCAGCAGCGCGTCGGTCGCACGCGCGACGGCCGTATCGACGCCGGCCGGCACGGCGCCGGCGGACAGGGTAGCCATTTCGGTGAGATCGTTCATCGGTCCCTCTTTTACTTACTGTGTCTGGAGCACGTCCGCGGCCAGCTGGCCGGAGCGGATCGCACCCTCGATCGTGGCGGGCAAGCCGGTGGCAATCCAGTCGCCCGCCAGCACAAGATTGGTCCAGCGCGTACGCACGGCCGGACGCTTCATTTCCTGCGACGGCACCGCCGCAAAGCCCGCGCGCGGCTCGACGACGAGCTGCCACGCGGGGATGGTTTCCGGGTTCGCGCCGGTCACGCGCGCGACGTCTTCCCAGATGCGCCGCGCGAGCGTGTCGCGCGGCGTGTCGAGCCAGCGGCCCGCGTCGCGGATCGTCGCCGCGAGCTGGCCGCCGCCGGTGCGCACCGTATCGACTACACCGTTGATCACGGACGTCTGCAGCGGGTTGCCGGCCGGCGCTTCAGCCGCGAAATACGCGGTCACGACCGCGCTGAACGTGTCGGGCGCGGTGAGTTCGGGCACGAGCGGCTGCGCGACCTCGGGCGGCACGGCCAGCACGACGGCGTCGCCCGGCGCGAGATCGATCCGCTCGCCGCCGACCGAAACCGCATCGACCGCGTTGCCGTGCGCGCCGAATTCGAACGCGTCGAGCCGCGAGTTCAGCCGGATCTGCGCGCCGCCGTGCTGCAGCATCCGCAGCGCCGGTTCGACGAATGCGCTGCCGAGGCCGTGGCGCGCGACGAGTGGACGGCAAGCGGGGCCGCCCGCGGAAAACGTGCTGCACAGCGCCGCGCGTGCGAGTTCGGCACTCGCGTGGCGCGGCTCGACGTTCAGCACACCGAGGAAATACGGCCGCAGCCAACGTTCCCACAACATGCCATCGCATCGCATCGTCTGTGCGAGTGAGCGGCCCATCCGCGCGAACGCGAGCGGGGCGAGCGCGAGGTAGTCGAGCGGCGTCGTGTCCGGCGCGCGCGACGCGGCATCGAACAGCCACGACGGCCAGCGCCCGCTGCCGAAGCGCAGCGTCCAGCGCTGCTGCGACGCGACGTCGACGACCGGGAATTCAGGCAGCGCGGGCCCCGTGAGCTGGTCGGCCGCGCCGATCGCGCGCAGGTAGCGCTGCGTCGCGGGCTGTCCCGCGAACACCGTGTGCAGCCCGCTGTCGAGCGTCGTGTTCAGCGTTCCGTCGAACCACGAGCGGCAGCGGCCGCCTGCGTGCGCGTGCGCGTCGTGCAGCACGATGCGCCGACCGCGGCGTTGCAGCTCGACCGCGGCCGACAGGCCGGCAACGCCGGCGCCGATCACGTGGACGGTCCTGGGCATCGACTCGGTCGGCTCAGAACAGCGCGTAGCGCGCGGCGATCATCAGCATGCGCGCTTTCGGCTTGCGCAGCGGCGCGCGCGGGAAGGCAAAGCCGCGTGCGATCGCGGCTTCGAGAATGCAGCGATACGCGCCCGACATGATGCGCGGCGCCTTCACCTGCGCACGCGCGCAGGTGTCCATCACTGCGTCAGCCTGGCGGAAGTGCTCGAGCGCGCGCTCGACGAGCGTCGCGCACACGCGCGGCAGCGCCGGATCGCGCACGATCGTCGCCGGGTCGGTGATCGCGATGCCTTCGCGCGCAAGCAGCTCGCGCGGCAGGTAGCAACGGTTGATCGCCGCATCGTCGTCGATGTCGCGCAGGATGTTCGTCAGTTGCAGCGCGCGGCCGAGATGATGCGACAGCTTGATCCCTTCGGCTTCCGGCATCCCGAAAATCCTCACCGACAGCCGGCCGGCCGCACTCGCCACGCGATCGCAGAAGAGGTCGAGCGTCGGTTCGTCGGGCGCGCAGATGTCTTCGACCGCATCCATCGCCATCCCGTCGATCATCGCGTGGAAGTCGTCGCGCTGCAGGTTGAATGCGCGGATCTCGCGGTCGAGCGCAGCCAGGTGGCGCGGCGGGCGGCCGGCGAAGCACGCGTCGATGTCCGCGCGCCAGCGATCGAGGCCCGCGTGGCGCTCGGCGCGCGGCAGGTCGCTGTCGGCGATGTCGTCGACCGCGCGGCAAAACGCGTAGACCTGGAACATCGCATCGCGCTGCACGGCCGGCAGGATGCGCATCGCAAGATAGAAAGAACTGCCCGATGTGACGGCAGCGGCGTCGGTTTCTTGTTCGTCCACGACGGAATGGGAAACGGCCAAGACGAGCTCCACGGAGACACCCACGCGGGGCGATTGAAGAAGCCATGCCCGGCTGGGATGGTCAGGGTGTCAAATGCGTGCGAGATATGCGAACGATCGACACAGACAGGCACAAATTACCGGCCGGAAGCCGGAATTGGGCGAAAGTATAGCAATCTTTGAAGTTCGATGGCGGACACGCGCCACGTGCGGCGGCATGCCGGAAGCCGTTGGCCGGCAAGCGCGGCCGGCCCGGGCGGGCCCCGCGGGCGCCGGCGCCGGCGGCGCGTCAGCCGTAAACGATGTCGCGTTGCAGGTCGAGCGCAATGAGCCCCATTTCGCGGGTGAGTTGCAGCATCGAGCGGCGTTCGAGGCGCGAGCCCATGAAGCTCGTCACGCGGCCGTCGGGCTCCGCGGTGAACTGGAATGTCGCACCGCCCGTGCCGAACCACGCGCCCGGCACATCGGGCGATTCCTGCCAGTCGATCTGCGCGAACACGCGCGCGATGCCCGCGCGCACGAGGTCGCCCGGGCCGATCGGCGGCGCGATGTCGCCGAGGTCGTCGAGCGAATAGGGGCCAGGCTTGTCCGGCCTCCGGTAGAAAAGATAGTCGACGTTCATGGGGCGCAATCGCAAGTAAAGCAACAAATTAGCGTGCTTCGCGATAAATTCAAATCAGATACGAACGAAATGTGGCCTGTACGAGACAAGAGGACGGATCGAATCCGGCCCGTCAGGGCGCACGCGGGTTCGTCTAAGATGACACCTTTCTCAAGATCTGAAGACCCGGACACCATGGAGACGAACGCAAGCGCCACCCCGCAGTCCGATCATCCCGTTTTCGTGCTCGTGCACGGCGCCTGGCACGGCGCGTGGTGCTACGCGCACGTCGCGGCCGCGCTGGCCGCGCGCGGCCACCTGTCGATCGCGCGTGACCTGCCCGCGCACGGCATCAACGCCCGTTTTCCCGCTTCCTACTTCGCACGCCCGCTCGACAAGGATGCGTTCGGCGCCGAGCCGTCGCCGGTCGCGAACACGACGCTCGACGATTACGCCACGCAGGTGATGCAGGCGGTCGACGACGCGTACGCGCTCGGCCGCGGCAAGGTCGTGCTCGTCGGGCACAGCATGGGCGGCCTCGCGATCACGGCGGCCGCCGAACGCGCGCCGGACAAGATCGCGAAGATCGTCTATCTCGCGGCCTTCATGCCCGCGTCGGGCGTGCCGGGCCTCGACTACGTGCGCGCACCTGAAAACAAGGGAGAAATGCTCGGCCCGCTGATGCTGGCGAGCCCGCGCGTCGCCGGTGCGCTGCGCATCGATCCGCGCAGCGGCGACGCCGCCTATCGCGAGCTCGCGAAGCGCGCCCTGTACGACGACGTGCCGCAGGCCGACTTCGAGGCCGTCGCGAACCTGATGAGCTGCGACGTGCCGGCCGCGCCGTTCGCGACCGCGATCCCGACGACGGCCGCACGCTGGGGCGCGATCGACCGTCACTACATCAAATGCCTGCAGGATCGCGTGATCCTGCCCGCGCTGCAGCAGCGCTTCATCGACGAAGCCGACACGTTCGCGCCCGGCAACCCGACCCACGTGCACCAGCTCGACAGCAGCCATTCGCCGTTCATGTCGCAGCCGGCCGTGCTCGCCGGCGTCCTGGCCGACATCGCGAAAAGCTGAGCGCGGCACGCGCCCGGCGCATCCGCTCCGCGCACGGCGGGGCGGATACGCTATCTATGCATACGCGACCGACCGGTCGCGCCCGAGCCGCTTCGCGCGATAGAGCGCGGCGTCGGCCTCGTTGACGAGCACGTCGCTGGTCGGCGCGCCCGCCTTCGCACACGCGCCGCCGACGCTCGCCGTCACCGGCACGCTGACCCCCTCGGCATCGACCGGCACGCTGCCGATCGCATCGCGCACCTTGTCGGCCACGAGCATCGCCTCGTCGAGATTCGTGCACGGCAGCAGCAGCGCGAATTCCTCGCCGCCGAAGCGGCCGAACGTATCCTGCGCGCGCACGATCGACGCGACGCGCCGCGCCGTCTCGCGCAGCACGGCATCGCCGGCCGCATGCCCGAAGCGGTCGTTGATCGTCTTGAAGTGGTCGAGGTCGAACAGCAGCACCGACATGTCGCCGCCATAGCGCTGCCAGCGCGCGAATTCGTCGCTGAGCCGCGCCTCGAAGAAGCGCCGGTTCGCGATGCCGGTCAGGCCGTCGCGATTCGCGTGCTCGCGCAGCTTCGCGACCGCTTCCTCGCGCTCGCGCTGCATCACGCTCACATGCGTGACGTCCGAGATCGTCACGCACACGGCTTCGACGTCGCGGCCGCGCGTGAGCGGCATGAACGTACAGTCCTGCTGCATGTAGTCGACGCCACCCGTGATCGGCCGGTCGTGCTCGAAGCGGAACAGGTAGGGCCGCTGCTCCCACGAGCTGAACGCGAAGCTGCCGAGCTGGAACACGCTCTCGAGCTTGCGCGACAGCCACGCGCGCGGCAGGTCGGGAAAGCAGTCGAACAGGTTGCGGCCGATCACGTCCGCGGCCGGGATGCCGCTGTGGTCCTGCATGAAGCGATTCCACATCAGCACGTTCATCGCGCGGTCGAGCACGAACAGGCCGAAGCCCACCCGCTCGATCACGAGGTCGCTCAGCGACGAGGTGGCGGCCGTCATAGCGCGGACAGCAACGCGTCGAGCGCGTCGCCCATCAGCCGGATCGAATCCTCGGCCATCAGCATCACGAAGTGGGCCCGGAACGCGTGGTCCTCGAGCCCGAAGTTCACTTCCAGCAGCAATGCCACGCTCCATGCCAGCTCGGTCGGCTGGAATACGTCGTCGAACGACACGTTCGCGCCGAGCAGCCCCGGCGGAAAGAACACGGGCTTGCGGCCGAGCTCGTCGAGGATCGACGCGACGCACGCGCCCATCAGCACGTTCGCGACGTCGAACACGACTTCGTCGGGTGTCGCCATCCCGCCGTACACGCCATCGCCGAACGTGCGGTCGACGACCGACATGAGCCGCGCGATGCTCGCGGTGCGGCACAACACGATCGCCTCGCCCTTGATGTCGGAACGAAAACCCTGGCGCACGGCGGTCACGTTGTCGTGAATACCCGTCATCTCGCGCAGCGCGTCGCCCGCGTCGGTCGCTTTCACGACCCGCACGCGCGGCACCGACAGCTCGATGAAGTGCCCGAGCAACAACGCGAGCCGCGCGGCGGCGCGGCCCATTGCGAGGTTGGCGATCTCCTGCAACGCGTCGCGTTGCTCCGCCGTGAACACCGAGTCAGGCATACAACCCATACTCCTTGAGAATGGGCAGCAATGCCTCCGACGTCACGGGCTTGGCTACGAATGCGATCGCGCCCAATTCGCGCACGCGTGCTTGCGCCTGCGGCTGAATATCGGCGGATACCACGATCACGAACGTGTTCAGATCTTCGTGGCGCAGTGTCTCCAGGACCTGATATCCGCTCATGTCGGGCATCGTCAGGTCCAGAAACATTACGGAAGCTTTGCCGTCACGATAGAGCGCCAAGGCCTCTCGACCATTCGCGGCATACGCGACTTCGACGTCCCAGCCTCCCGGCAGCGCCTTTGTCAGAAGTTTGCGAGCGAGCAGCGAATCGTCGGCAATTACAATCGGCAAAGGCATGGGGCGATGCGGTATACGGAATGGTCTCTCTCGCGTTAACGACCGCGCGGCGCACTTCTTTAGGCGCCATGCGTTCGGGTGTGCGGGCAACCGTCTGGCGGCCGCGCGCGGGCGCCGCGACGCGGAGTGCGCGCGACGCACCGCGCGGCGAACACCGGCGGGCGCATATATCTGTCATAGGGAAAGCAAGGCGCGATTCTCTGAGTAAACCGGAGGCGATGCAACTCGCCATTTTCAGCATTTCGAACAGAATTGATCCGAACACGCGCCATTCCGAAAACAGCCACGACCATTTTCGAGATAAGTACGCAAAATTTTTCCTTGTGTACGTTTGCGCTGCCGGATTCGTCGCGTTTTCAATCTGACAATTTCCCCCTGTCGAAATCGACAGCATGGCTGGCGTCCGGGGCCGTGCGGCGGGTCGTCGCAACTCGTTTATGATGGCAGGCACCTCCGCCTCACCCGCTTCCTCGATGATGTCCGACCGGCCCGCCGATTCCCACGCTCCCGCCTCCCCACCCGCCGACGACTGGCAGGACGACGGCAACTATGCGTCCGGTGCGCCGGAGCACGATTTCGCGGTGCGTCGCATGACGCTGATCGTGCTGCTCGTCGCGGCGATCGTGCTGCCGTGCATCTACGTGGTGGTGATGGCGTACAACGACCTGAAGACGCGCGAGGCCGCCGCGAGCGACGTGACGATGCGCACGGTGCGGGTGGCCGAGGAGCACGCGCTCAAGGTGTTCGACCTGAGCGAGACGCTCGATGCGCGCATCGTCGATCTCGTGCAGGACATGGACGACGCGACCGTGCGCAACCGGGAGTCCGACATCCACGAAGCGCTGAATACGATCGGCGGCGGCTATCCGCAGGTGGCCGCCGTGTCGATCTTCGGCGCGAGCGGGATGCTGCTCGCGAACAGCCTCTACTATCCGGCGCCCTATGCGTCGATCGCGAACCGCGACGACTTCGCCGGCATCCGCGACGGCAAGGTCATCGAACACATCTCGCGGCTGATGATGGGGCCGCTCAAGCTCGAGAACATTCCCGTGTTCAACACGGGCGTCGCGCGGCGCCATAGCGACGGTTCGTTCGCCGGGATGGTGTCGATCGCGCTGAAGTCGTCGTATTTCAACGCGTTCTACCGCGACCTGCTCGGCGGAGCGAGCACGCCGATGACGATGGCGCTCGCGCGCTCGGACGGCGCGGTGATCGCGTCGTATCCGCCGCCGCCGGCACTCGCGCACACCGATCGCGCCGTCACGTTCGGCGACGCGCGCAACGATCCGCGCGCCGGCGTCGTGCGCGTGCGCCACGACGGCGCGAGCAGCGAGATCGTCGCGTATCGCCAGGTCGGCAGCTACCCCGTCTACGTGACGTGCTCGTACCGCACGTCGGCGATCTGGCATGAATGGTACGAACACCTGAGCGTGCTGTTCATCTCGATGTTCGCGCCGTCGATTGCGCTGTGGTCCGTCATCTGGCTGTCGCTCAAGCGGCTGAAGGCGGAAGAGGAGGCGTGGGACCGCTGGCAGGCCGAAGCGTCGATGCGGCGCTCGATCGAATCGGCATACCGGCAGTCGCGCAAGATGCAGGCGCTCGGCAATCTCGTCGGCAGCGTCGCGCACGACTTCAACAACCTGCTGATGATCATCTCGAGCAACGTGCAGATCGCGCGGCGGCGCGGGGTCCAGCATCTCGACAAGGAACTCGGCGCGATCGAACGCGCGCTGAAGAACGGGCAGTCGCTCACGCGCCAGCTCCTCGGTGTCGCGCGCAAGCAGCCGCTGCACAACGAGACGATCGACGTAGGGCAATGGGTCGGCACGTGCCGCGAACTGCTGAAGACATCGCTCGGTTCTAAATCGTCGCTGGTCGTCGCGATCGAGCCGGGTGTCTGGCCGATCCGCGTCGACGTCGCGGAGCTCGAGCTCGCGGTGATCAATCTCGCGGTCAACGCGCGCGACGCGATGACGACCGGCGGCCGCTTCACCGTCGGCGCGCGCAACGTGACGCTGCGTCGCGAGGACGGTTTTCCGCTCACCGGCGATTTCGTGCAGATCTCGCTCGACGACACGGGTTCGGGCATGGCGCCCGACGTGCTCGCGCGCGCGTTCGAGCCGCTGTTCACGACGAAGGCGCAGGGGATGGGGACGGGGCTCGGCCTGCCGCAGGTGTTCGCGTTCTGCGAACGCTCGGGCGGCCTCGCGACGATCGACAGCGCGGTCGGCGCCGGCACGTCGGTGCGCCTCTATCTGCCGCGCGCACGCGTCGAGGATGTCGTCGCGCGGCCGCCGGCGGTCGTGCACGAAACGGGAGCGGCAGCGCTCGCCGGGCTGCACGTGCTGCTCGTCGAGGACAACGGCGAAGTCGCGGCCGGCACCGAAGCGCTGCTGTCGCTGCTCGGGCACCGCGTGACCTACGCGCCCACCGCCGACGACGCGTTGCGCCTGATCGAAGGCGCGGCCGCGAACGACGCGTTCGATCTCGTGATTTCGGATATCCACATGCCGGGCCGCCTGAACGGCATCGACCTCGCCGAAGCGGTCGAACAACGGCCGGAGAAACTGCCCGTGATACTCGTCACGGGTTACGCGGAGGAGCTCGACCGCACGCGCACCGTCAACGTCCGCGTGCTATCGAAGCCGTTCGACATCGCGCTGCTCGACGAGATCCTGCTGGGCATCCGTGAAGCGCGCGATGCACGACACGCGCGGCACGCCGGCACGTGACCCGCTGCGTGCGGGCCCGCGCCGGTGCCGGCGGCGTGATCGGGTGGGGCGCTCAGGCCGACTTCAGCAAGCGCACCCAGCCCGTGTAGCGATCGACGAAGCCCTGCAGGAACTTGCGGGTGTCCTCGCTGACGATCTGGCCCTGGTCGTCGATGCGCGCCGGATCGTGCTTGATGAACATCTCGGGCTGCCCGAGCGTCTTCACGTCGAGATACGCGAGCACGTTGCGCAGGTGCTGCTGTGCGAGCGCGGTGCCCGTCGCACCTGGCGACGTGCCGAGCACGGCACCCGGCTTGCCCGACCACGAGTTGGAACCCCAAGGGCGCGAGCCCCAGTCCAGCGCATTCTTCAGCACGCCCGGGATCGAGCGGTTGTACTCGGGCGTGAAGAACAGCAGCGCGTCGGCGGCCTCGATCGACTGCTTGAAGCGCTTCGCGACTTCCGGGAAATCCGCGTCGTAGTCCTGGCTATACAGCGGCAGCTCGCCGATCTCGACGAACTCGAACGAGAAATCGGCGGGGGCGAGCGAGATCACGGCGTGTGCGAGCGCGCGGTTCCACGAAGCGCGACGCAGGCTGCCGACGACCACAGCGATGCGATAGGACATGACATTCTCCTTCCGGTGAGTGAGGAATCGGATCGATTGCTTCCGAACGGGCGACAAAGGTCTGTTTATAGGCAAGCCAGCCCGCGAACCGCCCCACGGGGCCGTCCGGCCGACTTTCCACAAGGTTTTCCACAGAAATTGTGGATAACTCGGCCGTTATGCTCTGACATTACAGATTGCCTACCGCGAGTCGTTGCCGACCCGCGACACAGGGTTCGGCAAGCATAGCGCAGCGCGCCGGCCGGTTTCGTGAATTCGTGACGGAACATGCATTGCAGGCCGGCACCGCGCCCAGTAAGCTGCTCGCACTGCGATGTGCGTGCCCAGTGGCGCACGCGCGATCGCTTCGAGACACTTGCAACCCATCCATGCCGTCCGCCTACGACGATCCCGTTTATCTCGCGCAACTGCGGCGCGACCTGCTGCGCTTCGCGCGGCTCCAGCTCCGTGATGCCGATGCGGCCGAAGACGCCGTGCAGGAAGCACTCACCGCCGCGTGGTCGCATGCGGGCGATTTCGCCGGGCTGTCGGCGCACAAGACCTGGGTGTTCGGCATCCTGCGCAACAAGCTGATCGACGTGCTGCGCGCGCGGCAGCGGACGGTGAGCCTGTCCGCGCTCGATGCCGAGCTCGACGGCGAATCGGTACTCGATCGCGAGCTGTTCAAGGAAAACGGGCACTGGGCCGCGCATGCGAAGCCGCGACCGTGGCCACGCCCCGAAACGCTGTTGCAGCAGCAGCAGTTCTGGACGCTGTTCGAGGCCTGCCTCGATCACCTGCCGGAGCAGATCGGGCGCGTGTTCATGATGCGCGAATTCCTCGACTTCGAAATGACGGACATCTGCAGCGAATTGACGCTGACGACGAATCATTGCAGCGTGCTGCTTTACCGGGCGCGCACGCGCCTGCGAACCTGCCTGAGCGAACAAGGATTGACGACCGAAGATGCTGCCGGGGAAATGTACTGACGTGACGCGACTGCTGTCGGATGCGCTAGACCGGCATCTGACCCTGCATGAGCGCCTGCAGGTGCGCATACACCTGCCGACCTGCAGTGGCTGCAGAGCCTATCGCGGGCAGATCGCGCTGCTGCGGACGGCCGCGAAAGCGGCGGCGGGGCGGGGGCCTGCCCCGGATGACGACGGTGCGTCGTCCGGGGAAGGCTAGGCCCGGATCGCTTGACGGCAATCGTCAGGGCCGGGGTCGCATGCCGTCCGGTGATCGAGCTGGCTTCAATTGCCGATGCTCGTGCTAATGCTTGCGCTGGGCTGACGCAATCAGAAAAATACGGCGGGCAAGAATTATTCGAACAGCGCCTGCACCGATTCGGGCGGCCGGCCGATGGCGGCCTTGCCGCGGTAAACGACGATGGGGCGCTGCAGCAGAATCGGATGAGCGGCGATCGCCGCGTAGGCTTCCGCATCGGTCAGGTCGGCGCGGGCCAGATTCAGCGCCTTGTACGGCTCTTCACCGTCGCGAAGCATGTCGCGAACCGGGCGGCCAAGCTGCCGATGCAGCGCTTCCAGTTCCTCGACCGTCGGCGGCGTCTTCAGGTACTCGACGACATTCAACGGCGCACCGGTGGTATTCAGCGACTCGACCAACGCAAGCGTCTCGCGCGATTTCGAGCATCGGGGGTTGTGGTAGATCGTGATCATCATTCAGGCCTGAAGGGTAGAGCCCTGTATTGTAGCCAGTCTGTATTGGGGGCTTGGTGGGGCAGGCGACGAGTAATCGGGAGATCGGGCGCGGATTCGCTGCTTCGTAGAGGCCGACGGATGATGCGGTGCGATGGATCGCGAAAGGGGAGTGCTGGTCGGGACGCGCTTCAATGAATTGGTGGGTTTATGCGCATAAAGGCGCGCGAGACTCTATCGCGGGATGTGGCGATCAGAGGTCCGCGCGCCTGAACAATACGATGGGGTTCGGTCTGCAAAGGGTGTAGCCGATGGCGCCGCAGGCCGGTTGGTTTATGCGCATAAAGCGGGCGATTGCCGGGCGCGGGAACCTCGCGATTCGCGGCGCGGTGAATACAGACGCTTCGGCGCTTCGGTGTGATGCCTGCTTCGGTGTGATGCCTGCTTCGGTGTGATGCCTGCTTCGGTGTGATGCCTGCTTCGGTGTGATGCCTGCTTCGGTGTGATGCCTGCTTCGCTGGGATGCATGCATCGGTGCGTCGGAATGCTGCCTCGCAAGTAGGCCGCCCGGCACTGGATTCCGGCGCGGCCGGGAGGTGACCTTCGTTACTCGCCGTTTATCGCGCGCGGTTTATGCGCATAAACGTAGCGCCTGGATAGCGCGTTGGGGCGAAGTACGCAGGTCAAGTGGGATACCTGGATGCTGCATACCCAACCAGGTTGGATCACTCGCAACCTACGATCAGAAGCACCTGCCCTCCCGGCACGATCGCGCGCCACGCTTTCCGCGGAGAGTTTATGCGCACAAACTCTCCAGCTCTCAGCCGGGGCTACTCCATCGAACGATCGGGCAGTGCACGCTACCCGCGCGTCAACTCGCTACTCACACCGACGACGCGACACGCAACGCGACCGAGTCGCTCACCGACTTCGCAGGCATCCGCCACACCATCCGATCAAGTCATCTGCCATCGTCGCTTCGTTTATGCGCATAAACCGATAGCCCAAATGGCCAATGCGTAGTTGTCTAACGACAATTTCATTGAAATCCAAATATCGTCCTGTAGAATTCCAACGACCAAAATAGGAGTGAAAATTGGCCGCGGAAATCATTGCAGTCACTCAACAAAAAGGTGGCGTCGGCAAAAGCACGATTGCCATGCACCTCGGTGCCGCGTTCCATGAAAAAGGGAAGCGCGTCCTCGTCATCGACGCAGACCGTCAAAACACACTGGTTCACTGGTCGAGCGCATCCGGCGACAGCGACACCGGCATTCCGTTTCCGGTCGTCAACCTGGCCGAAGCCGATGGCCAGATCCATCGCGAGATCAAGAAGTTCATCAACGACTACGACATCATCGTCGTGGACTGCCCGCCGTCGATCACCGAAAAGGTATCGGGCGTGGTCCTGTTGGCCGCATCGATTGCCGTGATCCCGACGTCGTCGTCGCCGGCCGATTACTGGTCGAGCGTCGGGCTGGTCAAACTGATCCAGCAAGCGCAGGTCATGAACGAAGATCTCCGCGCCGTCTTCCTGCTGAACAAGACCGAAGAGAAGCGCATGCTGACCCGCGAGCTCAAGCGTGCGCTCGAGGAACTCGGCTTCCCGTTGCTGAAAACGCAGATCCCGACCCGGGAAGCGTACAAGCAGGCGATGGCGCTCGGTCAGACCGTACTGCAGATGAACGATCGTGGCGGCAAGCTGGCCGCAGCAGAAATTCGCGCATGCGCCGACGAAATCGTCGCCATGCTGCCCTGACTTTATGCGCACAAAGGAGTCACATGAAACCCTCCCAATTTGCCAAAGGATTCCAAGCGCGCCCGGATATCACGACGAGCGAGAAGCGCACGGCGCTTGATCGACTCAATGCGATCGACGGCATCGTCAAGTCCGAGACCCCCACTCCGGCACCGACCAAATCCGCGAAGAAAGACATCGCGCCGTTGCCCGCTCCCGAACTCACGCTCGATCCGTCGATCGATGAATCGGCGCAATATCGCGCGTGGCGTCTCGAGAATCGCTATGCGCCGGGGCAGGTGATCGAGCTGCCGCTGAAGGCGATCAAGCATAGCCCGTTCAATCCGCGGCACTTCTATCTGAAGTCGTCGATTGCCGAACTCGCCGTCAACCTCGCGAAGCAAGGGCAGCAGCAGGCGATCCACGTGATTCCGGACTACGAGAACCCGGGCACGTATTTCGTCAGCGACGGCGGCCGCCGCGTGCGGGCACTGAAGGAAGCGAACAAGGAATCGGTCAAGGCGATCGTGATCGACGTGCCGATCGGCATCCAGAGCTACAAGCTCGGCTACGATCTCAACGTCCAGCGCGATTCACAAACGGTGTTCGACAACGCCGTCGTATGGCGCCGCTTCCTCGACGACAAGCATTTCCAGAGCCAGAAGGAGCTCTCCGAGCACCTCGGCCTCGACGAATCGACGGTGGCCGTCGCGCTGTCGATCGGCAAGCTGCCGGAAGCGATCATGCAGGAAATGGTCGCGCGCCCTGATCGCTTCGGTTCGAACATGGCGTATCAGGTCGGCCGCTATCACAACGCGCGCGGCACCGAGGCGACGCTGCGGCTGATCAACAAGATCGTGTCCGACGATCTCAGCACGCGCCAGGTGTCGGACATCGTCAAGGGCCGCGTCGCGGCGCAGGAAACGCCGAAGGCCGCGGGCCGTCAGCGCTATGCGCAGCGTCTCGAGATCAAGCTCGGCGGCAAGTCGGTCGGCGACCTGAAGTCGTATGGTGAAGATCGCATCGAATTGCGCCTGCGCGGTCTCCCGAAGGACAAGCGCGACGCGATCCTCGAGCAGCTCGAGCGGATGCTGTTGTCGGAGTGATGGAAACGGCCGGCAGGGCCTGGTGAGGACGCCGGGCCCGCCAATCGAGGGCGGGGCCGGCGGCGGCCCGTCAGCGGGCCTGAGCGGGCCTCAGGCGGCCCGCGACTGATTCAGCGTGAACGACAGCAGGTCGCCGTCCGTCGGCTCGCCCCAGGTCCTCTGGGCCAGCCAGTCGAAAAAGGCCGTCTCGGCCAGCTTGGAATCGAGGCCGCGCTTGCGCCAGTCATCGCGCAGATGCGTGCCCATCGTCGGCAGTGCCTCCGATTCGAACGACTCGCGCGCCACTTCGCGCTCCGCGTCGCCCTGCTCTTCGTACAGCACCTTCGCTTCCTTGCGGCGGAACGCCGCGAACTCGCTCAGCAGGCGTGCCTTCAGATCGTCCGGCTGGGCCGCTGCAACCTTCGGGGACGGCGTGCCGGCAGGCAGCGCATCGACCGACTCGACCGGCGGCGCATAACCCTTCTTCAGCGCATCCTTGAACAACGCCGGCGCGCTGCGCACCGGCGGCAGCGTGGTGCTGCGCATCCGCTGCTCGGTCATCTGCAGTGCGGCACGAATGCGATTCTCCTCGCTGTCCGCATAGAGCGTCTGCGCTTCCTTCAACGGGATCCCGAGCTTCACCATCCGGTCGACCAGCGTGCTGTCGAACACGTTCGGGTGTTCGTCGAGCGCGAGCATCGGCTGCTTGCGTTCGGTCACGCGGAACTGGATCTCCGCGACCCGGCGCCCTTCACGGTGCTCGATCAGCTCGACGAAGATGTTGGTGACCGCGTTGACTTCCGCGATCGCGGGACGCAGATAGTCGCGCTTGAAGTACTTGTACTCACGCTTCGCCTCGTCGCCGGCTTCCGTGTCGGGCGTGCCCGACAGGATCGGCCGCCACCATTCCCAAGGCTCGCGCATCGTCAGGTGGCTCGGGTTCGTCAGGTAGCGCACGCAGATTTCGTACAGCGCGAGACCGGCGCTGCTGCGCAGCTGGCTCTGGAACTGCAGGCTCAGGCGCGCGTACTGGACCGGGTCGAGCAGCTTCTTCTTGATCTTCGGCGCAAACGAGAATTCGACCCACACGCGGCGGGTCGCCGGATCCTCGAGAATTTCCGCGTCGGCGATCAGCGTCGAGATCCCCCACTTCCGGCCCGGCTTCTGGCTCGACGTCCCCGTGCTCCATTCGACCTGCACCGACACCATGCGGCGCAGGTGTTCCTTCACCAGCGCGGTGTCGTTCGAATCGAAAGCGGAGTTGGCGACGATGTCCGACAGCAGCGCGCGATACGTATCGCCCGAGTCGTCGGCCTGCTGCGCCACGGCCAGCAGGACATTGAACAGCTTGCGAGTGAGGAGCGTGATCTTGCCGCTCTTCGGCTGAATTGCGATCGCCTCGACGGCCTTCCGCAATTCGGCTGAACTGGCACTCACCACATCCACATCGGTTTTCTTGGCGCGCTTCGTCGTGGCCATACGTCGGGTCGGAGGAGAAGTTTTCCGGAAGGATAGCGCCTGCGGTGAAGTGCGTCCAGAACGACATGCTCACCATAGCGGGTGAAGTGCGCGTGCAAAACGGCACTCACCCCAGACGCTCCCGAAAACCCTCACCACTCCGGATTTGCAGCGTTCCGGACTCGTCCAGACGTGCTGCGGGATGCGCCGATTCACAGAATTTCCCCTGTGCACGACACGTGCGAAATGGGCTCCCGTATCGGCTCACCTTTCGATTTGTCGTAATTTTACGACTGCGCAGCCGTGCGTTCGGCACAGGGTTGCGATCCCACGTCGATGCGCCTCCCGATCGCCCTCCATCGGCCTGTATGCATGTACAGGCGTGACTTGCCGGGAAATCGGAATCGGATCCGGCATCCCGAAAGACGCCTGCGAAACCGGCCCGCGCGACCCGATCAGGCGTGGTTTGCCGGCCCGGGCGCGCATTGTACAGCGCACAAACCGTATCGGGTCCCGAAAATACTCACCTCGAGCACAGTGACTTCATTCGTCCGAATATCGGCGAATGCCCGACACGCGGGGGATTCACTACCAAGGCCTCCCGAAAACGCTCACCTTACCTAAAAAATGCTGTGCCACCCCAGGCAGGGAAACGACTCCCGAAAAACCTCACCGTAACCGCCTCGGTATCAAAAATCCCAATGCCTTCCGATACTTATGCACAGAAGGCATTTGGCTGTGCGCCGCCGACATCCCCCGAAAAGCCTCACCTTTCGACGGAAATCCTTCATGCGACAACCTCATGTCAGGCCCCGAAAAATCTCACCTGTGCCAAAAAGTGGCACAGCAAAAATGAGATTTCTTCCAGTCCTGGCGGGCTTTTCGACGAATTCAGCCGTTCAGAGGTCCCGAAAAACCTCACCTTTGACCATTTTTCGGGCAAATTCCATTCCCGAAAAGTCTCACCTGTGGCCGGCATCACAGCCTGTGATCGGGGCCCCGAAAAATCTCACCTCAAGGGGATCTGGGCAGGAAAACCCGCATTTCCCTCCCGAAAAACCTCACCTTTAGGGCTTCACAGGCCCTCACGAGCGCTTTTACTGTGCAAAATGGCGGTCGCTTCCCGGAAATCCTCACACCAAACACCCGTGGAGTCCCGTGAAACCTCACCTTTCAGAAAAACTGCCTAAAAGATGGGCAGAATCGGGGCGCGAAGAAGGTCCCGCAAATTCTCACCTATGTCTGCACAGGCAGAAAACTGTGCGGTCAGGCACGGTGCGGGTTCTGTGGCTGTGAGGCCCCGAAAAACCTCACCTTTGGTAAATCTCGTGTTTCACTGTGATCCCGAATCCGCTCACGACCTTTCCCGCAACGGCTCACGCAGCTCCCTGAACCCCATCACGTCAGCTCCCGCAGAAGATCACCTTGGCTCCCGTAAAACTTCACCTTGTCGGCCGGAAAGCCTTGCAGCATAAGGCTGTGCCGTGGCGTTAACGTTTTTAACTAAGGGTTCAAGGGTGTTTACTTCTAATACTCTCAAGACATCGGCTGACGAGTTTTCCACAGACACCCCAACCCCTGAACACCGACAGGCAATCGGATCCGCTGTCATGTGAAACAAATGCCGAAATTCGAGGTCTGCAGGAAAATGCTTGCGCGACAATGACTTGGCTAACTTTCTTCGCTTTGTTTCACGGAATCCTGGACCACAGTCGACCGGATTGGCTCACGGACCCGATTTCTGTGCAAAGCGACGTAAATTCACAACGGCAAGCCGAAACAAGTATCGATAGATACGTATTTCGTTATGATTGCCACATTTCAATGTCTGTGAGCACAGCGATGACCCTGGACGAAATACGTCAAGCCATTCGGGACGAACTGGAATCGCTACGGGCGAACGGTGCACGACGGCAGGAACTGTCGCTGCACGCCTGCAAGCGGTTGTTCTTTGATCTCGGCATCCGGCCGTCGGCTGCCAATGTCCGCGATCTCACCCAGACCGGCAGCGCCAGCGATATCCCGAAAGACATCGACCATTTCTGGGAGCGCATCCGTTCCGCCTCCAAAGTCAGGCTCGACGGTGCCGCAATTCCCAAAGCCGTCGAGGAAAAGGCAGGTGCGTTGCTCGGCGCACTCTATGAAGAAGCGTTGAAAGCCGCGCGGGACAGTCTCGATGCAGATCGCGAGCAGGTTCGCGCCGGCATTGCCGACGCCGAACAGCGGTTGCGCGACGCAACCGTCCGCCAGGAGACGCTCGAAGGCGCGCTCGCGCGTGGCGAAGCGAAAAACGA
This sequence comes from Burkholderia sp. HI2500, assembly GCF_002223055.1. Lineage (NCBI taxonomy): Bacteria > Pseudomonadati > Pseudomonadota > Betaproteobacteria > Burkholderiales > Burkholderiaceae > Burkholderia > Burkholderia sp. HI2500. The sequence goes on along the minus strand of NZ_NKFL01000006.1, from coordinate 2,798,681 downwards.
GCAGTTGCAGGCTCGCGTGACCGAACTCGAGGTCCAGCTCGCGTCGCAAACGACGCATGGTTCGGCCAGTGAAGCGACGTTGCTCACCACAGTCGCTCGACTCGAGAAGGAACTGGCGGCGGCCGCTGGCCGCCTCGAAGCCGAGCAGACGCAAAATGCGGCGCTGCGCGATCGCATCGATGCGCTGCAGGCCGAACTGCAGCAGCGCACCGAGCACTACGCGCAGCAAATCAAGGACGCAGTGGCCGAAGCCGAACGCCGCGTGAAGCCGATGCTGGTCGAGCTGGATTCGTTGCGCAGCATGGCGTCGACCTACCAGAGCGGTTTGCGCGACGTTCAACGCAAGGAATTCGATTTCCTGCAGCAACTGAGTTCGGCCAAGGCACGTGCCGACCGGCTCGAAGAGCAGTTGCGCAGCCAGGGTGATGAACTGGAACGTGCGACGCGCGATGTGAGTTCGTTGCGTGCGAGCCGCGGCATGAATCCGGAAATCGCCGCGCTGATCCGCCGCCTGGCCGATGCCGGGCAACTGGATGCGGAGGCGTTTGCCGCGATCGGCACCTCGCTGGATCAGGAGATTCCGGTGCCGGCCCATTGTCCGCATTGCGACGGTGAGCCGGAGCTGTCACACAGCGAAGAAGGTTTCGAAGTGGCTTGCCCCGAGTGCGAGCACGCTTCGGGCGCATGGCCGTCCCGATTCGAAGCGGCCGCGCGATTCGCACACACGTGACGCCCGCACAGGCCGTACGGCACAGGTGAGACGATCCGGGTAGCTTGAGGTGAGGTTTTTCGGGAGCTGTGAAACGGTGAGGCTACGCCGCACAAGGCTGCTCACGGATCGCTTCGCGTGAGCAGCCAATTCGTGATCAGTGAGTTTCGTCGTGGTCGGACGCGTCACCGTTGCTGTCGGCCAGACCGTCACGCCAGTTCTTCCATGCACGATGCAGGCGGTTCGACGAGATCGGCCGCATGAAGCCCAGCCATTTGCCGACCCGTTCGGGCGGCACGTCGTGTTCGAACAGTTCAGCCGCATAGGTATTGCGCAGCGTTTGCGGGCTCGCGCGCGCGGTGCGCGACGACGTGAGCCCGGCGGATTCGACGATCGCGTCGATCGCGCGCAGCATCGTCGCCTTGTGCATCGGCCGCCCGGCATGGGATGCCGGGAACACGAGCTCCCCCGGAATCTCCTGGCGCTTGCGCTCGGTGAGCCAGGCTTCCAGCAGCGCGATCGCGAACGATGCCAGGTGGGTTTCGCGTGCGAAATCCGGATGCGTCGACTCGATCCGCAGTGAAGTTCCACTCGTATTGATGCAACTAATCGTAAGCGCACGTGCTTCGCCGGTTTTGATGCCGGCACCGAGAAAGGCGGCAACGAGTGCGCGGTCGCGCCGCTCTTTCCAGTACGCGGAACCGGATACGCCGATCGGCGAGAACAGGTACGCGAGCAACGTCGCGCGCTCGGCCGGCGTGAGGAAACCGGTCGGTTCGTTGTCGCGCGCCTTGCGCCAGCTCGCTTCGCCATCCTGAGCAATGAACCGGGCCGGGTTGGTCGACGCGTATTCGGTACGCCGGATGTGGTCGAGCACGCGCTCGATCAGCCGCAAATAGCGCATTCGCTGGGTTTTCCGGATCGGCAGTTCGCCGACGAAATTTGCGATGGTTGCGGTATCGACGGTTGCCAGATTCTTCTGGTGCGCGTGCATCCATGTGAGAAACGCGCCCCATTGTGCGCGATAGACGTCGGCTGACGAGCGGCGATAGTCCTGCATCGCGAGCCAGGCATCGAATGCGGCTTCTGGCGAGACGATCCAGTCGGATGCGCCGCGGTCGAACAGATCTGTTTCTTCCGGGCGTGCCGGGGTGTCGGGAGAGGCGGGAAGAGACATGTGATTTATTCCGTTAGTTGCGTATATGGTAGCCCTTTCCGCAACGTCTCGGGCAGCAAGAGGCTGGACAAGGCCGCCATACGCGGCGGCCCGGGCTGGAAATCAGTCGCCCCATGCCTTGGCTGGGCGAGGAACGCGCGCGGGCGACGCGGTGTCGTTCGACGCGGTTGACGCTGCTTCATAGGCGAGAACCGCGAACGAAAATACGGCGGGCAGCGCATTCGAGCGCCCGAAGTCGATCGGATCGTCCGTTTCGGGAAACGTCATGTCCAACTGTCGTTCGAACAATTGACGCATGCCGGCGTCATGCCGGCTGGCAAAGCCGAGATCGGCAAGCGCCTCGGCCTCGATGGCGTGCAGCAGCCGCCACGTCAGCGGGACGCGCTGGTGGATGTAGCGCCCAGCGATATGCCGGACGATCAGCTCGAGGTCGTGCGCGGCAGCCTTGAAGCTGAGCGCGGCCAAATCTTGTTCTTCTGTCATTGCAGGCTCCTGTCGACCGGGCCGGCGCCTCGGTGCGCCGGCTCCGGCCCATGCATGGCGGAATGTCCGTATACTGTACAAACATACAGTATTTTCCGCAACTGGCCTGCAACGGACCCTTTGGCCGTCTGGCCGGCTATTCGCGCCGTCAGCGATGGATCACGATCAGCAATGCCCGCGCTTCGGTCTTGCCGGGATTGCGGATTGCGTGCGGCTCATCGGCCGGATAGCGCGCGGTGTCGCCCACCTTCAGGCGCCGGCTGGCTGCCGCGGCTTCGATTTCCATCGCGCCCTGCAGCACGGTGAGGTGCTCGCGCGTGCCGGGCTCGTGGGCGTTCGATATCAGTGCACCGCCGCCCGGCAGCGTCAGCTCGTACCACTCGAACTTGCCGGCGAGGTCGATCGGGCCCCACACGCGCAACTGGTAGCGGCCGTCATGGCCGGCGAGTGTCGGGATGTCGTGCGGGCCGTCTACCCGGATCGTCTCTGATGCCTTCGGCTGGGAGAACAGCTCATCGAGCGTGATGCCGAGCGCGTTCGTCAGCCGCCACGCCACGGCGATCGTCGGGTTGGCCTTGTCTCGTTCGATCTCGGAGAGCATCGATTTCGATACGCCGGCCGCGCGCGACAGGTCGTCGAGCGTCAGCTTGCGTTCATTGCGCAACCGCTGGATCTGCTCGCCGACACGCGGCGGCGTTGCGGCCGGCGGTTGCGGTGCGGCGCTGGCGGGCGTGCGCCGCGAACCGGAGGAACTTGCCATCTGGATTCCGTTCGCTTAGAGTTGTTCGATATTTCGAATTCTAGTTCGGAATATCGGATAAATGCGGTCAACCGAACGACCGACTATAACAGTAGCAGGCCGTTGCGCCGCCGCCACGAGTGGCGCGTTGCGGAATGCGAAACCCTGTCAGGAGCTTTGCGATGCGTGATGCCTTTCTCGCCCAGGTGCGCGGGACGCTGGACCAGATCCGCGCGGACGGTTTTTACAAGACCGAGCGCGAGATCGCGAGTCCGCAGGCGGCGGACGTGCGGCTCGCCGGTGGTGCCGGCGTGCTCAATTTCTGCGCGAACAACTATCTGGGTCTGGCGAACGATTCGCGCCTGATCGACGCGGCGAAGGCCGGCCTCGACCAGGACGGCTTCGGCATGGCATCGGTACGCTTCATCTGCGGCACGCAAACCGTGCACAAGCAACTGGAAAGCGCGCTGGCCGCGTTTCTCGGCACCGAGGACAGCATCCTCTATTCGAGCTGCTTCGACGCGAACGGCGGGCTGTTCGAGACGCTGCTCGACGAGAACGACGCGGTGATCAGCGACGAGCTGAACCACGCCAGCATTATCGACGGCGTCCGCCTCTGCAAGGCGAAGCGCTTCCGCTACAAGAACAACGACCTGGCCGACCTCGAGGCGAAGCTCAAGGAAGCCGACGCAGCGGGCGCGCGCCACAAGCTGATCGCGACCGACGGCGTGTTCTCGATGGACGGCATCATCGCCGATCTCAAAGGCATCTGCGATCTCGCCGATCGTTACGGCGCGATCGTGATGGTCGACGATTCGCACGCGGTCGGCTTCATCGGCACGCATGGCCGCGGCACGCCCGAGCACTGCGGCGTCGAAGGTCGCGTCGACATCATCACGGGCACGCTCGGCAAGGCGCTCGGCGGTGCATCGGGCGGCTATGTCGCCGCGCGTCGCGAGGTCATCGAACTCCTGCGCCAGCGCTCGCGTCCGTACCTGTTCTCGAACACGCTCACGCCGAGCATCGCTGCGGCATCGCTGAAGGTGCTGGAGCTGCTCGGCAGCGACGAAGGCGCGAAGCTGCGCGAGCGCGTGCGCGAAAACGGCGCGCGGTTCCGCAAGCAGATGACCGAAGCCGGCTTCACGCTCGTGCCCGGCGCGCATCCGATCATCCCGGTGATGCTCGGCGACGCGCAGCTCGCGACGAACATGGCCGACAAGCTGCTCGACGAAGGTGTCTACGTGATCGGCTTCTCGTTCCCCGTCGTGCCGCGCGGCCGCGCGCGCATCCGCACGCAGATGAGCGCCGCGCATACGCCCGAGCAGATCGACCGGACGGTCGCCGCGTTCGTGCGCGTCGGCAAGTCGCTCGGCATCATCTGACGGAGGCGCGATCATGAAAGCACTGGCAAAGCTCGAGCGCGGCCCCGGCCTCACGCTCACGCGCGTGAAGCGCCCCGAAGTCGGCCACAACGACGTGCTGATCAAGATCCGCCGCACGGCGATCTGCGGCACCGACATCCATATCTGGAAGTGGGACGACTGGGCGCAGAAGACGATTCCCGTGCCGATGCACGTCGGTCACGAGTATGTCGGCGAGATCGTCGAGATGGGGCAGGAAGTGCGCGGCTTCGCGATCGGCGATCGCGTGTCCGGCGAAGGCCACATCACGTGCGGTTTCTGCCGCAACTGTCGCGCGGGGCGCCGGCATCTGTGCCGCAACACGGTCGGCGTCGGCGTGAACCGCGAAGGCGCGTTCGCCGAGTATCTGGCGATTCCTGCGTTCAACGCATTCAAGATTCCGCCGGAGATTTCCGACGATCTCGCATCGATCTTCGATCCGTTCGGCAACGCGACGCACACGGCGCTGTCGTTCAACCTCGTCGGCGAAGACGTGCTGATCACCGGCGCGGGCCCGATCGGCATCATGGCCGTCGCGATCGCGAAGCACGTCGGCGCGCGCAACGTCGTCATCACCGACATCAACGACTACCGGCTCGAACTCGCGCGCAAGATGGGCGCGACACGTGCGGTCAACGTCGCGCGCGAGTCGCTGCGCGACGTGATGTCCGACCTGCACATGACCGAAGGCTTCGACGTCGGCCTCGAAATGTCGGGCGTGCCGAGCGCGTTCACGAGCATGCTCGAGGCGATGAACCACGGCGGCAAGGTCGCGCTGCTCGGCATTCCGCCGGCGCAGACGGCGATCGACTGGAACCAGGTGATCTTCAAGGGGCTCGAGATCAAGGGCATCTACGGTCGCGAGATGTTCGAGACCTGGTACAAGATGGTCGCGATGCTGCAGAGCGGCCTCGATCTGTCGCCGATCATCACGCACCGCTTTGCGGCCGACGATTACGAGAAAGGCTTCGCCGCGATGTTGTCTGGTGAAAGCGGCAAGGTGATTCTCGACTGGACGGCCTGAGTGCCGAGAAGGGGCGGTGCGGCGTGTTTGCCGCCTGCCCCGTTTCTGTTTTACGTCTGCGTTTTCGAGTCGAAGCACGCGAATCCGCGCTCAAGGTGAGATTATTCGGGAGCTGTGTTTGCGCGCCGAATCGCGACACCGTCGCACATCGGTGACCAGCAATCGCACGTTCACTTCACCTGTCGGCAGCTGCCTCGCTTCCCGTCATCACGCCGTTCGGCACCTGGTTCCCCTCTTCCACGCACCTCCCTCCTTGCTTGCCGCGGGGTCGTTCGCTGCGCACGCCATGCGATGCCATGCCGAACCGCACCATCAACCGTGAGCCTTCACGCGTCATTGCGACTCACTCATGCGCGAAGCGATCGACATCGATGGATATCGACCGGTGCGCAGGCCGCTACTTGATCCGTTCACCATTCGCCCCTCGCGGGTCGAGCTGAAGACTCAACATGACGAGCCAGCGTTTCGGGCATTGCGGCGCGATGTCGGCCGGATCGCCGTGCGTGCCGGGAACGGTGACGAACCCGTGTTGCGCCGCGTATTGATAGGCGCGCAACGCGTCCGCCTGCACCCAGAAGCTGACGAGCGCGCACGTGACGAAGCGGAACAGTAGCACCGTCGCGGCATCCGGCGCGAAGCCGGCCATCACCAGCAGGCTTTCGAACGCGAACGCCAGCGCTTGAGCGACCGCGATCGTGAGAATCGTCAGCTTCAACACGCCGCGCAGCCGCCGCGCCGCACGCACCCGGGCCTGCCGGACGTCGAGCCGGGTGTGATCGTCGTCACCCTCGCGCTTCGGCATATCGTGTTTCATGAAGCGGCTCCGACGTGCCGCGTGACGTCGAATTGCGCCGTATCGCCGGCAACGATGCGACCGTTCCCGACGCTGACGGCTTTGCACAGGATCGTGCTGTCGTAGTTGTGTCCCGGAAAGCGCATCACATCGACCGGTTGAAATCCTTCGCGTCGATAGAAATCGATGAGCCGGACGGCCGCATACGGCGCGTCGAGCGCGAGGTGCGTCGCGCCGCGCGCGGCGGCCCGCCGTTGCGCGAACGCGAGCAGCGAACGGCCGATGCTGCGATCCTGCCAGACGGGATCGACGGCCAGTTGGCCGAGCGTTGCAACGTGCCGGCTGCGATACGGATCGCAGCGGGAATCGGGATCGTGCGAACGCATCGTCATCGTCGCGACCAGGTGCGCGTTGCCGAGCGCGACGAAGCACTCGCCGGTGAGCACGCGTTCGCGTGTCGCCGAGGCCGTCTGATCGACGCCCGGGCAGTTGAAGCCCAGTGCGCCAAGCGGTGCGAACGCGCGATGCAGCAGCGCGGTCAACGCGTCGTACGAATCGCTGCGCGGGTCGAAGCGCCGCACGACGACGCGGCCGTCGAGCCGCTTCGCATAAGCCGCATAGGCGCGCGCGGGGCGCGCGGATTCCGGTCGCTGCATGATGTCCTTTCGCCCAGACAGGGTGACCGAAGTGTAGTGAGCGTCGCGCGTTCGCTTCAAGAAAAAATGTCGTAAACGCGGCGGGCCACGTCACGCGGCCAGGCCGCGGTTCAGCCCTCTCGACGACAGGGCTTTTTCATGCGGGTGTTGACGGCGGAGAACGATCGTTCTACCGTAAACCCATGAACACACCTCACGACTCCTCCGCCGAACCGGGCGTTCGCGACCGGCTGCTCGATGCAGCCGAAGCGCTGATCTATTCGGGCGGTATCCATGCAACCGGCGTCGATGCGATCGTCAAGCGATCCGGCGCGGCCAGAAAGAGCTTTTATTCGCATTTCGAATCGAAGGAGGCGCTGGTCGTGGCCGCGCTCGAACGCCGCGACGAGCGCTGGATGCGCTGGTTCGTCGATGCGACGCTGGCGCGCGGCAAGGCGCCGCGCGCGCAACTGCTCGGCATGTTCGACGTGCTGCGCGACTGGTTCGGGCAGCCCGACTTTCACGGCTGCGCGTTCCTGAACGCATCGGGCGAGATTCCCGACGCGGACGATCCCGTGCGCGTCGTCGCACGCGAGCACAAGGCACGCCTGCTGGCATTCGTACGCGAGCGGTTCGACGCGTATGCCGACGAAACCGGCATCGAGCGACGCGGGCTCGCGCGTCTGGCGCGCCAATGGCTCGTGCTGATCGACGGTGCCATCGGCGTGGCACTCGTCACCGGCGATGCAAACGCTGCGCGCGACGCGCGCGCAACGGCCGAACTGCTGCTCGACGTGGTGTCCCGCTAGTCGAAGCAGCGAATCCGAACCGGCCGCGATTGTCCGCGGCCAGAACCTGAACAGGAGCAACCCATGTCCGCTTCCCCCGAAGTCCGTCCGCCCGTTCCGCCCTTCACGCTCGAAACGGCGCGCCAGAAGGTGCGCGCCGCCGAGGACGGATGGAACACGCGCGACCCGCAGCGCGTGTCGCTCGCCTATACGCCGCAAAGCCAATGGCGCAACCGCGCGGAATTCGTGACCGGCCGCGACGAGATCGTCGGGCTGCTGCAGCGCAAGTGGACGCGCGAGCTCGACTACCGGTTGATCAAGGAGCTGTGGGCGTTCGACGGCAATCGCATCGCGGTGCGCTTTGCATACGAATGGCATGACGACGCCGGCAACTGGTTCCGTTCGTACGGCAACGAAAACTGGGAGTTCGACGAGAACGGCCTGATGGCGCATCGTCACGCGAGCATCAACGACCTGCCGATTCGCGAGCAGGATCGTCTCTATCACTGGCCGCTCGGCCGTCGTCCGGACGATCATCCGGGGCTGTCCGACCTCGGGCTGTGACGCACGCGTCGGCTCGACTCGACGGATCGACGAACGTATCACCAGGATGCAACGGTGAGGAAATTCGGGAGTCGGTGCGCTGAGGGTGAGATTTTTCGGGAGGAGGTGAAATGTTGCGTCGGACTGTGTGCAGTGAGCGGTTCGACGCGGCATCGCATCGGGCAAAGCGGACGTGCCGCACATGTTGGCATCGCGTGATGCACGTGTTCGCACGCAACGGTGTGCTTTACGGCGTGATGCATCTCACCGATCGCACAGCGCCGGCAGTGGATTGACGATCGGTGTGCACGCGCGCGATGTGCAACTCACCGATCGTGTCGACGTCGGATAGCGAGAGCCGTGCGCGTTGCGGTGCGGTATTGCTCACCACTCGATTCACCGTGCAGGCGACGGTACTCGCACGAGTGCGCAAATGCGTTGCGTGTTGCTCACCGCACTGCGCTCACCCCTCACCGATTCACGCAGTCACGACCCGGCGCGTGCGATCACGCCGGGCATGATCGTCAGCCCGCGATCCGCGCGGCGATTGCCTCACCCACTTCCTGCGTCCCCGCGTTGCCGCCGAGATCGCGCGAATGCGGCCCCGTGCGCAGCACGTCCTCGATCGCGGCGACGATCGCATCGTGCGCTTCGCGTTCGGGGCCGGCGCCGTTGCCGAGGAAGTCGAGCATCAACGCTGCCGACCAGATCATCGCGACCGGGTTCGCGATGAATTGCCCCGCGATGTCGGGCGCGGAGCCGTGCACGGGTTCGAACAGCGACGGGAACTTGCGGTCGGGGTTCAGGTTCGCCGACGGCGCGATGCCGATCGTGCCCGTGCAGGCCGGCCCGAGATCCGACAGGATGTCGCCGAACAGGTTCGACGCGACGACGACGTCGAAGCGGTCAGGCTGCAGCACGAAGCGCGCGCACAGGATGTCGATGTGCTGCTTGTCGACGGCGATGTCGGGATAGCGTTCGGCCATCTCGGCCGTGCGCGCGTCCCACCACGGCATGCTGATCGCGATGCCGTTGCTCTTCGTCGCGACGGTGAGGCGCTTCGCGCGCCGCTGTGCGAGGTCGAACGCGAATTTCAGCACGCGCTCGGTGCCGTGACGCGTGAAGATCGACTGCTGCACCACGATCTCGCGCTCGGTGCCTTCGAACATCGTGCCGCCGACCGACGAATATTCGCCCTCGGTGTTCTCGCGCACGATCATGAAGTCGATGTCGCCCGCGCGGCGGCCGGCGAGCGGCGACGGCACGCCGTCGAACAGGCGTGCGGGCCGCAGGTTGATGTACTGGTCGAACTCGCGGCGGAATTTCAGCAGCGAGCCCCACAGCGAAATGTGATCGGGCACCGTCGCCGGCCAGCCGACCGCGCCGAACAGGATCGCGTCCATGCCCGACAGTTGCGCCTTCCAGTCGTCCGGCATCATCTTGCCGTGCTGCGCGTAGTAGTCACAGCTCGCCCAGTCGATCTGGACGAAGTCGAAGCGGACGCCGAAGCGCGCAGTCACGGCGTCGAGTGCGCGCAGGCCCTCGGGCATCACTTCGCGGCCGATACCGTCGCCGGGAATCACGGCAATCTTGTAAGTCCTGTCGGTCATGCAAATCTCCTTGGCTGGGCGGCCGGCAGCCTGGGGCGGTAGCGGCGCGTTACATCATTCTATTTATTTCCATTCAGATTAAAATCACGCGAAAGGTTAATTGACTCTCCACGAATCGTGAACAAATCGCCGAATCTGGACGACCTGCGCGTGTTCAGCCTGGTCGTCCGCCTGACCAGCTTCAGCGCGGCCGCCGAGCAGCTCGCGGTGTCACCCGCCTATGTCAGCAAGCGCATCGCGTTGCTCGAGGCGCAGCTCGGCACGCGCCTGCTGCATCGCTCGACGCGCCGCGTGACGGTCACGGAAGCCGGCGAACGCGTGTACGCGCGCGCCGAGAAGATCCTCGACGACGTCGATCATCTCGTCGAGGACGTGTCGACCACGCGCACGGTGCCGCGCGGCACGCTGCGCATTTCGAGCAGCTTCGGCTTCGGCCGGCACATCATCGCGCCGGCGCTGCTCGACTTCACCGCGCGCTTTCCGCAGCTGAACGTGCGGCTCGATCTGTTCGACCGGCTCGTCGATGTCGCGGGTGAAGGCTACGACCTCGACGTGCGCATCGGCGACGAGATCGCCGATCACCTGATCGCGCGCCGCCTCGCCGCGAACTACCGCGTGCTGTGTGCCGCGCCCGACTATCTCGCACGGCGCGGCACGCCGCGCTCGCTCGCGGATCTCGCGTCGCACGACTGTCTGGCCATCAAGGAGCGCGATCACCCGTTCGGCGTGTGGCGGCTCAACGTGCGCGGTGAAACGGCAACGGTGAAGGTCGGCGGCGCGCTGTCGACGAACCATGGTGAAGTGGCCGTGCAGTGGGCACTGGCCGGGCGCGGCATCGTGTTGCGTTCGATCTGGGAAGCCGCGCCGCTGATCGAACGCGGCGCACTGTGTCGCGTGCTGCCGGACGCCATCCAGCCCGCGAACATCTGGGCCGTGTATCCGGAACGTGTCGCGGCGTCGGCGAAAGTGCGCGTGTGCGTGGATTTTCTGGTGGAGACGCTAGCCGGCTTGAATGCCGCCGCGGGTGACGAGACGGCTTGAAACCGGCTAAAGGTGAGCTTTTACGGGGGCATGTGCGGAACGTCGGCAGGCATTTGTTTCCGGCTCGCAATCACGTCGCGAGCCGGTAGCGTCGAACGGTTGCCCACGCTTCGCGGCCGCAATGTGCCAGGCCGGCCGACGATGGTGCCCGCACGCGGCTTACGCCGCTTTCGCCGCGCTTGCCGCGCCGAGCATCAGGTCGAGATTCTGCACGGCCGCGCCGGATGCCCCTTTGCCGAGATTGTCGAATACGGCGGACAGCAGCACCTGGCCGTGATCCGCATTGACGAACACGCCGAGCTTCAGGTCATTGGTGCCGTTCAGTGCTTGCGGATCGAGATGCGTGATCGCGTGTGTTTCCGCGAGCGGCGTGACGTCGACGTGACGCGCGTCGGCGTAATGGTGCGCAAGACACGCATGCAGCTGCTCACCGGTCACGCCGGCAGGAAGCAGGCGCAACTCGATCGGCACGGTGAGCACGATGCCTTGCCGATAGGCACCGTAGGCCGGCACGAACATCGGACGATTCGTCAGACCGGCATGCAGCTGGATCTCCGGCACATGCTTGTGCGCGAGTGCGAGGCCGTAGACCTGTAGCGGTTTGGCTTGCGAAGCATCGTTCGACTCGAATGCGTCGACGGCAGCCCGTCCGCCGCCCGAGTACCCGGAGACGGCATGGATGCTCACCGGGTAGTCGCGCGGCAGCAGGCCGGCCTGTTGCAGCGGTCGCAGCAGCGCGATCGCGCCGGTCGGATAGCAGCCCGGATTGGTGACGCGCCGTGCGTGCGCAATCGTCAGTGCGTGCCCGCTCGCCATCTCGGGAAAGCCGTAGACCCAATCCGGCTGCGTGCGATGGGCCGAACTCGCGTCGATCACGCGCACCGCCGGATTCCGGATGAAGCCGACCGCCTCGCGCGCGGCCGCGTCGGGCAGGCACAGGATCGCGATGTCGGCTGCGTTGATCGCTTCGGCGCGCCGCACGGGATCCTTGCGTTCGGTGTCCGGCAGCGTGACGAGCTGCAGGTCGTCACGCCCGCGCAGGCGTTCGTGGATCAGCAATCCGGTCGTGCCTTGATCGCCGTCGATATAGACAGTGGGCTGACTCATGAGGGTCGCGTTCCTTCGGTTCGGTCGTCGGGAAAGCCGTATCGTCCGCCGAACACCTAGAATAGGAAAAGTTGAATTTGCTGACTGCGAGATTCAGTTTTCTTGAACGAGAGGTGAAGGATGCGAGAGATCAGCCTGGACCGCCTGCGCACGCTGGTCGCCATCGCGGACCACGGGTCCTTTGTCGCGGCGGCGCAATGGCTTCATCTCGCGCCGCCAACCGTCAGTCTTCACATTGCCGAACTGGAAAGCCGGATCGGCGCGCCGTTGCTGTCCCGCACGCGTGGCAACGTGCGGCCGTCTGCGATCGGTGAAGTGCTGGTGGAACGGGCGCGCCGCCTGCTGGCCGAGGTCGAATCCACGCTGGACGATGTGCAGCGGCAGGTGCAGGGGCTGTCCGGGCGCGTACGCCTCGGCGCATCGACCGGGGCGATCGCGCACCTGTTGCCGCAGGCGGTGGCCCGGTTACGCGACGCGCGTCCGGATATCGATGTGCAGATCGCGGTGCTCACGTCGCACGACACGCTGGCGCGCATTGCGCAGGGCACGCTCGACGTCGGACTGGTGGCGCTGCCGCAGACGGCGGTCGCGGGGCTGTCGATCCGCGCGTGGCGACGCGATCCCGTGATGGCGTTTCTGCCGGCGGACTGGCCGCTTCCGGCGCGCGTGACGCCCGGCTACCTGGCCGCCCGCCCGCTGATTCTCAACGATGCGACCACGCGCCTGTCGCGGCTCACGACGGAATGGTTCGCGCTCGGCGGCCACCGGCCGGAGCCGCGGATCGAACTCAACTACAACGATGCGATCAAGAGCCTGGTCGCGGCGGGTTACGGCGCGACGCTGTTGCCCCATGAAGCGGGCGCCCCGCTACCCGATGCACGCATCGTCATGCGGGCGTTGCGCCCGGCGCTGTGGCGTGAACTGGGTATCGCGCATCGGGCGGGGCCGGTCGAGCGGGCGACCCAGCACGTGCTCGATGCGTTGTGGGCGCTGAAGGCGCGCTAGCGCGCGCACGACGGGACAGCCTGCGCGGCGGTTCGTGCCGGGCGCACGTGCGCATTCGCCGAGCGTCGTGTCAGAGCCGGTTGTCCTTCGCGAGCGTCAGCACGCGCGCCCAGCGCTGCGCATCGCGCTTGTCCGTCATCGGCAGCTTCCATTCGCTGCGCACGGCGTCGCGCACGCGCACGACGAGATGCCAGCGGCCGCCGATCGGTGCGGCCCGGCAGCCGTCGAGCTGCGACAGCGTATAGCGGCCGTCCGCGCCGTCGTGCGACAGCCACAGCAGCCCCTGCGTCGCGGACACCCGCAGCTCGCCCCACGCGCGATGCACGACGTGGGTCCAGCCTTCTTCCTTCGTATTCGGTGCGATGTCGCGTCGGCGCTTGATCCGCCAGGCGACGAGCGCGATCAGGATCGCGGCGGCGAGCACGGCGGCCGCGATCGCAACCGGCTGGCCGAACTGCGCGGCGATGACGTGAAACAGGTGAACCGCGCCCCATCCGAGAGCGATGAGCGCGAAGAGTGCGATGAAGATCGGCATGGCGAATCGGAGAAGAGGACGGACCGGCGCATGCATCGCGCCGATCCGTCGCACACGGCATTACCGCTTGCGGTGAATGTCGTGCGTCACGAAGCCCGCGTCGTTGTTGGGCAGCGCGAGGCCGTCCTTGACTGCGAGCGTCTTGCGGATGTCGTCGAGACCCGCGGTCCAGTGGTCACGCATCGTCGACAGACCGAACTGATAGTCCTTGTAGTGATGCTCGTACGCCTTCTGCTGGTAGATCAGGTGCTGGATGTTGTACTTCTTGCTGCACGACATCGCATCGGCCTCGATGCACCACGGATCCGCCTTGCGCTGCTCTTCCGGCACCTGGTCGAGCACGTGGCGCAGCACGTTGCGGTAGCGCTGTTCGCGCTGCAGCGTGTCGGTGACGAAACGCGTGCGGCTCGAATACTGCACGTCCTTCGTGCGTTCCGCGACGTCGGCCATCGTGCGCGGCAGCGGCCCGCGCGCGCTCCACAGATCGACCTGGAACGCGAGCGTGTCGCGGCGCGGCCGGGCGCGGAGCACTTCCATCAGCGGCGTATTCGACACCACGCCACCGTCCCAGTAGTACTCGCCGTCGATCTCGACAGGCGGGAACGCGGGCGGCAGCGCGCCGGACGCCATGAAGTGCTCGGGCGCGAGACGGATGCGCGAGTTGTCGAAGTACACGAAGTTGCCGGTACCGACGTTGACCGCGCCGACCGACACGCGCGTTTCGCCCGAATTGATCCGGTCGAAATCGCACAGCTTCAGCAGCGTCGCGCGCAGTTGCGACGTGTCGTACCAGCTGATCTTCTCCGGATGATCCGACACGCCCGGCAGCGGCGGCGGGAAGCGCGGCACGAAGAAGCCCTGCTGGCCCTGCATCATCGCGCTCGCGGCCTGCGACGCGGTGAAGAACGTGCGGACCTGGTCGATGCTGTTGAACAGCGCGAACTCGAATGCGGCCGGAATCGTCGGGAAGAACGCCGGCTTGCAGATCGTTTCCCAGAACTCGCGCAGCCGCTCGACACGATGCTCGGGCGCATTGCCCGCGATCAGCGCGGTGTTGAGCGCGCCGATCGAGATGCCCGCGATCCAGTCGAGCGGGATGCCCGCCTCGTGCAGCCCTTCGAACACGCCGGCCTGGTACGCGCCGAGCGCGCCGCCGCCTTGCAGCACGAGCGCGATCGTCTCGTACGGCAGCGTGCGCGCGACGGCCGGTGCGCCGGCCTCGTGATGCAGGTCCGCCGCATCGACGGCCTGCTTTTCGGTGCGGGCGTGCGGCTTCATTGCATGAACCAGCCGTGGCTGACGATGAACGACTGGCCCGTGAGCGCGGCGCTCGGGAACGCCGACAGGAACAGCACCGTCTGCGCGACGTCCTGAACGGTCGTGAACACGCCGTCGACCGTATTGCCGAGCATCACCTTCTTCACCACTTCCTCTTCGCTGATCCCGAGTTCCTTCGCCTGCTCCGGAATCTGCTTGTCGACCAGCGGCGTGCGCACGAAGCCCGGACACACGACGTGCGAGCGCACGTTGTGCTTTGCGCCTTCCTTCGCCAGCACGCGGGCCAGGCCGAGCAGGCCGTGCTTGGCTGTCACGTACGCCGACTTCAGCGGCGACGCTTCGTGCGAGTGCACCGAACCCATGTAGATCACGACACCGCCGCGATCGTCCTTGTACATGTGCTTCAGCGCGGCCTTGGTCGTCAGGAACGCGCCGTCGACGTGGATCGCCTGCATCTTCTTCCAGTCGGCGAACGAATAGTTCTCGATCGGATTGACGATCTGGATGCCCGCGTTCGACACGAGGATGTCGACCGAGCCGAACGTTTCGGCCACCTTGTCGATACCGCTGTTCACGGCTTCCTCGTTCGTCACGTCCATCGCGACGCCGATCGCCTTGCCGCCCGCCTTGACGATCTCGTCGGCGACCGCGTTCGCGCCGTCCTGGTTCAGGTCGGCGATCGCGACGGCCGCGCCCGCTTTCGCGAGCTCGAGTGCGATTTCCTTGCCGATGCCGCTCGCGGCGCCCGTGACGACTGCGGTCTTGCCATTCAGGTTGCTCATGTTCGAATTCCCGTGGTGAAAGGATTGACAGGGAGAAAGGACTGCGGACGTGTTACTGAGCCAGGTAATCGTAGACGACTTCGCCGAGGCCCAGTGTCAAATCTGCGACGATGTGTCGGGCTTCGACGATTTCGAGCACGGGCAGGTCGGCCACCGGCGCGAGCGCATGCGGCGCCAGCTCGAGCGATGCGGGGCCCGTCCACGCGCCCTTCATCTTGATGTCCTGCATGTAGTAGCGCACCAGTTCGCAGACGCGCGCGGTGCCGTCGACGTGCGGGATGATCTTCAGCAGGAAATTGGGGCCGGCGAGACGCCTGGTCTGCTCGTCGATGTCGAGTTCCTTGTGCTTGTAGCCCATCGTGCCGGTGGCGACGCGCACCTTGCCGTAGTCGAGCGTGCCGAGGAGGTGGTCGGTGTTCACGTGCAGCGTGGGCGACGCGAGCTTCTTCGGGAAGCCCCACAACTCGCGGCCGCCGGCGATCGGCGGGTGATCGTCGAGATACATCGCGAGCGTATAGCCGCCCGGCTGGCCGTTGTATTCGACGGGAATCACCTGACCGCTTTCGGTGTAGTCGCCGAAGCCGGTCGAATCGGCCATGCGGATGAATTCGTAATGCACGAGCGGCTCGGTGACCTGCAGCGGCTCGGGGACGATTTCGCGGAGACGGTCCGGATCGGTGCGATACGTGATGATCAGGAACTCACGATCGACGAAACGGTAAGGGCCCATCGGGAAGGCGGGGCTGGTCAACGGCATCGCAAACGCTTTCGATCGGACATCGCTGGGTTTCATGCGGACTCCTTGTTGTTGATCGCTTCGTGGATGAGTGCTCGTAAGCTCGTAATCCTATGCCTGTGCGTTGCCGTTGTGCGATGCCGCATATGGAATTAATTGTTGCCGATTTCGAAGCATTTGCAGCGTATATATTGAGATGAATGACGCAAACGGTCTGGATGGCACCCGGCGTCCCGATGTTTGCACGCGTCGATGACGCCACGATGTGAAAAAGGTGAGTCTTTACGGGATGCCAGGTGAGCCTTTTCGGGAGACGGTCTCGCGGGAATATGACAAATGTGTGAACTTGTGTTGCAGTGCAGGCTCTAAGCGCGTTCGCGGCGGCGGGCTTCGTCGCGCGGTCGTCTTATTAAGCATCACTTAAGCGGGCGCGCCTTAGCATCGTTCGTAGCAGGCCGGGCAACCGGCCGATTTTTTATGCCCCACGCAACCGGATTCATGCAGACCCTCAATCTCACCCTCTTTTCCGCCATCAACGCCGGGGTTGCGCCGCAGCCGGGCGTGGCCCGCCTCGCCATCTTCGCCGCCGACTGGCTCGTCTATGCGTTGCCCGCGATGCTGCTGCTGACCTGGATCTTCGGCGCGCGCCCGACGCGGCGCCAGGCGATCGAAGCCGGCGTCGGCGTGTGCGTGGCGCTCGCGCTCGCGCAGGTCATCGGACATTTCTGGTTCTCGCCGCGCCCGTTCATGGCGGGCGTCGGCACGCAGCTGATTCCGCACGCGCCGGACAGCTCGTTTCCGAGCGATCACATGACGTTCGCGTGGAGCATGGCGGTCGGGTTGATGCTCGGCGGCACGACCCGGTTCACCGGGTTCGTGATGGTCGCGATGGCCGCGGCGATTGCATGGGGACGTATCTATGTGGGCGTGCACTGGCCGTTCGACATGGCAGGCGGCGTGCTGGTCGGCACGGCCGGCGCGCTGGCCGCGCACCTGTACGGGCAACGCGTGACCGCGCTGCTCGAACGGCTCGGCGATTCGGTGCATGCCGCCGTGATGGGCCGCCGGCACGCGCCGTAAGCGGCAGGAGAAAGGGCCGAACGCGGTCAGCCGGGTGTCTTGGCCGATTCGGCCGATGCGGACGGGCCAGCGCCCGCATCGTGCAGTTCAGCGGTATCGGCAGGGTGTTGCGCGGCGTCGCGGTCGAGTGCGCTTTCCTTCAGGATCGCGCACATCGCGACGAACAGCGCGAGTACCACCGCGGCAAGGCCGCAATAGCCGACGATCTTCAGGTTGCGAAGGAACGGCGAAGCGTGGCTTTCTTTTGTCATGACCGGGCGCTCCTGGGCGGGCTGCGGCGGCTGTCGCCCGACAGCGGCGTCGCACCCACAGATATATACCAGTCGCGATAGCGGTGCCAAGCCCGCTGGTGCGCCGACGCCACGATTGTGTCATCGGCCGGCCAACCTCAAGCGGTACCCGTTTGCCGGGCACCCGCATCCATCAGTCTTCCAGCGTTTCGTGCACGGCCGCCGCGCCGCGCTTCCAGTAGGCCGCCGCACGGATGCGCGACTTGTCGACGCCGCGCTCGCCGGTCAGGTGCTGGCGTACCGCGCGCATCGACAGCGCTTCGCCCGCCGCCCACACATAGCCGTCGCCGGACGGCGGCAGCGGCAGGTCGCGCACGGCATTCAGCAGCACGTCGCCGTCCGCCGCGTCGGCTTCGGCGCGGAAGCGCCAGATTTCATGCACGTCGGCGCGCGTGTCGAACGCGATCTGCGCGGTGCGATCCGCGACTTCCATCACGACGGCTACGCGCGCGCCGGCCGGCAATTCCTCGAGACGCCGCGCGATCGCCGGCAGCGCCGTATCGTCGCCGATCAGCAGGTGCCAGTCGAAACCGGTCGGGACGACGAACGAACCGCGCGGGCCGCCGATGCCGAGCCATTGGCCGACACGTGCCTGGGCGGCCCACTGCGACGCGGGGCCCGGGTGGTTCAGCACGAATTCCAGATCGAGCTCGCCGGCGGCGCGGTCGAAACGGCGCGGCGTGAAGTCGCGCGCGACCGGCTTCGGTTCGCCTTCCGGAAACTCGGGACCGTTCGCGCCGAGCGTCGGCAGCACGGGCCGTTCAGCGCCGGGCGGCGGGAAAAATACCTTCACGTGATCGTCGAACGACGCGGATTCGAAATCCGCGAGATCGGGGCCGCCGAGCGTGACGCGCAGCAGGTGCGGCGTGACGGTGTGCACGCGCAGGACCTGCAGCAAGCGGAACTTGAGGGTGTGGCGCACGCGGGTCACGGTGCGGTCGGATGTGTTCTGCATCAATCCGTTCTCCTTAGGGTTTGAAGGGGCGGCGCGGATTACGCACCGGTGCCGCCTTCGATTTCAGCCGTCGCGCGGCGCATGATGGCGGCGATGCGGCGCTGTTCGTCGGCGTCGGCGGCGCTCTTGTGCAGCAGCGCCCGCTTGAGTGCGAGACGCGCCTCGACGAACTCCGGCAGCCAGCCGGCCTGCGACTCGTCCTGCGCTTCGTTGCCCGCCGATTCCCCGGCGAACGCGCGGCGCATGAATTCCATCTTGCGGGCGAGGTGCGTGAGACGCGCGAACAGCGTGTCGACGCGTTCGCGCTGCGCGTCGAGATGCACACGGCCGGCGTCGGTCAGCGCATAGCGCTTGCGGTTGCCTTCCGCCTGCGACGCGACGAAGCCGACTTCTTCGAGATACGTGAGCGCCGGATACACCATGCCGGGGCTCGGGCTGTAGAAACCGTTCGAACGCGTGTCGAGCGCCTTGATCAGCTCGTAGCCGTGGCTCGGTTGCTCGGCGACCAGCGCGAGCAACAGCAGCTGCAGATCGTCGGAGCTGAACTGGCGGCCGCGCGGCATGCCGTCGTCGCCGAAATCGCCAAAGCCGCCGCGCCCGCCACGGCCACCGAACGGGCCGCCACCGCCGAACGGATCGTGGCCGCGACGATGGCGGCCGATCGCGTACCAGAGACCGGCGAACCCGTCAGGGCGGGCATGCGCACCATGACCGTCGCATCGGGCATGGCCGCGGGAAGGGTTGTGTCGCATGATCGAGTCCTATATGTCGTAAAACATATCTAAAGATATATATCGAAAGATAGGTCGTCAAGGGGATTATTCAGGGCGGGATGGAGAGGTGGGGCTGTGGTGGAGGGCTTGCGGGCAGCCGTCCTCCTTCATCGAAAGTCGGCTTCCCACTGGCAGTTGCCGAATGCTGGCGCTGACCGATCCCTTGGGAGTGCGTGACATGACGTTCAAGTATGTCCAAAGCGCGCGGTCGCGAGCGGCGTTACTGTCAACAAGAGCGAAAAGGAAAAAGCCTGCTCTGCGAGCGGGGCATTTGAAGAGGTGGGGCAGGAAACTTGCCGAGGAATTACGTTCAAGCCAGTAAGCATGCACCATGTTTCTTGTCGCCGGTCGATCTGCAGGCTTCGTTGAGATAGCGGGGCAGGGGGCTTGGATGTAGGAGATTGGAATCCACATGGGCAGGCTCGGTGCGGGTCTGCGCGCGGGCATTCGAAAAATGCTCCGCGTGGAGAGGCTTGAGAGGCAGCCAGCGTTCGGAGCACTCCGCGTCGGTCCAGATATAGCGACGGAATTTAGTGTTCTTCGTCGAATAACATGAAAAATTGCTAATCGGTATCCCGGATTGTTACCTCTGCGTCACATTTTGGTAAACTTGCGCCCTGCCGCCGCCTATATAGAACAGCAACATCCGGCGGGTCATAACGAATCAAACTGAGAGACCGTCGTGAATATCCGAGAGTCGTTCCGCAATTTCGTATCGGGAATCGATGCGAATCGCCGGCCGGTCGTGCTGAAATGGGGTAAGGCGCAGCACGAGCTGGGATCGAAGATCGCGTTGCAGCACGCGAGCATCCGCGAAAGCATGATGACCGGTATCAGCGGTCACTTGACCTGCATTTCTCAGCAGGGCGATCTGCCTCCGAAGCTTTTCATTGGTGCCCCGGTCTCAGTCGGTATCATCACGGATCGCGGCCAACTTCATGCCATCAACGCAATCATTAGCGCCGTTGAGGTCGGCCGGACCGACGGGGAGTTGACGGTTTACCAGTTCACCGTGACTGACGCGTTGAACCTGCTGCAAAAGCGCACCAACTCTCGCATCTTCCGTAACGTCAGCGTTGTCGATGTACTTGGAGTCGTCCTGAGCGAATGGCGACAGCGTAGTGTGGCCCTTGCGCAGGCGTTCGAGTTCGACCTGTCGCAACTCGACAGATCCCGCTATCCGGTTCGCTCTTTCGTACGTCAGGTCAACGAATCTGATGCTCGTTTCATCTCCCGGATTGCGCGTCGCGACGGCATCACGCTGTTCGTGCGCGCCGGACGGGTAAGCGGGGAGACGAAAGACGGCGATTCGCCCGTGCATGCGCTGGTGTTCTGCGATGACCCTCAGAAACTGGGCGAGTCCGCCGCAGGTACAGTGCGAGTTCATCCACGAGACGCTGGAACGGAACAGCGCGATACCATCACCGCTCTGACGATGCGTCAGCAACTGATTTCGGGGGAATCGGGGCGCCCTTCGTGGGACTACCGATATGCCCGCGTGGACCACTCCAGTGCATCGACAAGGATCGACCAAGGCGAATCGGGTAACGATCTCGCGAAATTGCTGACGGACGTCGTGATCGACGTCCCGCATATGGCGGACTCGTGGGCAGACCACGAACGGATGACGGAAGATCGCATTCTGGCTCATGAAGCGCAGGCGGTGCGATACGACGGCGTGAGCGGAATTCGCGACCTTGCAGTCGGCTCATGGATCACGATCGCCGGAGAGGACGAGTGGGGCGCGCTCCCGTCCGACAAGCAGCAATTCGTGATTACATCACTGCACCACGAGATCTGGAACAATCTGCCCAAAGGGTTGAGCGAGCGTGCGCAGACACTGTTTGCCGCCAGCCACACGCTTCAGCAACCACGATCGCTGAGCGATGGGGACCCGTTCGGGCAGGATACGCGCTACGAAAATACTTTCTCGTGCGTGCCGCGTGGCACGCCTCTCACGCCGCTTTACGATCCCAAGACTGACCTTCCGCCGACGCCGTTGATCACCGGGCGCGTGGTCGGGGTCGATGGCGAGGAGGTCAGTTGCGACGAGAATGGCTGCGTGTTCGTGCAGATTCTCGGGCAGGATTCCCGCGATCATGCGCACGCGCAGGGTGCCGGGACAAACAGCAACGAGAGCGACAGCGCACCGATTCGCGTGGCATCCAGTCTGGCCGGGCCGAATTTCGGCGAGACGTTCTTGCCGCGGGTGGGCACCGAAGTTCTGCTCGGGAGCCTCGGCGGAGATCCGGACAGACTGGTCATCATCGGCGTGCTGGCCAACGGCGCGAACATGCCGGCGAGTTTCACGCATACGGGCAGTTTGCCCGGCAATCGCTTTCTTTCCGGTATCAAGACGAAGGAAATCAAGGGGCAGCGCTACAACCAGCTTCGTCTCGACGACACACCGCAGCAAATCAGCGCGCAGCTTGCATCGGAGCATGCGCATAGCCAGTTGAATCTCGGCTACCTGACGCAACCGCGTGATAACGGACAGGGTGCTGACCGCGGCCAAGGCGCCGAATTGCGCACCGACGCGGCAGCCGCGTTGCGTGCGGCGCAAGGGATCCTTCTGACGACTTACGCGCGTACTCAGGCGAGCGGCGGACAGCTTGACCGCGATGAACTCGTCGGGTTGCTCGGCGAATGCGCGGAGCTGTTCAAGGCGCTGGGAGATTACGCTGGACAGCACGGCGGCACCGCCACCGATGCGACGGGGCAGCAAGCTGTCGTGACTGCCTTCAAGGAGTGGACGCCGGGCGGCCCTGCTTCAGGCGGCGATGGTGCGCCGAACGCCGACGCAAGCGATTCTCGGGCGCTGATGGCATTTGGCGCAAAGGCGGGTGCGCTCAATATCACTCCCAAGACTTACGTGACCTACGCCGGCGAGAACATCGATCAGATTGCGCAGCAGAATCTGCAATTCGCCGGGGGGCAGCGCGTGATCACGACGGCTGGCAAGGGCATCCACCTGTTCGGGCGCGGAGAAGGCGTCCGCGCGATTGCTGGCGAAGGCCCCGTTATCTTGCAGGCGCAAGAGGACACGCTTGCGGCGACTGCCCAGAAGGGGATACAGATCATGTCGGTCGGCGACGAAGTGTTGATCTCGGGCAAGTCGATCCGGCTCGTCGCGGAAGACGGAAGCTACGTGAAAGTCGGTGGGGGCGTCGAGGTCGGTTCCGACGGTGCGTTCACAGCGCATACAGCAGGACATGATTTCGTCGGCCCAAACACGGACCATGTTGCGCCGCCGGCGTTCAATCGCGGAGGAGCCGATCAGAAGTTCCGCTTGCGGTACCCCGGCACGGACGGTGACGGAACGCATCCCGTGCCGAATCGTCCGTACAAGATCACGCTGCGCAATGGCCAGGTCATTAACGGTGTCTCGGATGCACACGGGTTGACGGAGCTTGCATCGAGCGACGCGATGCACATTGCGCACATTCAGGTTTTCGACGCTTAAGGCAGGCGATCATGTCCGATACCAAAACCTCTTCGCCCCGGATCGTCGGCGAACATCAGGCGATTCTCAATTGCAACCGGCCGCAGAATGCGTTCGTCAATACCGATGTACAAAATCGTTTCCCGTGCACGACGATCCTGATCCATGGCGTGAATGACCTGGGAACGGATTTCGGCACGGTCGAAGGCGGATTGTGCGAGGGATTGAACGACCGCCTCGGTCGCACCGATTTCAAGGGCGCGGAGTACTCGCACGGCCGCATGGCGAACGACCCGAGCCAAGTGAGCGTTGCCGACATGATGAAGAACATGGACGACGTCATCTATCGTCGGCAAGAAAGCGAAGAGACGAGGAGCCCGTTGATTCCGTTTTATTGGGGACTGCGCGTCGGGAAGGAGGATTTGCCCCGGGACCCCAATAAGGCAACCGTCAATGGCCAATACGTCGACCGGTTCGGCAACCGCCTCGATGAGCACCGTGCGCGCAACGGCGGATTTTTCGCCAATGCGACCAACAACATCCCCGACATGTTCGACTCGAATTTCAAAGGGGGAATGGCGACGAAAATTCTCGACCGGATGCAGGGTGACCCGACGCATCCGCTTCGCGAGGCGGAAAATCGGCATTACATGGTGCTAGCAGCACGGCGGCTTGCGGCATTGGTGCGGCAAATCCGCCTTATCGACCCGGACGGGACGGTCAATATCATTGCGCACAGTCAGGGCACACTGATATCGCTGCTCGCCCAAGCCTATCTCGTCGAGGGGCTGACTCCAGACCAATGTGGCCCCGCTGACCGCCCTGCCGACACGTTGGTTCTGATCGACTCGCCCTACAGCTTGAGCGAGGAGTTCATGGATCGGCTGCTGCAACGCGGGGACCAGCAGCAGACGACTTATGCGCGTGCAAAGAGCCTGGCAAACCTGGTCGGGCATGTGGCGAGCGGCAAATATCCGACGCCACCATTCGATCAATTGAAGTACGAGTCGGGCCGGGACAATTTTGGCGTCGTCGGCCCGACGTGGGATCCCGCGCAGGCGAGGCGCCTGAGCGGGCCGCAAGGCAATGAATGCGTCGTGTTCGCCGAGCGCGACAATCGCGGCAAAGTGTATATGTACTTCAGCCCCGAGGACGCGACCGTCGGGCTGAGCGGCGTCAATGGCATGGGTTGCTCGGGCCTGCCCGACTCAATCGACGTGCGCGCGGCGCAGCAGGGAAGCAAGCCTGAGACTATCAATCTGCTGTCGGCGGCTTTCCGGCAGCGTATCTTTACCCGGCGTCTGCGGCAGGGCAAGCCGGTTCAGGTTGGTACGCCGCCCGGAAACTTTACGATACGGGAAAAGGGCGAAACATCCCACGGCTTGCCCGGAGGCTTCACGACATGGATCAAATCGGCGCAGATAAGCGTGGGTACCCAGCGCAATATCAATGGCGAAGCATTGACGCCACCATTCGATCCCGAAATGGAAGGCAATGTGCTGCCGGGAACGGCGGCAACGCCGCTCTCGAAAAATAATGGCGGCGAGTTTGCGCCCGGCAAGCAATCCATTGACCAGCTCGAAGCGGAAATTGCCTTGAGCACGAACAGTGGCGAAGGTGCGTTGCAGGCATTGCCTGCACAAACCATCGACTGGCCAACGAGTGAGGATGGGACGCTGCCGAACTCCACCGAGGTCGAGGCATCGTTGAATGCCGGCAAGGATCCTGACGATCAGTGCAAGGTGAGTCGGGTCGTGTCGATGGTGCCGCCGTCGCCCGGGCACATCGTCGTCTATCGGCAGGAGACGCTCAATGAAGCCAAGGTTCGGCTGATGAATAAGCATCAGGGGGAAAGCTCATATCACTCGGCGGTCATGAGCGGTCGCAGAAATCACCGCTGTGCGACTGCGTTCGATGTGTCAGTAGGCCAGGCGCGTGCGCTGGACGATCCGGACTGGGCGACGCTGCTGCGTGCTATCGCTGACTGGCGTACATCGATGAGCAGGATCGACAAATTGACAAAAGCCCATACGAACCTAGACGAGCAGACGCTGCACATCATAAGAGCGAACTGCGAATATTACGACCAAGGGAACTTCCCCGGAGAAGACGTCATTCCCAAGGCCTTTCCTGCAGGCGTTGTCAGCGAAACCATCGAGATGAGAAACGATGAAATCAACAAGCAGGTTCGAGCTCGTTCACTCCACCATATGCACGGTTGACGCTAAATGACGACAACTTCGGTCCCGCGTCTATCAGGATCGCGAATATTTATTTTCTTGTTCGCGAGCCTCACTTTGATTTGGCTCGTGGCATTCGAGTTGACTGCGAGATATGGATTTTCGTTTCTAGAAAATATGACGACGATAAGGCGATTGCTATTGTTGATCCTGCCGCCGCTGTTACTGGCTGGTGGCGTGAGCCTCACCTATGGTGCATCGCTGCGCAAGGACTCATCACGTCCAGAGGAAGCCAGTTCTGCACAGTCCGCTCAGAGTGTGGCGCCGGCAGGAGCGGGATCGCAGGATCCTCGATTCACATTGGAGATTCGGCGCATCGGCGTGACGGTTGACCGCTTCCGGCAACGGGCACTGTTGATGCGTCTGGATGAGACAGGGGCGAGCGGAACGCTGCTGCTGCAAGATCCCAAGCAATATCCGTGGTCAAGCGATACGCGCGATTCGGAATACGCCAAGCGCCAGAACAACGTATTCGGTTATGCATTGCGCAACTGGGTCGATTACTGGCCGATTCCCGTTATCGTACTGGGACCGCCCCGTAACGTCGTTGATCCGCACGCTGATCGCATGGCGACCCACATCAATAGCGCCGATAACGGCGCGGGCATTGGTAACACGCTATACATCCGGCTCGACGAGATTCACGGTGAGCATGGCGACACGGCGGTGGCGCGCCTATTCGATTTCTTCGACCAGCATCCGGATTTGCCAGCTGTAGTGGTATTGGCCGAAGATGGTCTTGTGACGCGAGGCTACATGCGCACGCCGAACGGTGATTATCTGGACAAGTCGAACGCGAACGGAAATTTCGTTCCGCAATATCCGGATAGTTTGGTCGCGATGCTGGTGACGCGCAAGGATCGCGTCGATCGGACGATTCGACCATATGTTGTCGATGCGCCGGAGGCGGTCGACAAGACCAAGACACAATTTGACGTCATCAAGCTGTGGAACTACTTCTGGGCGCAGCAGAAGTCCTATCCAAGGCCAGCGCCCGGTGTTTATGAAATGTCCTGGGACTATTGGCAATCGAAGCTCCCCGAATTCTGGAAGACCGCGTCGCCGAAGATGCCGGACGGCTTCAAGCCGAACCCGTGGGTGCCGATTCCGTGGACGACGTGGCAACTGAAGGAGTACGACAAATGGCCGGTCCTTGCCAATCTGCATCGGCCGGTGCGAGTCGATCTGAGCAACGGGCACGGGGCGCCGTTGAAGAAGGGCGAGCGAATCGAAAAGATCCGCGCCGGCTGGCAGCAGGCAGTGGGTACGCTTGCGCCCGGCGAGCAGCCGGGACGGATGTTCTACGATACCGGCACCTCGACCGCCAATCTCGCGTTGCTGGTGCAGTCGCTGCACGACAACCCGCAGCATATCGATCTTGACGACCCGAAAGACGCATTCGACATGCAACGCCGTATCGGCGGCGACACCGGAACGAGTTCGATCTGGGTTCAAAGCGCGCTGGCGCTGATGATGGGTTATGGCGACGGGAAGACGAGCGCAGTGATCAACCTTAGGGATCCGCTGCATGCCACGATCGTTATGCTGACGCCGCCGGACGCCGCGTCGCGGCAGGCGCATCCGCAGACGTTTAGCTGGGATTTCTGACGGACCGGATCGACACGTCATGGGTCAAAAGCGATACATCATCGAAGGCGATGCGCACAGTCACGGCGGACGCGTTGTGTCCGGGGCGCCGAACTCGCGAATCAACGGGCGCGCGATCGCACGCTTGCACGATCCCGCGATCTGCGAGATTCACGGCCTGACCTTCATTGCGACGGTGTCGGGCCGCGCCCGGTTCGACGGGCAAGTCGCCGCATGCGACGGCGACTTGCTGGCATGCGGAGCACGCCTGATCGCGAGCCAGGATCAGACGGGAGGCTAACGGAAATGCGGGGCACGTGGGCGGTGCGCCTCGAGCCGGGCGGCCCTCGGCTGATGTCGCCGGTAACGCTCAGATCACGAATTCCATCGGCTTCGTGCCGCATTGCGCATCGGGCAACGGCTCGCCACGCTGCGTCGCGGCCAGCAACCGCCCGATCGCAATATGGACCACATCGGCGCGCACGCTCGACGGCGTGAATCCTGCGGCGTTGTCGAGCCCCTCGCGGTGCGCACGCATGATTCGCACATCTTGCTGGATCACCGAATGCGTGTAGAGGTGCAGCAGCGGTTTCAGCGCGCGCAACACCACCGCCGGCAACGCAAAGCGATAGCCGATGTACGTATAGACACGCGATCGACGCGTGTCGAGCGGCGTGATCTGGCTAATGATCAGAAAACTCGAGCGGCTACCCCAGTGGTAGTCGCACCGAGTGACGTTAGGTGCATAAAAATGATCGGTATGTCGAAGCGGTTCCCTGGACGGATTGGTCAGCCAGTCCAGCATGCCGATCTTGTCGCCGTCATCGTGATACGTGACTTCGATGCTCTGCTGCTTCAGTTCGACGGTCGCTCGTAGTCGCCGCCCAGTGGACGAGCGAAAGATCCGGTCGTGCACGAACACCGTATGCGGGACGTCCATGAAGTTCTCGACCAGCGCACCGAGATCGCCGTCGAACGTATTGACCATGTAGTACGACTGCCACGGCCGTTCGCCGTAATGCGGCATGTCGAATGGCCGATTCAGTGCTGGATCGCCTTGCCCACGATAGACCCAGACGAGGCCCTGCCGAATCAGCACCGGCAACCGGCGCTGACGATATGGGTAAGTCGTACCGGTCGGTCCGGCGCTTGCGCTGTCGATGCTGGGAATTCGGGTGACGCTGCCGTGCTGATCGTAATGCCAGCCGTGATACGGACAGACGAGACAGCCGTCGATGACTTTCCCGGCCGACAAGCGGGTGCCGCGATGCACACATTGATCGACGAGCGCGACGATCTCGCCGTCGGCCGCCCGGAATAGCACGATGCCGAGGCCGAGTACGCGAGTACCGAACGGTTTGTCTCGCTTGATCTCGGCTTCGGTGCTCGCGACGTACCATTGCTCGACGAGCGCGCCGAAGGCTTCGCCATCGGCATCCGGCGCGGATTCGTCGCACGGCGAGCACGTTGATGCGATCGATATGTTCAACATGAGCACGCGTCCTCGATAAATGCGCGGAGTGCGTTCGCCACGGCGGGCTTGGCCACCAGAGCGCGAGGTTTGACATCCCCAGCCCGGATGCATGCACGCTCATGGGCTCGCTGGACGAGATCCGCCAGCTGGGCAGCACCCCCGCGTATGCGAACCGCGCGCAACGGGCCAAGCTGGCCGACCGTGCGTGCGTGCCGGTAGTGAAAAGCGCGGGCGAGAGCCTGTTCCAGCGCATCGCCCAGGGCGGCGACGTCCGGCATATCGCTTGCAAGCAATAGCAGATAATGGGGCGGATCCACCTCCGCGCACGGAATCACGCAACCTTCGTCGCCCGGTTGCAGTAACTCGGAAAGCGACGCGGCCAGATAGGCTTCGTCCAGCTTTTCACCGACCAGATCGCTTTGCGTGTCCGCCCGCCCGACGAAGGCCACGCGTGGCGTTCGTCCCGCATATCCGGTTACACGGACCCGATCGCCGAGCCGATAGCGGTACAGGCCGCCTCCGGTCGTCACGACGACCTCGACCGTGTCGCCCGGCTTCAGTTCTTCCACGCCTATCGCGGTTCCATCATCGAGCAGGAACTCGAGGAAGTGGCTGCAGACGGCGAGGGGACAGCCGGCCGTATCGCCGAACGGCAGGCTGACCACTGCCTCGGTGGAAAACAAGCCTTTCGGAAGCCATGCGGCCTGCGGAAACAAGGTGCGGGCATGTGCGGCGTAGTGTTTGCTTGGACCGTCCATCCAGCAACTCACTGCCGCGAGTTGAGGCCACAGCCGGCCGCAGTGACCATCGTCGAGTGCGCGCCGCAGCGCGGCCGTACGGTTCGGCGGCAGCGAATCGAACAGGAAGGTGAGTGTATCGCGGCGTTGCGGCTCGGCGTCGTCGAACAGCGGACGAAGCATACTGGTCAGGAAGGTCGGGCTCCATACGCTGATGAAGGCCAGATCATTAGCGGCGATCAGCGCGCGCAACGTCTCGGTGCGCCACGCGCGAGCATCACCCGATAGCGATGGTACGACGAGCGTCGGCAGCAGATCGACGAGCGGGCTGCCGGCCAGATAGTCGAGATCGCTGTCCGACCCGATCATGATGCCGTTGGGAGCGCGTCCGCGCGCTTGCAGTGGAGGCGACATCGACCAGTACGCGCGGCCGGCTGCGACGCCGGGCACGGCGTGATGCAGATCGGAGAGCCAGACGACCAGTGCGAACTGCAATTCTTCGAGAAAGGCCGGCGTATAGGGGATGAGCTTTTGCTGCTCGCTGCCGCCGCTTGTGCGCTCGAAGAAGCGTGGCGTTTGCGCGGTCAGGATTGGAGCGGACTCCTGCAGTGCCCGATCGATCCATCGGGACACGCCTGCGTAGGGGGCCACCGGCACGCGCTCGCGAAATTGTACCGGATCCGCTATATCGGCGAACCCGTTGGCGATGCCGAACGCCGTGTGCTGATTGGCGGCGAGCAAGCGTGACAAATAGGCCGCCTGCGCGTCGCCCGGCGCGTCGAGCGCCGTGAGCCACGCGCAGCGAAAGGTTTCTGCAGCAGCGCCGAACGCGGCCCACGCATCCTGTGCACGCACGTGCGTCCTCACGTCAGAAATAGGTTTTTTCGAGTTGTGTCGGATCGCTTGGCAAACGCCGGGGCGCTTCGAACACATGCAGCCAACCGTACCACAGCGGCCGCGTCTCCGCCGCGTCGGAGCACGCATGAAGCTCCTGCCAGCGCAGGTTCGGACGTCGGTGATGCGTCAGGTTGTAGTTGAAGTTGAGGAATGCCCAGCGGATCAGTATGGGGGCACGCATGTTGTATGTGCCCTCGACAACGTCGAGCGGCGTGTGCATGTGATACACCCATTGGAGCGACGACCACGAAAACGCGAATGCGAGGTAGGCAAGCGTGATGTCGAGTACGCGCCAGTCCAGCAATGCCCCCAGTGCAATCCACGCGGCCACGCCTGCGACGGTTTCGTATCGAATTCGGCGAAATTCGGCCTGGCCGAAGTCTCTGAACGCGGCCGCATACGTATTGTCGTGTCCGTACTTCGCCCAACCATACGGAATGCGACTCGGAAGCACGGCCAGGACGAAGCTGCCGGCGAAACTCGCGAACCAGATGCCGCCGACGATCGCCGCGTAGTATTCGATTCGCTTGCGCCACAGCGAAGCGTCCGGCTCGACGAAGTCAACTCGCTCCGCAAGCGTTCGATTTCGCACGTGGTGACCGAGATGATTCACATGGATCAGCGTTGCCGCGGCGCCGAACATCGTCGATGCCCACCACATCATCAAGTAGTTGATTTTCCCGCGCCGATGCCCGAAGCCGTGGAATGTTTCGTGCATCATCGAAAACACACCTTGCATGATCAGGCAGAACGGTGCGAGCAACACCCAGCGCAGGGGGCTCGTACCATGCGATAGCCAGCTCAGGATGCCGGCCCATGCAACGCTCTGTAGTGCGAGCACGCAGAGATTCAGCCGATCGAACCGTCGCGAACGATTATCTATGGCGCTTGTATTGGCAACGAACATACAATTCGGACATGGATAGTGGCGGCGACGCAGAGCATACCCTCGATCGCCATCATCGAACAATATGTCCGCCTGCGCTGACCCTTCGCGCTACGCCACGATCGACCACGACCATGTACGCCAAACGAACCGACGATTCAAAGCATGAACGCTGCAACGACGCGGCAGACATCCGTCGGCGCAATCTGCGTTTTTGTTTTGCCAACCACATTCCGCGCTATTGGTATCGTGACAACCGCCGGGTGACGCGCTTTTTCGACGCATTCTCGATCATGTTTCCGCTTGGCGAGAAGTTCTTTGTCGATAGCGTGAGGCAGTATTGCGGCGCGCTGCCGGCCGACGGCACGCTCGCCGCGCAAGTGGATGCGTTCTTGTACCAGGAAGCCACTCACATACGCGAGCACCGCGCGTACAACCGGCGCCTGGCTCGCCAAGGCATGCCGGTTGACGCACTCGAGGCGCTGATGCGGAGACGGCAGGAACAATGCCGGCGTGTCGCGTCCCCGCTGCTTCAATTGACCTTCACAGCATGTCTTGAACACTACACCGCCATTCTGGCCGATCTGCTATTGCGCGATCCGGCCATTCTCGACGGCGTGGACCCATCGATGGCCGCGATCTGGCGGTGGCATGCGATCGAGGAAACTGAACACAAGTCCGTCGCATTCGACGTATTCCGCGCTTGCGGCGGCGGCGCGATCAAGCGCTATGTCATGCGGACGGCGGCGATGCTCGGTGTTACGGCATGCTTCATCGTCGATCTGGGCTATTTCATCGTCCGTCTCGCACGTGCCGACTGCGACGCCGGCAATTGGCGAAGCTGGGCACAGCTTGGCTGGTGGCTGTTTGGCGCGCCGGGCATTGTTACCCGCGTACTGCCCGCGTGGCTGGCATGGTTCTCGCCACGTTTTCACCCTGCCAGCATCGGGAATCCGGCCACGCTGGCTGCTGCCCGCGCCGCGCTCGCTGCCGATGGCGTGACAACGGAGCCGGCATGAGCGTACGGTGTCCCGCATGGTCGCCGTCCGGTTTCGATGAGTGGCGGCAACACTACCCATTGACGCCGTTCGAACCAGCGCCCGCAGCACTCGACTGGTCCGAGCGCTTCATCGAATGTTGGCACGCGCATGCCGCCCACGCATCCATGGACACCGTCATTGTGCTGATTGCGGGACTCTATTCTGAGTGGATACCTGCTTGCTTCCGGCATGCTGCGCGAGCGTTGCGCGCCGCACGGTACCCAATCCTGCGTGTACCGGTCCGCTCGTCGCGCGCAGTTGCGGAGCAGGGTGCGCATATCGTGCGCAACCTGTATGCGCGCCTGCCCGCTGATCGCCGCTTTATCGTCCTTGCTCACAGCAAGGGTGGGCTCGATGCATTGGCGGCGCTGCATGCGGATTCAGGGCTTCGTGCTCGCTGCGACGGTATCGCACTCGTTCAGCCGCCCGTCGGCCCGAGTGCGGTCGTCGATGGCTTGCTCGACCAACGGGGGGCGCGCATCGATCCCGCATGGTTGGGGCGAGCCGCTGGAAGATTGCTGCGCACGCGCTGGCTGCATGCAGGCTCGCGCGATATCGGCAGCGGGCGCGACGCGGGCATCGCGACGCTGTTGTCTGCGGTGCCCGGTGGCTTGCATTGTGTGCATGTCGTGAGCTGGTCGATAGAACGCACGTCCCGGTTCGACGCACATCACTCACGCCTCGACCGCTACCGTCCCGGTTGTGCGCATGACGGACAGTTCTATCTCGACCACCAGGCGATTCGCGGCATGCCCCAAGTGTGCGTGCCGCATCTCGACCACGGCCAGCCTGTACTCGGCGGCGCCGGCTTCGATGCAGGGCGTTTCTGGCTTGCACTCGTTGCGCTCCTGAACGATACGCGAGCAGCAGCGGTCGCGAGCGGTCAGACGAGATAGATCTCGAATCCCGGGATCGCTTCGGTGCCTCCCTGATCGAGTGCGCTCGCGCCGGGCGTGGATAGCGTGTATAGGTCCATCGGCAGTGCGGTGTATCGATAGCCGTGCAAGGCGGGCCATAGCGGATCGTGATCGTACAGGCAAAGCTGCAGCAAGGCATAGCGGCTCCGCTCTCGTTGCCAGACCGCATCGAGTAGTGCCTGTGCAATGCCTGGGTCGCGTCCGTTCACATGCAGATGAGTCAGGTAGATATCACGAAGCGGCTGACCGGGTGCGGCGATAGAAGGGCGTCCGAGCAAGGGTGCGATGGCGTTGAAGCTGTGACGCAGCGCACCGAGCGGCCGCGGCAGACGTTCCAGGACGATGCGCTTGATACGCCCTGCATCCCACGGAGCAACACAGCCCACGATACGCCGCCGCGCGTTACGTGCGACCAGAAAGCGCTCGATTCCAAAGTCGGGCCAGGCGTTCAGGCGGCGCGCGAATTCATCCGTCGTAAAGACGCAACCGAAGGGTTGGGAACGAGACTCCTGATCCAGGAATGTGCGGAGCGCGTCGGCATCGGCGGCCGACGCGTTCGTGATCCTGACGGAACTGGTGCTCCGCGGAGTAATACGGCGCGCATAGATCGATACGTTGCTGTAGCCGCGCCAATGTCGAAATCCGAGCCGGGTCCGCTTGCCTGCGCCGAATAGCGATTGCGTTGCGATCCGGTTGTCGCGAATGACGCAGCAGTACGTATGCTGTACGTCTTCGTGCTGGGCGAGATCGGCGAGGCGATCGACGACATAGTCGACCCACGTGTGCGCTAGTTCGCGATCGGGTGCGATGCGCAAGTCGCCGAGGTAAGCGATGCGCTGCTTCCCGCCGGCGAGGTAACCGTCGCGAACGACCATGCTGGCTATTCCTTTGACGCGCCCGGCACTGTCCTCCGCGAGCCATGTTCGATAGTCGTTCGAATGACACCGATGCAGCGCGAAGTAATCCGGCGAACGATCGAAGCGAAGTGGTATCCCGCTGAGCATCGCATGACGTGTTTGAAACGCGAGGAGCCGTTCATTGTCGATCGCCGTGGCAAGCCGGATCCGCGTCATTGGCTCATTCACCGGTGAAGATTCGTCTCGCCATCGGGCGTAGGTTTTCCGGCGTCAGTTCGCACAGGCAGACGAGCTCGTTGCCGCACGCGTATTCTGGATTGCGCTTCAGAAAATACGCGACATCCGGCAGCCGTCGATGCACGTCGGGCACTTCGGCGAGGGCTGGGGCGAGGCGGCCTTGTGGTACCGGAAACTTGAGCACGCCGGACGAGGCGTCGTATGCGTGCCCGAAGCGCTCAACTGCCAGATGATCGAGTAGTGCCTGATTTACCGGTTCAGTCGGTTGATCGAATCGAGGGGTGAAATCATGTGCGAACGCTCGCAAGTAGCGGTATGTACGATGCCCTTTGCAGATCAGAAACCAGTATAGTGCCACGTCAGGCACGTTGCGTTTCAGCTCTCCGGCGAGTCGAATCCAGCAAAACGCGAGTTGCTGACTGCCCCAGCAGGCCGGATCCACGATCGTATCGCCGGAAAACAGGATGCGCAGTGTGGTGTCGCGCCACTGCTGCTCATATAGTTTCAACGTGGAAAAGCCGCGCAACTTGCCGGTGTCGTCGCGCATGATGACGCAATGTGTCTTGTCGTCGAGGTCGTTTTCGAAGCGTGCCTGTTCCGTATCCCGGTAACAGGTCGAGTAGAGCGCGTACATGTGTGCAACATCGACGTCGCGCAGCTGCGCACGTGTCATGGAACTGGCTCGAAGCGGCATAGCGTCGTTATTCATGCGAGCTGAAACGATTTATCATGATACGCGATTGAGCCGCTCCTTTTTTCATATGCGTGCCATACCTCCTGTTTCCGTCTCCGATTTACCGTCAGCGTTCGACGCGTGGCGCTGGCTCGCATTCTATGTTGCCGTGTCGGGTGCACTGTACTTCTGGGTCACACACGCACCGATGGCACCTGTGGCGCTGTTGCGTCCGGGACCGTACGATGCGGTCATTCCGCGTGTGTCCGCCAGCGTGCCACTTTATTTGAGTTACGCGCTCGTGATGCCGTCGATTGTCTGGTTCGGCCGATGCCGAAATTGGTTGCTGCCCGCGTTTTTCGCAGGTGCACTTGCCGCAGGCCTGTGTATCGTCAGTCATCTGTTATGGCCGACTGCCGTGAGCCGGTCGCCGGCTGCGACAGGATGGATCGCGTGGCTGTATCGGATCGACACGCCACTTGCCGCGAGTCCATGCGGGCATGTTGCGCTGCCGGTGGCGGTAACCGTGGTATTGGCGGCGCTACGTGTCCGTGCAGCGCGCTATTACGCTGCGTGGAGCGCAATGCTTGCGGTCACGGTCTTGACGACCGGGCAGCATCTGATCGCGGACATGCTTGTTGGACTCGCACTCGGAATTGGCGTTGGCTGTGCGACGACCGTGTTCATTCGTCTCGACGTTGACCTGCGTACGGCCGCCGCATTGCTGCTTGAATGGCTATGTATCGTCGTTACGCTGCGAGTTGCGTTATCGGTGGGGCATTGGGCTGGCTACTTCGTCGCTGCCGTTGTCGTCGCGACCCGGCAACACGCATTATTCATTTTGTATCACGACGCGACACACTATCACTTGACCCGCCGCCGTTTCGCGAACGACTTTTTGATCAACTTGGCAATCGGCGTACCGGGGCTCGTGCCCATCGAATTTTATCGCCCGCTGCATCTCGCACACCATCGACACGTGGGGACCGCGGAAGATCCCGAGCGGAATTATCTGTACCACGCGCAGCCATGGAAATTCGAGCCGCTCGACACACTCCCGCTCGTCCGGCAACTCCTCGGTGATTTGCTCCTGGTCAACATGGTGAAAAACATGCGCGCATATCGGCGTGCGAACGGGCGTGGTGCGTCCATGTCACTGCCGTTGCTTACAGCGATAGCGACGTGGGGCATCCTGCTTTTGCCGCTCGTGCGTGCATGCACAGTACGCGAACTGTTGACGCTTGCGGCCCTTTGGTTCGTTCCTCTTGTGACAATCGGGGCACTGGTACAGAAGATCCGGAGTATTGCAGAGCACAGCGGCGGGCCTGGTGTCACGGCTGGCTGGAATGACTGGACTTATTCGTGGCGCGTCGGGTTACTGGGCCGCTTCTTCATCTGGCCGTACAACATCAACTATCACCAACAGCATCATCGCGAACCCGGCGTGGCGTGGCATCGCCTGCCCGGATTGCGTGCGTCCGACGACCCGGTTCTGTCTTCTCGGCAATTGCTTGCATTGCTCTGGTCGGGTGCCTCGCGCAGCGGTAGCCAAAGATAGAAAAATCCCTTCGACGGCGCGCTGAAGATTCCCGTCGATCCTGGAGCGAAAGGTCGGCACGACCCGTCGCGATCCGTTTGACGCGTGCCGCGCAGCCATTGCACGCCGATCGCGTCATTCGACGGGCGCGTTTCGATGCGCGATCCGATCGCGAGTTGCGCGCCGCCATCGACCGGTGCGCATGGTCGTGCCGACACGTCTGCGTTTTCGGTTAATCGTCAGCCATTTTCTGCGAGTACCTGCCATCGACAGCGCTTCGCCCGCCGCCCACACGTAGCCGTCGCCGGACGGCGGCAGCGGCAGGTCGCGCACGGCATTCAGCAGCACGTCGCCGTCCGCCGCGTCGGCTTCGGCGCGGAAGCGCCAGATTTCATGCACGTCGGCGCGCGTGTCGAACGCGATCTGCGCGGTGCGATCCGCGACTTCCATCACGACGGCTACACGCGCGCCGGCCGGCAATTCCTCGAGACGCCGCGCGATCGCCGGCAGCGCCGAACGGATCGTGGCCGCGACGATGGCGGCCGATCGCGTACCAGAGACCGGCGAACCCGTCAGGGCGGGCATGCGCACCATGACCGTCGCATCGGGCATGGCCGCGGGAAGGGTGGTGTCGCATGATCGAGTCCTATATGTCGTAAAACATATCTAAAGATTTATATCGAAAGATAGGTCGTCAAGGGGATTTATTGGGGCTGGATAGCGCGCGAGGATAGGCTGGCGGCTCGGGGTGGAGATGGCCGTCGATGCGGTGCATCAAGTTGGCGTGTCGATCACGATGATCGAACCTCCGCGCGTCGCCGGCCTCTGCGGCCATTGACAGCGATTGATCGTGACGCGGCGGCGTGCCGGCACGTATCCGCTCGCCGATGACACCGCGAGACATCGGCTGTGGCGCAGCTGAACCCCACAGTAATTCACGTAATAAGATTTGATAAAACGCCGACGATAATTATTTGAATCCATGAAACTGTTTAATTTATTTTCTTTGGATCAAACAAAATTTCCGCGCCGGCAAAGGTATTTAAATCGACCCCGTCATTCAATGTGGTGACTCTGTCGGTTGCAAGCCTGTCATGGTCTGCAGGGTGGTGAATATTTTCGACCCTTTATATGCGAGCCGAAGATTCGTTGTAAATGTAAAGCATTGCAATATTAAAGCGGGATTTGAGTATTTCGATTGTGAAGCGTGATTTTATTTGGCAGGATTTTCATCAAGTTGCTCGAATTTAAAACAACAAAACAACCGACCATTCAATCAGTCGAAATAACACACACCGGATGAGCAACGATCCGAAGGGAAGTTGACGAAGAAACTGGTAACGAGGCGGCGAACGGTCGACACCGTTCGCGATCACTGAATCAATCGCTATCCCGGGCGTCGACGCGTCACTCGAGCGATCCGGGCGAATCCGATACGGGGCAGCCATGGCGATACTCAAGAACGATTCTTCCGGGCAAGCGTGCCTGCTCCGCGCGTATCACGTGTTCGGCCGCGACGCCGCGCGCTGCGATACGGTCATCCGCGACGCGTCGGTGTCCCGGGTCCACGCCCATATCCGCTGGGTCGGCGGGCGATGGGAGCTCCACGATCACAGCAGCAACGGCACGTCGGTATCGGGCGTGCCGTTGCGCGACGGCGAGCACGCGGTGCTGCAGCGAGGCGACGTGATCCGGTTCGGCAGGGCGGGTGTCGCGCCCTGGCGCGTCGAGTCGCTCGACGATCCGGCCGATACGCTATGGCCGGTACGGGGCGCCGTGCACCCGATCGTGCTCACGCCGCGCCAGATCCTGGCTGCCCACGCCGCGCAGCCGGTCACGATCGTCCGGTCGCCGGCCGGCGATTGGCTGTGCGACGACACGTTGCCGCCGCGCGCGCTCCATGACGGCGATGAAGTGTCGACGGGCGACGTCACGTGGCGCGTGGCGCTCGTGCGCCACGGCTCGACGATGACGCTGCGCGCGCCGGCCGATCCGGCCGTGCCGGCCCGATTGCTCGAATTCTTCGTCAGCCGGGACGAAGAGCATGCGCGTGCGCTGCTGCATGTTCGCGGCGGCGTGGTCGATCTCGGCGAGCGCGCGCATCACTACAGCCTCGTCACGCTCGCCCGCGCACGGTCGGCCGACATGCAGGCCGGCTACGACGCCGCCACGCAAGGCTGGATCGAACTCGACCGGCTGGCGCGCATGCTCGGTATCGATACGTCCCATCTCAACGTGCAGATTCATCGCGCCCGGAGCCAGTTCGCGGCGCTGCCGGGGCTGGACGCGAGTCAGCTGGTCGAGCGGCGGCGCGGCAGCGTCCGCTTCGGCGATTTCCCGTTCCGCGTCATGCGCGGCGAGCGCCTCGAATGCCAGTCGGTGCCGGGCGTCGAGACGCGCATCGGCATGCATCGTCCGGCGCCGGACCCGGTCGTCCATTGCTCGTGAACGCGGAACGACAGCCCGGGTTGCCGACGGCGACACGCGCTCGCGTCGTGCCGCACGCGCATGAATCGCAGCGGCCCGCCGCGCCTTTCGCGGCGTTGACCGGCAAGCGGCATTACCGGCTCGGTGCATTGCTCGGCGAAGGCGGCAGCGGCGTGGTGTTTCGCGCGACTTGCGGCGAGACGGGGCAAGACGTCGCGATCAAGCTGATGCGGGACGATGTCGCATGGAACGAAGCCGAGCGCGCGCGCCAGCGCATGCGCTTCCGGCGCGAGACGAGCCTGTGCGAAGCGCTGCGGCACCCGAACATCGTGGCGCTGCTGGACCGGGGGGAAGCGCCCGACGGGCGGCTGTTCGCCGTATTCGAGCGCGTGCAGGGCCAGACCCTGCACGACCGGCTCGCGACGGAGGGGCCGCTGTCTGCCGTCGACACCGGACGGCTGATGGCGGAGGTGCTCGATGCGCTCGCGGCTGCACATCGCCGCGGCATCGTGCACCGGGATCTGAAGCCGCAAAACATCGTGCTCGCGATGGCCGACGACGGGCCGCACGCGAAGCTCCTCGATTTCGGGATCGGCGCGCTGTTGCCCGACGCGACCGAGATCGCGCCCCAGGCCGCGACGCTCGCGGCCGAGGTGCTCGGCTCGCCGTCGTACTGCGCGCCCGAGCAACTGCGCAACGAACCGCCGACGCCCGGAAGCGACCTGTATGCGTGGGGCCTGGTCGTGATCGAATGCCTGACGGGCGAAGTCGTGATGCAGGGTGCCAGCGTCGCCGACATTCTTTATCAGCAACTCAGTCCGGTGGATGTCGCGCTTCCGCCGTCGATCGCGTCGCATCCGCTCGGCTCGGTGCTGCGGCATGCGTTGAGCAAGCATCCGGCGCAGCGTGCCGCCTCGGCCGACGAACTCGCGGCGCAGTTTCGTGCGCTCAATTTCGCCGCGCTCATCGGCCCGTTCGATGCCGGCCGCGCAAGCCGCCGCACACGGCCGCAGCCGTTCGCGCCGCACAGCGACGCGGCCGCAACGGCGGGCGAATACCGGCAGGTCACCACGCTGTGCTGTTGCGTGACGATCGCCGGAGACGGCCGGCAACGCCATGCGGGAACCGATCACGACGCCCTGCTCGACCGCTACGAGGCGCAGTGGCTGACGAAGTGCGCGGATATCGCCGTCGGCTATGGCGCGCAGGTCGACGAGCGGCTCGGCGACACGCTGCTGTTCCATTTCGGTCTGCAAGGCGATATCGATCGGCCCGCGCGCCGCGCGGCACGTGCGGCACTGGACATGGTGCGGGTGGCCGGGCGCGCGCGGTTGCCGGTACCGGCCGACTCCCGCGATGCCGCCGGCGGCGACGGCTGGCACGTCGAAGTGGCCGCTGCGATTCACGTCGGGCAGGTTCTCGCGCATGCGGCGCAGTGGGCGGGCGGGTCGACGCCGGCCGCCGCGTCGCGGTTGTTGCGGCTGGCCGGGCCCGGGCAGATCCTGATCAGCGACGACGCGCGGCTCGCGCTCGAACGGCATGCCGACTTCCGGCCGACCGGGTTGCGGCTGGCGCGGGCGGGCCTCGCGCCGCAGCCGGTGCATGAACTGCTCGGCGAGCGTCGGGCCGATACGCCGTTCGATTCGCTCGACGGCGGCATGCGGACGCCGATGATCGGCCGTACGCGCGAACTCGATGCCCTGCTGCGCGCGTGGCAGGAGACGCTTGCACGTCATCGTCGCGCAATGCACGGTGTGCCGCCGCGGCTCGTCGTCGGCGACGCGGGAATCGGCAAGTCGCGCCTCGTGCACGGGCTGTGCGAGATCGTGCGGGCACAGGGCCACGCGTTCGCGCATTGCGGATGCCAGCCGGAGCGGGAGAATCATGCGCTGTTTCCGATCCTGCGGTTCATCGGCGCGCATTGGCAACTCGACGCCGACAGTCCGGCCGACATCACGCACGCGGCGATGGACGCGATGCTGGCGGCGCTCGAATGCGATCGTGCGGCGGCCCGTGTCGCGCTTGCGACCTGGCTGGGGCTGCCCTGCGATGCGAAGGCGGCGAGGTGGCCGGGCGCGCGCGAACAGGACGCGCTGTTCGATGTGCTCGAGCAATTGATCGTGTCGCTCGGCAATGGCGCGCCGGTGTTGCTCGTCGTCGAGGATGTCCAGTGGATCGACCGCTCGACCGAGGATTTTCTGGCGTACCTGCAGCGCTCGCCGCGCGCGGCGGCGCTTTGCATCGTGCTCACGTCGCGACCCGCCAGGCTCGCGCGCTGGCGTGGCGTGACCGAGCGCCTGGTGCTGCGCCGCCTGCCGCGCGACGACGCGCGGCGCCTGATGTCGGCGCACCTGGGCCAGGGCGTGCTCGATCCGGCCTGGCTCGACCCGCTCGTCCATCGTACGGCGGGCATTCCGCTGTTCATCGAGGCCGTTGCGCGCGAGCTGACGATGTGCGGCGCGGACGGCTCGCTCACGGGGCTGTGGACGATGGACCCGTGTCCGCTTCCGCTCAGTCTCGGCGGAATGCTCGGTCGCGCGTTCGACCGGATCGACGACGCGCGCGGCACCGCGCAGCTTGCCGCGACGATCGGGCTCGCGGTGGATGCGCAACTGCTGGCCGCGGCATCGCCGCATGATCGCGTCACGCTCGACGCGCACCTGCAGCTGCTGCTCGAAGAGCGGATCATGTATGCGCAACATCGGCGCGATCGCGTGTTCTATTCGTTCCGCCATGCGTTGATTCGCGACGCGGCGTACGCGTCGATGCCGCCGGCCGTGCGGTGCGCCAACCATGCGCGAGTCAACCGCGCACTGGCCGCGCAAGCCGATCGCGGCGCGGACGCACCCGCGTTCGGCGCCGACGAACACGCCACGCGCATGTGCATCTGAATCCTGCATTCGATGCACGGATGTCCCAGCGGTGCCGCCACCCGCGTCCTACAGTGGGCCAGATAGGCCGATCCGGCTTTCAGCGCCGGATCGGCTTCGACAATCTGGAGACAACCCCATGACAGCCGAGTACACCCTTCAACACCGGATCGCGGGCGACGCGTGTGACGCCGCGCAGGGCGAGTGGTTCGAGAAATTCGAACCGTGCACCGGGCACCTGCTTGCGCGCGTGGCGGCCGGCACCGGCGTCGACGTCGACCGGGCCGTGCGTGCGGCCCGCGCGGAATTCGACGGCGGACACTGGCGCCGGTTGCCCGGCGCGGCGCGAGCGAAGCTGCTGAACCGGCTGGCCGACCTGCTCGAGCATGACGCGGAACGCTTCGTCGAGTTGCTGGCGCGTGAACAGGGCCGCCCCGCGATGGAAGTGCGCATGATGGACCTGCCGATGTCGATCGACACACTGCGCTACTTCGCCGGATGGGCGGACAAGCTTGAAGGCCGCCAGATTCCGACCGGCGGCTTCATGGGACGCCCGACCGTCAACTACACGGTGCGCGAAGCAGTCGGCGTCGCCGGCCTGATCGTGCCGTGGAATGCGCCGCTGATGATCGCGTGCTGGAAACTGGCGCCCGCGCTCGCGGCCGGCTGCACGGTCGTGATCAAGCCGTCGGAGGACGCGCCGCTCGCGGTCGGGGCGCTGGCGGACCTGGCGGCGCAGGCAGGCTTTCCGCCGGGTGTCGTGAATCTCGTGCACGGCATCGGCGCGTCGGTCGGCGCCGCGCTGGTCAATCACCCGGGCGTCGACAAGGTCAGCTTTACCGGTAGCACCGAGGTCGGCCGCACGATCGCGCGCGAAGCCGGCGCACAGTTCAAGCGGCTGACGCTGGAACTCGGCGGCAAGGCGCCGCAGATCATCTTCGACGACGCGAATCTCGAGCAGGCGATCGCCGGCGTCGCGATGGGGCTGTTCGTCAACCAGGGGCAGACGTGCGCGGCCGGCACGCGCGTGCTGGTGCAGCGCCGTCACTACGACGACGTCGTCGGCGCGCTCGCGCATGCGGCGCGGTCGATCAGGGTCGGCACGCCGTTCGACCCGGCGACGCAGATGGGTGCACTGATCAGCGCCCGCCATGCCGACCGCGTGAAGACGCATATCGCCGTGGCGCTTCACGACGGCGCGACGATGGTCGCGGGCGACGAGCCGGTGCCGTCGCAAGGCTTCTTCGTGCGGCCGACGGTGTTCGCGAATGTCGATCCGGCGATGCGCATCGCGCGCGACGAAGTGTTCGGGCCGGTCGGCACGATCATGCCGTTCGATACGGAAGACGAGGCCGTCGCGCTGGCGAACGACACCGTCTACGCGTTGTCCGCCACGCTGTGGACCCGCGATCTCGCGACCGCGCACCGTACTGCCGCCCGTCTGCGGGTCGGCGCGGTCGCGGTGAACGCGTGGAGCCCGCTCGACGCACGGCTGCCGTGGGGCGGCTTCAAGGAGAGCGGCGTCGGGCGCGACCTGTCGCAGAGTGGGCTCGATGCGTACCTGGAGGAGAAGGTCGTCACGATCGCGATGTAGCCGCGCACGTGCCGGCTCGGAGACACAACAACAAGATCGCGGGCATTGCTTGCCCGCCTATCCCATTCGACAGACACATGACTACTCAAGACCTGACCTTCGATTACGTCGTCATCGGCGCGGGTTCCGCCGGTTGCGTCGTGGCCGCGCGGCTGATCCAGCAGAACGCCGGTTCGGTGCTGCTGCTGGAAGCCGGCACGCGCGACGACAATCCGTTTCACCGGATTCCGGGCGGCGTGATGCAGGTGTTCCAGAAGAAATCGTGGCCGTACATGACCGAACCGCAGCCGAACGCGAACGGCCGCAGCATGATCATCGCGCAGGGCAAGGTGCTGGGCGGCGGCAGTTCGGTCAACGGGATGATCTACATCCGCGGGCAGCGCGACGATTACGACGACTGGGCGACGCAGTGGGGATGCACGGACTGGCGCTACGACGACGTGCTGCCGTATTTCATGAAGGCGGAAGCGAACGAAAGCCTCGGGCCTGCGTATCACGGCCAGACGGGTCCGCTGCCCGTCAGCGAGAACCGTTATCGCCATCCGTTGACGGCTGCGTTCATCCGGGCCGGGCAGGAGATGGGGCTGCGCTACGTCAACGATTTCAACGGCGAAGTGCAGCAGGGCATCGGC
Organism: Burkholderia sp. HI2500; assembly: GCF_002223055.1. Classification (NCBI taxonomy): domain Bacteria; kingdom Pseudomonadati; phylum Pseudomonadota; class Betaproteobacteria; order Burkholderiales; family Burkholderiaceae; genus Burkholderia; species Burkholderia sp. HI2500. The sequence continues at coordinate 2,755,151 of NZ_NKFL01000006.1, read as the reverse complement.
TATTACCAGACGACGACGCGCAACGGCGAACGCGCAAGCACCGCGCAGACCTATCTGGCGTCGGTGCGCGACGACGTGAAGCTGAAGGTGGTGACCGGCGCGCTCGTGCACCGGATCCGGACCGATGCGGCGCGTGCGGTCGCGGTCGAATTCAGCGAAGGCGGCCACGCGCCCGTGTCGGTGCGCGTGCGCAACGAGGTCGTCGTGAGTGCGGGAGCGATCGGGAGTCCGAAGGTGCTGATGCTGTCCGGCATCGGGCCGGCGGAGCATCTTGCCGCGCTCGGGATCGATACGGTTGCCGTATTGCCGGTCGGCCGGAATTTCCACGATCATCTACATATGTCGGTGCAGGCGTCGATTCGCACGCCGGCGAGCCTCTACGGCGAGAACACCGGGCTCCGGGCGATGCGCCATTTCCTGCAATGGAAGTGCTTCAGGAGCGGGCTGCTGACCAGCAACATCCTCGAAGGCGGCGCATTCATCGACACGCAGGGCACCGGGCGGCCGGACGTACAGTTCCATTTCCTGCCGCTGCTCGACAACTTCGACAATACGCCGGGAGAGAAGCCCCCGGCGAGCGAGCACGGCATGTCGGTCAAGGTCGGCCATCTGCAACCGAAATCGCGCGGGCGGGTGGCGTTGCGCAGCAAGGATCCGTCGGATCTTCCGAGGATCGATGCGAACTTCCTGAGCGACCCGGCCGACCTCGACGGCCAGATCCGGGCGGTTCAGGCCGGGCTCAGGATCCTGTCGGCGAAGGCGCTGCAGGCGCACGTGAAGGAAATCGTCGCGCCGGCTCGGATCGATGCGGACGACCTGCCAGCAATCGAGGCGTTCGTGCGGCAGGACATCAAGACCGTCTATCACCCGGCCGGCACCTGCAGGATGGGTACGGACCCGCGGACGTCGGTGGTCGACCAGAAGACGCTGCGCGTGCACGGCTTCGCCAATCTGCGCGTGATCGATTGCTCGATCTGCCCGCAGGTGCCGAGCGGCAACACCAACGCGCCGGCAATCATGATCGGCGAACGCGGCGCTGATCTGCTGCTCGGTCGGTGAAAGAGGCGGCGCAGGGCTGACCTGCGCTGACTTCGCGTCGGGCGATGCCGACGCCGTTTCGTTCGAATCAGAGCGGAAACACGGCCTTGAGCCAGAACGCCGCGCCTTCCGGGCGGTTTCGCACATCGGTTTCCATCTGGTATTTGGCGGTCACGAACCAGCCCTTCCCGCTGTCGTACTTGATCGACGGGCCGATCGCGAACGCACGGCCGCGATTGCCGGCGATGGTTTGCCCGGGCTGTGAGTCGTCCGTCATCTGCCGGTAGACATAGCCGCCCGCGCCGACCGTCAGCCCGTTGCCGAAACCCCAGCCCGCCGAATAGTCGACGATGAATTCCTGGCCGGACCGGTAGTCCGTCGCGTGGTTGAGCTGGTTGAAGGTCCACATCAGCTTTGCATCGAACACCGGCCCGGTACGGCCGCCGTACGAGATCCCCGCGATCGGCTGGATCGCCCAGACGTGTCGGCCGATGTTGGCCAGGTCGCTTTTGTCGTACCGGCCCGTTGGCGCGAAGAAATCGACGGCGAGCAGCGTGTGGAGCGTCGGCGTGACGTGCCAGCCGAGCGCCGGCCCGAACGTCATGTCGCCGACACCGGTTCGCCGCTGTGATTGCCCGCCCGCGTGCACGTCGAGCGTGACGAGCGGAAGCAGCGCATGCATGGCCAGCGACGCGCCGGCAAATGTGTAGGGTGTGACCCACACGATCCGTGGCGTCACCGAATAGGCAGTGATGCTGAAGTCCGGCGGCGCGACGTTGCGGCCGTCGTTGTCGCGCAGTTCGCCGGCGTGGTAGCGCTCCGCGTAGATCAGCGCATAGAGCCCCGGCGGCGGCAGTGCGCAGCACAGGTAGCCTTCCGCCCCGGTCGGGTAGACGGAGCCGCCGCCTTCGGTTGCGTGAGCGCCGTGCGCGACGACGAGCGCGGACAGCATCACGGAAAGGGATCGTCGTTTCATCGGTTGTCTCCTCCTGCGGCGCGCGAGCGGCCGCCGTTTGTCTTCGGGCGGCTTGCGTGACGGCATGGGCCACGCACGTGAAGCCCGGCCGGAAGCCGTCTTTCCGCCCGTCAGCAGGGTGCCGCGCCAGTTTTTCGCTCGCATGTGTTTGCGTGCAGAGCCGTCAGGAGTGCGGTGCATCTAGGGGAAATCTTTACAGCGTCAGGTAGCGTTCCGGCCACGCATGGGAGTTGTGCGAATGTTCTTTCGCATCGATGCGCCGTACGCTACGAGCCGATCCCCTCTCATCGGTGCTGGCCGGGCGCGTGTCGTCGCACATGACCGGAAGTCGGGCGAGTCGATCGTCGCGCCCGCTGCATGCGCACGCAGGCGGCCACGCAACGGATGTACTTGAAAGCCGGATTTTTCTGGAGGCGACGTCATGATCGATTCGGAAGCGCATCCGCCGCTGCAGGCGGGCGGCGTGTCGTGCTGGTCGGAGCAGATCCGGCATCGGTTCTTTCCGCTGGAGCTGAACGCCGGCGCGTCCGGCGAATTCGATGCGAGCGTCGACGTGTTCGATCATGCGCGCTGCCGCGTGGCGCGCATTGCGGCCAGCGCGCACAGCGCCTCCATCGGTCGCGACGCCTGCAAGACGCTGAAGCACCGCTACGTCAAGGTGATCTGGCAACTGAGCGGCGTGGCGAGGCTCGAGCAGGGTGCCAGCGAAGTGATCGTGCCGCCCGGGCATTTCACGCTGTACGAGGCGAGCAGCCCATACTGGATTCAAAACGACGCACACGGCGAATTCGTCACGATGCTGTGCGAAGTGGCCGACCACGACGCGCTGCTGGCGTTGGCCCGGCACGCGATCGGCCGCGCGATGCCGACGACGGGCGGCGCGGCCGTGGCGCTCGCGAGCCTGCAGGCGATGATCGCCGAGGGCCGGCGCATGAATCCGCGCAGCCGCTTCGGCGTGCTGGAACTGGTGGCGACGTTGCTCGCCGAGACCATCGATTTCGCGGACGGCACGGCGCCCGCTTCGCGGCGCAAGATCCGCGAGACGTTGCTGCGCGACGCGCAGCAATACATCCATCGGCATCTGGACGACGGCGAACTGTCGCCCGATCGTATTGCCGCCGCATTGAAAGTGTGCCGCCGCACGCTTTACCAGGCGTTCGAATCGATCGGCGAGCGGCCGCAGGCGATGATCCAGCGCCTGCGGCTCGAGAAGTGCCATGAAGTGCTGTCGCAGACCGGTGCCGACGGGGCGAGCATTACGCGCCTCGCGCTGCAGTCGGGGTTTTCCGATCCGGCGTATTTTGCGCGCCTGTTTCGCCGGCGCTTCGGCGTCACGCCGTCGCAGTGTCGGGATGCGGCGATGCAGGACGAGGGCGGTGCGGGATCGTCGGGTTAGTCGCGGCGTGCATTCGTTGCGATTCGAACCGACTCGATCGGAGGATGGCCGGCAGCGTGTGACGACGAACGCGGCAGCGCGGGCCGGCACCGCGCCTGCGTCGTCAGGCGATCCGGACACAGGGGCGTCGCCAGAATCCGCCGAGGCTGCGGCCTAGAACCGCGTGCTGAACCCGATCCGCGCGATCGACTGCAGCGCGCCGCCCGACGCGCCGTTCGCATCCATCACGCCGTTGATCTGCGCGTTGCTGCCGTGGTTCGCGCGCTGGTGCACGCCCGCCACGTACACCATCGTGCGTTTCGACAGCCAGTACTGGACGGCGGCCAGGAGCTGGTGCGCGTGCGCGTTGTCGAGCGTGTCGTTGCCTTTCATGTACGTGTAGCTCGCGCCGATCACCCATGCCGGCGACGGCCGCCATGCGGCGCCGGCTTCCGCCGACCACGCACCCGCGCCGTTCTGCGCGTTGCGTACGGTCGTGAAGAGCGCTTTCCCGGTGACCGTGCCGAGCGTGTAGTGCACGCCCGCGCCCCAGTTGCGCACGCTGGTCGGCGGTAGCCCGTTCGTCGTGCCGTACTTCTGGTTCGTATAGGCCGCGCCCGCGCCGAACGGGCCGTTGTCGTAGCTCGCGCCGACGCTGACCGTGTTGTTCGCGCCGACCGACCCCGCGACGTTCCCGAAGCCGTACAGCGCGCCGACGGTCAGGCCCGACAGCGACGGGCTCGTGTACTTGACCGAATTCGCGACACGATTGCTGCCCGCGACGCGATCCCAGTCGAATGCGCCGGTCGGGTTGTTCGGCAACGCGAGCTTGTCGAACGGCCCGTTGCGAAAGCCGTACAGGCCGACGAGATCCTGCGCGATCTCGTTGCTGCTCGCGGCCAGCGCGTCGACCATGAACTCGTACTGGTTGCCGAGCGTCAGCGTGCCGTACCGGTCGTTCTGCAGCCCGACATAGGCGGTGCGCGCGAACAGCCCGCCGCCGATGATCGAGCCGTTGCCGAGCGAATACTGGTTGACGAGCCGGAAGATCGCGCGCGTGCCCGCGCCGAGATCCTCCTTGCCTTCGAAACCGAGCAGGTTCGGGAAGAAGATGTTGTCGTCGAACTTCGCGGCGCCGTGGCCGCCTTGATTGCTGACGTAGCTGATGCCGGCATCCATCAGCCCGAACATCGCCACGCTGCTCTGCGCGAACGACACGGCGGGAATGGTGCATGCCGCGAGCGCCAGAAGGGTCTTTTTCGTCATCTCCAATGTGCTCCTCACATGTTTCCGATCGAGTCGGATATTTTTTATTGGACTACTGATTGATATGAGCAAAGCTGAACCGGATGAATCCCGGCTCAGTGACAACCGAAGGAAATCGATGTGGGACGGGCATCGGCAGCAATCGCGGGCGTGCCGATGCCCGCTCAGCAGCGCGCTAGACCGTCGAATACCCGCCATCGACCGGCACGACCGCGCCGGTCACGAACGACGCGCTGGGCGAGCACAGGAACAGGATCGCGTCCGCGACTTCGTCGGCCGTGCCCCAGCGCCCGAGCGGCGTGCGCTCGAGGATGCGCCGCGACGCCTGCATGTCGGCCATCAGGCCGCTGCTGAGCGGCGTATCGATCCAGCCGGGCGCGACCGCATTCACGCGAATGCCGCGATCGGCCCACGCCTGCGCGAGCGAGCGCGTGAGCTGCGCGATGCCTCCCTTGCTCGCGCTGTACGCGGGCCGGTCCTTGCTGCCGAAGTACGTGTACATCGACGCGATATTGACGATGCTGCCGCCGTGTGCCGACAGCGCCGGCCGCGCGGCGTCGGAGGCACGCATCACCGACGTCAGGTTCACGTTCAGCACGAGCTCGAACTGGTCCATCCGGTATTCGTCCGCGTGCCGGCTGATGCCGACGCCGTTGACGAGCACGTCGAGCCGCGGCAGCGCCGCGATCGTGCGCGTCAGCGCATCGCTGTCGGTCACGTCGAGTTCCACGCAGCGAACGCCCGCATGCACGGGCGCATGCGGGCCGGCCGCATTGAGCCCGAGCGCGACGACCGACGCGCCGGCTTCCGCGAATCGCATCGCCGTGCGCGCACCGATGCCCGACGTGCCGCCCGTCACGACGACGGACTGCCCCTCAAACGCCCACTGACGACTCATGCTCGACGCTCCCGATGGTGTGCGCGCGACGGGCGGGCCGTTGCGCGGGTGAAACGAGGATCTTGATTTGCGCGCGGTCGGCGAGCAGCGCGTCGAAGCCGTCGGCGACGGCGTCTTCGAGCGACACGATGCGCGTGACGATCGACGTGAGGTCGAGCGCGCCCGACGCGACGATGCGCAGCAGGTCTTCGTACGCATGCCGGTAGCCGACGCTTGCCGTGAAGGTCAGCTCGTCGTTGACCGCGCGAAACGCGTCGAAGCCGGCATGCGGCATCAGGCCGACCATCACGACGCGGCCGCCCTTGCGCAGTGCCTGCATCGCCGATTCGAACGTGGCCGGCAGTCCGGCCGCTTCGAAACTCGCATCGACGCCGAGCCCGCCCGTGGCCGCGTGGATCGCGTCCTGCAGCGCGGATGCACCGAGTGCGCGTGCGTCGAACGTATGCGTCGCGCCGAAGCGCGCGGCCGCCGCGAGCCGTTCGGGCGAGACGTCGACGGCCACGATCGTGGTCGCCCCCTGCAGTTTCGCGAGCATGATCAGCAGCAGGCCGATCGGGCCGAGGCCGAACACCGCACAGGTTTCGCCGAGCCGCAGTTCGCCACGCCGCAACGCGTGCAGCGCGACGGCCGCCGGCTCCATCACCGCGGCCTGCTCGAGACTCACGCCGTCAGGCAGGCGATGCAGCATGTACGCCGGCACGACCGCGAAGTCGGCCATGCCGCCGTCGCCCATCAACCCGGCGAAGCCCATCGACACGCACAGGTTGTACGACCCCGCGCGGCAATACGCGCACTGGCTGCAGCGATACTCGGGCTCGACCGCGACGCGATCACCCGCGCGCAGCGCCGTCACGTCGTCGCCGACCTCGACGACGGTGCCGCAGAACTCGTGGCCGAGCGTCAGCGGCGCGGTGCGGTGCGACAGCGGATGCGGCGTGTCGACCGGAATCGCGTGCGGGCCGTCCGCATATTCGTGCAGGTCGCTGCCGCAGATCCCGCAGTACGCGATCGCGATGCGCACGTCACCGGGGCCGACGCGCGGCGTGTCGATTTCCACGAGACGGACGTCGCGCGGGCCATGCCATTGAAGTGCCCGCATGTCAGTGGCCTCCGAGGTTTTGTGGATCGAGATGGTTCGCGGCCGAGCCGGCGAGTGCGCGCTTGCGCAGCACGGCGGGCGCGGTCTCGACGAGGCCGAACGACAGCACGCACGCGAGGATCGCGCCGGCAGCCGACGTCCACATCGCGAACTGCAGGCCGTACTTGTCCGCCGCGAAGCCGGCAACGGTCGGTGCAACGAAGCCGCCGATCAACTCACCGGCGCCCATGATCAGGCCGAGCGCGCTGGCGATCGCGCGCGGCGGCACCGTTTCGGCCGGGATCGTCGCCATGAACAGCGTGAAGCAGCCGAGGCCCGTGTACGTGGCGAACACGAGCGCGCCGAGCGCCCACAGCGAGCCGGCATGGATCATCACGACCGGGCACACGGCCGCGATCAGCGCAAACGCGATCATCGTCGGCTTGCGGCCGATCCGGTCGGAGATCGCCGGCACCGCGAAGCCCCAGAACACCCACGCGGCGCCGAGGCAGGTCATCACGACGCCCATGTCGGACGGCGACAGATGGCGGCTTTCCACGAGGAACACCGGAGCGAACGAGATGATCACGACGAACCACGTGAGAAAGAAGCCGCTGATCAGCACGCAGAGCAGGATGTTGCGCTCCTTCAGCAGCGCCCATCGGTTGATTGCCGCGCCGCTCGCGGCCGGTGCGCCGCCGGGTTCGGCCCGCGCGTGCCGCACGCCGCCGGGCGGCGCTTCGCGCACCCAGCGCCAGATGCAGAACGCGATCAGGAAGCCGGGAAGGCACGACACGTAGAACGCCTCGCGCCAGCCGTACGTGGTCGCGATGCCGATGACCACCGGCGGGCCGATCATCGCGCCGAGCAGGCCGGCGGCGGAGCCTTGCAGCAGGCCCATGTTCAGCCCGCGGCGGCTCGGCGTCGAGCTTTCGACCATCAGCGATTGCGACAGCGGCAGCACGGGGCCTTCGGCGATGCCCATCAGCGCGCGGAACGCGATCAGGCTCGCGAAGCCGCCGACGAGCCCCGACAGCGCCGAGCACGCGGAAAAGCCGAGCACGGCCGCGATCAGCAGCGGCTTGCGCGTGCCGCGCGCGTCGGACCACGCGCCCGTCGCGGCGCCGGACAATGCCCACGTAAGCGCGAGCGCGGACGACACCATGCCGAGCTGCGTGTTCGTCAGGTGCAGCTCGGCCGACATGAACGGGAACAGGAACGACAGCGCGAGGCGGTCGAAGAACACGAAGCCGAACGTCATGAACAGGATCAGCAGCAACCTGTTCTCATACGTCCACGCGGATCGGGAGGCGGAAGGGGATGTCATGGTGAGCCTCGCCGCGCGTCAGCGGAACAGCTTGTCGATCGCTTGCGCGCCGAGGCCGACCTTCTCGTAATGCGCCTTGCACATCGCGATGTACGAATGCACGTCGAAGTAGCCGTCTGGATTGCCTGCTTCGTCGAGCCAGATCAGCGGCCCCTTCACGATGAAGAACGCGCGCATCGGCTCCGGGTGATCGAACGCGACGAGCGTGTGGCCTTCGCCTGGCGTCTCGTACACGAAGTCGCCGCGCGTCGCGGTCCATTCGTGCTCCAGATAACCCCACTTTCCCGACAGCGTGTAAGCGAACACCTCGTGCGGGTGATAGTGCCGGTTCACGAGCCCGGCTTCCTTCGCCATCAGGATGTCGCACCATTTGTTCTGCGACGGCGAGATCCACAGCGGCCGCGACGAAACCGTTTCGGTGAACGGAACGTAATAGCGCTCGTCGTCGGTGGCCGCGTTCGCGATGTACGCTTCGGGCAGCGCATCGGGCTTGAACGGATTGGCAATCGGCGGGATGTTTTGCCAGAATTCGGCTACGGCTTTGTCGACCACGGTTTGTCTCCTTAGGTATCAGTTGTCGTGGGCTCGACTGTAGCCAGCCGGTGCGCGCCGCTCTTGACTGGGCTGGACGAATTGCTTGACCGCGCCGGACATTGCATCGCACCAGAATCCAGACGAACCATCCCCCAATCCGTGCCGCTCCGCACGACAGGCGCCCGCAGGAGGCGACGTGACGAAATCGACCGTTTTTTCCCGCACGCGAGGCTCGACGGCCGACGTGCCGGCGCGCGACAGGATGGCGTACTGGGATGCGTTCAATGCGGCGACGCTGGTCGGGCTGCGCTGTTCGTCGCTGTCGCCGGCCGGGCTCGAGGTCGAGAAGACCGATATCGCGTTGCCGGGCCTCGGCATCGCGGACATCAGCGGCCAGGATCACGTGATCGAGCGCAGCCCCGCGCTGGTGCGCCAGTTGCCGAAGGAGTCGCTGTTTGCGTGCCAGATCCTGAGCGGGCGCGCGTATTTCATCCAGCGAGACCGTTGCCTGCTCGCGGACGCCGGCGATGTCGTCGTCTACGACACGCGCGTGCCCTATCTGTTCGGATTCCTGACGCCGATGCGGCAGCTGCTGATCGATATCCCGATCACGACGTTCGACGACCGGCTCGATGCGGAACTGGCGGCGCTGCCGCTGCGGATCGCGCCGAAACCGGGCGCGGGCGCGATGCTCGGCGCGACGTTGCGCGCGAGCGTCGAGCGCTTCATGAAGGATCCGGTCGAGCGTGACGCCGCGCAGTTCGCCGAACACACGCGCACGCTGGTCGCGGAACTCATCGATGCGGAGGTGAACGGTGCGGGTGCCTCACGTGCGTCGCTGTCGTATCTGCTGACCGCGAAGCAGTACGTCGCGACGCATCTCGGCGATCCGGAACTCGGGCCGCAGGCCGTCGCCGACGCGGTCGGGCTGTCGCTGCGGCATCTGAGCCGGCTCTTCGCAGCCGAAGGCGAGTCGATCACGCAGCACATCTGGTCGGAACGGTTGTCGCATGCGTATCGCGAGCTGACCGATGCGCGGCTGCGCAAGACGAGCGTCGGCGAAATCGCGTTCCGCTGGGGCTTTTCGAGCCAGGCTCATTTCAGCCGTGCGATTCGCGAGCGCTATGGCGCGTCGCCGATGGCGCTGCGCGAGGCGGCGCGGGCGGACGGGGCTGATTCCGGCAGGTGATGCAGAGGGAGCGGCGGCGCGTGTCTCACGCGCCGTCTTTTTATTGTCGTGAACGAAAACGCCCGCGCGCCGCGTTGCGTTACTCCGCGAGCATGAATTCGGCGCAGCGTTCCGACATCATGATCGTCGGAGCGTTCGTATTGCCGGACACGATGCGCGGCACCACCGACGCATCGCAGATTGTGCGGCGGGCCGCCCGGACGCGCGCCATTGTACTCACCCGCCACTCACGAATGACCCGCCCCCGCGAATGCCGTGACAAGCGCGCGCACATGACACCGGCCGGTCGCGGAACCGCGCGGACTGCGCGATCCGATCGACAGGCCTGCTACAGCTGACGTCAGGCCGCGCTGGCTTCGTCGATCCGGCGAATGTCGTCCTGATCGAGCTGAACGCGGATCGCTTCGCCGAGCGATGCCAGCTGCGCCAGCGATGTCGCGCTGGCGATCGGCGCGGTGATCGTCGGCCGCGCGATCTGCCAGGCGAGCGCGATGGCGGCCGGCTGCGTGCCGTGCTTTGCCGCCACCGCGTCGAGTGCCGCGAGGATGCGCAGCCCGCGTTCATTGAGATACCCGGCGACGCGATCGCCGCGCACGCTCTTCTTCAGGTCGGCCTCGCTGCGGTACTTGCCCGACAGGAAGCCGCTCGCGAGCGCGTAGTAGTTGACGACACCGAGCTTCAGGTCGCGCACGACCGGTTCGAGATCGCGTTCGTAGTCGGCGCGGTCGAGCAGGTTGTATTCGGGCTGGATGACCTGGTAGGCGGGCAGGCCGTCGCGCTTGCTGATCGCGGCCGCTTCGCGCAGCCGTGCGCCGCTGTAGTTCGATGCGCCGATGATCCGCACCTTGCCCGCGTCGATCAGCGTTTGATAGGCGCCGAGCGTTTCTTCGAGCGGGGCCGTATCGGCAAGGTCGCGATGCGAGAAATACAGGTCGATGTAGTCGGTCTGCAGGCGACGCAGCGAGTCGTCTACCGCCTTCAGGATGTTGTCTTTCGACAACCCCGCGCGCGCGCCCAGCAGGCCGACCTTGGTCGCGATCACGACCTGCTCGCGCTTGCCGGAGCGCTTGAGCCACTTGCCGATGATCGTTTCCGATTCGCCGCCGTGGTTGCCGGGGACCCAGGCCGAGTAGACGTCGGCCGTGTCAATGAAGTTGATGCCGGTGTCGGCGAGCGCGTCGAGCAGCGCAAACGACGTGTTCTCGTCGACGGTCCAGCCGAAGACGTTGCCGCCGAACGCGAGCGGCGAAACCTGGATGTTCGATGTGCCGAGGGTGCGTAGTGCCATGTTCTGCTCCGATATCTGCGGGTGACGGAATGGAACTGCGGGATGGGCCGAGACGATCACGGCGAGACGACGGGGTACGTGGTGCGGTCACGCCGTTGTCGCGGGACGCCGGACATTCTCGCCGATCGCTCCGAATCGTGCAGGCGGCGCACCGTCGCGATGGCGGACGGCCTGACGCGGATGACGGACGCTCCGTCCGTTGCGTGGGTACTTCGTGTGGCTGCGTTCGATCAGGAACCGATTTTTGTCGCGGCTGGCGCGACTTGACGCGGCACGGCGCGTGGGCGGAAGCAGGCGGGAGGGCGGGAACGTGGATGCTCCGGCATTGCGCCGAAGCGGGCGGGACGACGGGCGGCAAGCGGCCGCCCGTGCGACGGTGAGCCGGTCAGCGCAACTGCACCGCCGCGAGAAACAGCACCATGCTGCCGATTGCGCCATCCAGTACGCGCCACGCCATGGCCTTGCGGAACCACGGCGCCAGCAGCCGCGCACCGTAGCCGAGCCCGAGGAACCACACGACGCTGACCGACATTGCGCCGATCGCGAACGCGAGCCGCGCGCCTTCCGGCTCGCGTGCGCCGGCCGTGCCGATCAGCAGGAACGTGTCGAGATACACGTGCGGGTTGAGCCACGTGAACGCGAGCGTCATCAGCACGATCGCGAGGCCGCTCTGCGGCGGCGGCGCGACCGCGTCGCCGCGCACGTCGAGCGTTTCGTGGCCCGGCTTGAACGCGCGGCGCAGCGCGTTGATGCCGAACCACGCGAGATACGCGAGGCCGAGGTACAGCACCGCGTGGACGAAGGTCGGATAGCGTTCGACGAGCACCGATGCGCCGCCGACGCCCGCGCCGATCAGGATCATGTCGGACAGCGCGCACAGCAGCACGATCTTGCCGACGTGCGAGCGCATGATGCCCTGCCGCAGCACGAATGCGTTCTGTGCGCCGATGGTGACGATGAGCGAGCCGCAGAGTACGGCGCCGTGAGAAAAAGCGAGCCAGTTCATGGTGGGTGACAACAGTGGAAGCAGTAGACGGATGAATCGGGTAGCGCTAGTCTGCGGTCAGCCTGAAAATAAGAGAAGCTAAATCACCTAATGCTGATTAAGGAAATCTAATGCTCGACTACGCGTTGCTCGATGCCCTCGCGGCCGTGATCCGGCACGGCTCGTTCGAGCGGGCGGCCAAGGAGCTGAACGTCACGGCGTCGGCCGTGTCGCAGCGCGTGAAACTGCTGGAGGAGCGGGTCGGCAGCGTGCTCGTCAAGCGCGGGCAGCCATGCGTCGCGACGACGTCGGGTGCGCTGCTGTGCCGCCATACCGAGCGCGTGCAACTGCTCGAGGCCGAGCTGGGCGGCCGGATGCCCGCATTGCCGGGCCAGATCGCGAGCACGTGGCCGACGTTGCGCGTGGCCGTCAACGACGACAGCGTCGCGACGTGGTTCATCGACGCGGTCGGGCCGTTCTGCACGGAGCGCGAGACGTTGCTCGACCTCGTGATCGACGACCAGGATTACACCGCGTCGCGCATTCGCGACGGCAGCGTGCAGGGCGCGGTGACCGCGCAGGCCGAGCCGATCCAGGGGTGCCGGTCGGAGCGGCTCGGGCGCATCCGCTATCGCGCGGTGTGCTCGCCGGCGTTTTACGCGCGCTACTTCGACGCGGGCATCACGCGCGATGCGCTGCGCCGCGCGCCGTGCGTGATGTTCAATCCGAAGGACGGGCTGCAGGCGCGTTTCATCCGGCGCGTGACGCGCGCGGATCTCGATCCGCCGCAGCACTGGATACCGCACGTCGCGGGCTACCTGCGTGCGTGCGAAACGGGATTGGGATGGGGGATGTGTCCGGACCGGATGGTCGACCGCCAACTGGCGGCGGGTGAACTGGTCGACATGTCGCGCGGGCGAACGATCGACATCGACCTTTACTGGCAGAGCTGGCGTTTGTCGATCGGCTGGCTCGACGATTTCAGCGCGGCGCTGAAGGCGCGCGCCGCGCTGTTTCTCGATTGACCGATCGCGTGACGCAGGCGGCGCGCGCGAGGTGCGCGCCGTGCGGCATCACATCAGACGTGATGCAGGCCGTCGAAATCGACGATCTGGACGTGGCGGCCCTGCATTTCGATCAGGCCGCGCTTCTGGAATTTCGACAGTGTGCGGCTGACCGTTTCGAGCGTCATGCCGAGGTAGCTGCCGATGTCTTCGCGCGTCATCCGCAGGTTGAATTCCGACGGCGAGTACCCGCGCTTCAGGTAGCGCGACGAGACGTCGAGCAGGAACGCGGCGACGCGCTCTTCGGCATTCAGCGAACCGAGCAGCATCGTTTGCGACGTTTCGCGCACGATCTGTTCGCTCATCAGCTTGTGCATGCGCAACTGCATCGAACCGGCTTCCGAGCAGAGCGTCTTGAGCGCGCTGTACGGAATCACGCAGACCGAGCTGTCTTCCAGCGCGACCGCGGTGCGCGGATGCGTGTCGTCGCAGATGCCGTCGAGGCCGAGCGCTTCGCCGGCGAGATGCAGGCCGGTGACCTGCTCGCGGCCGTCGTGGCGCGTCGCGACGGTTTTCAACGAGCCCGAGCGCACCGCGAACAGGTTGTCGAATGCGTCGCCTTCGCGGAACAGCGCTTCGCCGCGCTTGACGGGGCGCGCCGCGCAGATGACCGACTCGAGGCGACTGAGCGCTTCGGGCGCCAGGCCCTGCGGCATGCACAGGTGCCGCATGGCGCACGACGAGCAGTGCGCGGCCTGGCGAGGAGCCCAGCTACCGGCATGAGGCGTGGCGGCGGGACGTGTGGCGACGGGCGTCAGCATGATCGTTTACTCCGGCGTTGAATCGACGGAATCATTGTCCCACCGCAACTTGCCGCTGTCGGGTGACAAAACGTCGCGACTGCCCGCGCATGCCGAACGCGGCTTACGCAACCGTTTCGTCGACGTTGGCGGCCGCCGGAATCAGCAGCACGGGCAGCGTCGCGTGGCGCACGCACTGCTCGGCGATGCTGCCGAGCACGAGACGGCGGAACCCGCGGCGGCCGTGCGTGCCGAGTACGAGCAGATCGGCATCGAAAGCTTTCGCGCCGTCGAGGATCAGCGACGACACGTCGTTGAGCGACGTCGCTTCGCCCAGCTTCGTCTCGCCTTTTACGTCCGCTGCCTGCATGAGCGCGGTGAAATCCTTCGCGAGTGCGTTGCCCTGCGCGACGAGCTGATCGCGCAGCACGGACGGATCGTAGCCGGGCACGTTGTAGTAGATCGCGGCGTTCTCGACGACGTAGAACGGTTGCAGCTCGGCGCCGTGCGATTTCGCGAGCGCCAGCGCGGCATCGAACGCATGGCGGGACGTGTCGCTGCCGTCGACGGCAACCAGAATACGCTTGTACATAGTGTCTCCGAGTGGCGGGTTGAAACGAAGTCGGCCGGATGGCCGATCGGGCTGGGCAATGCGCAATGCTGCGAGGCAGAGTAAACCAATGGCAGGGACTTTGCAGTGAGGTGCCGGTCGTGCCGCGCGGCGGCGTCGCTTCCGTTTGCGCGGCGCACGGCCAGGCACCTACGTATGCTGCGACACGCGACGCATGTCGTGCGACGTGGTGGTCGCTGTTGTCTGCATCGTCGGCGGGAAGGCATGCGCGCGCATCGGTGTCGCGTGTGGCGCACGCACACGCCTCGCGGCGCACGCCGATCGCATCGACACGACACGACAGTCACGCGGATGCATTGCCCGCATCGCCATTCAATCGCAACCGCGCCGTTTCGACATGACCTCGATCAACGCATGTGCGTCGGTGCAATTCACGGTGTGCATGACGCCGCCCGCGCTGCTGCGCGGAATCATTCGTTCGTGCATCGTGCATCGCGCGATGTCCGGTGCACGATCGGCGCACGGTCGCGTACGCCGATCCCCAGCCATCGGCTAGTTTGCCGATACCGGTTCGCAAACGAACGATCGATTCAAACGCCGCGCCGGCTATCTCGGCACGGGCGTCAGCTCGAAGACGCGCTCTGGCCGACGCTGGTGGCCGGGCCAGTACGTGCTGCCGTACATCCGGTGGACGGGGCCGAACAGCGCGTCGCTCAGGGGCGGCGGCGCGTCGAAGCCCTTCTCGATCACCATGTAGCCGGCACGCAGCGCGAACGCCGGATGATTGCCGCCGGGGCGGCTGTCGAAACCGGCGAAGCCGTCGCCGGCTTCCGGCATCGCATTGACGAGCGACGCGTTGCTGCGCGTGATTTCGTCGGGCGAGATCGGCCCGCCGCCGGCAAGGCGCGCCGCCTCGCGGTTCTTGCCGTCGGTGTCGACCGTGCTGTCGTGCGTGTCGTCGTTGTCGAGCTCGATGCTGCGCGGACGCGAGCGATTGGTTTGACCGGATGATTCCATCGCGGCTCTCCTCGCGGCGAAGCGTTCCGGATCGAAGCAAATCCCGTTCCGGGCGTGACGGGAAAAGGCGCGCGGGCGATCGCCGCGGTCGCGCGACGCGCACTGATTTGTCATGATTTATTTCAGCTAGAAGACCCGTTTTCTACAGAGTATGATTCTTTTCCTGCGAAGCGGCGACAGGGGATTCAGTCGCGCCGCCTCTGCCCGCGCCGGGGGGCCGCAGCACCCCTTAAAGACGGGTAGTGAACAACAAAGCAAGGGACTAGAGGTGGCGGATTCATGCAAGCGACTACTGCCTTCACGCACCGCGGTTATCTGTTGAACTGCGCGCCCGCGCGCGCCAGTGACGGTTCGTTCAAACCCTACGTCGTGATCTCCCGATCGAGCGACGGGGAACTCGTTGCGAACCGATTTTTCCCGATCGAACTCCAGTTCAACGACGAAGGCGACGCGATCGCGCACGCGCGCGACTGGGCCGTGCGATGGATCGACGCGAGCAGCATCACGATCTGACGCCGTCGCGATCCCGTGGCATCGGCCGTCCGGCCGATCCCCGGCGTGCCGCTCCCGGACGGAAAACGCGGTAATCTTGCGGAACCCGTCACTTTATTAGCGGCCGTGCGACCGAGCGCGGCCGCCTGCATTGGCATATGTCGACATCACCCGCCCGTCAGTGGGGCCTTGAAGAAATCGTTGCCGGCTTGCGCGAGTCGCGCGAGGAACTCCATCGCACGCGCCATCCGCGCGGCATTCGCGAACTGCCGTCGCGCGATGCAATCTGCAAGATTGTGACCGGCCTGCGCGCGTCGATGTTTCCGACGCACTACGGCGCACCGGATCTGACCGACGAAAGCGTCGACTTCTACGTCGGCCACACGCTCGAAAGCACGCTGCGCATTCTGTCCGAACAGATCCGCCGTGCGCTGCCGTTCCTGCCCGAGCATGCCGATACGCCATTCGCGGAGCTCGACGAACGCGCGTTCGAAATCGCGCGCGAATTCGGCCGGCAGTTGCCGGCGGTCCGCGCGCTGCTCGTCAGCGATATCCAGGCGGCCTATGCAGGCGATCCGGCCGCGCAGCACATCACCGAGATCCTGCTGTGCTACCCCGGCGTGCTGGCGATGATGCATCACCGGCTCGCGCATGCGCTGCACCAGCTGGGCGTGCCGCTGCTGGCGCGATTCATCAATGAAATCGCCCACTCGGCGACCGGCATCGACATCCACCCGGGCGCGCAGATCGGCCCGAGCTTCTTCATCGACCACGGCACGGGCGTCGTGATCGGCGAGACGGCGATCATCGGCGAGCGCGTGCGCGTGTACCAGGCCGTCACGCTCGGCGCGAAGAGCTTCCCCGCCGATGGCGAAGGCGCGCTCGTCAAGGGCAATGCGCGGCACCCGATCGTCGAGGACGACGTGGTGATCTACGCGGGCGCGACGATTCTCGGCCGCGTGACGATCGGGCGGGGCTCGGTGATCGGCGGCAACGTGTGGCTCACGCACAGCGTGCCGCCCGGCACGAGCGTCGCGCAGGGCAAGGTGCGCGAAGGCGGGAGCGCCGACAAGCCGTAACGCGGCGCGCGGCCGACGGCTGCCGGCCGCCACGGCGCGCCCCGTCAGTGCTTGCTGTCGGGCGCCCGGTGCTTGTACAGCACGTCCTGGTCGACGCGGATCAGGTTCTGCCCCGCATCGACGACGAAATCCACACCGTTGTACGCGTTGCCCGTCAGCATCAGGATCGCGCTCGCGACGTCGTCGGGGCCCGCGATGCGCGCGAGCGGCGTCGATGCGCGGCTCGCGTGCTCGAAGTCGGCCTGCGTCTGGTCGTCGCTCGGCAGCATCAGCCCGGGGAACACCGCATTCACGCGCAGCACCGGCGCGGACGACAGCGCGAGCATCTGCGTGAGGTTGCCGAGCGCGGCCTTCGCGACCGTATAGCTGAAATGGTCGCGGTGAAAGTTTTCCTTGATCTTCTGGTCGACCACATTCACGACGACACCCTGCGTGCCGGCCGCGCGGGCCCGTTCGTAGAACGCGCGCGTGAGCAGGATCGGCGCGCGGCAGTTGACGGCCCACGCCTGGTCGAACGCCGCGAGGTCGAAGCTCGGGAAATGGTCCTGCCAGAACACCGACGCGTTGTTGACGAGCACGTCGAGGCGCCCGAAGCGCGCATACACCTGGTCGATCAGCGCGGTGATCTGCGCGGCATCCGACAGGTCGGCCTGCAGCGCGACCGAATCGTGCCCGCGTTCGGCGATCGCACGGGCCGCCGCCTGCGCGGCATCGGCCGACCGGTCGTAATGCACCGCGGTGCGATAGCCGTGCGCGGCGAAATACTCGGCGAACGCGCGCCCGGCCCGGCGCGCGGCGCCGGTCACGAGCACGACGGGCGCGTGCGCCGCTTGCTTCGTCTGCTCCATTACGTATTCGTCAGATTCACGGAAGAAGGATTCGCGACGATCGACAGGAATTCGCGCCGCGTCGACGGATCGGTGCGGAATGAGCCGAGCATGCGTGACGTGACCATCTCGACGCCCGGCTTGTGCACGCCGCGCGTCGAGATGCACTGGTGCGCGGCTTCGAGGATCACGCCGACGCCCTTCGGCTGCAGCACGTCGAACAGCGTGTCGGCGATCTGCACGGTCATCTTTTCCTGGATCTGCAGGCGCTTCGCGAACGCGTCGACGAGGCGCGCGAGCTTCGAGATGCCGACCACGCGATGATTCGGCAGATACGCGACGTGCGCGCGGCCGATGATCGGCACCATGTGGTGCTCGCAGTAGCTCTCGAAGCGGATGTCCTTCAGCACGATCATTTCGTCGTAGCCGTCGACTTCGCTGAACGTGCGCGCGAGGATGTCGCGCGGCTCCACCGCATAGCCGGCGAAGAATTGCTCATAGGCGCGCACGACGCGTGCGGGCGTGTCGATCAGGCCTTCGCGCGCGGGATCGTCGCCGGCCCAGCGCAACAGCACGCGAACCGCGTCTTCCGCTTCTTCGCGGCTCGGTCGGGATGCGGCCGGCTCGGGCCGCGCGGACTTCTTTTTAGCCATCTATTTGCTCCATCGAATGCCGCCGCCGGGGCGGCGCGGAATCCGGGCATTGTTTCATGCTTTCGCGGGGCGCGTGTGCGGCCCGGCACTCACTTCACTTCGGCCATTCGTCCTGCTCGTCGTTGAACAGCGACGCGACGACGCCGCGCAGCCACGCGGTGCGAGGATCGTTGTGATATTTGCGATGCCAGTGCTGCTTCAGGTCGAAGCGCGGCAGGGCCAGCGGTGGTTCGACCGGCACGATGAACGCGTGCTCGGCCGCGTACGCGTAGCCGATCGCATGCGGCACCGTCGCGATCAGGTCGGTGCGGCTCAGGATGAACGGCAGGCTCATGAAGTGTGGCGTCTCGAGCACTGCGCGGCGCTGCATGCGCTGCTTCGCGAGATATTTCTCGAGCACTTCCTGGCTGCGGCCTTCGGCGCGCACCACCGCGTGCCCGCACGTGAGGAACTGCTCGACCGTGAACGGCGGCGCCTGCTCGAACGGATGGCCGCGCCGCATCAGGCACACGAACCGGTGCGTGAACAAGCGCTGTTGGAAGAAGTTGTTGCCGTCGAGATCCGGGAAGTAGCCTACCGCGAGATCGATCGAACCGGCTTCGAGCCCACGCCCGACTTCGTCGTGCGCGAGCGAGACCGAGCGCAGGTTCGCGTGCGGCGCGCGTGTCGCGAACGCCTGCAGCAGCTTCGGCAGGAACACGATCTCGCCGACGTCCGACAGCGCGATCGAGAACGTATGCGTGCTCGCGGCCGGGTCGAAGTCGTGCGGCGCGACGAGGCCGCGCTCGATCTGCGCGAGCGCGTCGCGGGCGGCCGGCAGCAGCGCGAGCGCGCGCGGCGTCGGCTCCATCCCGCGCGACGTGCGCACGAACAGCGGATCGCCGAAGTACTCGCGCAGGCGGCCGAGCGCCGTGCTCACGCGCGGCTGGCTGACGCCGAGCAGGTCGCCCGCGCGACTCACGTTGCGCGTGTCGTCGAGCGCGACGAGGTAGGGAATGAGGTTCAGATCGAGCGCATCCATCGCCGGAACAGTATCGTCAAAACGTATACAACATATCTCCTGAATCGCGTTGCCGCATAGTCGGGAAAGCGCTCAAATGTGTTCCATTACTCGAACCAATGTTCAGGAGACGAACAATGCGCACCCAAGTCGCCATCATCGGCGCCGGTCCGTCCGGCCTTTTGCTTTCCCATCTGCTGCGCCTGCAAGGCGTCGATTCCATCCTCGTCGAAGCGCGTTCGCGCGAATATTGCGAGAACCGCATCCGTGCCGGCGTGCTGGAGCAGGGCACGGTCGACACGCTGAACGAAGCCGGCCTCGGCGACCGGATGCGCCGCGAAGGGCTCGAACACCACGGCATCGAACTGCTGTTCTCGGGGCAGCGCCATCGCATCGACCTCTCCGAGCTGACCGGCGGGCGCGCGATCACCGTCTACAGCCAGCACGAAGTGGTACGCGACCTGATCGCGGCCGGCGTCGAGCATGGCCACGCGATGCACTTCGAGGTAAGCGACGTCGCGCTGCACGACGTCGAGGGCGAGCAGCCGTTCGTCACGTTCAAGCATGCCGACGGCCGCGAAGACCGCATCGACTGCGACTACATCGCCGGCTGCGACGGCTTCCACGGCATCGCGCGCCAGACGATTCCGGCCGAGCGGCTGAACACGTTCGAGCGCGTCTATCCGTTCGCGTGGCTCGGCATCCTTGCCGACGCGGCGCCGTCGCTCGACGAACTCGTCTACGCGCATCACGACAATGGTTTCGCGCTGTTCTCGATGCGCTCGCCGACGGTCACGCGCCTGTACCTGCAGTGCAAGCCCGACGAAGATCTCACCGAATGGTCCGACACGCGGATCTGGGACGAATTGCACACGCGCTTCTCGAACGACACGGGCTGGACGCCGACCGAGGGCCGGATCACGCAGAAAAGCGTGACGCCGATGCGCAGCTTCGTGTCCGAGACGATGCAGCACGGGCGCCTGTTCCTCGCCGGCGACGCCGCGCATATCGTGCCGCCGACCGGCGCGAAGGGGATGAACCTGGCGGTGGCCGACGTCCGCGCGCTGTCCCGCGCGCTCGGCGCGCGCTACCGCCACGGCGACGCGACGCTGCTCGACACGTATTCCGCGACCTGCCTCGAGCGCGTGTGGCGCGCCGAGCACTTCTCGTACTTCATGACGAACATGCTGCATTCGTCGCCTGAAGACTCGCCGTTCGTCAATCGCCTGAAGTTTGCCGAGCTGAAATACGTGACGCGCTCGCGGGCCGCCGCGCAGGCGCTCGCCGAAAACTACGTCGGCTTGCCGTTCGACGACGCAGCGCCCCCCGAGGCAACCCGCCTTGACAACGCGCTGTGCGCGACTCTATGATCGGCCCATCGTTCGCTAATCGAATCTAGGTTCGAATAACGAACAAAACCGGGATCGACATCGGCCCCGGCGCGGCACGCGGCACGCGCGTGTCCCCTCGACAGGCCGCGCATCGAGCCGCGGGTTCGTATCAGGAAGAGACATGGTCAACAAGATTTTCGAATCGCTTCAGTCGGCGGTGGCCGACATCCACGACGGCGCGACAATCATGATCGGCGGCTTCGGCACGGCAGGCATGCCGTCCGAGCTGATCGACGCGCTGATCGAACAGGGCGCGCGCGACCTGACGATCGTCAACAACAACGCGGGTAACGGCGAGACCGGCCTCGCGGCGCTGCTGAAGGCGAAGCAGGTGCGCAAGATCATCTGCTCGTTCCCGCGCCAGAGCGACTCGCAGATATTCGACGGGCTGTACCGCGCCGGCGAGATCGAGCTGGAGCTCGTGCCGCAGGGCAACCTCGCGGAGCGCATCCGCGCGGCGGGCGCCGGCATCGGCGGCTTCTTCACGCCGACCGGCTACGGCACCAAGCTCGCGGAAGGCAAGGAAACGCGCGTGATCGACGGCAAGCCGTATGTGTTCGAGACGCCGATCCACGCCGATTTCGCGCTCGTGAAGGCATACAAGGGCGACCGCTGGGGCAATCTCGTCTATCGCAAGACGGCACGCAACTTCGGGCCGATCATGGCCAGCGCCGCGAAGGTCGCGATCGTGCAGGTGTCGGAAGTCGTGCCGCTTGGCGCGCTGAACCCGGAACACATCGTGACGCCGGGCATTTTCGTCCAGCGCATCGTCGAGGTGCCGCAGGCCGCGCACGCGGCCGAGCTGGCCGCCGAACACGCATCGCAAGCCGCTTGAGGAGACCCGACATGAAACGACTGACCCGCGATGAAATGGCCAAGCGCGTCGCCCAGGACATTCCCGAAGGCGCGTACGTGAACCTCGGCATCGGCGTGCCGACGCTGGTGGCGAACCACCTCGATCCGAGCAAGGAAATCTTCCTCCACAGCGAGAACGGGCTGCTCGGCATGGGCCCCGCGCCCGCGCCCGGCGAGGAAGACGACGAACTGATCAATGCCGGCAAGCAGCACGTCACGCTGCTCACCGGCGGCGCGTATTTCCACCACGCGGATTCGTTCGCGATGATGCGCGGCGGCCACCTCGATTACTGCGTGCTCGGCGCGTTCCAGGTATCCGCGACCGGCGACCTCGCGAACTGGCATACGGGTGCGCCCGATGCGATTCCGGCGGTCGGCGGCGCGATGGATCTCGCGATCGGCGCGAAGCAGGTATTCGTGATGATGGAGCACCTGACGAAGCAGGGCGAGAGCAAGATCGTCGCGCAATGCTCGTATCCGGTCACCGGCGTGCAGTGCGTGAGCCGCATCTATACGGATCTCGCCGTGCTCGACGTGACGGCCGACGGCCTCGCGGTGAGCGAGATCTTCACCGACCTGTCGTTCGACGAACTGCAGAAGCTGACCGGCGTGCCGCTGATCGACGCGACGCAAAAGGCCGCTGCCTGAACCCCGAGCGTGCCGGCGCGTGCGCTTGCGCGCAGGCCGGCACGCTTGGGTGGACAATAGGCGCACGCCGTTTCCCCAATCTGATGCCATGCTCGAAGACAGCGCCCGCCTGACCTCCCTCATCTGCGGCACCGAGCCGCTCAACCGGATCTGGTCGCCCCGCGCGACGATCCAGCGGATGCTCGACGTCGAGGCCGCGCTCGCGCGTGCGCTCGCCGCGCAGCAGGTGATTCCCGCCGCCGCGGTCGCGCCGATCGAACGCGCGTGCGATGCGAGCCGGCTCGACGCCGACGCGCTCGCGCACGGCGCGGCGCTCGGCGGCAATCTCGCGATTCCGCTCGTCAAGCAGCTCACCGCGCAGGTGAAGGCCGACGACCCCGAGGCCGCGAAGTTCGTGCACTGGGGCGCGACGAGCCAGGACATCATCGATACCGCCACCGTGCTGCAGTTGCGCGACACGCTCGACGTGCTCGAACCGATGCTCGACGACGCATGTGCATCGCTCGCGGCGCTCGCGCGCACGCATCGCGCGACGCCGATGATCGGCCGCACGTGGCTGCAGCAGGCGCTGCCGATCACGCTCGGCCTGAAATTCGCGCAATGGCTCGATGCGCTGCTGCGCCATCGCGCGCGCTTCACCGAATTGCGCGAGCGTGCGCTCGTGCTGCAGTTCGGCGGCGCGGCCGGCACGCTCGCGAGCCTGCGCGAGCACGCGGCCGGCGTCACGGCCGCGCTGGCGGCCGACCTGAAGCTCGCGGCGCCGGCCGTGCCGTGGCACACGCAGCGCGACCGCATCGCGGAAGCCGCGTCCTGCTTCGGGATGCTGACGGGCACGCTCGGCAAGATCGCGCGCGACGTGTCGCTGCAGATGCAGACCGAAGTCGGCGAGCTCGGCGAGCCGGCCGCCGGCGGCAAGGGCGGCTCGTCGACGATGCCGCACAAGCGCAACCCGGTCGGCTGCGCAGCCGTGCTGACGGCTGCCGTGCGTGCGCCGAACCTCGTCGCGACGGTGTTCGCGGGGATGGTGCAGGAGCACGAGCGCGCGCTCGGCGGCTGGCAGGCCGAATGGGATGCCTTGCCCGATCTCGCGCGCCTGACCGGCGGCGCGCTGGCGCAGATCGCGCAGATCGTCGCGGGCCTCGACGTGAACACCGAACGTCTGGCCGCGAACCTCGACCTGACGCACGGGCTGATCCTTGGCGAAGCGGTGATGCTCGCGCTCGGCGACAAGATCGGCCGGCTCGACGCGCATCACGTCGTCGAACACGCGTCGAAGGAAGCCGTGCGCACGGGCGCGACGCTGTTCGACGTGCTCGCCGCCGATGCGACCGTGTCGGCCCACCTGTCGCGCGACGCGCTCGCGCGGCTGCTCGATCCCGCTCATTACGTCGGCGAGGCGCAGGCCTACGTCGACGCCGTGCTCGCGCTGCACGCGGGCGCGCAATCACCAGGAGAACATTGATGCCTTTCGCCACTGTCAACGGCGTGAAACTGCATTACCGGATCGACCGTGCGGCGCGCGACGACGCGCCGTGGCTCGTCTTCTCGAACTCGCTCGGCGCCGAACTGCAGATGTGGGCGCCGCAGATCCGCCCGCTCACGCAGCACTTCAACATCCTGCGCTACGACACGCGCGGCCACGGCCATTCCGATGCGCCGGCCGGTTCGTACACGATCGAGCAGCTCGCCGGCGACGTGATCGGCCTGCTCGACCACGTCGGCATCGCCCGCGCGCATTTCTGCGGGATCTCGATGGGCGGGCTGACGGGCGCGGCGCTGGCCGCACGCTTCCCGTCGCGCATCATTCGCGCGGTGCTGTCGAACACCGCCGCGAAGATCGGCTCGCCGGAAGTGTGGGCGCCGCGGGCGCAGAAGGCACGTGCCGAAGGGATGACCGCGCTCGCCGACGCTGTGCTGCCGCGCTGGTTCACCGACGCGTTCGTCGAACGCGAGCCGCGCCTGTTCGATGCGATCCGCGACACCTTCGTGCATACCGACCAGGACGGCTATGCGGCGAACTGCGACGCGCTGAACGCAGCCGACCTGCGCGAAGAGGTGAAGGGCATCGCGCTGCCGGTGCTCGTCGTGACCGGCGCGAAGGACATGTCGACGCCGCCCGACCAGGGCCGCGCGCTGGCCGCCGCGATTCCGGGTGCGCAGCACGTCGAATTCGACGCCGCGCATATTTCGAACATCGAGTGCACCGACGGCTTCAACCGCGCGCTGCTCGATTTCCTGACCGCGTGAGGCACCGGCGATGGATGACCAGGAACGTTATGAAGCAGGGATGAAGGTGCGTCGCGCGGTGCTCGGCGACGCGCACGTCGACCGTTCGCTCGAGAACCGCACCGAGGTGACCGACGAATTCCAGAACCTGATCACGCGCTATGCGTGGGGCGAGATCTGGACGCGCGACGGCCTGCCGCGCCATACGCGCAGCCTGCTGACCATCGCGATGATGGTGGCGCTGAACCGCGGCGAGGAACTGGCGCTGCACCTGCGCGCCGCGCGCAACAACGGCGTGACGCGTGACGAGATCAAGGAAGTGCTGCTGCAGACCGCGATCTATTGCGGCGTGCCGGCGGCGAATTCCGCGTTTCATCTCGCGGACAAGATCTTCAAGGAGCAGGATGGGGCCGCCTAGGTGCGGCCGGTTAAGTACCTGTAGTCCGATGTTGAGCCGAGGCCTGCGGATGGTTCGCAGGCTTCGGCGATGAATGAACGCGCCGGCAGAGCATCGGCGCGCGGCGCACCGGATGCCGGTGCGCGAACAAAGGCAAGACGTGGTTCCGAGGCCGCGTCGCTTATATATATCAGGAGACTCGCGATGAATCGCGCACCCGTGGTCGATGTCCAGACCTTCATCAACGAGCAGCCGTTCGGCGGTTTTCAATGGCTCGTATTCCTCATGTGTTTCGTGATCGTGCTGCTCGACGGCTTCGATACGGCTGCGATCGGCTTCATCGCGCCGTCGCTGCTCGGCGAATGGAACCTCACCAAACCTGATCTCGCACCGGTGCTGAGCGCCGCGCTGTTCGGCCTCGCGTGCGGCGCGCTCGTGTCGGGCCCGCTGTCCGACAAGCTCGGGCGCCGCTCGCTGCTGCTCGGCTCGGTGTTCCTGTTCGGCGTCGCATGCCTGATGTCCGCCTTCTCGACGACGATCGGACACCTGACGATCCTGCGTTTCATCACCGGCGTCGGGCTCGGCGCGGCGATGCCGAACGCGGTCACGATGATGGGCGAGTTCTGCCCGGACAAGCGCCGTGCGACCGTGATCAACCTGATGTTCTGCGGCTTCCCGCTCGGCGCCGCGTTCGGCGGATTCCTCGCCGCATGGATGATCCCGCATTTCGGCTGGCGCAGCGTGCTGATCCTCGGCGGCGTGACGCCGCTGCTGCTCGGCGTGCTGTTGCTGCTGAAGATGCCGGAATCGGTGCGCTTCATGGTCGCCAACAACCACGCCGTCGACAAGGTTCGCGCGACGCTCGCGCGCATCTCGCGCGATGCGCTGAACGCCGGCTCGTTCGCGCTGACCGAAGCCGCGCCGCAGACCGGCAGCAAGGGCCTCGGCGTCGTGCTGTCGCGCTCGTACATCGTCGGCTCGGTGATGCTGTGGCTCGCATACTTCATGGGGCTCGTGATCTTCTACGCGTCGATCAACTGGATGCCGATCCTGCTGAAGGATGCCGGCCTGACGCCGAAGAGCGCGACGCTGATCTCCGCGCTGTTCCCGCTCGGCGGCGTCGGCGCGGTGCTGTGCGGCGTGCTGATGGACCGCTTCAACGCGAACCGTGTGATTGCCGTGTGCTACGCGCTGACGGCGGTGAGCGTCTATGCGATCGGGCAGGCGGCGGGTAACGTCGGGCTGCTCGTGCTGGTCGTGTTCGTCGCCGGCGTGCTGATGAATACCGCGCAATCGTCGATGCCGGCGCTCGCCGCCGCGTTCTATCCGACCGAAGGGCGCGGCACGGGTGTTGCATGGATGCTCGGTGTCGGCCGCTTCGGCGGGATTGCGGGATCGTTCCTCGTCGCCGAGCTGACGCGCCGGCATTTCTCGTTCGCGGGCGTGTTCGCGACGATCGCCGTCGCGGGTTTGCTCGCATGTGTCGCGCTGCTGATCAAGCAGATGGCGCGGCCGCATGGCGTGACGCAGCCGGCAGGCAAGATCGAATCGCTCGGGCATTGAGCGAAGCGCGGGCCGGTGCGATGCGCCGGCCCCTGATACGGCGGCCGGCGGGCCGCCGGCTATTCTTCCGTGTCGTGTTCCCGCACGAAGTTGCGCAGATATGCGCGCAGCGCGGCCTCCCGGCCGCGATGATCGGCGAGGTTCGCGGCGCCCATGTCTTCCTCTTCACCGAACATCGTCGGCGGCGCGCTGTAGATACCGATCTCGATGTCCTCGCGCAGCACGCGAATCTCGTGCGTGAGCGGGCGATACTCGGCGATCCAGTGCATCCCCTCGATGTGTTCGCCCGCCCTCAGCAATGGCTTCATCGGCACTCTCCCGGCAGCAGCGGCGCAACCGGCGAAACGGCTGCGCGCGCCCGTAACAAAAGGGTACGCCTGCATCGGGCGAATCTCAACGGGCGCGCGGTGAGTGCTCACTACGCCAGCAGGTGCGCGATCAGCGGATACAGCGACAGGATCAGCAGCACGGCCATCGTCATGTTGAACAGGCGCAGCGCGCGGGGGTTCGACAGGAAGCGGCGCAGGCCGAGGCCGAAAGCGGCCCACAGGCAGATGCACGGGAAACCGATCAGGATGAACACGACGGCCATCCAGGCGGCGTTCATCCCGTAGTCGGCGGACAGGCGGACCGTCGTCGCGGCGGTCAGCACCATCATCCAGGCCTTCGGGTTGATCCACTGGAACGCGGCGGCTTCGATGAACGTCATCGGGCGCGGCTTGCCGCCGTGCGCCTTCACTTCGCCCGACGTGCCGATGCGCCACGCGAGGTACAGCAGGTACGCGACGCTCGCGGCTTCGAGGATCGTGTACAGCAGCGGCATGCGCTTGAACGCTTCGCCGAGGCCGAAGCCGACGCAGAGCATCAGGATCGCGACGCCGATGCTGATGCCGAACAGGTGCGGCATGGTGCGGCGGAAACCGAAATTGACGCCGGATGCGAGCAGCATCGTGTTGTTCGGGCCGGGCGTGATCGACGTGACGAGCGCGAACAGCATGCCGGCGGGCAGCGCGCTCAGGGTGAGGAATTCCATCGCGGATTCTCCATTCGGTTCTGGACTGGGATGGAGGTCAGTTTAGCGACGGTTTTCTGTACAGTACCGGTACAGTTGGGTTGACGAATGCCGGTACGGGGGAGGGGGTGAATGGGATTGCGGGCTTGTGTTGTTGTCTCTCGGAAAAGATGTCCGCAGTCTCAATAAGTTGTCTTTGAATAATTGGCTACCTTTCATGCGTTGGGCATGTAACCCGTATGGATAGGCAGAAATGATCGGAGAATATTTGGCAGTGACGGCCTACGACGCAATGTTTAGTCGATGGTGTCAGATCGATGTCGCCGCATTGACGACGCTCAATCGCCGTTTCACGTCTGGGTGTGTTTTCACAAGCCAATGGGGAGGTCGATGCTTAGTTCAGGGCGCAAGCCATCTGCCGAAGCTACTCGGCTCGTTCGTCTAACCCTCCCCGTGCAGGTCGATGTGGCACTTGAGTGCATCGCCAAGATTGGCTTCTATGGCCGCTCCGAGTCGGAGGTTGTCGTGATCTTGCTTTAGCGAGAACTTGATCGAATCGCCGGGGATGGCTTTGTCGATCGTCTTGATGACCTGACGAAGTAGACCTAGAGGCTCTGTGCAGCCTTTCTGCGCCACACACTTCCAATTGTCATGCCAATCGTGACGATGTGAGCCATGGCTATTTGTGTTGCTTTGCAACCCGGCCCACACTTGTCCTGGGAGTGTACGCCTGTCTGTGGCACTGCTTGTGGCTAGATCTCGTCGAGGGACCTAGGCGGGGTTGTGACATTCTCAAAGACGACTTTTCTGAGAATTTTCGTGGCCAAGGACATCTTTTCTGAGACAAGAAGCATGCGGTGTTCTCAAAAAAGATGTCCAAGTCCTTGATCTGTATAGGGGCCAAAAGCCCCCTTTTCTGCGAGCCCACATGTTTGTGATGCGGCGATCTGGTCGCGCGACGTCCCGCAACATCTCCGCGGCAACGTTGCGTTCGGCTCGGCCATTTGCCCCGGCTTGCACGTGCCCACCAGACTGTGCAACGATTCGTTATAACCGTCCTCGCCTCGCCTCGCCTCGCATCGGCTTGCTTTTCCTTGATTTCGGGAACGGCCTGCTAGTGATCGCCTTTTCTGATTGCCCGCAACTTCCATTCCATGAATAAAACCATTATTTGTTTACTTTAAAGAGTATTTCATTATGCTTTCTGTGAATTTCATTTATTTTCCGTTTGAGGATTTTTAACGGATCATAAAATTTTGGCGCTGAATTTGGACTCGAATGTTTGTTGACAGACGTTGGCAGGTTGACTAGATTAGCCCCATGAACGCACTTTTCGTTACGACTACCGCGACCACTACCACGACCGCCAACGGCGGGCCGGGGGGAGGTTGCACGTCGTAAGTCAGTGCCTCAAACCATCCCTAAGCCCCGCCGGAAACGGACGGGGCTTTTTTGTGCTCCGTCGACCGGTATCAAGTCAACGGAGAACATGATGGACGATTTCGATCACCGAGTGCTCGGCAACAAACTCGATCTGTTTCATCAGCAGGACGAAAGCCCGGGCGCTGTCTTCTGGCATCCGCGCGGCATGGTTCTTTATCGGGTTGTCGAGGAATATATCCGAGTCCGGATGCGTCAGGCGGGCTTTTCCGAAGTGCGGACGCCTCAGATCGTCTCGCGCGATCTTTGGGAACAGAGCGGTCATTGGGAG
The DNA here is from genome assembly GCF_002223055.1 of Burkholderia sp. HI2500. Classification (NCBI taxonomy): domain Bacteria; kingdom Pseudomonadati; phylum Pseudomonadota; class Betaproteobacteria; order Burkholderiales; family Burkholderiaceae; genus Burkholderia; species Burkholderia sp. HI2500. The sequence goes on along the minus strand of NZ_NKFL01000006.1, from coordinate 2,725,951 downwards.
AAATTCGGGCGAAACATGTTTTCACTCGAGAGTGACAACAATCCGTACTGTCTCAAACCGATGAGTTGTCCGTGCCATGTGCAGGTTTTCAAAAAAGGCAGTCGGTCGTATCGCGATCTTCCAATCCGATATTCCGAATTTGGGGCGGTCCACCGGGCCGAACCGTCCGGGGCGTTGCATGGCCTTATGCGTGCCCGTGCGTTCACGCAGGACGACGCTCACGTGCTTTGCATGCAGGATCAGGTCGAGGTTGAAGTCGCACGATTCTGTGTGTTGCTGAAGACGATCTACGCAGACTTCGGATTTGGCGAATTCGATGTGGCTTTGTCGACGAGGCCGGCGGTCCGTGCGGGTGACGATGCGGTCTGGGATCGTTCGGAAGCGATGCTGGCATCCGCTGCGCGCGCGGCAGGTCTCGATTTCGCGATCCAGGCGGGAGAAGGGGCATTCTATGGTCCCAAGCTCGAATTTCATCTGCTCGACCGCCAAGGACGAAAGTGGCAGTGCGGAACGATCCAGCTCGATTTCGTATTGCCGGAACGGCTCGGTGCGTCATATGTCGCAGAGGACGGTGCGAAGGCAACGCCCGTCATGTTGCACCACGCGATCCTGGGAAGCCTTGAACGGTTCATCGGTATTCTTCTCGAACACTACGAGGGATGGTTGCCGACCTGGCTGGCACCGGACCAGATCGTCGTTGCGAACATTGGGAAAGATGACCGCGAATTTGCCGACAACGCGGCGTTCGCTTTCGAAGACATCGGCTGTCGGGTGCTGAGGGATTTCCGCGCCGAGCGCCTGCCGCGCAAGATCTTCGATGCAAGGGAACTGGCCGCGCCGATCGTCGCAATTGCAGGACGCAAGGAGGCGCTGGCCGGAGAGGTGTCGTTACGAATGAGGGACGGGGAGCAGCACGTTCTGACGATCAACGATGCGCTCGCGTACGTCAAGCAGCATGCGCGCGTCCCGTCAGCGACGCGGGTGTTCTGATTCGACGACGGGGCCGTTTCCTGCTATCGCAGGCGGATTGAGGGCGCCTTGAGAATTCATCGAATCGATTTTCAAACATAAATTGATTAGTAATTCTAAAAATTATGAGAGAAGCCAGAGAACGCGTCATTCTATGGGCCGAAGGATGTCGTGAGTCCGCATCGTGTCGGTGCGGTGAGCGGATGCTTGAGATGGTGTTCAAGATCGGCGGTTGCACTTGCATGGACGAACTGGGCCGGATGCTGGTCGACATCGGACGCCTGGCGGGATTTGACCATGTCTGTTACCAGGACTATCGAATGACGGGCGGGACACTGAAGAGCGGCCGCACACTGTCGAACTACCCGGAGGCGTGGTTGTCCCGTTATCGGGAGCGGGCTTACCTGATGATCGACCCGGTCGCGCAGCATGCGATGTCGTCGTTGACACCGCTGATCTGGTGCGACCGGATCTTCGCGACAACCGAACAGCGCGAACTTCGAGACGGAAGTCGCATGTACGGGTTAAGCGACGGAGTGTCGTTTCCGGCTCACAACAGGCATGGCGATGTGGCGTGCGTGAGCTTCGTTCGACAGGCGCGGGCGTCTGACAACGGCGATTTGCCCTTCGCCATTCCGTCGTGGGGCGCACTTGTCGCGAATCTGACGCTCGACACGTGCCGCAGGCTGGAGGCGCTGCAATCCGATGCACCGTGCCTCAGCGCGCGTGAACTCGAAATCCTGAAATGGGTCGCCGAAGGAAAGTCCAGTTGGGATATCTCGCGCATTGTCGCGTTGACCGAGCATGGCGTGCTTCATCACATCCGCAACATCATGAAGAAGTTCGACGTGCCGACACGCCGGCAAGCCGTTCTGATGGCATCCAGATTCGGATTGCTGTAACGCGTTGGTGACACGAGACGCGAAGTGGACCGGGACCGTGCGCGCGCCGATGCGTCAAATCACGCCACGTCGGCACGGGGACTACAAGCTTTTGTAGTGTGAGACCGCATCGAAAATCGGCAAAGTGGTACCGACGCAAGCGACCAGATCGACTTCTGATCGCCATACTCGGCGGCCGGCACAGGCGTTTTGTGCCGGCCCATCACAATCGCGATGGTAGATGAGGTGAACGCATGGCTGATGTTTGTGACGAAATTCTGAACCCGGTCGTCGATGGGGAAATCGATTCGCTGATGGTCAGTCTGCGCGACGGACTCGATGATCATCCGTTCCGGCACGTGTCGTCGTGTGCTGCACTGGAAAAAATCTTTCCGCACTACCTGGCGATGTCGCAGGCGTTTCCGTATCTGCAGGCGGGTGCGCAAGTTCACGCCGTTCTGGATGCCATTCAATCGAATCGACCGGTGGCGCGAGACGTCGAAATCACGAGCGTGGTGGGAAATTTTCTCTGTTGGGACGAGACGGGTGGCGCATACGTCATCGAACGATACGGCAAACAGGGACTGCAGGGCATTCTCGATACCGGCAAATGGTTTCACTCGAGCCTCCTGAAAAATGACATCGAGAGACTGACAGGACGCGTCGCGGTTCCGAATTTCAGCGTACCGACGGGGCCTTATCTGACGAAACTACTTGCCGGACTGGGTGCGAAGACGGCGCTCGAGCGGTGCGCGAACATGGTGGCGTTCGAACTGCACGCGAATGCGATGATCGACGCACTTTGGGCGTCGACGAGTCGTTGTTATGGTGTCGACCGACAAGGACTCGTTTATTTTCAATGTCACGTTGGCGGTGATGATCCTGCCGAGGCGTACCACGTCGAAATGACGAGACGAATGATTCAGCTCCTTGTCAGCGATGACGAAATTCCTGAATTCGCCGTACGGGTTGCGCAGGCCGTTTCCGACAACGTGTCGTGGTGTGCGGCGCTTGTTTCGCTGGCTGAATGAACATGAGCGCCGAATACGGTCCGGATCCGGTGTTGCTCGAGATCGACGCATATCGCGCGCGGCGAGGCGGGCTCCGCGATGCAGCTGCGATTGCGAAGGTCGTTGGCGCGATCGCGGTCGTTAGTTTGGTGGCATGGTTGGCGTGCCGATCCGGAAACGCAATGGGCCGGATCGTCCTGATGCTTGCCGAAGGTTTTGTGTTGAGCGGGTTCCTGAATCTCGCCCACGAATGTCTGCATCGAAGCCTGGTGAGTGCGAAATCCGTCAACGCGATCATCGGCAATCTGGCTGCGAATGTCCTGTTCGTAAACTTCACGGCCTATACCGACAAGCATCTGAAGCATCACCGGTGTTTGGCGACGGAAGAGGACACCGAGTCGGCCTCCCGATTCGACACGTTGCGTGCCTATGCGGGTGCGATGAGCGGTGTTGGTTTTCTCGTTTCGAATCTGCGACTGAACGTACATCTGATCGCCGGAGGCGCACCGTCCTATCTCGCAACAGTGCGACGGAAAGTGCGAGCGCGCAACGAAGCGCGGTTCATTGCAGCATGGTTGCTCGCCATCGCGGCGGCAACCTGTGCCTGGCCGTCGGCATTGGTTACGGCCTATATCGGTCCGGTGTTTTTTGCCTACTTCTGGTTGATGTTCTTCGGACTACCGGAGCATTACGGCTGTGAACCGGTGCAGCCGCGTTACCTGGCGTCGAGAACGATGACGACTAACGGCATCGTCCGGTTTTTCATGTGGAACGCGAATTTTCATACCGAGCATCATCGCTATCCGGGAGCTCCGGCACCACTGCTCGCCCGGATCGGGGCGCACCCGAATGTTGGCATTCATCGTGAATCGTCTTATCTGAAATGGCACTGGCGCGTTTGCCGGGATCTTATCCAACGTCGGGAGCACGGGGCAACTCATGGCTAAACTCATTGTAGGCAACGTCGATAACGAGGCAATGATCGGGGATACGAAGCGTGCATCGCTTCCGCTTCGTCAGGTGTCAGCGATTGCGGCAAGGCGCCTCGTATGGCAGATGGCAAGCGACGACGTGGCGATTCTGCCGTCGCCGGTATCGGTCCCCATGATCGAGTACGTATCGGCTGTGATGAGGCGTAGTCTTTCCACTACGCAGATCGTGTCACCGTCTTCCGATATCTCCGATCCGGTGGTATTGACTTCCGACCGCCTGCTCGATGAAGCGACGCTCGCTGCATTGCGTGGCCTTCGCGTCGGTGGCGCAGGGTGGACGGTTTACCCGTACTTTCATACGTCATCGGTCGGGTTGCTTTGCGATCAGCTCGACATCGCGCAGCCCGTGTCGAATGGATCGCACTTCATGGAACAGGCCGGTGCTGAACTTTTGAACCGAAAGGCCGTATTTCGAGCGCTCGCGTCGGGTCGGGTCGGATGTGCGGACGGGCGAGTCTGCCGGTCGTTCGGTGAGTTCTACCTGACGCTGCGTGACATGCTTGCGAAGTATGCGAGCGTGATTGTCAAGCAGGATGTCAATGCCGGCGGTGACGGAAACATCGCAGTCACACTCGAGCGTCGCACCAGTTATCCCGGTGTCCGCAAGGTGTATGCGCTGACGCACCTGTCGGACGTCGATACCGTATTCGCCCGTGACTTGTGGTCGAGACAGACCGACACGGCGGGCAACTGCCAGGTGGTCGTCGAACGGTTCCACGAAGGTTCGGATGTCCTGTATGCGGAATATGAGATTGGTGCGGACGCGATTCGGCTTGTGAGCTATGGCGACCTGCGGATGGACGCTTCGGGCGACAAGCGGGGCAATGGCATGATCATGTGGACCGGATTTCAAATCCCCAGCCAGTTGTCTCCGGGCGTGATCGACACATTTCTGGCGCAAGGCGACGTGCTTGCGTCGATCTCCCAGCGCCTCGGATTCGTCGGGCGCGCAAATTTCGACGCCATCGTGACCGACGACGGCGAAGTCGTCTTTACCGAGATCAACGGGCGTATCGGCGGTTGCAGCCATCTTGACGCGATCCTGTGCGAACTGGTGGGGCCGGACTACCTGTCCACGCACGCCGTCGTGACGCGCAACAGGGTGCCCGCTCGCGACCTGCGTGCTGCGCTGACTGTCTCGCATCGACTGACGCAGCAGCGCGACGAAGCCGGTGTCGTCGTCCTTACGGAAGATATGGCGGGTACAGGCACGATCGAATACATGGTATATGCGCGCAATTTGTCAGGTGCGCTTGCGCTCGAGCGCACGTTCCAGCGCGAATTCGAGATGGCTCAAGAATCAGTCGCTGTACCGGGGTGAAACGATGGATGCAATCAAGTTCACACGGCCCTCGGCATGGTTCAGCGGCATGGCCGACGGTGTGCCGGTTTCGACGCGGATCCTGCTGAGTTTTCAGTTCCTCGTGAATTTGTCTGTGTTCGGGTCGCTTCCGCTGCTCGCTGCGTTCCTTGACCTGGAGCGTCATCTGGACGCGGGCAGCGTTGCCAGCGTACTGACGGTGAATTTGCTGGCGAGCCGGTTGTTGCCGCTGGTGCTGGGTGCGTCGACGGATCGCTTCAGCAGCCGCGTGCTGGCAACACTTGGTCTGATCTGCCGCGCCGCGGGATTTGTCGGACTGGCGCTTACGCCGTCGTTTGCCGGACTGCTGATGTGGGCATTCTTGTCCGGGCTCGGCGCTGCGCTTTACGAAACGACCGCGTATTCGATCTTCGGTTCGCTCGATGCCGCGGTACGTCCAAAGGTGTTCGCGCTGAATAACCTGGCGCTCAATCTCGGCGCGCTGATCGGTCCGGCGGTGCTGATCGTCGTGCCGAACACGGACCGGACGTTACCGTTTCTGGTAAGCGGCATGATTTTCGCCGTGCTTGCGCTCGTGGCGCCCTGGATCTCAGGACGGAGAGCGAGCAACGCAGCTGCGGTACATCCGCTGCGTGGTTTGATGATCGCGTTTGGAGACAGACGGTTCCGCCGACTGTGCTGGGCGCTCGTTCCGTTCTGGACGGTGTATACGCAGATCTACGTCTTCATCCCGCTGACGTTTTCGAACGGCTCGAGCGGCTATAACGGCGTCAGGCCATTCTACATAACGAATGCGCTGGTTGGCATTGCTACAGCTTCGTTTGGCATGGGCTGGTTTCAGCGCACGACCTGGCGATCCATGATGACCATCGGGCACGCCGCGATGTGTTGCTGCTTCGCGATTGCCACACTGCTGTTCGATCACGGCTGGAGCGCTGGTGCGTCGCTGGTCATTCTGATTGCCGTCGCGGTCGTCTTCACGTTTGGTGAAAGCCTGATTCTTCCTGCATCGAATATCGCGCTCGCCGATCTGACGACCGATGGCAACGCCGGCAGCTATTTTGGCGCATCGGCGATCTCGTGGGCGATCGGCGGGATGCTCGGCAACTTCATCGGCAGCGCCGCGGCAAGCTGGACCGTGCATACCCTGGGGTGGGTCGCGTTCATGGGCATCTCCCTGATGGGTCTACTTGCATTCTGGAGATGGCATAAATGAATCGCGAGCCTGTCACGGGGAAGGGCGCGACGGGCACTGCCCTGACCACAGTGAGCCGCGCGCCTGCCGCACATTTCGGCTTCGTCAATCCGCCCGTATATCGAGGGTCGACAGTCCTTTTTGAATCATTCGACGAAATGGCACCTGGTGCGGCCCCTTATCACTACGGACGCTGGGGGACACCGACAACGGATGCGTTGTGCGATGCGATGACGGAAATCGAACATGGCGTTGCCGCGCTCGTGATGTGTTCGGGACTGGCCACTATCGCGACGGTGTTGCAGACGCTGGCGGCTCCCGAGGGGCGGGTATTGATCTCGCGTTCGTCGTATCCGGCGGCACGTAAATTCTGCGACGAGGTGCTGCATCGACAGGGTGTATCGATCGACGAATTCTCGCTGGCCGATCCGGCTGAACTGGCGGCGAAACTCGATGAACGGACGTGTGTGGTTTACCTCGACCTGCCGGGGTCGTCGCATTTCGATATGTGCGTGTTACGAGACCTCGTCGAGATTGCCGGACCCGTTCCGGTCGTTGTCGACAACACCTGGGGCACGCCGTATTTCTTCAATCCGCTCGATCAAGGTGCGAGCATCGTCATTCACAGCATGTCGAAGTACATCGGCGGGCACGCCGATTCGATGGTCGGCACAGCGGTGTTTGCGAGCTTCGACATGTACGAGCGCGTGAAGAGCGTAAGCCGTTTGACGGGGCAAGCCGTCGGTGCGGACGACGCGAATTTGGCTTTACGAGGATTGCGGACGCTGGCAGTCCGGATGGATCGGCATTTTCAGTCCGCGTGCGATGTAGCGTCGTGGTTGCGGGATCATCCGCTGATCGAAAGCGTTCACTACCCGCCGCTGGTCGGCGATAGCGGTCACGCCGCATGGCGAACACAGTATTCGGGTGCGGGCGGTGTGTTTGCATGCGTACTCAAGGATGGCGGCGAGGGGGCGGTCAGAAATGCCATCGACGGTCTCTCGCTGATCGGGCGAGGCTGGGGCTGGGGCGGTTACGAGTCCGTCGCTTGTCCGACCACGGTGTCTCGAGACAATGCCAGGCGTATCGGTATCCGGTTGAGCATCGGGCTCGAAGATCCCGACATGATTCGACAGGATCTGGATGTTGCGCTGCGTGCAGGGCACCGATGAAAGGCCGTGTGTATTTTCTGAAACGAGGGGCGATCAATGACGGAAGCAACACAATATATCTACGGAAATTGCCACTGTGGTGCGATACGCTTTCGCATTCGATCGACAGCGTCGCGCAAGGTGATCGATTGCAATTGCTCGATCTGTTTTGCATCGGGCTTCCTACACGTTCCGGTCGAGCACGACGATTTTGAGTTGCTCGAGGGTGGCGAGAAATTGACGCGATACCGCTTCAATACGGGGATTGCGGAGCACACGTTCTGCCGAGTTTGCGGCGTGAAGCCATTCTATCGTCCGCGTTCTCATCCCCGCGATTACAGCGTCAATCTGCGCTGTCTGGATCTTGCAGGGGCCAACGCTTTCGATGTGGTTCCGTTTGACGGGAAGAACTGGGAAGAAAACATCCAGTCCTTTCCGCAATGACTCGGCCGCGATGCGACAACTCCAGGAAATGAAACCCGTCGTCGGCGTGCTGTGCTCGGCGGAGGATATCGAGATACCGGGTTGGGGGTGCCTTTCCCATCAGGCGGTGTTCGACCGATATCTGCAGGCTGCGACGGAGTTTGGCGGGGTACTGCCGCTCCTGATCGGTTCGACGGACGATATTGCATCCGATCGAAGTCTCGACACGCTGCTCGATCGTCTCGACGGAATCATGCTGCCGGGCGGCGCGAGCAACGTCGACGTTGCGTTTTACGGCGGCACGCAACCACACGTCGGATCGCTCGACAGGACACGTGACAGGATGGCGATTCGTGTCGTCCGGGAGGCCATGGCATCGGGGCGCCCGGTGTTCGGGATATGCCGCGGCATGCAAGAGATCAATGTCGCGTTGGGCGGCACCCTTTGCGCGACACTTCACGACGAGCCAGGGAGACGGGATCACCGGGCGAATCGCACTCTGGCTTTCGAGGAGCGCTATCGGGACGTTCATGCGGTCGAGTTGGTGAGCGGCGGCTGGCTTGACGAGGCGATTCGGACAATGTCGCCGGATTGTCGGCGCGCTCATGTGAACTCGTTGCATGGGCAGGGCATTGCCGCCCTGGCGAACGGATTGAGTGTCGATGCATATGCCGACGACGGCACCATCGAGGCGGTGTCGCATATCAGGGCACCGATCTTCGGTGTGCAGTGGCATCCTGAGTGGTATGTGCGGGATAGTGTGTTGAACCGTGCAGTCTGGGCGCGGTTCGGTCGCGAATGTGCAACCTATTTGCGCCGTCGATTCGACGCCCAGTCCTGTCGGGATACGCCGACGGGGGCGGGCAACATTCTCAAAGACAACTTTTCCGAGAATATCCGGGGCCACGGACATCTTTTCTGAGACGAAGGACAGGCAGTCTTCTCAGAAAAGATGTCCAAGTCCTTGAACTGTCTAGGGGGCCAAAGACACCTTTTCTGAGAGCCCACATGTGGGGTCGAGTTTTTCGGCACTCGCTCGCGTTCCTCATCCACTGAGGCCGTCAGACCCTCGAGGCATGAATCAACCGTTCCCGAGTGAGCGCGTCGGGATGAAGCCGATCAAGCCGGGCGCGAACAAGCGACCCGGTGCGCCCGAGAATTGTTGAGATTGTGTGGCGTAGTTTTTTGACTACTGTCAAGGCCTTCGTATAAGAAAAATCGCGGCAAAGATGCCGTATGAATATTCACGCCGGCACGCAAAAAATCATTTAATAACATCGGCTTGCGTATTTGTATGAGTTTTCTGTTGTGAGAAAAGAAATACACAATTTCTATTTCTTCGTGGGGCTCGTTGCTTTCACTGCTCTTACACTCGCGATTCCCCAAACGGGCATCTATCCGGGCATGACCGACAGAACAAGGTCCCCGGGCGGTTGCAGACCGTTTATGAACAAGGTCGCGAGACCTGCCTCTTTTTAGAAGGGAGCACCACGAATGAACAAGACCCTGATCGTTGCAGCAGCTGCGGCATCGTTCGCTACCGTCGCTCACGCGCAAAGCAGCGTGACGCTGTACGGCGTGCTGGACGCAGGCATCACCTACCAAAGCAACGTCCAGACCGCATCGGGCCAAGGCAAGTCGCGCTTCTCGATGGGTTCGGGCATTGACCAGAGCCGTCTCGGCCTGCGTGGCTCGGAAGATCTCGGTGGTGGCCTGAAGGCGATCTTCACGTTGGAAAGCGGCTTCAACATCGGTAACGGCAAGTTCGCGAACGGCAACGGCGGCATGTTCAACCGCCAGGCATTCGTCGGCCTGTCGAGCCAGTACGGCACCGTCACGCTGGGTAAGCAATACGACGCGACGCAAGACTACCTGGCGCCGCTGACGGCAACGGGCTCGTGGGGCGGCACGTACTTCGCGCACCCGCTGAACAATGACCGCCTGAGCACGAACGGCGACGTCGCGCTGAACAACACGATCAAGTACACGAGCGTGAACTATGCCGGCCTGCAATTCGGCGGCACGTACTCGTTCTCGAACAGCACGAACTTTGCGAACAACCGTGCATACAGCGCTGGCGTGTCGTACCAGTTTGAAGGCCTGAAGCTGGGTGCGGCGTACTCGCAAGCGAACAACGCTGGCCTGTCCACGTCGGGCGCGGTGAACCCGTCCGTCGACACGAGCGGCAACGCGTTCGGCATTCAGGGCCGCACGCGTACGTATGGTATTGCCGCGGCCTATGCATTCGGTCCGGCTCAAGTCGGCGCGGCATGGACGCAATCGCGTCTCGACAACCAGACGAACGGCCTGGGTACGCTGCGCGCGGACAACTACGAAGTCAACGCGAAGTACAACCTGACGCCGGCCCTCGGCCTGGGCGCAGCCTATACGTACACGAACGCGAAGCAGAACGGCAACGGCACGCACTGGAATCAGTTCGGCGTGCAAGCTGATTACTTCCTGTCGAAGCGTACGGACGTCTACGCTCAGGCGGTGTACCAGCGTGGTACGAAGGGCGCCGGTTTGGGCGCATCGATCTACAACGGCGACATCAACGCGTTCCCGAGCTCGAAGGTCAGCCAAACCGCCGCAACGGTTGGCCTGCGTCACCGCTTCTAAGCGTGACGGCTGGCTAGTCAGTTCCGAAAAAGCGCCTTCGGGCGCTTTTTTTTGATGTCTGAATTGGATTCTTGAAAATCATCAGTATTGCGAAACGATGGAGAATTGTCGATTTTGGCGGGAATGTGACGGCGGAGTGAGGGAGCATGCTTGAGAGGTTGCGACAGTGCGTTGCCCAATATGGCTGGCAATGTTTGGCGAGCGAGTGGCTGGGTGTCAATTCACGTCATCCGTTCGCTTGCGCTCGTGGGCACGTTTTCGAGCGCGTGGCATTGACCCTGCTCTATCGAAATGGCGGTGCACCGGTCTGCATATCCTGTCAGCAGGAAGATATTCGTGATAGATGGTTGGCGAAATTGGCAGAGCGAGGAGGGACGCTTCTGAATGGTCCATTCATTGGATTATTCGCGCGTTACCAAATTCGTTGCGCAGCGGGGCACGAGTGGAGCGTGGAGGGAAGGAAGATCAGTGAGGGGCGTTGGTGTCCGAGCTGTGCGCATGGTGACGCGACGCGGCGAAGCTGCTGTGCGGATGGTTTGGCCCGGCTTCACGCGAAAGCACAAGAGAGAGACGGGAAATGTCTTTCAGGAAACTATACGATCGAAAGTCGTCTATATCGATTCGAGTGCGCAAAGGGGCATCGTTGGGAGGCGAGGGCAAACGATATCTTCCGGGGAACCTGGTGTGGTCGTTGCGCAAAATTGATCTCCTCCAGGCAGGTTGATCCCAATGGCTTGGCACGTCTGCAGGCGGCCGCCCGGGAAAAGGGAGGCGTTTGTTTGGCAGATGCCTATGTAGGTTCAGCCGAAAAATACCCTTTTCGTTGCGCGGCGGGACACGAATGGGTGGCAATAGCGAGTCAGATTTGGCTCGGACGCTGGTGTCGGCAATGTACGGGCCTCAAATTGCGTCAGACAATTGATGACATGCGAGCGCTTGCGGCCGCCCGTGGTGGACTGTGTTTGTCGACGGAGTATCAAGGGCGGCGGACCAAATTGACTTGGCAATGCCATCGCGGCCACGTCTGGGAGTCTCGGCCGATCAATATCAGTGCGGGAACATGGTGCCCGCAATGTGCGATTACTAACCGCACTCGCCGTAGAGACAATTGAGCGCGATACCGGCCTTAACGCTTCAGGACATGTGTATCCCGGTTGGCAACAGTACAGATCCCGCACAGCCCACCGTTACCGCGAAGTGCGGCCACGTCGACCAAACGGTTCCCTTGCACAATGCTCATCTCCCCCGTGCAAGACACGACATGAATGATGATGCGGTCTGCGCGAACTCGGCGGGCGCGCCGACAGCGAAATTGCACCGTGTGACGTGACAGGCGGAACGCGCATTTCAATTCATCGCATGCGCGTTCGCCAGGCGTCAATGAACGGTTCGGTAAGCGCTTTAGTCGTAGTACGCGTCGTCGTAGCGATGCTTGTTGCGACGCATCCTGCGCATGTTGTCGCGGTCTCGCGCGTCGTCACGCTCCCGCGCGTTGCGGCTGAGGTTGCCCCCCAACGCCGCGCCGCCGCCACCGCCGAGCGCCGCGCCGAGGAGCCCGCCGTTGCGGCCGCCCATCGCATGGCCGGCCGCGGTGCCCGCGCCGCCGCCGAGTGCGCCGCCAATGATTGCGCCGTCGCGCTCGTCGCGGTTCGCCGCGATCGCGCCGCCGGCGCCACCGCCGATGGCGCCACCCACCACCGCGCCGGTGCGGCCGCCCAGTGCGTCGCCGACGGTTGCGCCGGCGACACCGCCCAGCGCACCGCCGAGCGCGTTGTCCCAGTTGTCCGCCGCGGCCGGCAATGAAATCACCGCGGCCGCGGTGACGATGAATGCGGAGGCGATCTTCTTCAACATGCGAATGCTCTTCCTTGTGCTCAATCTGAAGTCCGGTTTCTTGCGTTGCTGCCGATTCGTTTCAACGAGTCATTTCAACGAAAGGCCGGCGAAAGATAGCACTCCCATTCAAACCCGGTTCGCCATTGTCGTAACAGATTGTGTGCGCCCGGAAGGCCCCTTCGGCATCGCTACTTTTTTTATTCCGAATCCATTGTTTCTCCATCAAACCGCACAAAGACGTCCATCGACGCCAGGCTCTCGCGGGACGCCGGCGATTTCACGCACGTCGATTTCGAGATCGCACCGCGCCTTCGAGCAGCACAGCAGCGCGAGGCCGCGGGTGCGCTCGTCATTGGACAGTGCCCAGATTGCACGCCGGAAGCAGATGCGCGATCGGACCGTTGCTTTGCGCTTCACTGCCTCGCCTCAGTTTCAGCCATTCACAGCGGCGAATGTGTGCGTCCACACGCGCAACTGATGCAGGTCGATCTCTCGTTCGCGATAGCGGCGGAGCATGTTCTGAATATCGGGGTCCATTGCGGTCATGCAGCTGATTTTCGACGGGTGTTGTCCGTATGGGACAGCGTTGGAGACGGGTTTCCGATCGTCACGAATACGATGCGTCGCATGTGTGTCAGGAATTGGCTTCCCTGACCTTGCCGCGCTCGGTCGGTGTCACGCCGAGCGCGCTCTGGACGGCCTCGTAGCGCGAGCCGACCTTGAGCTTCTCGAAGATGTTCTTCAGATGCCACTTGATGGTCTCGGGCGCGACCCGCAGCGCCCGCCCGATTTCCTTGTTCGACATGCCGCGGGCAATGTGATTGAGGATCTCGATCTCACGCGCGCTGAGCAGGTTTCGCGCGTCGCGCACGTCGCCGTCGTCCGTCGGTGTGCGACGCGGGTCGAACGCGGCGAGCAGTTGGTCGACGAAGGCCGGTTGAACGGCATCGCGTCCGGGCGCTTCACGCCGCAACTGAGTCAGCAGGCGCAGCATCGGTTCGCCTTCGTCGACGAAACTGCCGATCATGCCGTTCTGCTGCGCATAGCGCAGCGCGTCCGTCAGCGCGGCCGACGCCGCTTCATGCGCGTGTTCCTGCTGGAGCGCCATGGCGTACAGCAGCGACATCCGTGCTTCCAGGTAGGTCATCCCGGCACGGGAGAGCGTGGTCCTCAACTCGCGCAGCCGTTCGGCGGCCCGATCCGGCCTGCCTGTCGCGATGTCGAGGCGTGCCTTGATCTCGCACCAGCTGGCCCACGTCTCGATGAAGCTGCCCATCGGCGTCGGGATCTGCTCGGGCATCAGCACGTCCAGTGCGTCGGCGGTTTCCCTTGCGCGATCGACCCAGCCCTGCTGCAGGCACAGCCGCACGATTTCCGCGTCACACGATGCACGCATGCGCAACCAGTGTCGGGACGCTGCGATTTCGCCGGCCTGCTGCAGGCACAGCAGCGCGGATGCGATGTCGTCGTTTCGTGCGTGGAGCCGCGCCGCGGTGCGGCAGTAGCTCGACAGGGAGCCGAGCGGGCACGCTTCCGCCGTGATGGCCGAGCGATCGTTGATCAGCTGCCGCGCACGGGACACGTCATTCTGCTCGTAGCAGAGTGCCGCCAGGTAGCCCGCCGGAACCGCCGCCGCCGCCGACTGGCGGAACACGTTCGCTTCCGCATGCGCGATCGCCGACTCCATCAGCACCATCGCTTCCGGCAGGCGGCCGCTCACCAGCAGGTTCAGCCCGAACATGCATTCGCGGTAGACGTTGGCGTAGATGAAGTCGTGATCGTCGGCCGGGACGGCGGCTGCGCCGTGCCTGAGGTGCTCGACCTCGTCGAAGCGGCTGTCGTAGATCAGGCCGAAGATGTGCGCCGTTTCCCCGAGCCGCCTGACCCACGCGGACGCGGGCAACGACGAGAGGACGACTTCGCGTCCCAGTTCGAGTGACCGGTAGCTGTCGTCGTCGAAGCCGGAAATCGCCGCATCCACCGCGATCATCTCGATCGGCAGCGCCGCGTCGGGTTCGCCTTCTGTCCGCGAGCGATCGGCGTGATGGCGCGCGAAGTCGGATTGCGCGTGTCGCAGCACCTCGCCGGCTTCCGGCATGCGCATCAGGAACGCGAGCGCCCATGCATTCGCCAGTCGCAAGCGCAGCCGCGACTTCACCAGTTGGCGCGGCAGCTTGCCGATCAGGCTCAGCAGCGTGTTCACGTCACTGCGATCCATCAACGCCGCTGCGCAGTGCTCGACCCAGATCGCGGCCTGCAACGTGTCACCGGCGGCGAGCGCGTGACGCACGGCGTCCGGCCATTGCCGCGCATTCGCGAACCACTGGCCGGCGCGCTGGTGAAGCCGCGGCAATTCATCGGCCAGTTGCCGGGCGGCCCGCCGCCTCAGCGCGTCGGACAGCAATGCGTGATAACGGAACCATTGACGCTCGTCGTCGAGCGCGCGGATGAACAGGTTGTGACGCTCGAGCCAGTCGAGCTTTTCCCAGCTGCGCGCGCCGGCGCCCATGATGGCGTCGCAGAGGTCGGGGCTCAGGTGATCGACGATCGAGGTCCGCAGCAGGAACTGATACACGGGGCGCGGCAGATGTGACAGAACGGCGTCGTCGAGATAGGTGTCGATGCCGAATCGATTGCCGGCGAGATCGCGCGCGACCTTGGCGGCGTCCGTTTCTTCCTTCAGCGACAGCGACGCGAGTTGCAGGCCCGTGATCCATCCTTCGGTTGCGTCAGTCAGCATCTCGACGGCGCCGCGATCGAGCGGCGCGGTGCCGGTGCGTGCGAAGAACGCCTGTGCATCGTCGGCGGAGAAGCGCAGATCCGATTCGTCGATCCGCAGAAGCTGGCCCTGCGTGCGGAACTGGGCCAGCGCCAGCCTCGGCTCGCCGCGCGCGCCGAGCAGGACGTGGAAATTCGCCGGCGCGTAGCGCAACAGGCGCGACACCACCGCACATACCGGGGGCGACGTGAGCCGGTCGAAATCGTCGAGGATCAGAAAGACCGGCTTGCCGCACGCGGCGATCTCGTTGAGCAGCACGGAGATGACCGTCTTGCCGGGCGTCATCGGATCGTGGCGCAGCAGCTTTTCTGCCTGCTGACCGACGCCGCCCGTGCCATGGTTCAACGAAGCAACGAGGTAGGCGCCGAGCTGATCGGGATGGTCGTCGTCATGATCCAGGCTCAGCCACGCGACGAGCTGATGGCGGGTGCGGAGCACTTCGCACCATTCGGACAGCGTCGTCGTCTTGCCGAACCCGGCCGGCGCGATGACCAGCGTGACTGCGTGTTCGGCCGTCGCGGCCAGCTTCTTCGACAGCGTCCGCCGCGCGACTCGGAACCGGGGCGGGCGCGGTGGCGCCATTTTCGTCTGTATCAGCGAGAGATTCCAAAGGGGCTCATCGGATTCGGACGGCAAGTTCATGGGGGGAAAGTCCGGAATGCACCACATCATGTTAATGATAGTCGCCCCCACGACGATGGGGGTTTTCCCACGGTAGGGGGGCGATCGCATGGCTCCCCCCCCGTCGCCAGACTTCTGCCTCCCCTTTGGAGGGGGGCGAATCCCCCCGGCCTGCTCTTAGTCTTGCATTCAGTCCACGTCGGTCCGACGCTGCGATACGGTCATCATCGTTTCGCATGACGTCGTGAACGACGTGCTTCGTCGAATCGCGCTCTACCGGAAATTCATCAAGGAGTCCTGCGTGCATGCCGAATCGCCGGTCGGTCAGACGTCCTCGACCTGTACCTGCCTGCTGCGAACCACATCCGGGGAGCCGACGAGGTTCGCCGCCTGACGCACATGCGCATTCGCGAGCGTTGCCGCGGGTCGACGCGATTCGCGTACGCCATTCCCTCCATGTGCCGGGATCGGCCCGCCGCAGCCACATCGTTGGCCCGCGCGGGTCATCGTGAGCCGTGACGGTTCGATCGCCTCATGGTGAATGCCGGATGGCGTGTGGCGATTGATTGTCACTCGACATTCAATGCCGTCGATGAAGGCGATACGCGTCGTCGACCGCATCGACGCGCGCTCAGTTTCTGCCGGACGCGGCGCGTCCGGATTGGGAAGTCTCCGCTCGGCGCCAGCACCGGCCGTGACGGACAGGTTGTGACGTGTAGCGAAAGCGCCGATCGGCATTCCGCCGTGACGCGGCATTGAAAATAACGATCTGGGTTTGGAGGATAGACATGAAATCGACATGGCGTCAGGGAACGCTCGGCCTGGCCATTGCTGCGTCGCTGGGCGCGACGTCCGGCATGGCGCATGCCCAGAGCAGCGTCACGCTCTACGGGGTGCTCGATGCCGCCGTGCTCTACACGAACAAGTCGCTGAATACGAGGACCGGCGCGAACGACGGCCACAAGTTCGCGATGGTCGACGGTGCCGCGGCGGCATCGCGATTCGGCTTGCGGGGCGTGGAGGATCTGGGCGGCGGGATGAAGGCGACGTTCGTCCTCGAGAGCGGCATCGACATCCCGAGCGGCGCGTTGGGCAATTCAAACGGCAACCTGTTCGGCCGTCAGGCGTGGATCGGGTTGAGCGGTGATTTCGGGGCGGTCAAGGCCGGCCTGCAATACTCGCCGTTCGTGCTGTCGCTGATCGGAACCGACCCGCGCGACGTGGCCTATTTCGGCAGCGGCGCCGTCATCTATGTCGACAGCGTGCTGGTGACGGGGCTGTTCAACCAGAACGCCGTGTCCTACACGAGCCCGGACATCGCCGGCTTCCAGGGTAGCGCGATGTTCGGACTGGGCGGGAAGGCGGGCGATTTCCAGGCGGGGCGGCAGTATTCGGCGAGCCTCAAGTACCAGCGAGGCGGATTCCTCGTCACGGCGGCGCTCTACAACGGCAACGCGGGCGGCACGCCGGGGACGCCGATTCCCAGCACCGTCCCGTTTACCGGCCGGACCATCGGTGCGGCATACAGTGTCGGCAACCTGACCGTCAAGGGTTCCTACGCGCTCTACAAAGTGAGCGGCGGGTTCGACAGCCGCGTGTACGGCGCCGGGGCAAGTTACTTGTTCACGCCCGCGGTCGAAGCCGACGCGGGCGCCTGGCTGACGAGCGACGGCAACGATACCGGCAACCGTTCGGTGCTGACCGCGATCGGGTTGAGGTACTTCCTGTCGAAAGCGACGACGGTGTACGGGCAGGTCGGGGTGGTCCACAACCACGGCCTGATGAATACCGGGCTCGCGATCAACGGCGCGCTGCACGAGGGGCGCGGAACGACCGTCGGGACGGTGGTCGGCCTTCGTCATACGTTCTAGGCGGGAGCCT
This sequence comes from Burkholderia sp. HI2500, assembly GCF_002223055.1. Taxonomy (NCBI): domain Bacteria; kingdom Pseudomonadati; phylum Pseudomonadota; class Betaproteobacteria; order Burkholderiales; family Burkholderiaceae; genus Burkholderia; species Burkholderia sp. HI2500. Next base: position 2,708,273 of record NZ_NKFL01000006.1, on the reverse strand, counting down.
GCGCCGTCGCGGTGCCGATGGGGTACCCGGCGGCGTGCCGGCAGGGTGCGTAAGGTGTGCCCAGGACGGTTCCAGGGCGGCGATCCGGATACGGTAATCCGTCAGTCGCGCCGCCTCACGCCCCGTCCCGCACCGCCATCGCGAGCGGCATCATCGCCGGCCCGATGGAGGCGAGCAGCCGCTCCTTCGATACGCCGTCGCGGGATTGCACGGAAATGCCGTGCAGCTGCGTCGCATAGAAATCGGCCAGCGCCTTGATGTCGGTGCCCCGCGCGAGCTGCCCCTGCTCGGCCGCGCGCTGCAGGCGTTCGACGATCGACTGCGTGCGTGCGCGCCGATGGGCGGCCAGCCATTCCATGACCCCTTCGTTTTCCGCCGAATAGTTGGTCGCGGCGGACACCACCATGCAGCCATGCGGCTGGCCACGTTTGGTGTAGGCGGCAACGGCGTCGCGCAGCATCCGTTCGACGGCCGCGCGCACATCGGTTTCCTCGCCGAGCGCGCGATCTGCGAAGCCGCCTTCGCCTTGCTCATAGAGCGACACGGCTTCCTGGAACAGCGCTTCCTTGCTGCCGAAGGCGGCATAGATGCGCGCTGACGCGATGCCCATCGCTTCGACCAGGTCGGACATCGACGTGCCTTCGTAGCCGTGTCGCCAGAACGCGAGCATCGCGCGTTTCAGCGCCATGTCGCGGTCAAATTCTCTCGGTCGTCCCGCCATATCCCTTTCGTCCGTCGTCACATCGTGCGCCGATTTTATCGCGCGCCGTGTTGACACGCGCCTTTCCGTTACTCTATTCTTTGTCGATCAACAAACAATAGGAGTTGATCATGCGTACCCTCAGAGGCCCCAGTCTCCATCTCGCCCAGTTCGCCGACGATGCTGCCCCGTTCAACAGCTTGCCGAGCATCGCGCAATGGGCGGCCGGCGTCGGCTTCAAGGCGCTGCAGATTCCCGCATGGGACGGCCGGCTGTTCGACGTGGAGACGGCCGCGGAAAGCCAGGCCTATTGCGATGACATGAAGGGCATGCTGGCCGAACACGGGCTGGAGATCAGCGAACTGACCACACACATCTTCGGGCAACTGGTCGCCGTGCATCCGGCGTACGACGCCATGTGCGACAACTTCGCGCCGGAAGCGGTGCGCGGTAATCCGGCCGCGCGCACTGCGTGGGCGCTGGATCGCCTCAAGCTGGCGGCGCGGGCTTCACGCCGCCTGGGGCTGACCGACATGGGCACTTTTTCGGGTTCGTTCGCGTGGCCCTACCTGTTTCCGTTCCCGCAACGGCCCGCCGGCCTCATCGAGACGGCTTTCGACGAGCTGGCGCGCCGCTGGCGGCCGATTCTCGATGTCTGCGATGAAAATGGCGTCAACCTTTGCTACGAGATCCACCCCAGCGAAGACCTGCATGACGGCGTCAGCTTCGAGCGTTTCCATGCGCTGGTCGGCCAGCACGCGCGCTGCAAGATGCTGTTCGATCCGAGCCATTTCGTGCTGCAGCAGCTGGACTATCTCGCGTACATCGATATCTACCGCGACCACATCCGCATGTTTCATGTGAAGGATGCCGAGTTTCTGCCTTCGGGGCGTCAGGGCATTTACGGCGGCTACAGTTCGTGGCTCGAACGTGCCGGCCGTTTCCGTTCGCTCGGCGACGGTCAGGTCGACTTCAAGGCGATTTTTTCGAAATTTGCTCAGTACGACTACACAGGATGGGCGACGCTCGAGTGGGAATGCTGCCTCAAGGACCAGGAGGACGGCGCGCGCGAAGGGGTTGCGTTCATCAACGACCACATCATCCGGGTGACGGAGCGCATCTTCGACGACTTCGCCGGTGCGGCGGTCGATCAACAGCAGATCCACGACATGCTCGGCATCGCCTGAGCCGGCCCCCACTGCGAGGAACCATCGATATGTCCGCTCAACTTCAGTCGTCGTCGGCCGACGCTCAACGCTTCGATCATCAATACGTGCGCATCGACGGCCAGCGCATTCACTGCGTCACGGCCGGCGCGGGCACCCCGGTCCTGCTGATTCCGGGTTGGCCGCAAACCTGGTATGCCTGGCGTCATGTGATGCAGGCGCTCGCCGCGCGCGGCTTCATGGCCGTCGCGGTCGATCCGCCCGGCACCGGCTATTCCGACCGGCCGGATGCGGGTTACGACACGGGCCGCACGGCGGCCACGTTGCATCGCGTGATGGTGCAGCTTGGCTTCGATGTGTACCAGGTGGCCGGCCACGACGTCGGCATGTGGGTGGCCTACGCGCTGGCGAGCGATCACCCCGAGGCCGTGACGTCGCTGGCGCTCACGGAGGCGGTGATCCCCGGGCTGGCGCCCGCGCCGTCGATTTTCGCTCCGCCGGAAGAGAACATCTTCCTCTGGCATTTCATGTTCAACCAGCTGGCCGATCTGCCCGAGACGCTGATTGCGGGACGTGAACGGGCCTATCTGGAGTTCATGTTCAACCGGTGGTCGTTCCGGCGCGATTGTGTGGCCGTCGATGTGTACATCGACGCCTATTCGGCGCCGGGCGGCTTGCGCGGCGGCTTCGCCTATTACCGCGCGATTCCGGAGACGATCCGGCAGAACCAGGCACGGTCGCAGCGGAAGCTGACAATGCCGGTGCTCGCCATTGGTGCCGAACATGCGACCGGCGATGCACCGCTGGTCACGATGCGTGACAACGCGACGGATCTGCAGGGCGCGGTCGTGCCCGATTGCGGCCACTTCATCATGGAAGAGGCGCCCGACGCGTTCGTCGGCCATCTGCTGCCGTTCCTGGAACGGAGCCGCTGATCATGCCGGTCGATTGCGTCGTGCTGCCCGGATGATCCATGCGTGCATTCATATGGCCGGCGTGACGCCGACAGCCCGTCGGGTGTTCGACGTGGCTGGCGAGCAGATGCGCAGGGCTTTCCAGCGGTGAGCGCATGGACGAAGGGGACGTATGACGTGCGTGGTCGTACGGTCCGGCGTCCGCGCGATTTCGTGGGCGATCGGCGGGATGCTCGGCAACTTCATCGGCAGCGTCGCCGCAGGCTGGACGACGCTCACGCCGGGATGGTTCCTGTTTATGGGAATCGCGCTGACTGGTCTGCTTGCATTCCGCAGGCAGCGGCCGAAATAGCGAGGGCTACCTGCGCCGCTGAACCCGCGCCTTCGCACACTTGAACCACAGCCGCATCGCACCGACGCCGCCCGCGACTGTAATCCGTGGCAACAGGAACCGATCGTCGCGCATATCGGCGCAGCCGCGCCGGGTCGTCGTCGCGTTGCGGTAACCCGCGGCGGCGACCTGGTCGCGCACGCGCGGGTCCAGATCGCCGTACGGGTAGCAGAACGATTCGACCGTCTGGCCGCTCAACGCTTCGAGCCGCTGCTTCGATTCGACGATCTGAACCTCCGACACGTGCGCCGGCACGTGCGACAGCGCGACGTGGTCGAGCGTATGCGAGCCGATTTCATGGCCGTGATCGCGCCAAGCGAGCATGTCCGCGTGCGACATCAGCGGCGAGCGTGCGGTATCGGCGGCCGCATCCCAGTCGTTCTCGCCGCCGAACCGGCCGGCAACGAAGTAGCAGGTCGCGGTGAAGCCGAGCGCATCGAGCACGGGCATCGCATGCGTCAGCACGTTGAGAAAGCCATCGTCGAACGTGATGCCGAAGACCTTCCCGCTGCGCTCGCCCCGCAGGTACGGCTGCAGTTCGCGCACGCTCAGGCCGCGGTAGCCGAGCCGCCTGAACAGCGTCATCTGGCGGCGGAACGCATCGGGCGCGACGCTCAGGCTGCGCAGCCGGTCGGGCGGTGGCGGCGGCGTGCGGACCTGGTGATACATCAGGATCGGGTAGCGCGTGGCGGGCAGCAGCATGAGCGGGTCGCGGGAACGGGGAATTACGCGGCCTTGCGGAAAATCCGCAGGGTCTTGAAGTCGCCGATTTCGACGAAATCGGCATTCGCCGCCCATTGCTCGATGATCGGCTCGGCCTTCCGGTACGCCGACGAGCCCTTGTAGAACAACAGGTGGCCGTCGCGCGCGGTGTGTCGTGCGAACAGGTCGAGCACTTCGGCGTCGGTCTTCGCGCCGTAGCGGCTGTTCGACTCGTCGCGGAATTCGCACAGATGGAACAGCGTGACGACGTCGAACGCCGGCAGCAGGTCCGAATTGCTCGTATAGATGTCGCCGAAATAGGCCAGATAGGTCTTGCTTACCTCCGGTTGCCGCGTGACGAGATCGACGTACGACTTGTATTCCTTCGGCGACGCCGTCACGCCAAAGACCGTGTTGTTCAGGTGCGGCCGCGCGCATTCCACGCCGACATGGTGATGGCCGCCGGTGCCGAAGTGATAGATGCGGATGCCGTTGAGGCGCGCGGTTTCCAGCCATTCGACGAAGTGCACGTCACACGGGCACTCCTGCGTGCGCAGGTCCCAGTACTTCTTCCAGATATTCATTGCCATTAAACGGACCTCATGGATGTCACCCGACGATACGGGTTGTGGCGAATCGATTTCTGATAGACGGACAGCGTCGCGTCGATGAATCGTTCGAACGAGAATTCACGCTTGCCCTTCAGCCGCGCGCTGCGCCCCATCGCGCGCACGCAATCGGGCTCGCGCACGATCGCGCGCAGGATGGCCTCGATCGCTTCGGGCTCGCGCGGCGGGACGACCCAGCCGTCCACGCCCGGCTCGACGTTTTCGGGCAGCCCGCCCACGCGGGTCACGATCGCGGGGCAGCCGAGCGACATCGCTTCGCGGCACGCATACGACAGGCTCTCGTGGTACGACAGCACGAACGACACGTCGATGATCGAGAACGGAGTCCGCACGTCGTCGAGCCGGCCGGTGAAAGCCGTGCGCGCGGCCATGCGGTGCAGCGCGATCTGTTCGCGTTGCTCGGCGGTCGGCTCCGCGCCGACCAGCAGCACGCGAAACCGCTCGCGCTCGTGTTCGGGCAGGCGGCCCAGCGCCGCGATCAGGTCCATCCAGCCTTTCTCCGGCGCGGTGCCGGCGCTGCTGCCCAGCACGATCGCGTCCGCGGCGGACGGCCCGAACAGCGCGATCTTGCGGCGACGGATTTCGTCGCTGGCCAGTCGTTCGGCGGCCTGCCGGCGCACGCCGTGCTTGACGACCGTGACGTTCCCGTACGGCGACCGGAGCGCGAGCATGCCCGCGACGTAGTCGCTGACCGCGATGGTGTGGTCGGTGGCGAGGCGTGCGCGCAGCACGTTGCCGAAGCTGTCGGCGCGGTAGGTGTTGTGCTTGGTGAGCACGACGGCGGGCCGATACCGGCAGCCGAGCAGCGCGAGCATTACCTGCCGGTGATCGGCGGAGCCGTTCACATGGATGACGTCGAAGCGCTCGGCGACGATCCGCTGGCGCAGCCGGAGGATTTCCTGGCACAGCCGGTTCCAGCGCGGTTTGAATTCCATGTCGAAGATGGCCACGTCGGGACTGTCCTTCAACAGTCGCGACAGGCGGCTGCCTTCCGGTGACGCGACGGTCACGCGATGACGCCGGCTCATCGCGGCGGCGAGATCACGGACGTAGGTGTCCTGGCCGCCGCCGTAGTCGCCGTGGAAGTTGGTATACAGTATGTTCATCACGATGCCGCCTTTCCCCGATCATTCATTGGGCAGGACTGCTGAGAAAATGAGCGTGTCCGCCTGTTGAAAGCAATGACTCGAACCTGGTCCCGCGTTGTCGATGCGGGATCGCGCATCGACGCCCGGGCGGGGCGTCACCGCGAATCGTTTCCAAATATTACAGAAGCATTACGTACCGTAGTGTCGAGGTCTGCGCATCTTTGTGAACATGTGTCGCGATCGTTCACCGTGTCGTCACGCGGTGCGATGCCGCCGCGGAGGCGGAGAGTCCGGCGATAGGGTTCCTGTCGCCGGTGCATGGAGCGTGGCGAGCCCGGCGCGACCGGTGATGCGGCCCGATTACCCTCGTCGGCGGGGGCAGGAAGCGGGCTGGATCGCGACAAAACCCGACTTTTCGACGGCATCCGGACGCAGATCAACCCCCTCGACTTTCAGATTCGAAAGCCGGGCGGCCATTTGCGTTAGAATGCCCCCCCTTGTCCGCCATGGCGACTGCCAATGGCGGACTCGTCGCACCCAGAGAGACGTGGGTTTCGATTCGTAGCCGGGCGCGGAAGATGTGCCAGCCGTTAGCAACATACGCTTTGTGATTTGGATTACTAATGAAGAAGAAGCACAACATCACCAAGTACATCGTTGTCGCGATGATTCTTGGAATCGCAGTGGGTTACGCCTGTCATAGCGCGTTTCCCGACCCGAACATGGCGAAGGAGGTCGCCGGCTACGTGTCGTTGCTGTCCGACATATTCCTGCGCCTGATCAAGATGATCATCGCGCCGCTGGTATTCGCGACGCTGACCGTCGGCATTGCGCAGATGGGCGACGGCAGTGCCGTGGGCCGCGTCGGCGTCAAGGCGTTCGGCTGGTTTTTCATCGCGTCGTTCACGTCGTTGCTGCTCGGCCTGCTGACCGCCACGATCCTGCAACCGGGCAGCCATCTGAGCCTGCCGCTGCCGGCGTCCGATGCGTCCCTCGGGCTGAAGACGGGCGCCTTCACGCTGAAGGACTTCGTGGTCCATCTGGTGCCGAAGTCGATCGCGGAAGCGATGGCGAACAACGAAATCCTGCAGATCGTCGTGTTCTCGATCTTCTTCGGCACCGCGCTGTCGGCGCTCGGCGAGTCGGGCAAGCGCCTGACCGGCGTGATCGACGATCTCGCGCAGGTGATGCTGAAGGTGACGGGCGCGGTGATGTGGTTCGCGCCGGTCGCGGTGTTCGCGGCGCTGGCGTCGACGATCACCACCCAGGGGCTCGGCATCCTGCTCACGTTCGCGAAGTTCATGGCGAGCTTCTATCTGGCACTGGCGCTGCTGTGGGGCGTGCTGACGCTCGCCGGCGTGACGTTCCTCGGCAAGCGTGCGTTCACGCTGATCCGGCTGATCCGCGAGCCGTTCCTGCTGTCGTTCGCGACGGCGAGCTCCGAGGCCGCGTATCCGAAGCTGCTGGACGCGCTCGACCGTTTCGGCGTGAACCGCAAGATCTCGAGCTTCGTGCTGCCGATCGGCTATTCGTTCAACCTCGACGGCTCGATGATGTACTGCACGTTCGCGGTGCTGTTCATCGCGCAGGTGTACGGCATTCATCTGCCGCTGGGCACGCAGATCACGATGCTGCTGATGCTGATGGTCACGTCGAAGGGGATGGCGGGCGTGCCGCGCGCGTCGCTGGTCGTGATCGCGGCGACGCTCAACCAGTTCAACCTGCCCGAAGCCGGGTTGCTGCTGATCATGGGCGTCGACATGTTCCTCGACATGGGGCGCTCGGCCACCAACGCGGTCGGCAACTCGATCGCGGCGGCCGTGGTCGCGAAGTGGGAAGGGCAGCTCGACGACCCGCGTGACGACAACGATCCGGGCAATGGACGCGCGATGCAGGTGAAGGCGCCGGAGACCTCGGCATCGGCATGATGTGCAGCAGTGCGGCAGCGCAGCGATAGGGGTGCGCTGGCTGCTTCCCGGTAGTGGATAATCGCCGGCCTGGATTCGAAACGGATTCAGGCCGGCGATTTGTTTTTGGGACGACGATTCCGTCTTGAACGCGGTCGTTTTCCTCGATTCCCTGATTGATACCTGGCGCTCGCCATTTCAATCCGTCGTCGTTGAACACACGGCGATATTCCCCCAAGGTACGCGAAAGCCTGATTTTCCCGATCCCGGATTCGACGTGTAAGTGACCATTCACTGTCGCGCAGTCGCGCTCGCCATAAGCATGCTTGGGTGTCACGGGCAATGCCATTGGAGCCGAACTCGTGAAAAGCGCAATGACGCGAGCGATTCGCAATTTTTTTCGATTTATATAACGCTATTCTCGCGCTGCGCATTATCGAACGCATGCTGCACGTAATACCGACTGCGCCGGATGATTCAGGGGAAGAATTTACGCATTACGGTTTTCAAGCCATCCGGCCGGCCCTTCATGTGAATGTTCGCACCATTCAGGAGAGCATCCGTCATGGTCGCCAGACAACGGTTTCAGGCTGCGCTTCTCGCCGCAGCGATCGCCGCGATTACTCCCGCCGTTTACGCAGGCAACACCACCGACTGGCTGGCGAATACGTACGGCACGCTCGCGGCCCACGTCGGCAACGTCGCGCGCGCGATGTGGGTCGCGCCCGAAGGCGTGATCTATACGGCGTCGATGTGGGACGAGGACGAGGGCGGCGTCGCGATCTACCAGAACGGCAAGAGCATCGGCTCGATCGGCACGCACTCGGAGTTCCAGGGCAGCGCGATCACCGGTAACGCGACGTCGCTGTTCGTCGCGCTGCAGCCCGGCAAGACATACGGCAGCGGCGCGGTGGGGCGCTACAACCGCGCGACGAAGTATCGCGACCTTGTCATCCAGGTCAGCGCGGCGACCAACCAGCCGCGCATCGACGTCGTCACCGGGCTCGCGACGGCCGGCTCGCTGCTCTACGCGAGCGACTTCTACGGCAATCGCGTGCGCGTATTCACCACCGACGGCGTGTGGCAGCGGGACATCAGCGTATCGGCGCCGGGTGCGCTCGCGGTGGATGGCGCGGGCAACGTGTGGGTCGCGCAGAAGAGCGCGGGCGCGATCGCCGGCTTCAGCCCGGCCGGTGCGCTGCTGAACACGATCCGGATGCCGGCCGGGTCGCAGCCGTCGGCGCTGGTTTTCGATGCGGCGGCCGGCCAGTTGCTGGTGGGCGACGAAGGCCCCGACCAGAACATCAAGCGCTATACGGTGTCGGGCCGGCCCGCGCTGGCCGGCACGTTCGGCGTGCGCGGCGGCTATCTCGACACGACGACGGGCATCAAGGGGCAGGTCGGTGCGCAGCGCTTCACGCGCATCGTCGGGCTCGGCAAGGACACCGGCGGCAATCTCTACGTGCTCAACAATCCATGGGGCGGCAGCTGGGATCTCGGCCGCAACGGCGCGACCGACATTCACGCGTACAGCAGCACCGGCAGCCTGCGGTGGACGCTGCAGTCGCTGAACTTCGAAGGGATCGCCGCGCCGGACCCGGTCACGGACGGCGCGCTGTTCTACGGCGGCACGCATGTGTATAGCGGCGGCGCGGGCGGCACGTTCGTCGCGAACACGGTCGATCCGTTCACGTATCCGGCCGATCCGCGCATCAACCTGAGCGACACGCAGCGCGACGAGCATTTCGGGCTGCTCACGTCGGTGGGCGCGAACCGGATTCTCGTCGCTGCGGGCCAGAACCCGCCGGTCTTCTACTTCTTCCACTTCAACGCGGCGAACGGCTATATCGCGATCCCGGACGGCTCGATTCCGGGCCCCGCGTTCAACACCACGCGGCGCGTGACGAGCGGCTTCAGCATCGACAGCAAGGGCGGTGTGTGGGCCGGCCTCGACAAGACCGGCGCGATTACCCACTACCCGCTGACCGGTTTCGACGCGAGCGGCAAGCCGTCGTGGGGGCCGGGCGTCGCGACCCGCGTGCCCGACAGCATCCAGCCGCTCACGCGCATCGTCTATCTCGCGGACAGCGACACGATGGTGCTCGCGCAGGGCGCCATCGGGAGCAACGACTGGACGTCGATCGGTACGCGCATCGAGGTGTATCACGGCTGGAGCGCGGGCAACACGACGAAGCCCGACCCGGTGATCACGCTGCCGCACAGCGGCGCGAAATCGATCGACGCGGTGGGCAACCATCTGTTCGTCGGCTACTGGTTCAGCAGCAGCGGGCCGCTGTGGCCGAACGTCGACGCGTTCAATCTCACCACCGGCAAGCTCGATACCACACTGGTCAACGCAAGCCCCGCGACCGTCGATACCAGCAGCGCGATCGATGCGATGTACAGCATCCGCGCATACCGCCGATCGAACGGCGAGTACGTGGTGATGAAGAACAACGTGAAAGGGAACAGCATCACCGTGTATCGCTGGACGCCCTGACTTTGATGAGGCATGCGCGGCCACCTCGACCTCGGTCGGCGGCCGGGCTCGCGACGCCATGATGTGATTCATCGCGGTTTCGCGGGATTTCCATGCCGCTTCCACAGAATTTCCACATCACGCGTTCGTAATGGCCGGCGTGCGCAACGCGCGCCTCACCGCCCGCCGGGCGGCTGTCCCTAACCACACGACGCGGAAAATCGCTTCCGGGCACAATGGCAGCGGTATCGGCAGGCACTGCGCGTGCCACGACGATGAACCGAATCGACTGACGGGTTGCGCCGGCGCATTGCTGCCCCGGTGCATGTGCGCGGCAACCCCTGCCGCGTTTTTTGAGCCGAAGTGACGAAAAGATGAAGACGAAAACCACCCCGAACCGCCTGTTGCTGATCGCCGTGCTGGCCGGCGCGCTGAGCGGGACTGCCCACGCAGAGACGGCGCCGGCCGTCGCGACCGTCGCGACGGTCAACGGTACGCCGATCACGCAGGCCGACGTCGATACGTTGCTGCGCGCGTCCGGGCAACCGGACTCGCCGCAGATCCGCCAGGCGATCAAGAATCAGCTGATCACGCGCGTGCTGGTTCAGCAGGCCGCCGAGAAGGCGAACTATGCCGACAAGCCCGAGGTCAAGGCGGCGGTGCAGCAGGCGAAAACGAATGCCGAAGTGCAGCTGTATCTGCGCGACAACGTGAAGCCCGAGCCGGTGACCGAAGAACAGGTCAAGGCGCGCTACGACGAACTCGTGGCCGCGCTCGGCAAGAACGAGTACAAGCCGCGCCTGATCATCGTCCAGGACCCGGTGACGGCCGCGACGGTGCTCAGCGAGCTGAAGGCGGGCAAGTCGTTCGAAGGGCTGGCGCGTCAGTACAGCATGGCGCCGAGCCGCGACACCGGCGGCGAGCTGCCGTGGGTGAGCTTCCACACGCCGGCGACGGAAGGCAAGACGTCCGGCTTGCCGTTGCCGGTCGCGCAGGCGCTCGAGAAACTGAAGGTCGGCGCCGTGACGAACGATTCGATTCCGGTCGACGGCGTGCGGGCGATCGTGAAGCTGGATGCGAAGCGGCCGACGCAGGTGCCGGGCTTCGCGACCGCGAAGCCGGGGCTTCAGCAGCAACTGCAGGCGGCTGCCGTGGAGAAGGCGAGTGCGCAGATGATCGGCAACCTGCTGAAGGACGCGAAGATCACGCAGTGATGCAGTCACGCGGCGGCGTCGAAACGCCGGACGTCACGCGCGCCAGATCATGCTCGCGCTCGTGTCGGATTCCGACTCGCTGTGGAAGCCGAGCCGTTCGTAGAGCCGCCGCGCCGGGTTGCCGTGCAGCACGCTGAGTGACACCGGCACGTGCGCGCGTGCGGCGTCGTTCAGGAGTGCGCTCAGCACGGCTTCGCCGATGCCCCGACCCTGGTGCGCCGGGAGGATCTGGATCTGGTGCACGTGCCACTCGTCGGTGGCGCATGTCACCTTCAGCAAGCCGATGGCTTCATCGCCTTCGCAGACGATCATCGCATCGTCGAAATGCGCGCGGATGCGCCGGTCGTGCGCGTCGTCGTCGGACGGCATGCCAGCGCGTTGCAGGTGCTCCGTCATCGTGAGCTTGCGAAGCGTCAGCAGGAACGGCAGGTCGGCGGCAGACGCCGGGCGCAGGCGGATTGCGTGTGTCATCGGGCGGACTCGTTCGTTCGGGAAGGCGGGATCGTCGACGGGAAGGTCGCCCCCCCGCAGCGCATCATTCCCGATGACGGGCCGCAGGTCAAAGGGCGCCGTGCCGAATCCCGCACGCCTCCGTGGCCGATCATGCGGCACGCCGGCCGGACACCTTCTGCGCATCCGCGAGATTGGCGATCAGCGTGTCGACCACGACGCGTTTCAGGCTCGCGAGCGCGGAAGGCGCATCGCCTCCACCCGCATGGAGGCACACGTCCACTGACGGCAGCGGCGGCAACCCGTCGCGCTCGCCAAGCTGCCGCAGTGCTGGCGGCACACCCACCATCGTTCTCGCCGTAATGCCCAATCCGCCCGCGACGCCGGCCCACAGGCTTTGCAGGCTGCCGGTCGTGTAAGCGAGTCGCCACGGGATCCCGGCCTTGTCGAGCGCATCGGTGCCGGCCTTGCGGAACAGGCATGGTGGCTTGTACAGCGCGAGATCCAGCGGCGTGCCCGCGCGCGGACGCACGTCGATGCCTTGCGGCCCGATCCACGCCATCGGCAGCGTGACCAGATGTTCGGCGTCGGCACGATGCCCGCGGCCCATCGCGAGCACGACGTCGAGTTCGCCGCCGTCGAGCCGGTCGAGCAGCACGCCGTTGCCGTCGACGACGATGTCGACGCGCACGCCCGGGTGCGTGCGCTTGAACTGGCCGAGCGCGACGGGCAGCCACGATTCGGCGAAGTCGCCCGGTAGCCCGAAACGCACGGCCCCTTCGATCGCCGCGCCGCGGATCGCGCCGACCGCCTCGTCGTTCAGTTCGAGAATCCGGCGCGCATAGGACAGCATCAGTTCGCCGGCCTCGGTCGGCACGAGGCCGCGCCCCTGGCGGCGAAACAGCGGCTGGCCGATCTGCGTTTCGAGCTTGCGCATCTGCTGGCTAACCGCCGACTGCGAGCGGCCGATCCGGTCGGCGGCGCGGTTGAGGCTGCCGAGCCGATCCGCGGCGATCAGCGTGCGCAGCGCATCCATGTCGAGATTCGGGAGCGTCATGATTCGGTTTTTCTTATAAATCGATTTCGAATTATCGTATTTATTGCATATTCCCGTCGCTACCATCAAGTGAACCGGTCGTTCCGGTTCACGGGGATGCGCGCCGTACGCGGCTGCGGATGCCCGTGAGGTTGCTTCCCTTCTTTCTCACGAGGACAGTGAATGAACATCCGCTCGATATTCCGCCAAGGCTTTCCCGGCATGCTGCTGGCCGTTTCGATGATTCCCGGCGACGCATCGGCCGCGCCGTTGCTCGCGGGGACATGGACGCTGGTCGCGGCGGACGTACAGCATCCCGACGGCACGGTTGGCCGCGACTATGGCGCCGATCCGAAGGGGCTGCTGCTGATCGACGTGCACGGGAATTACTCGCTGCAGATCTTCAAGTCGGAGCGCCCGCGCTTCGCGTCGAACGACAAGGCGACCGGCACGCCGGACGAATTCCGTGACGCCGTGCTCGGCTCGAGCACCCACTACGGCACGCTGACCGTCGATCCCGCGAAAGACAAGCTTGCGTTTCACATCGTCAATTCGTCGTACCCGAACTGGATCGGGCAAACGCAGACGCGAAGCTATCAATTGAAGGACAGCGAGCTGAGCTACCGCGTGCCGCCGCGTGCGAACGGCGACATACCGATCTCGGTGTGGCGGCGAGTGGATTGAGGTCGGTGGGCGGCCGACGCGGGTGGCATGCGGGCGCGATCGCAGCCGGCCAGCCCGCATTGACCGATTGCCGGCGCAGGCCGGAGCCGATCGCCGTGCTGGCCGGCGCGCGCCCGGCTACCACGCCGTCGTGATCGCTGCCGGCCCGTCATGGGACGGAAAGTGCGGCAGTACTTCCTCGGCCAGTTCCTGGATGATCTCCGCCGCGGGCCGTTGCGAGAACTGGATACCGAGCGCGACATGATTCACGCCCGCCTCGCGCCATTCGTTCAGCAGCGCGATGAGCCCGTTGCGGCCGGTCCGCAGGATGAACCCGCCGCGCAGCGGCGTGCGCGGGTGATCGGGATCGTCCACGAGGTCGATCCATTCGTTGGTCATGTGCGGCCGGAATCCACCGTCGGGAATCAGTGCGCGCCACGCGCGGATTTTTTCTGCGAGTCGCAGCGGGCCGGCGCCGGTGTGCGAATCGCCGGGATAGGTCAGCCAGCCGTCCGCGTGCTCGGCGATCCACGTGAGCGACTGGCCCGATGCGCCGGTGACGATCAGCGGTACCGCGCCGGTGGTTGCCTTCGGGAGCAGTTCCGCACCGTCGAAGCTGCCGAGCGGTGATTCGATCGTCAGGTTTCCTGATCGCATCAGTTTGCGGAAATAGGCGACTGCGTGCGCGAACCGTTCGCCGCGCGATGCATGCGAGAGCCCATAGGCGGGAAACTCGATGGGCCGGTCGCCGGACGCGATGCCCATGACGAGACGGCCGCCCGACAACCGGTCGATGGTGGCCGCGCCCTTGGCCAGGTCGATCGGATGGCGCAGTGAAAAGATTGCGCTGCCGGTGGCGAGCGCAATGCGCGTGGTTCGGGCGGCGAGGAAGGACAGGTAGGTGAACGGGTCGAAGACCTGCCCCGCATCGCCGAACGACGGGTCGAACAGCGGCACGTCGCGTACCCATACGGCGGCAAAGCCGCGGCGGTCGATTTCCGTAACGAGGTCGGCCTGCCCGGTCAGGACGCGCATGTCGCCGTCGTAGGCGCGCAGCGGCAGGAAGATGCCGAGGGTCAGCTGGTTCGCGGCGAACATGCGCCGATAACCGGGGTGGGCGGAAAAGGCCGGATTCACCGCGCCGGTAGGCGCTTGCGAGGCATTCATGGCATGCATGGTCAGTGACGGTGTGGCGGTTCGGGAAGAGCGAGTCCTGGCGCGCGGTCGCTGCGTTGACGCTGTCGGGCGACCGGCCGACGCCGGGATCGATCATGGCGGTTTTGATTTAGACGGACTAAATCTGATGGCGCGCGTGTTTCGTGTGCGCTTGCGGAATGTTCGGCTACGCGTTGCAACGGGAAAAGCGATAATTTATGCCCGATGAGTTTAGGCAGGCTAAATCCCATGACCGCTGTTCCCCCGTTGCAGGCGCTGCGTACCTTTGTCGAAGTCGGCCAGCGCGGCAGCATCAAGGCTGCCGCCGAGGCGCTTCATGTCACGCCCGGCGCGATCAGCCAGCAGATCCGGTTGCTGGAAGACCGGCTCGGCGTGACGCTGTTCGAGCGGACGCGACAAGGGCTGCGCCTGACGGAAGCCGGCACGAGTGTTCATCCGTCGTTGCGTGATGCGTTCGCGCGGATCGACGCGGCGGTGGAGACGCTGGAAGCGAGCAAGGGGCGCCGGACGCTGACCGTCAGCACCGTGGCGACCTTCGCCGCCTCGTGGCTGGTCCCTCGCCTCGGGCGCTTCAACCAGCGGCATCCGGATATCGAGGTGCATGTTGAGGCGACGTCCGCGCTGGCGGACCTTCGACGCGATCGCGTGGACGTGGCTGTGCGTCACGGCCTGGGCGACTACCCGGGGCTGGACGTCGAGCGGCTGATGGCGCCCGTGCTGGTGCCGGTGGCCGGTCGCGGGCTGATCCCGAAGCGCGCCGGGTTGAAGGCGCCCGGCGATTGCCTGAAATATCCGCTGCTGCATGACGCCGACCGGGCCGACTGGCCGCTCTGGTTTGCCGCGCACGGTGTGGCCGACGAGCCGCGTGCCGCGCGCGGCTCAGCCTTCGAGGACGACTTCCTGCTGATTCGCGCCGCGGAAGCCGGGCAGGGCCTGGCGCTGGTGCCGGAGCAATACGCCCGTGCCGAAATTGCCGAGGGGCGACTCGAGCAGGTGCTGGATCTACCGTGGCCCGCGCGGTTCGCCTACTACGCGGTCACGCGGCCCGGTGCCACGCAACGACCGGAAGTGCAGGCGTTCATGGACTGGATCGTCGAGGAGTCGGCCGGCGACGCGTGAAGGGCGCCGGCGCGTGTACCGCATCAGCGGATGAGGTGGTCGTGCGCTGTGTCGTCGGTCGGTGTGCCGACCCGTTGCAGGTGCGCGTTCATCGTGAGCCGGCGCAGCGTCCGCAGGAATGGCAGGCCGGCAGCGGACGCCGGGCGCAGGCGGATTGCGTCTGCCATCACGCGAGCGCGTTCATTCGGGGTGGCACGCGCGAAGGGCGAACCCTGCTCGGTCGCATGGCGCACGCCGACGTCGCGCAGCAGCGTGAGGACGGGCAGGTCTATTTCGAGGGTGTCGCCTTCGACGTGCAGGATGGCGGTGTGGTCCTGCATCTGCACCTGCAGGATCTCGCGCCCGCGCAGCCATTTGAGGACGGCGAAGAGCCCCTTTCCCGCCTTCGGCGCGGCGATGCCGAGCGCGGTCAGGATCGTGACCGCATTGGCGAGCGCCGTGCCTTCGTTGCCGCTCAGCATGTCGCGCATGCGGCCGAGCAGTGACGTCGCGAGCGTGAAGTCGATGCCGAAACTGCCGGTCTTGAAGCTGCCGCGCACGTTCACCCGCGGCCGCACCTGATTGCCGCACAGCGCGCGGGTCGATGCGTCGAGCAGATCCCCGATGGCGAGCAGCGCGGGCGCGAGTTCGCGCACGTCCATTTCCGACGATTCGAGCGCGAGCCCGTCGTAGGTGGCGCGAAAACGGCTCATGGCGCAGAGGGGGCCGGGATCGGCCGGGCCGGTACGGTTTTCATGGCGTAGGGTCATGCGGAAAGTGGGCGGATGACGTGGACGATACTTGAAGCAGATGCTTTCGAATATCTTTCATGCTAGATGCGATCCACCGACCGCGGGCGATTTTGGCCGTCCGGCCAAGACGACGTTCTGACGTGTCCCGACCGTACCCGGCACACGCCGAACTTTTCCGATCCCGGCCCGGTCACAACCGCCAGCGCGCGGGCGCGCCGGCGCCTCGCAAGTGCTTCCGGCCCCGGTATTCCCCGGCCCGCCCCGTCCGCATATCATTCGCACATCGCGCGCCTGCCGACCGCGGGCGCAGCACACAGGGATTCTCGATGGACACCAAACGATCGCGGCCGGGCCTCGTCGCCGCGCTGCTCTGGGCGACGCTGTATCTCGCGACCGGCTACATCTCGCACCGGTTCAACGGCCCCGTCCGGCTGACGGGCTACATCTGGCTGCCGGCCGGCGTGACGGTCGGCGCGTTCATGCTGCGGCCGATGCGCGAATGGCTGACGCTGGCCGGCGCGTTCCTGGTCGGGCAGCTCGCGCTGAGCGCCATCGAACAGGCCAGCCTGGTCAACGCGGTGCTGTTCACGGTCGACGAGGTCGGCGCGGCCGCGCTCGCGGTATGGCTCGTCCAGCGCGTGCGCTTCTCGCTCGAAGGGCTGTATTTCCTGCGCTCGGTGATCCTCGCCGGCCTGATCGCGGGCGTGGTCGGCGCGATCGGCGGCGCGGCCTGGTACACGGTGGTCAAGGGCGCGCCGTTCTTCGACGTGTGGTCGGTGTGGGCCGCGTCCGATTTCGTCGGCGTGCTGCTGGTCACGCCGGTGCTCGCATCATGGTCGCGCTTTCGCGCGCACCGCTCGGGCGATCACGAGCGCTTCGACCTCGTGCTCGGCATGGTCTCGTTCGTGCTGGTCGTGGGCGTCGCGCTCGTGATCTTCGACGGCGACACGTCGCGGAAATTCGGCACCGGCGCGGGCTTCGCGTTGACGTATATCCCGTTGTTCCTCACCGTCGCGGTGACGCTGCTGCTCGGCGGCCGCGCGGGCTCGTCGTCGGTGCTGGTGCTCGCGCTGATCGTGATCGAGCAGACCGCGCAGGGCGACGGCCCGTTCGCGTCGTTTCACGAGCATTACGGCAGTGCGCTGCTCGAGGCGCAGCTTTATCTGGCGGTCGCGTCGCTGCTGGTGCTGACGGCGAGCACGCTGAAGACGACGCGCGAACGCGTGCACGAGCATGCGGCCGTCCTGCAGAACAACATGGAGCTCGCGCTCGCGAGCGCCGGCCAGATCGCGTACGTGCTCGATCCGGAGTCGGGGCGGATCGAGTGGAGCGGCGACGTCGAGCGCGTGTTCGGCGTCGGCGTGGATGCATCGCAGATCGCGAGCGTGCCGCTCGTGCTCGAACGCGTGCAGCCGGGCGACCGCGATGCGCTGCGCGACTACTGGGATGCGGAGATCGCGGGCGAGGATCGCGCGTCGCTGTCGCTGCGCATCGTGCAGCGTGACGGCGGCACGCAGACGATCACCGATCATGGCGCGCCGCTGCTCGATTCGAATGTCGACGTGACGGTGGTGGCGGGTGTCTGGCAACTCGAGCGCGTGTGGCCGGCGGCGGACGAATGAGCGAACGCACGTCATGACGGGCCGCACGGGCGTCCTGCTGATCCACGGGCTCGGCGGCACGCAATACGATCTCGGTTCGTTGCACAAGGCGATGCGGCGCGCGGGTGCCGACACGCACATGATCACGCTGCCGGGGCACGGCACGCGCCCCGAGGATCTGGTCGGCGTGCGCGCGGAGGCGTGGCTCGACGCGGTGACCGAGCAGTATCGCGTGCTCGAAAACGAGTACGACACGCTGCATGTCGCGGGCATGTGCATGGGCGCGCTGGTCGCGCTGCTGCTATGCCACCGCGTGCAGCATGCGCGCGGCCGGCTCGCGTTGCTGGCCACGCCGGTGTTCATCGACGGGTGGTCGACGCCGTGGTACCGCGCGCTGCGGCACGTGCTGTACCGCGTGCCGGGGGTGGCGGAGCGGATGCGTGTGGAAGAAGGCGAGCCGTTCGGCATCAAGAACGCGACGATCCGCGCGATCGTGAAGAAGAAGTTCGAGCGCGAGGACAGTTTCCACTACGCATGGGTGCCGCTCGCATGCGTGCGGCAGGTCGACCGGATGCGCGACTGGGCGCTCGAGGCCGCGGCCGGCACGCCGTGCCCGACGCTCGTGCTGCATGCGCGCGAGGACGAACTGACGAGCCTGCGCTCGGCCGATTTCCTGCTCGAGACAATGCCCGATGCGCGCGGGATCGTGCTCGAGAACAGCTATCACATGATCTGCGCGGACAACGATCGCGACGACGTCGCGCGCCACGTGCTCGACTTCTTCGGGTTCGACCAGGTGCATGCGGTGAGCCCGGCGATGGCGCGCCGGATGGGACGGCTGGCATCCTGACGGGCGACGTGCGCGGCGCGGGATGCGCGATATTCGCTGCCCCCGGTACGCATCGGGTCTTGCATGCGTACCGCGGCGTGGCGAATTCATGCCGTTTCCGTTTCCGTCGCGCGTCGCGCCAGCAGGTTCGATGCGGCCAACTGGCCGCGTACCGCATCGATGGCGGCGTCGCTCGGCGCAATGCCTTCGAGGTAGATGAAATCGACCGTCGACAGGCCGATGACGGCCAGCACCTGCTTCAGGTACGGGGTCAGGAAATCGGGCTGCCGTGCCGCTGCGCCGGTGCAGATGCCGCCCGAGCGTACCAGCACGAGCACGGGGCGATCGGCGAGCAGGCCGAACTTGCCTTCCGGCGTGGCCGTGAACGTGCGGCCGATACGCAGCACGAAATCGATCCACAGCTTCAGCGCGGCAGGTACCGTGAAGTTGTGCATCGGTGTGCTGATCAACACGCCGTCGCTGTGTTCCACCTCCGCGATCAGTTGTTCGGAGTACGCCAGTACGGGATCGGCATCCGGCTGCCTCGCGACTACCGCATGCGCATAGTCGGCCGATAGCGAAGGCAATCCGGGTTGACCGAGGCTGCGCGACACGACCCGCGCATCGGGGCGGGCCGCCCGCCATTGCGCGATGGCTTCGTGCGCAATGCGTGCGCCCAGCGAATGACTGCCATGCGGACTGGCATCGACAAAAAGAAGGTTGTTCATCAGAGCGCCTGTAGTGACTGACTGAAATGCACGCCGCGGGACAGCAGCCCCTGGCGGAAATAGAAACGCTGCGCAAGCGCGTTGGAGAGCCCGGTATCGAGTACCAGCTGCAGGCAGCCGTGTTGCCGCGCGTCGTCGCGCACCGCATCGAGCAGCCGCTCGCCCAGCCGTTGATTGCGCGCGTGTTCGGTCGCGACCAGATCGTCGACATAGACGAAGCGCCCGTACAGCGTGTTTTCGAGGTGACGGTATCCCGCCAGCGCGACGACCGCGCCGTCCGGGCTGCCGTGCCGTGCGGTCAGCAGCACATAGCCTTGTTCGGCCTGGCGGTGCATCTGCCGCACGAACGCATCGACATCGGTCAGGTGCGGGCGTAGTTCACGCATCACGTCGAACGTCGACCGGTAATCCGCGTCCGTCACGGCGCGTTTCAAATGGATCTCTGGCATCACGATTGCTCCACGGTAACGTCGTTACTGTACGAATCGGATGGCGTATCCTGAAGGTCCAAAAAGTGACTATTTGACTGGGACATGAAATTCGACGATCTGATGCCGGACCGTCATCTCGACATGCCGGTCTATCGGCAACTGGTCCGGCGCTTCCGCGAGGCGATCGAGACGGGCAAGCTGGCGCCGGGCAAGCGCGTGCCGTCGGTACGGAGCTTGGCCAGCGAACTCAATCTGGCACGCGGCACCGTCGAAGCGGCCTATCAGATCCTCATCGGCGAAGGGTACCTGGTCGCACATGGGCCGGCCGGCACCGTCGTGTCGCCCCAACTGCCGGATGGCCGGCAGCCGCGCGCCATGGCGCCCCGGCCGGACGAACCGCCGCGCGGCGATCCGGCGGCGAGCGGGCCGAAGCCGTTCCAGATGGGCATTCCCGCGCTCGATGCGTTTCCGCGCATGCCGTGGATACGGCTCACCGGCCGTCACGTGCGGGCGATGGCGACCCCGTCGCTGGACTACGCGCCGCCGCAAGGGCATGACGGGCTCAGGCGTGCGCTGTCCGCGTACCTCGGCGTGTCGCGCGGCATCGACTGCTCGGCCGGGCAGATATTCATCACCGCGGGGTATCGCGGTGCGCTGGACCTGATCTGCCGGACCTTGCTGCGCCCCGGCGACGCCGGCTGGTTCGAGGATCCCGGGTATATCCACGCACGCCGCCTGCTCGAGCACGCGGGGATGCGGCTCGTGTCCGTGCCGGTCGACGACGACGGACTGTGCGTGGAAACGGGGCTGCGCCGGGCGGCCGATGCACGTTTTGCCGTGGTGACGCCGACCCATCAAAGCCCGCTCGGTGTCGCGCTGTCGCTGCCGAGACGCCTGGCCTTGCTCGACTGGGCCAGGCAGCAGCGGGCCTGGATCGTCGAGGACGATTACGACAGCGAGTTCCGATACCACGGTCGCCCGTTGCCCGCGCTCAAGAGCCTGGATCACCACCAGCGCGTGCTTTACACCGGGTCGTTCAGCAAGGTGCTGTATCCGGGCTTGCGGCTGGGGTATCTCGTTGTTCCGGAGGAGCAGGTCGCGGCCTTTCGCGACACCGCCGGCTGGCTCGGCGGTAGCGGCCAGATGCTGATGCAATCCGTCGTCGCCGATTTCATGGAGCAAGGGCATTTCGCGCGCCATCTGAAGAAAATGCGTGCGCTTTATGCCACCCGCCGCGAGTGGTTGATCGATGCGTTGGGTAAGGTGTTCGGTGATGCGCTGCACGTTCCGCCCCGCGCGGGCGGCCTGCATGTGGTGGCCTACTGGCGCACGGCGGTCGACGATCGCGCCGTCGCACGCATGGCCGACCTGCAGGGCTTGTCCGTTCAGCCGCTGAACGACTGGAGCCCGGGCGGCCGGATGCCACCCGGCATGCTGCTCGGCTTCACGAACCTGACGTCGGCGCAGCAGGCGTTGACGCTGGTGCGGCGCCTGTATCGGCTCGTTCGTGTGTGAACCGGGTGTGGTGGATGACGAACCCGCGGGGCGCCGGAGTACGTGCGGCTGGCGCCACGATTTTGCGATTGTGTGACAGAGTTACCGCGACTGTTCTACGCATGGTCGATAACACCCCGTGATGTCGTCGTCCGAGTTCGTGCCTCATGGGTGGCTGGCACCATGCTTTCCGCCTTTCGACCGAGCTGACTTAACCGGCCTGGTTCGCATCATCGGCGGCGGCTCTCGGCCACAAGCGGTCTTCCAACAGTTGGGGCTAGAACGTTGACACCAGGGCTCCACGGACGCATGCTCCAACGCAATCGCCCGCGATGTTCCGGTGAGAACCATCCGCGTTGCGATGCGACTGATCCTGCGAATCGGGAGTGGCAATGGCAAAAAGTCGGAAGCGGGTCTCCCAACGACGCACTGCGATACACGCGGGATTATGGGTGCCGCTTTATTTTGCGCTCGCACCTTGGGCGTCGCTCGCATCCCCTTGGCAAGACCTCGAAGTACTGGGAAAGAGGTTTCGCATTGAAATCGACAAGGCGTACCAGAAGGTCCCCAAAAGCGGCTCGACCCAAGAGATAGATAAAGCCGGGGACATTACTTGGCTCGCAGTGCGCTACATTCCGCTCGGAAGTTCATTTGACGACGCCGAAGTTATTCTTCGCGCCGCCGGATTTGCAGTCGGAGCACGGCCGGGACCAAACCAGCCGGGGAATCTACCGCATAGATATGATGTTGTTGCGCGGATAGAGCAGTACCGTACAAGCTTACTTTTCTCGCGCACCGACGTGTCCGTACTTCTTTCGCCCAAAGCTCCCGGCGATTTTCAAGATGGTGTTTCGGCGGTTTTCGCATCGTTTACGACGAGTTATTTGTAGCGAAATTGCGATGCCGCTACCCCGCCTCCGGTCGCCGTGCGATCCGCGCTCGGGTCGCAGGCGACGCAAGACAGGTAGCCACGGCTTCGTATCCCGGTGCGCCGGGGTACGGCGCGACGCGGGCCGGCGGGCTATGGTTCGCGGGACACAGAATGATCGCTTCGTCGGGGCCGACGGCCGACAGGTCCAGGATCGCCGACGAGCGGGTCAGCATGAACAGCGGCCTCATGCCGTCGGCTCTGGCACGCTGCCGAAGGCACACAATCAGCGCTGCCTGCGTCGGCTGGTCGAGATCCTGTTCGATCATGTCCACGACCAAAGCACCCACGCCGTCTGCCTCGAGTCCGGCGAGCAGCACGGTCAGCGCCGCAGACGCCGTGGCGCCTTCATCCGCGAGCCATGCCGCCGTGCGTTCGACCCGCGCCTTCAGCGCCGGATCGGCCCGCAACGCGGCGAAGGCAGCCGCGCCGTCGTCTTCCAGCCGGTCCAGCCCGATGAACGTCGCGCCGGGCAACGCGTCGGCGAGCCGATGCGCGAGACGGGTCTTGCCGCTGCCCAGCGAACCGATGATGTAGTTCAACGGACGGATATCGCGAAATTCGAACCATTCACCGTCCTACGGCCAAGGGAGGTTGAACGCAACGCCCGCGGCGGCCGGCGCGAGCAGGCGCGTCAATTCGCCGTCGTCGGGCATGCGGCCGCGGGCAAGATCGGCGCGGATCGCGCGAACCTTGTCGACCTTGCCGACCAGATCCTGAATGTCGCGCCCGAGCGCCGCTTCATGCGTCGCCAGGGCGTCGCTCAGGCTGCGGGCGTCGCCGCCCAGCACGTTCGCGACCTGGGCCAGGCTCAAGCCGAGCGCGCGAAGCGCCGCGACTTCGGCCGCACGCGCCAGATCGTCCGGGCCGTAGGCGCGGTATCCGGCCACCGTTCGCCCGGGCGTGACCAGTCCTTGCCGCTCGTACAGCCGCAGCGCCTTGGCCGATACGCCAAGCCGCATTGCGGCTTCCGATGCGCTCAGGCCGCGCGTGACATCGCTCATGGGTCACCTTCGGGTCGTCGATTCGTTGCGCCCAGCATAAAGGCGATCCCAAGGGCCGGGTCAAGCGCGTTCGCGTGTTGACGTGAATCGACGAAGACGCCGGCCGCGCCGCGCGTCAGTCAGTCGGCCGCCGCGAATTCGTCGCGCAGCGCGCGATACAGCCGCCGATACCGCGCCAGCCGCCCCGCCAGCAGATCGACCATGGCGGCATCGGGCGCGACCGTCTCCGTGACGGGCGGCGCGACGCAGACTTCCGCGAGCGTGTCATCGGTCGCGGCCAGGCGTGCAAGCCGCGCCGCGCCGAGTGCCGCACCGACCGCGCCGTCCGCGTGGCGTTGCATCGCGAGCCCGGTCGCATTCGCGCACAGCCGCGCCCAGAACGCGCTCTTCGAGCCGCCGCCGATGAACGACACCGCGTCGAGCGTCGTGCCGGCCGCGCGCAGCGCTTCGTAGCCGTCGGCCATCGCGAACGCGACGCCTTCCATCACCGCATAAGCGAGCTCGTCCGCGGCGTGCTCGTTGGACAGCCCGAAGAACACGCCGCGTGCGTGTGCGTCGTTGTGCGGCGTGCGCTCGCCACCGAGATACGGCAGGAACAGCGGCGCACGCGCCGGCTCTGCACGTTCGGCGCGCGCGGCGAGCACGCCGGCGGTGGTGCCGTGCGCGCGGGCGAGCCAGTCGAGGCTCGCGGCGGCCGACAGGATCACGCTCATCTGGTGCCAGCGCCCTTCGACGCAGTGGCAGAACGCGTGCACGGCCGCGTCCGGGTTCGGCGCGAAACGGTCGTTGCCGGCGAACAGCACGCCCGACGTGCCGAGCGACAGGAAGCCGCTGCCGGCGCCCGTCACGCCCATGCCGATCGCGGAGGCCGCGTTGTCGCCGGCGCCGCCGGCGATCGTCACGGGCCCCGCGATGCCCCATTCGCGCCGCAGCGTGTCGCGCAGCTGCGCGGCGGGCGCGTTGCCTTCGACGAGGCGTGGCATCTGCGCGCGCGTCAGCTCGGTCGCGGCGAGCATCCGGTCGGACCAGTCGCGGCGTGCGCAGTCGAGCCACAGCGTGCCCGACGCGTCGGACATCTCGGACACGAATTCGCCGGACAGGCGCCAGATCAGGTAGTCCTTCGGCAGCAGCACCTTGTGCACCGCGCGGAACACGGCGGGCTCGTATTTCGCGAGCCACAGCAGCTTCGGCGCGGTGAAGCCGGGCATCGCCATGTTGCCGGTGATCGCGCGCGATTCCGGCACCAGCGCCTCGAGTTCGACGCATTCGGTGCCGGCGCGCGTGTCGTTCCACAGGATCGCGGGGCGCAGCACCTGGTCCGCGCGATCGATCAGCGTCGCGCCGTGCATCTGCCCCGAGAGCGCGATGCCGCGCATCGCGGCGAAGCCGGCCGGGTGTGCGGCGCGCACCGCCGCGATCGCGTCGAGCATCGCGTGCCACCACGCCTGCGGGCTCTGTTCCGACCAGTGCGGATGCGGGCGGCTGATCGACAGCGCGGCCGAGCCGGTCGCGAGCGGGGCCGAACGGGAATCGGTGAGGAGTACCTTGACCTCGGATGTGCCGAGATCGATGCCGAGAAATGTCACGTGTGAAGCATCCTGTCTGGGGCGCGCGGCGGCGTGCGTCGCGGGGGCGGCGCGTCGTCGCGGCCGTGCGGTTCGTTGAGCCGGTGCAGCGCGCGGAACCTCGACGGCGGCACCTGCTTCATCGCGAGAAACTGACGGTTGAAATTCGACAGGTTGTTGAAGCCAACCCGGTAGCAGATGTCGGTCACCGTCAGGTCGGAAAACATCAGCAGCTCGCAGGCCTCGTTGATGCGCAGCCGGTTCAGGTAGCGCACGAACGACGAGCCGGTATGGCGGCGGAAAAACCGCGTGAAGGTGCTGACGCTCATCCCGGCGAACGCGGCGACGTCGGTCTCGCGCAGCATGCCGGGCAGGTTCTGCTGCAGGTACGACAGCACCTGGTTGATGGTCGACGACATGTAGTGCTGCGCGTCGCTGCGGTAGCCGGGGCCGGCGAGCACGCGCCGTTCGCGGCACGACGACAGCCGGTCGAACAGCGACATCAGGATCTCGATGCGCCGGCAGCCGTGCGCGTTCGCGAGTTCGAGCATCAGCGGCGCGACGTCGCGGCCGACGCGGTCGGGAAACTGCACGCCGCGCGCCGCGTCGTCGATCAGCTCGATCACCGGCTGCAGCTCGCTGAACGCGCCGACCATCTTCTCGATCGCGTCGCGCGAGAACTGCAGCACGACGTCGCGCGACGGCACGCGTTCGCCGTCGGCGAGTTCGCTGACCCAGTTGTGCGGCAGGTTCGGCCCGGTGACGATCAGGTTGCCGGGGCCGAAATCGCCGATGTGATCGCCGACGAACATCTTGCCGTGCGACGACTGGATCAGATGAATCTCGTACTCGGGATGAAAGTGCCACTTCGCGACCGAGTGCGGATAGTCGTGGACCCACGC
Organism: Burkholderia sp. HI2500; assembly: GCF_002223055.1. NCBI lineage: Bacteria > Pseudomonadati > Pseudomonadota > Betaproteobacteria > Burkholderiales > Burkholderiaceae > Burkholderia > Burkholderia sp. HI2500. The sequence goes on along the minus strand of NZ_NKFL01000006.1, from coordinate 2,682,426 downwards.
GCGGAACGATTCGTCGCGGTGGGTGGGAACGATCTCGAGATCCGGGTTCATCGTGTGCTCCGTCGGAGGCGTGCCGGCGTGCTACGAACGGGACATCGACCAGCCCGTCGCGGCGGGCGGCGTGGTGCGCGTCGCGGCCGCCGGCGGCGCCGCGTGCGCGATCGGGTTCGCGTCCGGCAGCGTGACGTTGCGCTCGGTGCCGGCGTCGAACAGATGCAGGGCTTCTTCGTCGAAGCGGAACGCTACCACGGCCCCCGGCGCCGGGGCCATCGGGGCCGGCACGAGGGCCGCGCACGGCTGGCCGCGCCAGTCCAGCGTGACGAGCGCCTCGGCGCCGAGCAGCTCGACGAGCTCGACCGTGCCGGTCAGCGCGAGCGAGCCCGGGGTCGGATCCGGTTCGGTGACGAGCCGCAGGTGGTTCGGGCGGATCGCGGCCTTCACCTGCTGGCCGTCGTGCAACCGGGCGAAGCGTGGCGACGCGAGCGGCCAGCGCGCGCCGTTGCAGTCGAGCAGCACGTTCGCGCCGACCCGCTCGATCGTGCCCGCCGCGAAGTTCATCGCGGGCGTGCCGACGAAGCCGGCGGCGAACACGGTGTGCGGCTGCCCGTACAGCTCGGCCGGCGTGCCGATCTGCTCGATGTGGCCGCCGCGCATCAGCACGACGCGGTCGGCCAGCGTCATCGCCTCCAGCTGGTCGTGCGTGACGTACAGCGTGGTCGTCTTCAGGCGCCGATGCAGCCGCTTGATGTCGCCGCGCAACTGCGTGCGCAGCTTCGCGTCGAGGTTCGACAACGGCTCGTCGAACAGGAACACGGCCGGCGTCTTGATCATCGCGCGCGCGATCGCCGCACGCTGCTGCTGGCCGCCCGACATCGCGCGCGGGCGGCGGTCGAGCAGCGCGTCGAGGCTCAGGATGCGCGCGACGTCACGCACGCGGCGGTCGATCTCGTCGGCCGGCACCTTCAGGCGCCGCAGGCCGAACGCGATGTTGTCGTACACCGTCATGTGCGGGTACAGCGCGTAGTTCTGGAACACCATCGCGACATTGCGCTCGCGCGACGGCAGGTCGTTGACGACCGCGTCGCCGATCACGAGCTCGCCGCCGGTGATCGCCTCGAGGCCCGCGATCATCCGCAGCATCGTCGACTTGCCGCAGCCGGACGGGCCGAGCAGCACGATGAATTCGCCGTCGGCGATCTCGAGGTCGAGCGGGTGCAGCACGGCGGGGCCGCCGTCGTAGTGCTTCGACAAAGCCTTGCAGATGATCTGGGCCATGGCTCAATCCATTTCGATCTGAATCTTGACGTCGCGCGGGTGGCCGCTCGCCGCTTCCTCGAACGCGCGCACGCCTTCGGAAAACGGGAACGTGCGCGAGATGAACGGCTTCACGTCGATCGCGCCGGACGCGATCAGCGCGAGCGCGCGTGGAAAGATGTTCGCGTAGCGGAACACCGATTCGATGCGGCCCTCCTTCGCCTGCAGCGCGACCACGTCGAGCGGCACCGGGGCGACCGGCATCCCGATCAGCACCGCGCAGCCGCCCGGGCACATCAGGTCGACGAGGCCCGCATACGCGTTCGCGCTGCCGCTGGCCTCGAACACGACGTCCGCGCCCCAGCCGCCGGTGGCTTCGGCCACGACGTCGGCGAGCGACTGCGTGCGCACGTCGACGGTCGTGACGGCGCGGTTGCCGGCGAACAGCGCGAGCTTGTCGGGCACGACGTCGGCGAGGATCACGCGCGCGGCGCCGCCGGCGAGCGCGGCGAGCGCCGTCATCGCGCCGATCGTGCCGGCGCCGATCACGACCGCGAGGTCGCCCGGCTTCATCGCCGCCTTCTTCGCGGCCTGCAGGCCGATCGACAGCGGCTCGACGATCGCGCCTTCGGCGAACGAGACGTTGTCGGGCAGCCGGTACGTGAACGCGGCCGGATGCACGACGAACGGCGTCAGGCAGCCGTGGATGGGCGGCGTCGCCCAGAAGCGCACGTCGGGATCGAGGTTATAGAGCCCGCGCAGCGTCGCGGGCGAATCGAGGCGCGGCACGCCGGGCTCCATGCACACGCGGTCGCCGACGCGCAGGTGCGTGACGCCGGCGCCGGTCTCGACGACGGTGCCGGACGCCTCGTGGCCGAGCACCATCGGCGCGTCGACGCGAAACGGGCCGATGCCGCCGTGAACGTAGTAATGCACGTCGCTGCCGCAGACGCCGACCGTATGCACCTTGATCCGGACGTCGCCAGGGCCGACCGCCTGCGGCAGGTCGATGTCGCGCAGCGCGAGCTCGCGCGTGCGTTCGAGTACGAGTGCTTTCAACACATCCTCCTTATTTTCCCTTGACCATCGAATTGAGCAGGCGGCTCAGCATGCCGACGAACACGAGCGGCGGCAGCGCGAGCAGCACCGTCGACGCGTTGATCACGCCCCATGGCACTTCCTGGCCGAGCGACGTGAACGCGGATGCGACCACCGGCAGCGTCGCGCTGCGCGACGACGTCAGCGCGAGCGCGATCATCAGTTCGTTCCACACCAGCACGAAGCTGAACACGATGCCGCCGAGCAGCGTGCTCGCGCACACCGGCAGCGCGATATGCCAGAACACCGCGTACGGGCCGTAGCCGTCGAGCGCGGCGGCTTCCTCGATCTCGCGCGGCAGCCGGCGGAACACGGGGATCGACAGCCACGTGATGGTCGACAGCGTGACGAGCAGGTACGTGACGATCATCGACAGCTTCGTGTCGTACAGCCCGAGATCGACCCAGATCGCGATCAGCGGCAGCGCGACCGCGACCGGCGGCAGGAAGCGCAGCGACAGCAGGAAGAACTGGATGTCGCGCTTGCCGCGTATCGGGTAACGCGCGATCGCATACGCGGCCGGCACGCCGAGCACCGCGCCGATCAGCACGGCCGCGCCGACGATCGCGATGCTGTTGCCGAGCCCGATCAGCACCTCGGGGCTCGACAGCACCTGCTCGTAGTTCGCGAGCGTCGGCGTGAAGATGAAGCGCGGCACGGGCGTGACGATGTCGAGCAGGTGCTTGAGCGAATTGAGCACGGCCCAGAACAGCGGGAACGCGGCGACGAGCAGGATCGCGCCGGCGATCGCGACAGTCGTTGCGGTCGAAACGGTCGCGGCGGTGCCGCGGCGGGCCATCAGTCGTCCCATTTGTTGACCCTCTTCCAGATGAGCGTGAAGACGAGCGTGGTCGCGACCATCATCAGCACGGCCATGCCCGACGCATAGGACACCTTGCCGGCGAGGCCGATGCCCTGCTGGTACGCGTACAGGTCGAGCGTTTCGGTCGCGATGCCGGGGCCGCCCTTGGTCATCACGTAGATCAGGTCGAACGAGCGCAGCGATTCGACCATCTTGATGAACACGAGGCTCACGAGCGGCGCCTTCAGCATCGGCAACGTGATGTATGCATGCACCTGCCACGTGGTCGCGTAGTCGAGCCGCGCGGCTTCGAGCGGCTCGGGCGGCAGCGTCTCCAGCAGCTTCAGGATCACGACCGCGAAGAACAGCCCCCATTGCCACACGTCGACCAGCGCGACCGCGTACAGCGCGAGATGCGGATCGGCGAGGAACGCGGTGTTCTCGATCCCGAGCATGCCGAGCAGCCAGCTCAGGATGCCGGTGAGCGGCGCGTACATGAATTTCCAGATGAACGCGGCCGACACGCGCGGCAGCAGCACCGGCATGATCAGCACCAGCGACGCGAGGCGGCGCCAGCGGCCGTGCACGCGCTCGAACAGGAACACGGCCAGCGCGATCCCGACCAGCACCGCGCCGGCCACCGTGACGACTTCCCACAGCACCGACACTTCGATCGCGTTCAGGAAGCGCCGGTCGGACGCGAGCCGGATGAAGTTGCGCAGGCCGACGTATTCGCTGTCCGGATAGCGCAGCACGCGGTTGCGCAGCGCGAGATTGATCGCGGCGACCGTCGGGACGAGGCTCAGGACCGCGAGCAGCGCGAGCGTCGGTGCGAGGAACACCCACGGCAGGCTCGTGCGGTCGCGGCGCGCGCGGCCGCGCCGGGCGGACGGTGCGGAAGGCGGGGCAGGGGCCGGACGGACGCCGAGCGCGCGTCCGCCGGCGCCGTCATTTGCGAGCGCCATGTTCGAGCGCGTCCTTCGCGTACTGGTCTGCGTCGTCGAGCGTGCCGCGCACGTCCGTCTGCGTGCCGGTGAACACCTGCTCGAGCGCGATGCCGAGGTTGTCGCCGATATCCGGCCACTGCGGCGTGCGCCAGATCGTCACCTGCGTGACCGGGTTGGTGTCGTTCAGCCCGGCCTGGATCTGCGGCGCGACGTGCTGCTTGAAGTACGGGCTCGCGATCGTGCTCGACCGGTTGTAGTCGCTGAACACGCCGTTGCGCAGCCGCGCCTGCTCCTGGTCCTTGCTGGTCGCCCACGCAATGAAGCGGCCGGCGGCCATCCGCGTGCAGTCTTCCTTCGCGCCGACCGCCGAGATCGCGAAGCCGTGGCCATAGGCGGCCGACGGCAGCGGTGCGGGCGGGCGCGTGTAGCCGACCTTGCCGGCCACGCTCGACTTGCTCGCATCCTCCATCCAGTCCGCGAACGGTGTCGACTCGATCATGAACGCGACCTTGCCCGAGCGGAACGCTTCGAGCGCGTTGCTCCAGTCGTAGGTCGCCGCGCCCGGCGGCGCGTACTTGAACAGGTCGCTGTAGAGCTGCGTGGCCTTCACGGCGGCCGGCGAATTGAACGCGGGCTGGCCGCCCTTGTCGGTCCACGCGCCGCCCATCCCGAGCATGAACGGCGACCAGCGCCACACGTTCATTCCGGAGCCGCGCTGGCCGCGCGCGACCCAGCCGTACAGTTTCGGCGGCGCGTTGAGCTTCTTGATCGCGGCGACGAGCTGGTCGAGCGTCTTCGGCACCGGGATGTGCGCGGCGTCGAGCAGGTCGCGGCGGTAGAACAGGAAGTCGCCGCCGCCGATCAGCGGCGCGAAGTACGCGACGCCGTTGTAGCTCGCGACCGCGCGGCGGCCGGGCAGGAAGTCGTCGTAGTCGTATTCCTTCGGGTAGTACTTGAGGAGCGGCACGAAGTTGGCCGACGCGAATTCGGCGACGTTCGCCTCGTCGACGTAGTAGATCTGGTAGGAACCCGCGCCGGTCGACGCGTCGAGCCGCGACTTCGCGCGGCGGTCGTTTTCGCCGAAATAGCTGATCTCGACCTTGGTGCCGCTCTTCTTCTCGTAGTCGGCCAGCGACTTCTCCATCACCGACAGGCCGAGACTCTTCTGCGCGAGCACCCGGAGGGTCGGCACCTTGCAGACCTGCGCGGCCGCGACGCCCGGCAGACAGGCGCCGAGCAGCAGGCCGGCTGCGACGATTCGCATCTTGTTCACCCGTGTCTCCTTGATTCTGCTTGTTCGAATGCCGTCGATGACGGCAGGAACAATGGTGTGACGGGGGCGATGCGGGCACCACATCAAAAGAAAACGCCAACCGATACTTTTTGCTCAGGGTTGGTCGTGCGATGCACAAAATGTGGTGGTGGGCGGGGAACCCGGCTGGTCAGGCTGTTTCAGGCGATGCGGTAAAGTGTCGCCTTCGCAGGGGCACCCGCTGAGAGAGCAGCGCCCTTGCTGGATCAGGAGAAAAATGAAAGAGTGAAAACAGGTACACGTACGGCACTTGGCGGGATTTGCGGCCGTCGACGTGTTCGCCTTGGTCGCGTTCGACGAGACACGCAAGCAGCTCGGCCTGGACGATCTCGCCGCTGCGTCGGCGATGCTTCTCGGTCAGGCCGACGTCCCCGTCCCTGGCAAGTTCGCTGGCGCTACGCCGGGCACGTCCGTCGCCTCCCTTGCAGCTCGGAAGTTGTTTCCTCAAACGTTGCCGTTTCGCCTGCCGATGATCATGGGTGTCGGCTTGTCCGGTATTCGGATCGCCTTCACTCGCCGCCTCGGCGCGTGGGTCGGTCGGGCGATCCCCGTCGTGGGTGAGGTGTTCCTGGCGCGCGACGCCTACCTGATCATGCGCAACACCGTGTCGACCTACAACCGATTCGTAAAGCCCGAGGACCGGGTGCTCTGAACCATGAAAGACGATACCTGGGAACGCCTGGAAGCCTTCACACGCGAAGAACTCGGTCGACCGCTGCTCGGTGGCAAGCTGAACCTGCAGCCGGAATCCCGGCTTGAGCAGGATCTCGGCGTCACGGGTCTCGATGGGGTGGAGTTCATCGACAGGTGGGCAGAGACATTCGGCGTCGACGCCCAAGGATTCCCGTACCGGCGCTATTTTGGCCCCGAAGGTCAGGAACTGCTGTCGTCACTTATCGGGTTGTTCGTCAAGCGCCTCCGGCACCCTGAGCGGCGGCCGCTGACCTTGGGGATGCTGGCCGAGGCAACGCGACGTGGGAAGTGGGACACGGACGTGATCGAGGCTGCTGCGGGGCAGTGATCGTATATCGCAGGGCCGGTCGATGTACTGACCGGCCCTTTTCGCTGGCGGAAACACAATTACGCCACGCGAATTTTCTCCACCTACCTGTTTATTGCGCTTGAGCCGGTGCATTTGTCGCGCGCGCGGCTTCATCCGCGCGTCGGCCCGTGTGGCACGTCGAGCGCAATCCGGTACACCCGCACTGCGTTGTCATGCCAGACCGCGCGGCGCTCGGCATCATCGAGATGCGTCATCGCACGAGCGAACGTGCGCAGCAGCGCGGGATACGACACACGCAGCCCCGCCACCGGAAAGTTGCTGGCGAACAGGCAGCGCTGCGCGCCGAAGATCGCGATCGTGTCGCGGATGATCCGTGCGTTGTCCGCTTCGTTCCACACCGCGTCGCGCAGGCCGAGTTCGGAGATCTTCACGGCCACGCGCGGCGACGCGGCAAGCGCCTCCATGCCGCGTCGCCATCGCGCGAGGCCCGCGTCCGAGCGATCCCACGGCAGCCCTGCATGTTCGAGCACGACGTCGACATCCGGTGCATCGGCGAGCATCGAAGCCGCTTCCTCGAGATGCCAGAACGGCACGCGCAGATCCCAGCACAGCCCATGCGCGGCGAGGCGCGCCAGCGCGGCCGGCCAGCGCGGATCGCGCAGTGTGCCCGGTCCGTCGACTGACACGTTCGGCGCGGCCGAGGCGCGCGGCTTGAAGCGCACGCCACGCACGCGTGGCCACGCCGCCTGCTCGGCAAGCCGCTCATCCGCATCATCCGCGAGCAGGTCGACCCACGCGACGACCGCCGACGGTAGCCCATGCGACTCGGCGACTTCATGCAGCCAGCGCGTTTCCGCCAGCGCCTCATCACGCGCACGTTCGGCCTCGACGTGCACGCTCGCGACGATCGGTGCGCCCTGCGCCGCGTGCCGGAGCGCGTCCACCCCGAAATCGCGGCACAGCACCGCGTAGTCGCCGAACATGAAGCGCACCGGATCGTAGTCCTCCTGCAGCCACGGATAGTGCGCACCGGCATCGAGTCGCCACAGGTGATGATGTGCATCGACGAGCGCATCCGGCATGCCGTCGGGCGGTGACGCGTCGTGCATGTCAGCGCGCTCCCGCGAGCACGTACGACGCATCGGGCTCGCGCAGCGTTGCCAATGCGCCGACGAAACGCCACGTATCGAGATCGAGCTCGCGCACGTAGTCGTCCTGGAACGACACGTACGCGACGCGCCGCGACGGATGGAACGACAGCGCGGTCGGGTTCGCCGGCAGCGCGATGCGTTCGATCTCCTCGAGCTGCCGCGCATCGAACACGGAGATCGACCGCTCGCCCGAATTGGTCAGCAGCAGCAGGTCACGGCCGTCGGGCGCACTCGTGCGGTAGATGCGGTTCGGATCGCTGCGCGTCTTCACGCGGCGGCCGCAGGTCATCGTGTCGGTGTCGATCTCGACCAGCGTATCGTCGCCGCGATTCGCGACGAACAGCGTGCGTTCGTCGCTCGACAGCGCATTGCCTTCGGGGCGCGGGCCGGGCATCACCGCGCGCGGCGCGACCGTCGCGTCGCGCGGATGGAATTGCGTGACCGTATTCGACAGCAGATGCACGCCGTACGCGCGGCTCGCATCGCGCGTGAGCGTGACGAGGTGCGTCTTCACGCCGCCGGACGGCACGGCCATGTTCGGCACGGGCTGTCGGGTCGGCTCGTCGAACACGAGCAGCATGTCGTGCGCCTCGCTCATCGCGTACAGCCGGCCGTCTCGGTCGCTCGCCATCCCGTGCGGCCGGTAGTACGGCCACAGGTCGAGCATGCGCGTATGCGTGCGTTCGACGAGATCGATCTCGGCGATCCGGTGATCGCCGTCATGGCCGCGTGACCACGCGGTCTCGATCCCGAAGATGCCGACGTAAGCAAAACGCTCGTTCACGTCGACGGTGAACTCGTGCGGGAAGTTCGGCAGCACGACGTGCTTGAGCGCGGTCTTGGTGTCGAGGTCGTAGAAGCTGAAGGTGTGCGCGCATTTCTGCACCAGCAACAGGATGTCGTTCATGGTGGGGTCTCCGTCGATTCGTCAGCAAGCCTGCGTATTCGTGTATCCGGTGTCAGTCCTCGCAGCGTTTCGGCAGCGTCAGCGCGAGCAGGCCGGCCACCGCGAGCGTGATCGCGAGGCTGTACACGCCGGCCGCCGCGCTCACGTGCTGGGTCAGCACGCCGACCGCATACGGGCCGCAGAAGCCGCCGAGATTGCCGAGCGCGTTGATCAGGCCGCGCGCGCTGCCGGCCGTCTCGACGCTGCAGAGCTTCGGCGGAATCGCCCAGAACACGCCGGCGGCCGCCTGCAGGAAGAAGCCGCAGCCGATCAGGAACGCGAACGACACGGCCATCGACGCATGCGTGAGCACCGACAGCGCCAGGCATGCGGCGAAGCCGACGAGCGGCAGCAGCACGAACAGGCGGCGCTTGCCGGTTCGGTCAGACAAATACGACGTGACGAACATGCCGATCACCATCGCGACATACGGGAGCATCGCGAGCAGGCCGATCTTGCCCATCCCGGTATGCGTGAGGTTTTTCAGCAGGGTGGGCAACCACATCGTATAGCCGTAGATGCCCACCTGATAGCAGAAGTTGATGGCGATCAGCAGCCAGATCGTCGGGTTGCGCAGCAGCTCGCCGAACGACGCGGCCGCCGGCGTGCCGGCCACGCGCTTGCGTTCCTGTTCTTCGCGCAGCGCGTCGAGGATGTAGGCCTTCTCGCGCGGCGACACCCAGCGCGCGGTCTCCGGGCCGTCGTCGGCGAACATCAGCCACACGACGAGGCACAGCAGCGACAGCGCGCCCGCACTGAAGAACAGGTGATGCCAGTCGTACGCGGCCAGGATGAAGCCGGACAGCGGCGCGGTGATCATGCCGGCGAGCGGCACGAACATGATGACCATCGCATTCGCGCGGCCGCGCTCGCGGTCGGGAAACCAGTGGCTGACCATCGTCAGCACGACCGGCAGCATCCCGCCCTCGGCCACGCCGAGCAGGAAGCGCAGCGTCAGCAACTGCCAGGTGTGCGTGACGAGCCCGGTCAGCACCGACAGCACGGCCCAGCTCACGAGCGACCATGCGATGAAGGTCTTGCCGCTGCCGAGCGCCGCGCGCCGGCCGCCAGGAATCTGCAGGAACAGGTAGCCGAAGAAGAAGATGCCGCCGGCGAGGCCGGCCATCGTCGCGTCCATGCCGAGATCGGCGTTCATCCCGCCGGGCATCGCGAACGCGATGTTCACGCGGTCCATGTACGAAATGATGCAGGCGAGCAGCAGCGGCGGGATCACGCGCAGCCAGCGGCGGCGCGGAATGGCTTCGCCGGCTTCGTAGGCCGGGGTGGCCGGGTTCAACAGGGTCATGGTGTCTCCAATCTTGGTAATGGCGGCGGCGGTCTTCTGATGGACCGCTGTCACGCCGTGACGCGCCGGTGCGCAACGCCTTGCGGCGTTGCACGGGTGAACCGATGCCGGGTGCCTCGCGCCTAGCGCCCCCAGCGCAGCACGAGCGGATCGAGCCGCCGCGCCGCGTCGAGCAAGCCGGCGCGCACCTGCGGATGCAGCTCGGGCCACGGTGCGCGCGGCGCGTCGCACGCGATCACGCCGCCTTCGCGCATCAGCGCCTTCGCGGTCAGGAATCCAGATTGACGGTTCTCGTAGTTGATCAGCGGCAGCCAGCGCGCGTACTGTTCGACCGCTTCGTCGCGACGGCCGGCGAAATACGCGTCGGTGATTTGGCGAATCCCGTCCGGATAGCCGCCGCCCGTCATCGCGCCGGTCGCGCCGGCATCGAGATCGGCGAGCAGCGTGATGCCTTCCTCGCCGTCCCACGGCCCCTCGATCGCATCGCCGCCGAGCGCGATCAGTTCGCGCAGCTTCGACGCGGCGCCGGCCGTCTCGATCTTGAAGTACGACACCGCGTCGATCTCGCGGGCGAGCGACGCGAGGAACGGCGCGGACAGCGCGACGCCGCTCGCGGGCGCATCCTGGATCATCAGCGGAATGTCGAGGCCGTCGGCGGCTTCGCGGAAGAACGCGCGCACCTGCGCCTCCGGCACGCGGAACGTCGCGCCGTGATACGGCGGCATCACCATCACCATCGCCGCGCCGAGTGCTTGAGCGCGCCGGTTACGTTCCGCGCAGATCCGCGCGCTGAAGTGCGACGTCGTGACGATCACCGGCACGCGACCTGCGACGTGCTCGAGCGTGGCGCGCGTGATCAGGTCGCGTTCGTCGTCGCCGAGCGCGAATTGCTCGGAGTAGTTCGCGTGGATGCAGAGGCCCTGCGAGCCGGCATCGATCATGAATTCGAGGCAGCGGCGCTGGCCGTCGAGATCGAGCGCGCCGGTCGCGTCGAAAATCGTCGGCACAACCGGAAAGACGCCCTGGTAGCGTGCGTGCATGGCGGGCCTCACTCGACGATGTCGAACTGGTCGAGGAATTCGGTCTTCAGCGTGAGGCCGAGGCCCGGCACGTCGTCGCGCAGTTGCACGAAGCCGTTCTCGGCCACCGGCTCGCCGTCGAAGATGTAATAGAACAGCTCGTTGCCGACCTCGACGTCGAACATCGGGAAGTACTCGCTCATCGGCGACGCGAGCGTGCTCATCGTCAGGTGATAGTTGTGCATCTGGCCCGCATGCGGAATCACCGGCACGCTGTACGCCTCGCACAGCGCGTTGATCTTGTGCGCCATCGTGATCCCGCCGACGCGGTTCGTGTCGTACTGGACGACCGACACGGCCTTGCGATCGAGCAACTGCTTGAAGCCGTACAGCGAGAACTCGTGCTCGCCGCCGGAGATCGGGATGCGCGTGAGCTGGTTCAGCTCCGCGTAGCCGTCGATGTCGTCGGCGATCACCGGTTCCTCCAGCCAGCGCGGCTGGTATTTCTCGAGCTTCGGCAGGATGCGTTTCGCGTATTCGAGGTTCCAGCCCATGTAGCACTCGAGCATCAGGTCGTTGTCGTAGCCGATCACCTCGCGGATCGCCGCGACCGACTTCAGGTTCTCGGTCACGCCCTGCTGCCCGTGCGCGGGCCCGTAGCCGAAGCGCATCTTGAACGCGCGGAAGCCTTCCTTTAGGTAGCGCTGCGCCTCGTCCTGCATCTCCTTCAGGTCGGTGCGGTAGAGCTTCGAGTAGTAGCAGGGGACCTTTTCCTTGGTGCGGCCGCCGAGCAGCTTGAACACGGGCTTGCCGACGCTCTTGCCGAGGATGTCCCAGATCGCGATGTCGACCGCCGAGATCGCGGCCATGCCGATGCCCTTGCGGCCCCATGCGTGGGTCGCGCGGTACATCCGCTGGTTCAGGTATTCGTAGTCCCAAGGGTCCTGGCCGATCACGAGCGGCGCGAGGTACTGGTCGATGATCACCTTCGCGACGTGCGGCGCGAGCGCGACGTTGCCGAGGCCGACGATGCCGTCGTCGGTCTCGACTTCGACGACCGTCCATGAATGGAAGCGGAACGTGCTCATCGTTTCCTGCGGCGCGTACAGCAGGTCCATCGCGTTCGAGCAGAAGTTGCCCTGGGGCGGCACGGTTTTGCCTTTCCACTGGAAGACGCGGGCGCGCACGGATCGGATCTTCATCGGGTGTCTCCGGAGTTCGGTGTGATGTTGTCGTGTTGAGAAGCGGTCGGCCGGCGGGGCCGTCGGGTCAGGCGGAAATGGGCTGTGCGCGGCGCGCGGCGCCCATCCGGCACGCGATCTGCAGCGCTTGCCAGGTGGCGCCGACGTCGGCCGTGCCGCGGCCCGCGATGTCGTAGGCGGTGCCGTGCGCGGGCGTCGTGATCGGCACGGGCAGCCCGCCCTGCACCGTTACGCCGCGCGAGAAGCCGAGCAGCTTGATCGCGATCTGCCCCTGGTCGTGGTACATCGTGACGATCGCCTGGTAGTCGCCGGCCTGCGCCTTCAGGAAGATCGTGTCGGCGGGGAACGGGCCGTGGAACGGCGCGTCGGTCGGCCAGTCGCGCGCCTGCAGCTTGCGCACCGCCGGCTCGATGATGTCGACTTCCTCGCGGCCGCAGCTGCCGCCGTCGCCGCCGTGCGGGTTGAACGCGGCAATCGCCACCTTCGGCGCGGCGACGCCGTTCGCGAGCAGCGACCGGTAGATCAGTTCGGATGCCTGTTCAATCCGCTCGATGCTCAGGTAGCCCGGCGCATCCTTCAGCGGAATGTGCGACGAGATGCGCGCGGTCCACAGCTCGCCGAGCGTGTTGAATTCGCAGAAGTAGCCGGTCACGCCGAGCGCTTCGGCGAAGTGGTGCAGCTCGTCCTCGTGCTTCAGCCCGCCGAGCTTCATCGCGTACTTGTTCAGCGGCGCGAAGCAGATCGCGTCGATCTCGCCCGCGAGCGCGGCGTCAAGGCACAGGTCGAGCACGGTCAGCGTCGAGCGCCCGCCGGCCGCGCCGGGCTGCCCGACCGTGACGTCGGCCGGATCGATCGTGTCGAGGGCGACGAACGCGGCGCGTTCGGTCGACGGCCGGCCGCGCGCGGCGGCGAGTGATTCGACGGGTTCGACGTCGACCGTCACGCCCGCGACGCGCTGGCCGGCTTCCCACAGCCAGCGATCGCCGATCAGCACGAGATTCGCGCGGGAAGTGGCGTCGGGGCGGGCGAGCAGTTTCGCGATCAATTCGGCGCCGATGCCGGCGGGGTCGCCGAGCGTCAGCGCGACGACGGGCAGGGCGGCGGCGGGCGAGGGGGTGTTCATGCGGTGTCTCCGGTGGCGGCGCTTGGCCGTTTGTCTATCGGGTTCATGCTAGGTAGACGGAATGAGTCGGTAAATTGAAAACTCTTGATGAATCGATAACCTGGAGTAATCAAAGATGGGCTCGATCGACCGACGAGACTCGACGCCGCAGCTGCTGAACCGGCTGCGCATGCGGCAGATCGCGCTGCTGCTGGCCGTGGACGAATGCTCGACGCTGCGCGCGGCGGCCGACCAGATGGGCCTCACGCAGCCGGCCGCGACGAAGATGCTGGCCGAGCTGGAGAGCGCGCTCGGCCAGCGGCTGTTCGATCGCGTCGGGCGCGGGCTCGTGCTGAACCCGGCCGGCGAGCGCGTGCTCGGCTATTTCCGCGGCATTCGCGGCAGTGTGGAGGCGTTGAACCGCGAGCTCGGCGAACTGCAGCTCGGCAGCGCGGGGCGGCTGGCGATCGGCAGCATCATGGCGGCGTCGCCGGGGCGGCTCACCGAGGCGCTGGTGCAGTTGAAGGCGCGTTACCCGCTGCTGGCGATCGACATCGCGGTGGATACGAGCGACCGGTTGATGCCGCAGCTGCGCGAAGGCGTGCTCGAAGTGGTGATCGGGCGCCACGTCGGGACCGATTGCGATTTCCGCGTGGTGGATGACGAGGCGCTCGCGATCATCGCGGGCCGCGACCATCCGCTCGCGGGCGCGGGGCCCGTGGCGTTCGACGCGCTGCTCGATTACACGTGGATCCTGCAGCCGGCAGGCAGCCCGGCGCGCGAGGTCGTCGAGCGCGAGTTCAACGCGCGGCACCAGCCGATGCCGCGTGGGCTGGTCGAAACGGGGTCGATCCTGACGACGATGAACCTCGTCGACCGTTCGACGATGCTTGGCGTGATTCCGCTGACGGTGGCGCAGCGCAATGCGGAGCACGGGCTCGTCGCGATCATCGATTACACGCTCGAACAGAAGCTGCCGTCGTACGGCAGCCTTGTGCGGCGCGACCGGCCGCTGAGTATCCCTGCGCAGCAGTTTCTTGCGCTGTTTCACCGCGAAGGAGCCGGAGATGATGGCGGCGAGTAACGGCGCGGTTTGCCAGCCAAGGCGGCCGAGCCAGCCGCGCCGGCCGAGGTGGCCGAATCAGCCGCGTTGGCCGAATCAGCCCAGCCGGCCGAACCAGCCGAGCAGGCCGAGTCAACCTGGCCAGCCGCGCTACCCCGGCCAGCCGAGCCAGCCGGATCAGCCGGATCAGCCGAACCAGCCGAACCAGCCGAACCAGCCGAACCAGCCGAACCAGCCGAACCAGCCGAACCAGCCGAACCAGCCGGATCAGCGGAGCTAACCGAGCCAACCAAGCCAACCAAGCCAACCAAGCTAACCAAGCTAACCAAGCTAACCGCGCAAGCCGAGTCGGTCATGCACCACCATCGCGGAACGCAACGAAGCGTGATTGCGATGCCGGCGAGACGGCCGACGCAGGCGAAACCGCGACGACCCGCCTCAGTGCACCGACGGCGCCGCAGGCGCGTCAGCGAGCGCCGACCTCGATTCCGCCAACGAGCGATCCGGGCGAATCCGCAGCGCGGCGACGATGCCGATCAGCAGCATCGCGACCGAGCCGATGAACGGCACGGTCCAGCTCCCCGTGCGATCGACGAGATAGCCGAACAGGATCGGCGACAGGATCCCCGAGATCGCGGAGCCCGCGTTCATCATCCCGCTCGCGATGCCGGCGTGGGTCGGCGCGATGTCGCTCGGCACGGCCCAGATCGGCCCGATCGTCAGTTCGAGGCACAGGAACGACCCCGACAGGCACAGCGCGACGCCGGCCGTCGAATGCACGACCGCGAGCGGCAGCAGGCACACGAGCGCGCCGACGAAGCTCGCGACGATCACGCTCTGGCGCGACAGCGCGAGGTTGCCGGTCTTCCGGTAGATCCGGTCGCACAGCCAGCCGCCGAGCGTGTCGCCGACCACGCCCGCGAAGAACACGCCGGACGCGAACAGCGCGGTCGACTTCAGGTTCAGGCCCTGGCCGTTCAGGAAGAACGTCGGCAGCCACGTGAAGAACAGCCACGCGGTCCAGCCGTAGCAGAAGTAGACGAAGATGGTCGGCGCCATCCGGCGGAACAGCGGCCCCCACGGCGTCGGGCCGGCGGGCGGCGCAGGGCGGGCGGTGCGCGTGCGGCCGGTGCCGGCTTCGTCGCCGAGCGGATGTTCGCGGAAGCCGACGATCCACCATGCGAGCCACACCAGCGTGACCGCGCCGATCACGAAGAACGCGGCGCGCCACGACAGCCAGGTCATCAGCGCGGCGACGATCGGCGGCGTGACCGCGTTGCCGAGCCGCGAGAACGAATGCGTGAAGCCCTGCACGACGCCGCGCCGCTCGCGCGGGAACCAGTGGGTGATCGCACGGGCCTGGGCGGGCAGCGTCGCGCCTTCGCCGATGCCGAGCAGCAGGCGCGCGGCGAACAGCAGCCCGAGGCTGTGCACGAGCCCGGTGGCGAAGGTCGACACGACCCAGATCAGCCCGCAGCCGATCAGCGTGATGCGGGCGCCGAACCGGTCGGCGATCCAGCCGCCGCCGATCTGGCAGATTGCATACGAATACGCGAACGCGGAGAATGCGACGCCGAGTTCGGTATTCGACAGGCCGAGTTCGGCCTTGATCGCGCCGGCCGCGGTCGCGAGGTTGACGCGGTCGACGTAGAGGATGAAAGAAAGCGCGCACAGCAGCCACAGCGTGTGGCGCCGTTGACGGTGGTCGTTAGGCATGTGTCTCACTCCATTCTCGTGCGCGGCGTGACAATGACGCCGCGTTCACTGGCCGGGCCAGCATCGCGCGGCGGCGGAGACACTGTCTAATGAATCTTTGGGATCAATCGATAACCCCAGGTATTCATTCCCGTTTCAGCGGCATCAGCCGCATCATCTGCATCAGCCGAACCCGACGCAACGGAGCACCACAGGTGAAGAATTGACCGACGACGAAGAACTTTCACTCCGCCGCGAGAGCCGCTTCTGGGACCTGCCGCCGGTGAAATGGTGGATCCGCGGGCACGGCCGCGACGGCTATTCGTTCCGTCTGCTGCTGTGGCCGCCGGTGATCGTGTTCGTGCTCGAATTCGTCTGCATGCTGTTCGACGCGCTGTACACCGCCATCGGCATCAGCGCCGTCGCGACGCTGTTCCTCGGCTTCGCCGGGTACTACGGCGCGCAGCGCGAATGGCTGGTGCCCGCCGCGACCACGCGTGCGCTCGTGAAGGCGCGCATGAAGAAGGCGTCCGAGCGGTTCTCGTCGCTCGGCGTGGGCGCGACCGTGCTCGCGATCTTCGTCGCGGCGACCTCGCTGTCACTCGTGCTGTCGGGGCAGCCGGTGCTGGACACCGCCTGGAAGGACGCGGTGTCGATCTTCATCGCGCTGGTGTTCCTGCCGGTGTACGTGTCCGGCGCGGTGCGCAAGCTGGCGATCGCGCGCATCGAGGAACTGGAGGCGCTGCGCAACGCGACCCTCGGCACCCGCCTGACATTCGACCGGGCCGGTGCGGTGCGCGCGGTCGTCGTGCAGGGCGCGGCGGGGAAAGGAACGGTGTCCGTGCGGGAGTACACGGTGCTCGGGTTCAACCCGCCGCTCGAACAGGTCGGGCGCGAACCGGGCGGGTGATGGTTTAACGACGTAAAGGCGTGCGGCGTCTCGATGCAGAAGCAAGAGAAAGCCGCCTACACTATTGCATTTAAAGCGATTTCTCGATGTCGATTTAGACGCTTGGACATAAACTTGGACATGGATTCATGTCATCGCCAGATGCAGCCGCTCCCATACGCCGGCGTCCCGCCAATCTCGTAGACGTCGCCAGCCCGTCATACCACTGCCAAAGCCCAACTCCTGAGGGAGGTCTTCCCAAGGAATACCGGTCTGCAGTACATACAGGATGCCGTTCAGCGCTGCTCGATCATCGATCGTGCGCCGCCGTCCACCCTTGGGAGGTGGCGTGAACTTCGGAATCAACGGTTCCAGCGTCGCCCACAACTCGCTACTGATTTTGCGTGTCGCCATGCCGCGACGATATGACGTTCGCAGTCTCATGTCCAGGTTGTGTTAGCGACTCTAAAATGGCAGTCGCGCCTTGAGTTTTTCGATTAAAGTCGGTGGCATGGTGATCGTATAGTCCGCTTGCTTATCATCATCTTGGTAGGTAATGCTGTTTGGTCCGATGGTCAGAGGTTCATGACCCGGCTGCCCATCCCAAAAGACCTTGTAATTCCTTTTGACCTGAACTTGACCTTGTGCATCGAGCACGGTCAATTGAACGGAATCCATGTTATCGCCGAGGAAGTGGCTATTATTAACCCCGCTTCCACAGATGTTGATAGTATATTTTTCCCCTTGAAATTCTTTGATGCCACCATTCAGTTGCTGATTGTAGTTGTGCTTTGTGCAGTTGTAGCTGTCGCTTCCCATAAAGAAGTTTGCCCCAAAAATAACAATGGCGAGCCAAAAAATGATGATTGGCAGCATCTTGAGAAGTTCATGGGGGAACGATTTTTCCGTCTTATAAATGCGGTATGCTCTGTATCCAAAAAACAGTGCAATCAAAAAGAGAATTGTAACGCCGATCTCTTTGATGAAGTAAAGAGAGGCGATGACGAGTCCATTGTGCATGCTGTTTGGTAAAAGCCAATCGATGGCTAAGTATGCAATAATCAGCGCAGCAATTGATCCGGCGATCAGAAAGACATTTTTCACTGACCGATAGAAATACTGTCGTACGGACGGCATATGGTTCCCAGTTTGATGGTGATGGGTTTCGTGAGCTTGAACAGTTGAGGCTTACTGTAAATCATAAAATCTTCGCCTCTATTATGCTTCGAGCGCCACTCATTATAGGTTCGGTTGTAAACGGGCCAGTATACGTTTTTCTTTACCAGTTTCCCAAAAAATCCACGGCGTGTATCAACTGGTTTATCGGTCTCTTTCTTGACTGAGAGGTAGTCCCAGTCAATTTCATCCTCTTCAATTTTATCACCGCTTATCCTAATTTTTAGCTCGGGCTTAACTTGACCGAGTAAATCATTGGCTGCTTCTAAATATGAGGTAATCATGCCTGCTTTATTCCAATGACCGAGGTATTGACTCTTTGATGGGTCGTCGTCATTGAATGAGTAGTTATCCTTTATGTAGATGTAAATATGGGTAAGCTTCGCCACTGAATCAATGCAGTATTCGTGGGATTGCTTTTCATATTTGAAGAATTTTTCATTCGTGACTTCAACCCTACCAATGGCAGCGTAGATGAGGAAGTTTCCCAGCGTGGCTGATAGATCGGTTAGGGTGGTTCCGCTAAGGGTGTCAAAGGTAGTGATCTTCTTCCTTTGAATTTGCCAATTTATATGAAACTGCCTGATGTCAGTTCCAATGGTTATGTCGAAGCTGAGGTTTGGACTTTGGCTTGCTGTTTCAGTGAACGCGGTAGTGACGTGCTGAAGAATTTTCTTTTTGATGAGGGCAAGTGCTTTTTCAGAATAAATGTCTTTTGAAAATAACTCATTTAATCTGCTTTTTACCTTGCCATACTTCAACGCCCAGTTAAGCGTGATGCTGATGTCATCTAAAGGCTGTTCGGAGTCAGGTTTGTCGTTGTAGATATGACTGGGACCGGCAAACCATCTTCTGGCAAGTTTGGCCGCCATGAACCAACCCATTTTTTCCATACCAACAGGGACATCCTGCAAGTCAAACTCAGGAATCTTGTCATGATCCTCAGCATCAGCAGCCTCTTTGGGAGGTGCAGGAGGCTTGGGAGATGCTTTGGGTTGTGCCGCAAGCAGCTTCTTGAACGCAGCCTCAGCCTCGACCTGTTCAGGGGTGGGCTTAGGTGGCGGTGGTGGGGGGGCTTCACCTGGCGCAAGCCGAGCGTATGAGATGCATTGAGGCGTGTTGATAGGCACACATCCTTGCGAACCAACATGAGCTTTCCACGTCGCCGTAGCAAAGGGAAGCACCGCAGGACTGATTTCGTAGTAAGGCAGTCTTTTGACATTTGCCATATTCTTGGCTGTATATTTTGGGGAAATAATCCACCATTCAAATGGTGAAAAATCTCGGGCTGAGCGCAGTCTAGCATCTATCTATACGGCGCGGATTGTCTCGTCGGAACATGGCTCAAGAGCGGGTAACGACCTTCGAGGAAGTATTTCTTCCCCTTCTCCTCTGTCTTGGTTGCTTGTTCAATATTGGTCGTCAATTTGATTTTCCTCTTGTAGTTTTTTTTGTTGTATTTCAAAAATCTCTCCAATAAATAACAGCCTGCTGTGTGATTTTATATGGCATATCCGGAATTGGATTGCTGTCCAGATCGTGCAAGATGAATTGTTCGTCGTATCCCGAACCGCTTACAAAGGCGGTATGGGCAATTGCCGGGCTAGCAGGAGCAGCGCGTGCAATGAGCTTCGCGCCGCAAGTTGTAGGTGGTCTTCTGTAGCCACTGGTAACTCATTGTCGGTGAAGCTTGCCACTCCTTGAGCGACCTTGAAAATGTGGGGCGAACATTCTGGGCATGTGACAATGTCGCCGATTCGCACAGTGGGAATGTCATTCCAAGTATGGAAAGGATTTCAGGAGATGGTGACCCCTCCATGGGGCGTAAGATCTCCAACTACGATCTGAGATTTTCCGTTTATGTTTGCGCGCATGTTCATCGATGAATCTCCAATTATTGAGAAAAATCTCCGCCGTAGCCACTAGCCAGATTTCTGAGTGCAAGTCGTTTTGGCGAGTATTGCGGATTTAGGTTGTCACATTTGATGGGCGCTTGAATATGGGATGCGTATGAAAAAATACGGGATTCGCCAGTTTTTCGTACGAATATCGTTTTTTGTTGATCGTTATTTTCTGCATGCTGGTTTCGACATGAGTGCGCTGACGTTTGATTGCATCCGAACATCAGTTTTCCTATCGGCCCATATTGAGTCGAACTAGCGGCGCGACATCGTAGTGTTCTTGCGGTCGCGCCGCTGAATCTCCTTGAAGTATCGTTCGGCAAACTGATTCAATGTGGTGCTTTCCGGGCCGGCGACCTTGGCGCGCTGTTTTTTCTGTGCGGACGACTCGCCAACTGTTGCCATTTGCGATGCGCCATCGCGCATGAGTCTTGAGGGCTTGAGCGTAAGCGCTGGGTACTTGTCCAGCGTGAGCTTCTCGTATTTGCCGGTCAGTCTGTAGCGGTAGCGCTAGACCATGCCGCCTGTTGGAAATATCGCCAGCTACAGGTCGCGAACTTGATATGCGAGAAACCTAGGATTCGTGCGGGTATCAAGGGTATTTGCGTTCCTTGATGG
This sequence comes from Burkholderia sp. HI2500, assembly GCF_002223055.1. Classification (NCBI taxonomy): domain Bacteria; kingdom Pseudomonadati; phylum Pseudomonadota; class Betaproteobacteria; order Burkholderiales; family Burkholderiaceae; genus Burkholderia; species Burkholderia sp. HI2500. The sequence continues at coordinate 2,661,942 of NZ_NKFL01000006.1, read as the reverse complement.
AACTCGATGGATGTCAGGTCATTTACTAGGCCGGGAAGCGCGCGTGTTCCGCCGTCGGCGCGAGATTCTCGGGCCACTGTACTTCGAACCGCGTGCCGCCCGCGCCGGTCGGCACGCAGACGGCTTCGCCGTAGTGCGCATGGGCGATCGCCGCGACGACGGCGAGCCCGAGGCCGCTGCCGCCGGGCTGCGACTCGTCGATGCGCCGAAACGCCTTGAACACGTGCGGCGCGAAATCGGCCGGGATGCCGGGGCCGTCGTCCTCGACGCGCAGCCGGCACATCCCATCTTCGATGCGCGTCTGGATCCGGATCGCGCCGGGCACCGCGTGGCGGCGTGCGTTTTCCAGCAGCGCGAGCAGCGCCTGACGAATCCGCACCGGGTCGCAGCGCATGCGCCGCGGGTCGAGATCGAGCACCGGATGCTGGCCGGCGGCCTGCAGCGCATGGGCGAACACGTCGACCACGGCGCGCACGTCGGCGGCAAGGTCGGCGTCGCGGATCTCGATGCTCAAGTGGCCGCCATCCGCGAGGCTGACCACGCGCAGATCCTCGATCAGCCGCGTCAGCCCTTCGACCTGCGTGAGCAGGCTGCGGAACTGCGCTTCGTCGGGCTTGAACACGCCTTCGGCGAGCCCCTGCAGGCGCCCGCGCAGCACCGTGACGGGCGTGCGCAGCTCGTGCGCGATCGCGGCATTCCAGATCGCCTGTTCGTTGGTCACGCGCTTCAGCTCGTCGGCGAGCGCGTTGAAGTGGTCGGCGAGCAGCGCGGCTTCATGCAGCGAGCGGTCGCCTGCCACGGCACGCGCGTCGAGATCGCCGCGCGCGACGCGGCGAATGCTGTCCGTGACCGAATTGAGCGGCACGAGGATGCGGCGCGCGAGATTGACGGCGACTGCGACCGACAGCGCGAGGCCGACCGACGTAGTCGCGATCAGCCACAGCCATTCCGGTGCGGTCGGCAGCCAGTTCTTCGTGTTGAAATGCGCGGGCCAGTAATTGAACGCGACGTAGTAGAAGAGGATGGCGGTGAGCACCATCAGCAGCGTCACGCCGAACACCATCCCGGCCATCGTCAGCGCGATCTGCCGGCTCAGGCCGTCGAGCTTCACGTCAACTCCAGAGCTTGTAGCCGACGCCGCGCACGCTGACGGGTACGCCCTGCACGCCGAGGTCGTCCAGCTTCTTGCGCAGCTTGCTGACGTGGCTGTCCACCGTGCGCTCCAGCGCGTCGCCTTCCGGCAGGCAGGTGGCCATCAGCTCGGCGCGGCTGAACACACGCCGCGGCGCGCGCGCGAGCTGCGCGAGCAGCTTGAACTCGGTGAGCGTCAGCACGAGCGTGTGCCGTTCGCTGCCCACTTCGAGCGTGGCTTCATGGCGTTCGAGATCGATCTCGAACGGCGCGACCCGCAGCACGCGCTGCTCTTCCTGGCGGGCGCCGGCCATCGAACGGCGCAGCACCGCCTGCGCACGCGCGACGACTTCGGCGGGATTGAACGGCTTCACCACGTAGTCGTCGGCGCCGATGCGCAGGCCAGTGAGCTTGTCGATGTCCTGGTCGAGCGCGGTCAGCATGATCACGGGCGTGTCGCCGCGATGACGGATTTCGGCGAGCACCTTCCAGCCGTCGACGTGCGGCATCTGCACGTCGAGCAGCACGAGGTCGGGCTTGAGCTGCAGGTGCAGTTCCAGCGCGCGGCGGCCGTCGGCCGCGTGCACGGTGCGCAGGCCGCCGCGCGCGAGATAGGCGGTCAGGATCTCGGCGATCTCGGGTTCGTCTTCGGCGATCAGGACGAGCGCCTGGGCGTCCTGGCCGGCGCTGGAAGGGGGCGGGAGATCAGGCAGGGCCATTCGTGTGAGTCCATCGGGGTTTCCATCGAGTCGCCATACTACCGCATGGGAAACGCCGTCGAGCAGAGGTCGGGCGGTGGTCATCGCGTGTCGAGCGCGGTGGGCAGCGGCGGGCGCGGAGGCTGGGTGCAAGCGGGCTGCGGTGTGTTCCGGAAGCGTAACGCGTAAGGAATGCCGTTCGCCCTAAAATCGGCTCTCCTGTCTCCAGCGGCCATCCGATGCTGATGCTCACCCTTCACCCACTTTCCGGCGAGTCGGCCAGCGACCGCGCCGACGTCTGGCGTGTCTTCACCGAAGCGCCTTCGTACGTGCAATGCGTCGAAGGCCGTTTGCCGACCCAGGAAGACGTCGACGATTTTTTCGACGGCAAGCCAGCCGCCAAGGCGGCGGCCGACAAATCGGTGTTCGGGTTGTGCGTCGGCGAGCACATGATCGGCTGCGCGGATGTCATCCGGGCCTATCCGGACGACGACTGCCTGTGGATCGGTCTGCTGTTGCTCTCGGAAGCGCATCAGCGGCGCGGTTACGGCAAGGCCGCGTTGGGGATGCTCGTCGACATGGCGAGGAAATGGGGCTACCGCACCGCGCAACTGGCCGTCATATCGACCAATCCTCGCGCCCAGGCCTTCTGGCAGCGCGAAGGCTTCGATGAAATTCGTCGCACGGTGAATCCGAGGTTTTCCGGCGACGTGATCGTCATGCAGCGCACGATCCGGTAGCACACCGCTTCTCGATCCGTGGAAACGGAGGCCGCCGCAACTCACCTATGCTCGGGGTGGATTGCGATTTCGAGTTCGGCCGGGATGCGGGCGTGATGGATATCGCACTCGCGTGACGGATTGTCGAACGTGCACCCCCGGCCAAACCTGGCGCCTGGTCCGGCTTCGTTTCGCTGTCGGAGGTCATGGCGTGGCTGTCTCGCGGATCATGGTGATCAATGACGTGCGATGGACGTCATGCCCGTGAATCGACTGCCGGCCCTCCCGGTGCGGGTATGCGCACGTTCCGGCCGGGCCGGCAGCGATTGTTTCAAACGGGCCTCTGCCTGCCCGGCTGGCGCGCGGCTGCGTCAGATCTGGCCCATCAGCACCAGTATCACGACGATGACGACGACCAGCCCGACGGTGCTCGAGGGCCAATAGCCCCAGCTTCGGCTGTGGGGCCATGCAGGAAATGCACCGATGAGTAGGAGAATCAGAATGATGATAAGGATCGTACCGAGCATCGCACCCCTCCTGGAACGGATTGGACTTCGCGGTTCTCCCGCCGAGAGTGAGGGGAGCAATGCGCGTGCCGCGACGGCGCGCGCCGAACAGCGGCAAGGCCCGCAGGGGGGCGGATTCACGGAATGAATACCCCCGGATTCAGAAAATAAAGTTTAAAAATGCGTCCTCGCCCCCTATGCTGAATTCTTCTGATCTGGCGGGCATGCGATGGCTGAACTATTTCTGGTACGGCACGGGCAGGCGTCCTTCGGTACGGACGACTACGACCGGTTGTCCGCGGCGGGCGAGCAGCAGGGCGTCTGGCTCGGCGAATACTTCGCGCAGCAAGCGCTCACATTCGATCGCGTGATCTGCGGCACGCTGAACCGCCACGCGCAGACGGTCGACGCGATCCTGCGCGGGATGGGCCGCGAAGGCGCGCCGGTCGACCGCCACCCGGGCCTGAACGAATACGACTTCCACGGGCTGTTCGCGGCCGCCGCGCACGACTACCCCGACATCGCCCGCCTCGCGGCCGGCTCGATGAAAGAGCATTTCCGCGCGCTGCGGCAGGTGCTGCAGCTCTGGTCGGAAGACAAGCTCGGCGATTCGGCCCCCGAGACCTGGGCGCACTTCCAGCAGCGCGTGGCCGACGCCCGCGCGGCCATTCGCCACGGCGGCGGCCAGCGCGTGCTGGCGGTGAGCTCCGGCGGGCCGATCGCGGTCACCGTGCAGCAGGTGCTGGCCGCCCCGCCGTCGAGCGCGATCGCGCTGAACCTGCAGATCCGCAACAGCAGTCTTTCGCAGTTTTTCTTCAACGCCGATGCGTTCCACCTCGCGTCGTTCAACGGCATCCCGCATCTGGAGGATTCCGAACGACACGCGCTGCGAACCTACGGCTGACCCACGAACGATCGCGACGATGACGAACCCTACCCAGCAACTCGACGTAGCCCGCCTCACGCGCTATCTGGAAGCGCACGTGCCGGGCTTCGAAGGCCCGGTCGACACGGAGAAGTTTGCCGGCGGCCAGTCGAATCCGACTTTCCTGCTGCACGCGAAGAGCGGCCGCTACGTGCTGCGCCGCCAGCCGCCGGGCGAACTGCTGAAGTCCGCCCATGCGGTCGACCGCGAATTCCGCGTGCTCACCGCGCTGTCGGGCACCGCGGTGCCGGTCGCGCATCCGGTTCACCTCTGCGAAGACCGCGACGTGATCGGCAGCCTGTTCTACGTGATGAGCTACGAGGACGGCCGGATCTTCTGGGACCCCGCGCTGCCGGAACTGCCGAAGGCCGATCGCGCGGCCTGCTACGACGCGTTGCTGCAGACGATGGCCGCGTTGCACGACGTCGATGTCGAGGCAGTGGGCCTCACCGACTACGGCCGCCCCGGCAACTACTTCGAGCGCCAGATCGGCGTGTGGACGAAGCAGTACCGCGCGGCGGAAACCGAGCGCCTCGACGCGATGGAAACGCTGATCGACTGGCTGCCGAAGGCGTGCCCGGAGGACACGGGCCGGCCGACGCTGGTGCATGGCGATTTCCGGATCGACAACCTGATGTTCGCGCGCGACAGCTACCGCGTGCAGGCCGTGCTCGACTGGGAACTGTCGACGCTCGGCAATCCGCTCGCCGATCTCGCGTATCTCTGCATGTGCCTGCGGCTACCGTCCGGCGGGCAGGTGCGCGGGCTCGCGGGCCAGGATCGCGCCGAACTCGGCGTGCCGGACGAAGCGGCGATCGTCGCGCGCTATTGCGAACTGCGCGGCATCGAGCCGATCCGCGACTGGCACTTCTACCTCGCGTTCAGTTTCTTCCGGCTCGCGTCGATCGCGCAGGGCGTGAAGGCGCGCGCGCTGCAGGGCAATGCGTCGAGCGAGCAGGCGCTGCGCGTCGGCGCGATGGCCGGGCGGCTCGCCGAGCTGGCCGTCGGCGTGATCGACGCGCATCGCTGAAGCGGCCGGGCAGGACACCACATCAATGGAGGAGCACAGCAACATGGCAACGAATCTGTTCGACCTGACGGGCAAGATCGCCCTGGTGACGGGCGCGAGCCGCGGCATCGGCGAGGAAATCGCGAAACTGCTCGCGGAGCAGGGCGCGCACGTGATCGTGTCGAGCCGCAAGCTCGCCGACTGCCAGACCGTCGCCGACGAGATCGTCGCGGCAGGCGGCCGCGCCGAGGCGCTGGCCTGCCACGTCGGGCGGCTCGAGGATATCGCCGCGACGTTCGAGCACATCCGCAGCAAGCACGGCCGTCTCGACATCCTCGTGAACAACGCGGCCGCGAACCCGTATTTCGGGCACATCCTCGATACCGACCTCGCCGCGTACGAGAAGACGGTCGACGTGAACATCCGCGGCTACTTCTTCATGTCGGTCGAGGCCGGCAAGCTGATGAAGACGCACGGCGGCGGTGCGATCGTCAACACGGCGTCGGTGAACGCGCTGCAGCCGGGCGACCGGCAGGGCATCTACTCGATCACGAAGGCCGCGGTCGTCAACATGACGAAGGCGTTCGCGAAGGAATGCGGTCCGCTCGGCATCCGCGTGAACGCGCTGCTGCCGGGTCTCACGAAGACGAAGTTCGCGGGCGCGCTGTTCGCCGACAAGGACATCTACGAGACCTGGATGGGGAAGATCCCGCTGCGCCGCCACGCGGAGCCGCGCGAAATGGCCGGCACGGTGCTGTATCTCGTGTCGGACGCGGCGAGCTACACGAACGGCGAATGCATCGTCGTCGACGGCGGCCTGACGATCTGAGCGCGCGATGAAGATCGACAGCTATGCCGGGCAAGCCGTGATGATCACCGGCGCCGCGAGCGGCTTCGGCGCGGTGCTCGCGAGCGAGCTGGCCGCGATGGGCGCGCGCATCGCGCTCGGCGACCTGAACGGCGAAGCGCTCGAACGCGTGGCCGCGCCGCTGCGCGCGGCCGGCGCCGACGTGATCGCGCAACGCTGCGACGTGCGCGTCGAGGCGGAGGTGGCCGCGCTGGTACAGGCGGCCGCCGAGCGGTTCGGCCGGCTCGACGTCGGCATCAACAACGCGGGCATCGCACCGCCGATGAAGGCGCTGATCGACACCGACGAAGCCGATCTCGACCTGAGCTTCGCGGTGAACGCGAAGGGTGTGTTCTTCGGGATGAAGCACCAGATCCGCCAGATGCTCGCGCAGCGCTCGGGCGTGATCTTGAACGTCGCGTCGATGGCCGGGCTCGGCGGCGCGCCGAAGCTGGCGGCCTACGCGGCGTCCAAGCATGCGGTGGTCGGGCTCACGAAGACGGCGGCCATCGAATACGCGCGCCACGGCATCCGCGTGAATGCGGTATGCCCGTTCTACAGCACGACGCCGATGGTCACCGACAGCGATATCGGCGACCGCCAGGATTTTCTCGCGCAGGGCTCGCCGATGAAGCGGCTCGGCCGGCCCGAGGAAATCGTCGCGACGATGCTGACGCTGTGCGCGAAGGAAAACACTTATCTGACCGGGCAGGCCGTCGCCGTCGACGGCGGTGTCTCGGCCTTCTGACCGAACCGGACGAACGGAATCGAGGAGTCGATCATGGATTTTGGCTACACCCCGAAAGTGGAAGAACTGCGCAGCCGCGTGCGCGCATTCATGGACGCGCACATCGTGCCGCGCATTCGCCAGTGGAACGAGGAAGTGCATGCGGGCCAGTATCCCGTGTCGTTCATGGAGGAGCTGAAGGAACGCGCGAAGGCGGAAGGGCTGTGGAACCTGTTCCTGCCGCACCTGAAGGACGACGAGCCCGGCATGGGCCTGACGAACCTCGAATATGCGCCGCTCGCCGAGATCATGGGGCGGGTGGGCTGGGCGTCGGAAGTGTTCAACTGCAACGCGCCGGACACCGGCAACATGGAGCTGCTGCACATGTTCGCGTCCCCCGAGCAGCGCGAACAGTGGCTGAAGCCGCTCTTGCGCGGCGAGATCCGCTCGGCGTTCGCGATGACGGAGCCCGACGTGGCGTCGTCGGATGCGACCAACATCACGACGCGCATCGAGCGCGTGGGCGACGAGTACGTGATCAACGGCCGCAAGTGGTTCATCACGAACGCCGCGCATCCGAACTGCAAGATCTTCATCGTGATGGGCAAGACCGATCCCGAGGCCGCGTCGCACCAGCAGCAGAGCATGATCCTCGTGCCGCGCGACACGCCGGGCGTGACGATCGTGCGCAACATCACGGTGGTCAATCACTACGCGCCGGAAGGGCACTGCGAGATCACATTCGACAACGTGCGCGTGCCGGCGCGCAACCTGCTCGGCGAGGAAGGCAGCGGCTTCGCGCTCGCGCAGGCCCGCCTCGGGCCGGGCCGCATCCACCACTGCATGCGCTCGATCGGTGCGGCCGAGCTTGCGCTGGAGCTGATGGTCGACCGCGCGCAATCGCGCGTCGCGTTCGGCAAGCCGTTGAACAAGCACGGCACGGTCGGCGAATGGATCGCACGCTCGCGCATCGAGATCGAGCAGGCGCGTTTGCTGGTGCTGAAGGCCGCGTGGATGATCGACAAGGTCGGCGCGAAGGCTGCCCGCAAGGAAATCTCGATGATCAAGGCGCTGGTGCCGACCGTCTATACGGACGTGTGCGACCGCGCGATGCAGGTGTTCGGCGCGGCGGGGTTGAGCCCCGATACGCCGCTCGCCGACCACTGGACCTGGGGCCGCGCGCTGCGCTTCGCCGACGGCCCGGACGAGGTGCACCTGCAGGCGATCGCGCGGATGGAAATCAAGGACGGCGAGCCGGATTCGACGGCCGCGTACCTGACGCCGCCGCTGCGCGGCTGAGCATCGCGCCACGATGCGCAGGGCCGTGGACGAACGAGAGGCGCACGCCGTAAGATGCCGGCAAGGAGATCCGGCGATGCGCCTTTCGAAGATTGACCTGAACCTGTTCGTCGTATTCGACGCGATCTACACCAAGCGCAACCTGACGCGCGCGGCCGAGGTGCTGAACCTCACGCAGCCGGCCGTCAGCAACGCGCTGGCGCGGCTGCGCAAGACCCTGAACGATCCGCTGTTCGTCAGCACGCCGGCCGGGATGATGCCCACGCCGCTGGCCGAGAACATCGTCGGCCGCGTGCGCGAGGCGATGCAGCTGCTCGATTCAAGCGCGCACGAAGGCGACGTGTTCGATCCGGCGTCGTCGACGCGCGTGTTCCGGATGAGCATGAGCGACCTGACCGAGGCGCTGCTGCTGCCCGCGCTCGGCGAACTGCTGCAGACGCATGCGCCCGGCATGCACGTGCGCAGCTACACGATGGACCGCCGCGAAGTCGCGACCGCGCTCGCGAACGGCTCCGTCGACCTCGCGATCGACGCGCCGCTGATCGGCGATCCGCACCTGCACCAGGCGCTGCTCGTGCGCGACCGCTATGCGTGCATGATCCGCGACGATCACCCGTTCAAGGGCGACACGCTCACCATGGACGACTACCTTGCGATGGGGCACATCCACGTGTCGAGCCGCCGCAAGGGCAGCGGGCACGTCGACGCGGAGCTGACGCGGCTCGGGCTGCGCCGCACGATCCAGATGCGCGTGCAGCACTACATGGTCGCGCCGCTGATCGCGATGCGCGGCGATCTCGCGCTGACCGCGCCGCTGCGGCTGCTGCAACGCTATCCGGCGCGGATTCTCGAACTGCCGTTCGAGATGCCGGGCCTCGAATACTTCTGCTACTGGCATCGCAGCGCCGATCAGGACCAGGGCAGCCGGTGGCTGCGCGAGCAACTGGTGATGCTGATGGGCGGGATCGGCGACGCGCAGTGATGCGTGTGCAGCGACCCTTGGCAACTTCGGCGTGAGCCGACTGCACATCGAGTGGCCCTCTTGATGACGCGGATGCAAGCCGCCCCGCGATAACCGCGCATCAACGACGCGCTTGCGCGGCCGCTTCGACCGCGTCGCGAAATCGCTGCAGCGCGGGCAGGCCGGCCATCGTCGCGAGATGGATCAGCGCGATCTCCCCCACCGGCATGACCGGAAAACCGACGACCTTGCGGATCACGCCCATGCGCGCGTAGTGCAGCACGGCCGACTGGGGCGCGACGGTCAATGCGCCGAGCGCGTCGGCCATCTGCAGGTTCGTGTGAAACGACATCGATTCGACGAGTGGGCGCGGGGGCATCAGGCCGTGATCGACGAACAGCGCGTCGAAGGCGCGGCGCGTGTCGGTGCCGGCATGCGGGATGATCCAGGCTTCGCGTTGCAACTGCTCCGTCGAGATGCGTCGCGCATCGGCGAACGGATGCGCGAGCGGGCACGCGATCGCCAGCGGTTCTTCGTACACGGGCAGGATCGTCACATCGAGCCCGTCGAGCTTCGATAACGCTTCCGCGTCGGGGCGACTGATGATGCAGTCGATCCGCCCGGCGGACAGCGCGTCCAGCAGCCCCGAGACGTTCGATTCCATGACCGTGAGCCGGGGCGCCGGAGCGTCCCGTGTCAGGTGCCGCATGATCTGCGGCAACAGCGCGACACTGACCACGGGCAGCATGCCGATGCGCAGCAGCGGCCGGCCTTCGTCGTTGCCGTCGCCGGCCAGCGCGACGTCGAATTGCGCGAGTGCGATCCGCAGGCGCTGCAGGACGGCTTCGCCGTCGGCGGTCAGCCGTCCGCCGCGTGCGCCGCGCGTCACGAGCATCGTGCCGAACACCGCTTCCATCTCCTGCAGCATTTTCGTGATCGCCGGCTGGGACAGGTGCAGCGTGCGGGCGGCCGCGGCGAGCGAGCCGCCGTCCGCGACCAGCTCAAGCATGCGCAAGTGCCGCAGCCGCAGGAAATTGCCTGCATTGCGTCGTCCGGAAATCAGGTCAGGATTCATGTTTTCGGAAGGCTGGTTCATGAATCTTCAATTTTCATGAAAGCGCAACCTACCCACAATAGCGACTCGACCTAATGGAGAGAGACATGCGCAAGGGGTTGGGGCAAGCAAGGAACCGGCAACGGCAGCCGGCCGGGTCGCCGAGCCGTCGGGCGGCAGCGAAAGGGGCGAAAGGGGCGACGGGAGGGCGGACATGACGGCATTCAAACCGCTCACCGGGATTCGCGTGCTGGATTTCACGCACGTCATCGCGGGCCCGCTGGCGACGTTCCATCTGGCACAACTGGGCGCCGAGGTCGTCAAGGTCGAGAATCGCAACGGCGGCGACGTGATGCGCCGCGGCAATGGCCGGATGGGCTTCGTTGCGCTGAACGCCGGCAAGCGCTCCATCGAACTGGACCTCAGCGACGCAGGCGACCGCGACCAGGCGCTCGAACTCGCACGCGAAGCCGACGTGCTGGTCGACAGCCTGCGACCGGGCGTGCTCGACCGCTTCGGTCTGGGCGATGGCCCGCTGCGCGCGCTGAATCCCGGGCTCGTGTATTGCGCGATCAGCGGCTGGGGCAACGCCGGCTCATGGCGGGACCGGCCCGCCTACGACCACGTCGTCCAGGCTGCGACGGGCATGACGCTGATGGCCGGCCGCGAAGGCGAGCCGCCGGTCAAGACGGGCTTTCCGGTGGTCGATGCCGGGACGGGGCTCGTTGCCGCGATGGCGATCCTGGCCGCACTGCGCGAGCGGGATACAACCGGTCTCGGGCGCTATCTCGACGTGTCGATGACCGGCGCCGCGTTGCAGTTGATGTATCCGTTCGCCTGCCAGGCGCTCACGGGCCGCGTGGCGCCGCCACGGGTCGGCAACCAGGGCTACTCGGGCAGTCCGGCGGCGGATCTGTTCGCCACCCGGGACGGCTGGGTCGCGCTGGGCGCCAACACACCACGGCAACTGGCTGCCGCGCTCGGCGTACTGGGGCGCGCCGACATCGCACGCGATCCCCGCTATTTCGATCCGCCGCTCGATGCCGGCGGGCCGGCCGCGTTCCTGCGCGCCAGCGACCCGGCGGCGTTGCGCACCGCCCTGGCCACCGCGATCCGCGAATGGCGCGCGGCCGATCTCGAGGAAGCGTGCGCCGGCGTCGGCGTTGCCTGCGCGAAGGTGCGCACGATCGTCGAGTTCGTCGACGACGCGATGAACCACGACGCGCTCGAATCCGTCATGTTGTCCGACGGCGACTGCAGCGTGCTGTCGCCGGGCTTGGGCTACCGCGTGCACGCATCGTGTCCTGACGGAGGGGCATCGGCATGAACACCGGAACGGAATGCTCGACGGACGGCGGCGGCACGGCCGCGCGCAGTGAGGCGGATCGGGTGTACGCGCGCATCACGAGGCGTCTCGTGCCGCTATTGTTCCTGTGTTACCTGGCCGCGTTCGTCAATCGCAACAACATCGGCCTCGCGAAGCTGCAGATGCAGGGGGCGCTCGGATTCACCGACGCGGTATACGGGGTCGCGGCTTCGGCGTTCTTCGTCGGGATCCTCCTGTTCGAACTGCCAAGCAACCTGATGCTGCGGCGGGTCGGCGTGCGTCGCACCCTGCTGCGGATCATGGTGTTGTGGGGCTTGGTCGCGGCCGCGACGATGTTCGTCAGGACACCTGCCCAGTTCTACACGCTGCGCTTCCTGCTCGGCGCGTTCGAGGCGGGATTCTTCCCCGGCGTCGTGGTGTATCTCACGTTCTGGTTTCCAGCCGAGCGCCGCGCGAAGGTCATTGCGCTGTTCATGACGGCCGCCGCCGCGGCCGGGCTCGTGACCGGGCCGGTGTCGGGCTGGGTATTGAACTCGATGGGTGGCGTGGCCGGCCTCGGCGGCTGGCAATGGCTGATGCTGCTGGAAGGCGTGCCGAGCGTCGTGCTCGGCGTGCTCGCGTACCGGGTGCTGCCCGAAGGCCCCGAACAGGCCCGCTGGCTGTCGCCTGACGAGCGCCGCATCGTGCAGCAGGCACTGGGTGCGCCCGAGGGTCCGCATGCCGCCGGTCATCCATTGCGCGCCGCGCTGCGGGAGCCGTGCGTCTATCTGCTGGGCTTCACGACGTTCTCGCTCGGGTGCGCGACCAACTTGCTGATTTTCTGGCTGCCGTCCATCATCGAGGCGACCGGCGTCACGAACCTGCAGCACGTCGGCCTGTATGTCGTGATCCCGAACCTGACCGGCACGATCGCGATGGTCTGGTACGGCCGTCGTTCGGACCGGCGCCGCGAGCGTCACGTGCATTTCATCGTCGCGGTCGGCGCGGGCATTGCCGGACTGTGCACGATGGCCGTCTCGCACGGTGCGCTGCCCGGCGTCATGGCCGGCGCCATCGTCGCGACCTGCGGCATCGCGTCCGCCTATCCGGTGCTCTGGGCGATCGCGACGCGCCTGTTGCCGCGCGACGCCGCCGCCGCCGGCGTCGCGCTGATCTCGAGCATGGGCGCGGCATCCGGCGTGAGTTCCGCGCTGTTCGGCGCGATTCGCGTGCGGGCAGGCAGCCTCGACCCGGCGCTCTATCTCGTCGCGCTCGCGCTCGTCGCCGTGGTGCTGCTGTTCGCCTGCGTCATCCGCCCCAAGGCCGCCGAAGCGGCACTCATCAACCAGGAACTACGCTCATGAATCAGACCTTCACGGCCACGAAGCCGGTGCTGGGGCCGGCCCCCTTCTTCGACCAAGCCGAATTGCTCGACGAATCGACGCTGCAGCCCGAGATCGTCTCGGATGACGTGCGCGAGAGCCGGCATCGCGCCGGGCGCCGGGTTCGCGTCATCGAGCTGACCTTCACCAGCCAGCAATGGCATGGGCTCGTCTGGCGGCATCCCGCCCGCATCTATGTGCCTGACGGTTACGACGGCGACGGCGCGGCGGGCATCATCGGCACGGAACGCCAGACCTTCGAGCCCGGGGAGTGGGCGCGGCGCGTCATTCCCGGCTCGACGCTCGATACCGAGGGCGAATACGCGGAAGGCACCGCGCTCGACTTCGGGATGCCGGTCATGATCTTCGCGAATCCGGCCGATTGCCCGTTCGGCCTCGACGAATCGGATTTCACCGGCTATGCGCTGAAGAAGATGCTGGAGACCGGCGACCTGACCTGGAACGGGTACTACCCGATCGCCAAGGCATATCTGCGCGCCATCACGCTGCTGCATTCGCTCGCGGGCATCGGGACGAAGCGGGCCGTCCTGCTCGGCCATTCGAAACGCGGGGTCGGCGTGGCCATTGCGTCGGGCGCGGATCCGGACCGGGTGGCAGGCGTGATGGTGTGCGGCTACCACGGCGGAAACAACCTGTATCACCTTGCGACGAAGTTTGCCGAGTTCGGGCCGTACGTCGCCGGGCCGTCGGAGTCACGTGCCGGGCCTGGCTTCCAGGGGGCGGAGACGATGCTGCGTGCACTCAACAATCCGGTCGGCTTCCAGATGCTGATGCATTTCGATCCGTATCTGTGGCGTGACCGGATCAAGGCTGCGTACCTCGTCGCGCTCGGCACGAACGACGAGTTCTTCGCGCTCGGCGCGCCCAACAGCATGATGACCGACATGGCGGGCGACAAGGCCTATCTCGCTATCGACAACGTGCGTCATTCGTGGGTCTCCACGAAGCATCTGGCGGCGTGGCGGATGTGGCTCGCCCGCACCTTTGCCGGCCGTCGCGTTCCCGGCACGCCGGTGGTCCGGCATGAGATTGCCGGTGAAAGGCTGGACGTGGCCGCACGCGTCGAGCCGGAGCAGGTGTCGGGTGTCAGGCTGTTCCACGCGTCTCATCCGGTGTCGCAGGACTGGCGCAGCGCCACGTGGCAATCGACGCCGATGGCGGTGCGCGACGGCGCGTGGCACGCCGCGCTGAACCTGCGGGCGGGCTACAACCTCGCGTGGTATGTCGAGGTCGAGCACGACGGCGCGGGCGGGCCGGGATACGTCAGCTCGCTCGTGCAGAACGTCGGGCAGCTCGCCGAGTAATCCAGGAAGACGGGAATCGGCGAACGTGCGGAACGCCGATCCCGGCAGTAACCGGTAGCAACCCGCGGTGGCTGTCGGTGAATCGTTTCGGTGTGCGAATGATGAAGTGAGGCGGTGACGAACACATAAGGCCAGGCACTGGCAGGAGGAGACGGATGAGGACATTCGCATGGGTGGCATTGCTCGGCGCATTGCCGGGCATCGGCATGGCGCAGTCGAGCGTGACCCTCTACGGGCAGATCGGCGGCGGGATTCGATGGACCAACGGCATGCAAGGCGGGGGCGCCGTGGGGTACAACAACAACCTGATCGCGGGCAACGATTTCGGCATCCGGGGAAGGGAGGACCTGGGCGGCGGGTTCAAGGCGCTGTTCGTGCTCGATGGTTCCTTCAGCAGCGGCACCGGCGCACTGAAGACGTCCGGCACGCTGTTTTCGCAGGCGGCGTACGTGGGCGTGACGGGCGGCTTCGGGCGCCTGACGTTCGGGCGCCAGTTCAACGCGGCGACCGACTTCGGGATCATTGTGGATCCGGCGGGCGGGCGCGGCCAGTCGCTTGCCATCGAGCCCGGCGTGCTGTGGAGCGGCAATCCGTTCACGCTCGATTCCCGCTTCAACAACACGATCAAGTACATCGGCGAACTGGGCGGCCTGCGTGTCGCGGCGAGCTATTCGCCCGGCGGCGTCGCGGGCAATATGCGCGCCGGAACCAATTTTTCTGCTGCGGCGATGTACCAGTACCAGACGGTGCTCGGCGGCGCGTCCTACGCGAAGACGTACAGCGCCGACGCGACGCAGTACGCGCAGACCTGGATGGCGGGCGGGACCTGGCAGATCGGTGCCGGCCGGCTCTATGCGAGCTACTCGGCCCTCGACGTATCGAGCGCGAACGCGAATCGGCCGCATCGCCGCGACAAGATTCCCGCGCTGGGTGTCGTCTATCAGGCCACACCGTTCCTGCAGTTCACGGCCGGCATGTACGACGACATCGGCAGCAATCTCGGCAACCGGCGCGACGCGGACGGGCACAAGCTCACCACGTACGCAGTCGTCGAATACTTCCTGTCGAAGCGCACCGAGATCTATGCGGAGTTCGATCGAAACGGCTTCTCCGGTGCGTACCGCACCGATCCGACCAATATCGCGGCCATCGGCTTGCGGTCGGGCGGCAGCGGGATGACGGGGGCATCGATTGGCCTGATGACGAAGTTCTGAGCGTCGGTCGCCGTCATTTTCCGTATGTGAAGGGAGACTCAATGAAAGCATTGCAACGTGGATGGGGCGCGATCGTCGTGGCACTCGGCATCGTGGCCGTCGCCGGCGCCGCGCGAGCGGCATCGGATCCGGCGTCGACAACCGTTGCCAGCGGGGTATCGGCGGACAACGCGCGGCGGGCCGAAGACCGGCGCCTGACGCGTCGTGTCAGCGCCGCACTCGCTCGCACGCGCGGGCTGAATGCGACGCGCATCATGGTGCGCGTCCGGAGCGGCGTCGTGACGCTGCGCGGTGGCGTGAGCGACGGTCAGCAGGCCGCGATGGCCGTGGAGGCGGCCCGGCAAGTCGACGGGGTGACGCAGGTGACGAACCAGCTTCGCCTGGGTGAGCAGATGCCGTGATCGGTGCGGGCCGCTCCGATACAGAACGATCGGAGGGGGCCCGCGCAGCCACGCGTGACGTTCAAGCGGGCGTGCGCTGTCCCTCTCTCGGCCCATGCCCCGTCCACCGCTTGAACGCGCGCCGGAAGTTGTGCGCGTCGCTGAACCCGACTTCGTGCGCGACGTCCTCGATCGACAGCCGCGGGTTGCTCAGCAGCGTGAATGCGCGCTTGCGGCGGATCGTGTCGATCACCGTCTGATACGACACGCCCTGATCGGCAAGCCGCCGCCGGAGTGTGCGCTCGCTCATGCACAGCTGCGCGGCGATCGCCGCGAGCGACGGCGCGTGCCGCAGGTCGCGCCGCATGATCCGTTCGATCGATTCGAGAAATTCGGTGCCTTCGGGTTCGGGCGGCAGCGCGTCCTGCAGGAATTCGAGCGTCTGGCGATGCGCGAGCGGATCGTGTGTCGCGATCGGACGGTTGCCGAGCGCCGCGTCGCACGAGAACAGGTTCTGCTCCTGTTCGAACCGCACCGGGCACGGGAACACACGCGCGTATTGCTCCGCATAGGCCGGCGGCGGGTAGCTGAGATCGACGCCCTTCGGCTGGAACGCGGGGCCGACGAGCGAGCGCCCGATCTTCATGAAGCTGCCGAACGCTTCCTCGACGAGGAACGCCTCGATGTCGGGTTCGAGGAAGACGTTGGTCGCGCGGATCGACAGCGTGCGTGCATCCGACGTCACGTCGAAGCGCAACAGCGGCCCCGTGTGGCGCTGCAGTTCCATCCCGACCGCGATTGCGTCCTTCAGCGTCGGGCTCGTCAGCATCGCGTAGCCGACCAGGCCGATCGACGCGATCGTCTCGCTCGTGCCGAGTTCGAGGCCGAGCGCCCGCCCCGGCGCCATCTCGAGCGCGCGGCGGATCATCGTGCTCGCCTGGCGCAAGGAAATCCGGCAAGACGGATTCGACAGGTCCGCGACGTCGAAGCCGAGCCCGAGGCACAGCCGCGTGGGGTCGATGCCCAGTTCCTTGCTTGTCTCCGCGAGGCACCGCAACAGATGGACCGGCAGATTCGCCGTCGTATAACGGTCGGGTTCGTCCATGGATGCTCCGTATTTTTTCCATGGATTGTACTCGTCCCGCCCGGCCGGAAACCCGGTGCCGCCCCGGCCGCGATTGCCCACATCCCGCGCGGCTCCGCGTCAGAAATAGTGGCGCAGGCCGACCGTCGCGCCGAGCTGCGTGGTGCTCGTGCTCGGCGACTGCCCATTGATGCCGACCAGCTGCGCGCCGACCAGGCCGCCGCGATAGATCGCGTAGTCGACTTCCGCATAGAGCATGCTGCGCTTTGACAGGCTGTAGCCGGCGATCACCTGGAACTGGCGCGCGCGGCCGTCGAAGTCCGGCGTGTAGCCCGACTGCGTGGTCCACCATGCGTTGACGGCGGCCGTGAACGCCGACGTGAACCGGTAGGTCAGCCCCGCGAGCGCCATCTTGCGGCGCCGGAACCCGCCGGGCGTCGACGGATCGACCACCTGCGCGGGCGAGATGATGCCGAGCGCGGCGAGATCGGTCGAGCTGAACGGGCCGTTCGCGAACGACGTGAAGTCGTTGTCGCGCGCGTTCTCGATATAGCCGGCGTTGACGGTCGCGTTGCCGAGCGTGACGGAGCCGCCGCCGCCGTAGATGTCGAATTTCGCATGCGTGACGTCGTCCCAGCTGCGCATGAACGACGCGCCGACCGTGAACGGCCCCTTGTCCGGCGCGTACGCGATCGCCGCACCGGCCTGGCCGCCGAGCACGCCGCCGCCCGCATGGCCGCCCGGCGCGTACTGCGCGAGCAGGTACAGGCTGCCGAGCTGCGCGCCGTACTGGATCATGTTGCTGGTGCGCGAGCCCGCGAGCATCGTCTGCTCGGGCTTGAACAGGTTGAAGTACGGATCCTGCGGGCCGGCCCACAGGTTCGAGCCGTAGGTCAGCGACACCATCTCGAACGGCACGTTGTACTGGCGCCCGAGCGCGAGCTGGCCGAGCGACGTCGACGTCAACCCCACGTACGCGACCTCGAAGAAGTTCGGCGCGCCGGCCGGCACGATCGCGCCGCTGTTCGGGCCGAAGTGGCTTTCCACGTTGAACTGCGCGGACAGCCCGCCGCCGAGATCCTCCTGCCCCTTGAGGCCCCAATAGCTTTCCGTCAGGCCGCCGCCGTCGGCCATCGAGATCTTGCGGCCCGTCGACACCGGCGCGCCGTCGGCGCCGTAGGACACGCCGTGGGTTTCGTAGCGGATGCCCGCATCGATCACGCCGTACAGCGTCACGTTGCTTTGCGCGTGCGCACCGGTACTGGCCAGGATCATCATCGCGCAGCACGCGGCGCGAACGCTATCGTGACGATTCATTGTTCTGGACTCCGCATCGAAAAGGGGTGGCGGCTCGGACCGCCGGAAACGAATGGTGAAAGCCAAATTTGCACGGGCCACGGCCGCGGCGGCCATTCGCGTGGTGCGTCGCGGCCACGCCATGTCGCACTGCGGTCAGGGCGACGGCGACGCGCGCGCCACCGCGCCGGGCGCCGCGCGGCGCAGCGCGAGCCGCACGAACGGGGCGGCGGCCAGCACGGCCACGCACAGCACGTGGGCGACGCGCGCGCCGCCGAAGCGGCCGAGCAGCGCGCCCGACAGCGCGGTGCCGATGCCGGCCGCGAAGAACGTGACGACGAGCGTGCGCGCGACCAGCGAGCCGTCTGGGTCGACGTCGGACAGCATCCCGGTGAGGAACGGCACGATCACGAAGAACGCGCTGTTCAGCACGAACTGGCTCAGGAAGTACGCGCTGCCGCCGCGCGCGCTGAAGAACCATTCGATCGACGCGATCATCGCGAGCTGCGCGGCCCAGATCAGCGCGAGGCGGTGCTTGTGGCTGGCCGGATGCGACGGAATCGCCGCGCCGACGAAGCCGAGCAGCGACGACACCGACAGCAGCACGCCGATCGTCGTCGGCGACAGCCCGGCACGCTCGCCGACGAAGCCGGCGATCGCCCATTGCGACGCCTGCACGCCGTAGATGAGCGCGGTCACGACCCAGATCGCGATCACCGGCCGCCACGGCAGCGTGCCGGCGCGCACGTGGGTCTGCGCGGGGGCGCTCGCGAATGCGTCGATGCCGCGGATCGCGGGCGCCAGCACGGCGACGACGGCCGCCAGCAGCGCGAACACCCCGCGCCCGAGCCAGGTGGCCGGCAACGCGGAGATCAGCACGAGGATGCCGCCGTTGATGCCGCCCGCGAGCAGGTTGATTTGCCCCCACAGGCGGTCGGTCGACGCGCGCTGCGACACGCCGGACGCGACGACGACGAACAGCATCCCTTCGAACAGCCCCGTCATCCCGCGCGCGAGCGCCGCGGACACGATGCCGGGCGCGACCGCGCTGAGCGCCTGCCCGGCGATCGTGCCGACCAGGCCGGCCAGCGTGAACGGCCGCGCGGCGCGCGCGATCCGGTGCGACAGCAGCGCGCAACTGATCGCGATGCCGAGGATCTCGGCGCTGACGAGCGCGGTCGCGGTGCCTTCGTCGAGCCGGAAGCGCGTCATCACGGCCGCGACGAGGAACGGCGACAGGATCAGGCCGTTGGTGGCCGCGGCGAACGCGAACGCAAGGCGGACGACGGCGCCGGTCGACGGATCGGGGCGCGACTGTGCGGCGGCATGCAGGGTGGCGGTGCTCACGAGGCCTCCTGGTTGGATCGCGGCCGATCTTGTACGATGCCGGCGGTTTCGGGCATCGGGTGTGTCCCTCGGCGGGCCGGCGTGGCGCACGCGGCTGAGGCTACGCTTGCACTGGCGCTTGCGCGTTGCGGCAGGCCGAACAGCGTGCGCAGGTACGGCGTCAGGAAGCGGCCATGCGGGTCCATCTGTTCGCGCAGCGCGAGGAAATCGTCCCAGTGCGGATAGCACGCCGCCAGCTCGGCGGCCTTCATCGCATGCACCTTGCCCCAGTGCGGCCGCCCGCCGTGATTGCGGCAGATCGCCTGCACGCCCGAGAAGTACGCGTCGAACGGCATCCCGCGATACTGGTGCACCGAGATGCGCACGCTGTCGCGGCCGTAGTCCGGGCTCAGCCAGATATCGTCGCCACGCACCCAGCGGTATTCGAGCGGGAACATCAGCGGGAAGCTGCGGCGCGCGATGAACGCGCGGATCTCGCGCAGCGCATCGGCGCCGCGTTCGGCCGGCACCGACCACTCCATTTCGTTGAAGCGCACGCGGCGCACCGTCGACAGCATCGCGTAGCTCGCATCCACGTGGCGGCCGGCCGACACCGTCGATGCGCACAGCCGGCTCAGCGCCGGGCACAGCGACGGCACGCGCCGGCCGAGCCCGCACAGCGCGCCGAACACCGTGTTCTCGAGGAACGACTCGGATGCGCGGCTTGCCCAGTGCACCGCGTCGGCCGGCTCGTCGGTCATGTCCCACGCCTTGGTCAGCACGGTGTCCGTATGCGGGAACCAGTAGAACTCGAACGAGCGATGCTTCGCGATCAGCGCATCCGCTTGCGCGAGGCAGTCGTCGAGCTGCATCCCGCCGCGCTCGAGGCGCAGCTTGAACGCGGGCACGAGGCGCAGGCCGATCTCCGTCAGCACGCCGAGCGCGCCGAGCCCGATCCGGCCGCCGGCGAACAGGTCGGGATGCGTGCCGGCGCTCGCGCGGATCTCGCTGCCGTCCGCGCACATGAAGGTCAGGCTGTCGATCTGCGTCGACAGGTTGCCGAGCGTGATGCCGGTGCCGTGCGTGCCGGTGCTGGTCGCGCCGGCGATCGACTGCACGTTGATGTCGCCGAGGTTCTCCATCGCGAGGCCGTGCGCGGCGAGCGTCGGGCCCAGCGCCCACAGCCGCGTGCCGGCCTGCACGCGCGCGACGCGCCGGTCGCGGTCGACGTCGATCACGCCCTGCATCGCGTCGAGCGACAGGATCACGTCGTCGGTCTGCACGAGCGGCGAGAACGAATGACCGGCACCGGCCGCGCGCACGGTGGCGCCGGCGGCCGCCGCGTCGCGCAGCACGGCCGCGAGCCCGGCGGGCGACGCAGGCGTCGACACGGTTGCATCAGGACTGCAGACATATCCCGACCAGTTGCGCCACATGGCTTTGTCTCCGTGGTTGTCGTTTGAATGGATTGAACGGGTTGACCGGTTTTGAACGACGGGCCGCGCGGCCCGCTAGAAAAAGCTCTTGCCTTCGCCGCGATAAGTGAGCGCCTCGCCGACCACGCGGCCGCCGCGGATCAGCAGCAGCGTGTTGAAGCGCTCGCACAGTTCACCGGCCTTCGCGTGTCGGAACAGGATCGGATCGCCGATCGCCGGTGCGACGCCGCGCGGCACGCGCACGGGCGTCTGCACCTCGCCCGCGCCTTCGTTGTCGATCAGTGTGCAGCCGGCCGGCAGCCACGGCCGCGGCAGGCGGCTCTTGCCGGCCGGCCCCGATGCGACATAGCCGCCGCCCGAACAGGTCACGATGCCCGGTTGCGGAATCCGCACGACCGGCAGCGCGAAGCCGGCGGCCGGCTGCGCGCGAAACGCCGCGTAGTGATCGAACAGCGCCGGCGCGTAGAGGCCGGAGCCGGCCGCAAGCTCGGTGACCGACGCGTCGCCGAGCGTGCTCTCGATACTGCCGGTGCCGCCGCCGTTCACGAAGCGCAGCGCGTGGCCCGCCGCCGCGAGCGCTTGCACGGCCGCCTGGCGGCGCGCGTTGATCTCGCGCGCCGAGCGGCGCTTCAGGTGCCGCACCAGCGCGTTGCGGGCGCTGCTGCCAGGCGCCGTGTCGGCCACGCCGGCGATCTGTCCTTCGTAGCCCATCAGCCCGTCGAGCCGCACGTGCTGTCGCTCGCCGATGTGGTTCGCGAGCGCGAGTGCGCCGGCCGCGTCGCGCACCGGCGAGCGGTACATGCCGAAGTACAGGCCCGGATACGCGGACGACATGTCGAGATCGATCGCGAGCGGGATCGTCACGCGTTCGTCGTGGGCGACGCGGTCGATCGCGTCGACCTGTACGGCGGCGTCGACCATCAGCGTGATCGAGCGGCCGCGCCGGAGCTGGGCGGCCACCGCGCGCAGGTCGTCGGGCTCGACGGCCGGATACGCGACGACGATGTCGTCGAACCCACCGTCCGCGAGCCACGCGGCTTCCGCGGCCGAGTAGCACAGCAGCCCCTGCATGAACGGGCCGGCGGCGAGCACCGCGCCGATCAGTTCGCGCGAGCGCACCGACTTCGTCGCAAGCCGGATCGGCAGGCCGCGTGCGCGGCGCTTCAGGTCGGCGAGGTTCGCGTCGAGGCAGTCGAGGTCGACGAAGGCGGTAGGTAGCCGGCGCCCCGCGAGCGCGTCGCGATAGGTCGGATAGTCGTGGATGGCGGCGGATGCGCGATGCGGAAGGTCTGCACGGCTCATGGAACGGGCTCGGCTGGATGGGGTGGGCGTCGCGCCGACCGTTCGGCGCGTGTCGGAAACCAGCATAGGGCTGGCCAAAATCACGACCAAGCGCTCAGCGGGTCGTTCGACGGGTCTTATCCGGCCATCCGTATCGGTCACGCCGATGTGTGACCACCGCGCGCCGTGCGGCTGGATCGCTGCTTGCTTGGTGTCGCGGCGCACACGGTACGTATCGGCCCGAACCGCCGCCGGACGGGCGTGACGCGCGACATGGCGCGCTTGGTCGAGCGACCACGTAATGCGTTTCAAACGTCTGGCGGGACGTGGCCGCTGCGAGCAGGTTTAGTGCCGGCGTTCTAGTGCCGCTTTTGACGGGATGCCGGATTCGACCTAGAACCTACTCGCGGATGCACCGGCGAAGAACGGCATGACGTGACGAGGAGGCGACGTGAAGAAGAACAGGGCACGCTGGCGGCGCACGGGCGCGATCGCGGCGATCGGCGTGGTCGTCGTTGCAGTCTGGCGATATGAAGCGGCAACGCCGGCGCAAGCCGCGTCGTCCGACACAGCAGCGACCACGATGGCGAGCGCGCAACCAGGCACAGCCGATACGTTCGGCACCGGCGCCGCGGCGCCCGGCCCCGAGGAGCGGCGGCTCGACGTCGACGCGCTGCGCCGCAGCCTCGCGGGGCGCCCCGACGCGGATGCCGAAGTGCAGCGCATCGTCGCGTTCGCGCGCTTTCGCGACGAGGTTGCCGCGTATGGGGATCGCCGCAACAGCATGCCGCAAGCCGAGCGTGCCGCGCTCGCGCGCCGGATTCTCGACGCACTCCCCGACCATGTCGCGCGCAACGAGATCGTGCCGGTGCAGGCCGAGGCGCTGAGCGCGGCGCTGCTCACCGATACCGAAGCCGATCCCGCGACGCGCGGCGCGGCGATCCGGTCGATGCGCGCGCAATGGGACGCCTATGCGCGGCAGACGGTCGGCCCGTCGCCGGCGCAGGACCCGCGCTATCGCTCGTACGAACAGCAGAGCCGCGACGTCGTCCGGCAGGTTCAGGCGAGCATTCCCGATCCCGACCAGCAACAAGCCGCAATCGCGCAGCGCCTGCAGGCGTTGCGGGTCCAGCTGTTCGACGGCGCTTCATCGTCCGGCGTGCACTGAGCGCCGAATCCGCGACGCCGAGGCGAAGCCCGGCGGCCGCGTCATGTCCATCGACAAGGAGGGGAGATGTCCACAGCACGAAGCCTGCTGCGCGCGGCCGTTGCCACGCTGCTCGGTTGCGCGGCACTGAACGGTCACGCCGCCGATACGACGATGCCGGATCCGGCGATTCCGTATTATTCGTGGTACGAAGTGACGTTGCCGGAGAGCACCGGTGCATCGTGCGGCAACGGCACGCCGATGCGCTTCTACGTCAATCGCGCGCAGTCG
Organism: Burkholderia sp. HI2500; assembly: GCF_002223055.1. Taxonomy (NCBI): domain Bacteria; kingdom Pseudomonadati; phylum Pseudomonadota; class Betaproteobacteria; order Burkholderiales; family Burkholderiaceae; genus Burkholderia; species Burkholderia sp. HI2500. Next base: position 2,638,598 of record NZ_NKFL01000006.1, on the reverse strand, counting down.
GACAACCTGCTGTACATGATGGAGCCGGGCGGCGCGTGCTGGGACTACGGCACCTGCACGCAGACGTCGACCGGCGCCGAGGCCGGCCTCGGCGGCTTCAACCCGGACGGCATCCCGCACAACTACATGAACGGCACCGCGAACCAGAGCCTGTTGTCGTCGTTCCTGTCGCCGCTGCTCACGCGGATGGATCTCGCGCATATTCTCGTCGGGGAACCGAAGGTCGAGACGCAGCAGTGGACACAGGTTTTCGTGCCCTATTGCACCGGAGATATCCACATGGGCAGCGCGGTGCGCAACTACACGTCGCCGAGCGGCGACTGGCGATTGCAGCACTACAGCGGGCTGAAGAACATCCAGGCCGTCGCGCAGTGGCTGACGTCGCACGGCTTCGGCAAGCCGAACCGGCTGCTCGTGTACGGGATGAGCGCGGGCGGCTACGGCACGCTCGCGAACTACGCGACGCTGCGCAATACGCTGCAGCCGCAGGCGCATAGCTCGCTGCTCGACGACGCCGGCACGGTCTTCAACACGCCGTTCGACGCGGACGCGGCCACGCATCCGTCGGTCGGCCTGTACGACCGCGTGCGCACCGAGTGGGGGATGACCGGCCCCGACGGGATGATCACCGTGAACAGCCGGCTGACCCGCCATTTCGATCCGGGCAACATGGGGAGCGCGTACGCGGCGCTGTCGGCGACATTCCCGCACGACCGCTTCGGCTTCTCGAGCTACCAGCGCGACAAGATCATTGCCGCGTATCACTATCGCGCGTTCGTGCCGGCCGTGATCGCGGCGCCCGACGACGCGACGAAGGATTCACTGTCGCTCGCGATGTTCGAGCAGGAGCTGGACGGGCTGAAGCAGACGCTGAACCCGTTGCCGAACTTCGGCTATTTCATGCCGTGGGCACGCAACGACTTCATCGCCAACCACCAGGTGACGGCGGTCAGCTTCACCGGGTCGGGGATCCACGAGCACGGCATCGACGCGAATATCGGCACCTTCGTCGACAACCTGCTGAACCAGCAGGACCCGGCTGAGACGCCGGTGATGAAGGCATTCCGCACGCAGCAGGGGTCGGATTTCACGTTCTCGACGTTTCTGGCGTGGATCGACAGCATCTTCAACCTGACCGGCGAAGCGGGGCCGATCTCGGGGCATCGGGCGTGAAGGGAGGCGGCGGTTCGCCCGAGCGGGCGAGCGCGGCGCAGTGCGGCGGCCGGGTGTCGTGGCCGCTCGCCTGCGTCGATGCGTGGCCGTGCGGAGGAGCGGCGTTACGTTACGGCTTCACCACCGCAACCGCCGGCGCGCCTGAATCCGTGCCGGGCACACCGTTCGACCCGTAGGCCGCTTCGGCGCTCTTGCGCTCGGCCAGCCGCTTGGCGGCCAGGCGTTCCTGCGCGGCGACGATGTCACCTGGATAGTTGTCGCCATCAGCGGCGATCGGCTCGTAGCCGACCGATTCGAGGTCGAACAATTCCTGGCGCACCTGCGCCCGCGTGAGCGTCGAGTGCGACGACTGCGCGTACGACACGGCCGGTGCGGCGAGGAGGGCGGTGGCGGTAGCGGCGACGGTGGCGATGGTGACGATGATGGATTTCACGGTTTCCTCAGACGGTTTCGTTGCGGTTCGGCGCGATGGCGGCTGGCTGAACCGACGAGACAAGTTTAGGAACCCGGATCGGCCGGATAAATGCCGATTCCTGTCCAACTGTGTTCCTGAATCCGTGACAGTGGGGCGAATACGGCGTCCTTGGTGTCCGATTCTGGGTGGGTTGATTCGCGTGGAATGCCGATCGATGCGGGGCACGCCGCCGTTCCGTCAGACCGGCTACGCACGCGATGCCCGGCGAGCAGACGCATGCCTGCCGGGCACGGCTAGTCGTCGAAACGCGGAAAAGCCCGCTGGCGCTTCATGTCCTTCAGCCATTCCTTGACGTTCGCCGGATCGTCGAACTCGCGCAGCGTCAGGTTCAGGTCGTGGATGCTGCGCTGCGTGCCCGCGATGTCGCGCGTGAGCATGCGCATGATGGTATCGGGCGCGACCTTGACCGACGGCGCGATCCCGTAAGTCCGCCGGAAACCGGTCTCGACGTCCTGGATCTCCTGGTCCAGCTCGCGAAGCTGATCTTCCAGGATGCCGTTGTAGCGCGCGAGCCGATCCTCGCCGAGGCCGTTGATCGCGTGCCGGTCGATCTGTTCGATCTCCAGTTGCAGCTCCAGCAGTTGCAGGAGCTTGCCGTTCGCGTAAGCGTGGTTGACCCGCTGCATCAGCACGGTCTTGCGTTCCTGTTCCTGGGGATCGGTTTCGCGATCGGGGTGCAGCGCGCTCGCCAGCTTCCGGTAGACCTCGCGGATCGACCGGCTCGCTTCGGCCTGCTCGGCTTCGCGCTTCGCCAGCGCGGCCGATTGGCGGGGCGCTTTCTTGCGCTTGGCGCGCTGTGCCTCGCGGGCCGCGTGCTGGGCCATGTCCCGCTCGAACTGCGCGTCCAGTTCGGCCTGCATGCGTGCCATGAGCTCCTCGGGCGACAGCGCGTCGAGATCGTCTTCCTTCGTCACGCCGGGCGTCGATTCCGGCGTCGGCTCCGGCTCCGGCTCCGGCTCGGCTGCTGCGTTGCTGCCGTGATCGGCGGCGCCGTGCCGGGCATGGATGGCCTTCAGCTGCGCGTCGTCGCTGAAGTCGAGCAAGTCGCGCGCCATGCTGGCGATCATCCCGGACAGGGTGTGCTGTTCCGCCTTGCTCAAGCCTTTCTGCAGATACGCGTCGTCGAGCTGATTGAGCAACTGGATCCGCAGTGCTGTGGATGTCTGTTCGAGCGGCAACAGCTCGTCGACGAATTTCTTCTGGAAGGCCGGCATCGCGGCTTCCCACGCGCCGAGCCGCTCGCGCCGCTTCTCGATCTGCTGGACGAGCGTATTGAATGCTTTCTGGGCGTTCGACAGGCTGGCTGCCTCGTGGCCGGGCGCGATGGCGACCGCTGTTCCGCGACGTGCGGTCATGATGAATCTCCTTCGGCTGCGGCAGGACGCGCAGCAGCGCGGTATTTTAACCGGCCCGCCGTGTCTTCCTTGCCCGACGTGGCGCGGCTACTCCAGGAACAACTGCCCCTGCCCGGAGATCACGCGCTCGAAGTCGTCGCGCAGGAACGGCAGGATCGCGTCGGCCACGGGCTGCAACTGGCGGCTCAGGTAGAACGCATAGTCGATCGGCGAACGCATCGTTTCAAGCGGCTCGGGGCCGGCCGTCGTCATCACGTAGCTGATCCAGCCGCCGCGCTGATACTGGAGCGGCCGGCCCTGTGCCTGGTTGAACTCGTCGGCGATCCGCGCCGCGCGCACGTGCGGCGGCACGTTGCGCTCGTACTCGCGCAGCGGCCGGCGCACGCGCTTGCGGTAGACGAGCTGGTCGTCGAATTCGCCGGCCAGCGTGCGCCGCACGGTGTCGCGGATGAAATCCTGGTACGGCTCGCGGCTGAACACGCGCCGGTACAACTCGCGCTGGAACTGCTGCGCGAGCGGCGTCCAGTCGGTGCGCACCGTTTCGAGCCCCTTGAAGACGAGGTCCTCGCCACCGTCGGCCGCCGCCGCGAGCCCCGCGTAGCGCTTCTTGCTGCCTTCTTCCGCGCCGCGCACGGTCGGCATCAGGAAGCGGCGGTAGTGCCGCTCGTATTGCAGCTCCAGCGCGCTCTCGAGCCCGAAGGTTTCGCGCAGGTGCGTTCGCCACCAGCGGTTCACGTGCTCGACGAGTGCGCGGCCCTTGGTGCCGGCTGCGTCGTCGTCGTGCACGCGGCCGAGCCACACGAACGTCGAATCGGTATCGCCGTAGATCACTTCGTAACCCTGCGCTTCGATCAGCTCGCGCGTGCGGTGCATGATCTCGTGGCCGCGCATCGTGATCGACGACGCGAGGCGCGGGTCGAAGAGGCGGCAGCCCGTCGAGCCGAGCACGCCGTAGAACGAATTCATGATGATCTTCAGCGCCTGCGACAGCGGCGCGTTGCGCTGCCGCTTCGCGTCGTCGCGGCCTTCCCACACGCGGCGCACGATATCGGGCAGGCAGTGCGCGGTACGCGAGAAGCGCGCGCCGAGAAAGCCGGGCACCGACGCGTCGTCGCCGGGATGCGCGAGCCCTTCGATCAGCCCGACCGGATCGATCAGGAAGGTGCGGATGATCGACGGATAGAGGCTCTTGTAGTCGAACACGAGCACCGAGTCGTACAGCCCGGGGCGCGAATCCATCACGAAGCCGCCGGGGCTGTTCTGCCCTGTCACGTCGCCGAGGTTCGGCGCGACATAGCCGAGCCGGTGCATGCGCGGCAGGTACAGATGCGTGAAGGCTGCGACCGACCCGCCGGTGCGATCGGCCGCGAGACCGGTCACGCTCGCGCGTTCGAGCGCGAAGGACAGCAGGTCGGCCTTGTCGAAGATGCGCGTGACGAGCTCGCAGTCCTTCAGGTTGTAGCGCGCGAGCGCCGGCTTGTCGTGATCGAAGCGGCGCTGGATCTCGTCCATCCGCTGGTACGGGTTGTCGATCGACTTGCCTTCGCCGAGCAGCGCCTGCGACACGTATTCGAGGCTGAACGACGGGAACGTCCACGTCGCGGATTTCAGCATGTCGATGCCGTCGAGGATCAGCCGGCCGGCCGCACCCGCGAAGAAGTGGTCGGGCTGCTGGCCGTGCGCGCGCCAGTCGAGCACGCTGCCGCCGCGGCCGAGTTTCAGCGGGACGCCGTATTGCTCCGAATGGGCATGCAGGATGCGCAGGTCGAACTGCACGAGGTTCCAGCCGATCACCGCATCGGGATCGTGTTCGTCGAACCATTCGTTGAGCCGCGCGAGCATCGCGGGCCGGCTGTCACAGTAGTCGAGGTTGAAGTCGACGGCGTTTGCGTCGTCGCCGTCGCCTCCGTTCGGCGGCCCGAGCATGTAGACCTGCCGTTGCCCGCAGCCTTCGAGCGCGATCGAATACAGCTCGCCGTGCACGCTGGTTTCGATGTCGAGCGACACGCAGCGCAGCGCCGGGCGATAGCCGTCGGCGGTTTTCAGCTCGGCGCCGGCCAGCGTGCCGTCGGGGCCGGGCTGCCCGCGAAACTGCACGCACGCGGTGATGAAGCGCTCCATCGCGTAGCGGTCGGGCGGCTGCACGTCGGCTTCGTAGACGTCGACGCCGGCTGCCGCGAGACGCTTCTGCAGTCCGGACAGATGGCGATAGCGCTTGCAATAGAGGCCGACGACCGGACGCTGCCGGAAGTCGCGCAGCGCGAGCGGGCGCAACTCGGCCTCGCGCTCGCCGGCCAGCGCGCGTTCGGCGAGCGCCTGCTGTTCGGCCGGAATGAACGCGATGGCTTCCTGCGGGCGCAGCCGTACGCGGCGCGGACCGTGTTCGGTTGCCAGCCAGAACTCGATCTCGATGCCGGATGCGGTGTCCCGCCAGTGGCGGGTGAGGATGAAACCCTGCTCGAACGCCGTCAAAACGCTTGCTCGTGGTGGATGCCCAGGCGGCGGATTTTAGCGCTTGGGCGGGGGGCTTGCCGGAATGGCATGCACGACATTGTGCGCGTCTCGCTCGCCCCCGGTGTGCATTCGGTGAGTGCCCGCCGTCCCGCGCGGAATCAGGCAGCGGCGAGCCGTTGCGCGACGCGCCATTCGGTGCGCGCTGTACCGGAAGGTTTGAGCAACCAGCGTCGCGCCGCTACCGCGTGCCGTTTTTGCGTCACGTATGCGTCGACGGCGAGTTCGAGCGCTTCGCCATCGATGCGCACGAGCGTCGCGGTCGCGCCTGATCCATCGGCGAACTCGACCACGGCCGGGTGCGGCTTCCCGGAGCGCGGCGCGTCGTGGTCGAGCGTGACGATGCTGCCGGGGTACAGGTGTGAACGGGTTGCGCGGAGCAGCAGGGCGGTGGGCATCGAAAGCACTCCGGACGTCGTGGTGCGGCAGGGGGGACCGCTGGCGGCATTCACGAATACGAGGGGCAAATCCAGGCGTTCAACGATTTGAATGGCGCCCGATTGACGCCACGGAATCATCATTCGTAGAATCGCCGATCAAGAACAATATCATTCTGAGAGAGACGCCATGGTTGCGCACTGTCTGGTGGTCGCGATTGAGCCATGAACCGACACCTCTGGGTTGTCGTGTTGGCTGTTCTGTCGTGTGCGTGCACGAAACGGGAGCCCTTGGCGACGTCATTGCCCGACACGAGTGCCGTGCGCGCCAATCTGGTATTCACCTGCACGCATCAAGCGGACACCTTGCCGCCACTCGATCCACAAGCTGACAGCTTGTTTCGTTACGCGCGCGATGGCCGTCACCCGCAGGTTCCCGACATCGACAAGATCGTTCCACTGCCACCCGCAAAGCATCCCCCATGGGACGGCACATTCCAATGGAAAAAGGATCGGCATGCGGCGACACCGCCGCTGAAGCCTTCGGACGAACTCATCAACAAGATGGCGAAAGCCAGGGATCTCGATCCCGCGACGGGGCTGCCGCTTTCGGGATCGGCGGACAAGGCCTCATGAGACTGACCCACCAGCAGACGTCGCATCCCGTTTGAGGTTGGATACGGTCGCGCAGATCGATCAGACCTGACTGCAACCCGGCATAAAGTGCGCGACACCCTGACGATACGCAGCGCCGGTTTCTCAAGAACAGGCCGGCAGGTCCGGCGCCGTACAACTGACAACTTCATCGACCCCGGAGTCCACATGAATTCACCCACTCGGCCCGTCTCGTTACCCGGTGCCGCCGCACTCGTCGCAGCGTTCATCATCACGGCGCTGTTTCTGTCCGGCCTCTACGCGCAGTGGACGGGGTTCTCGATGGACACGCAGATGCTGGCGTTGCAACTGGCCAGTTTCATCCAGAACCTGGTATTTCGAACGGGCCTGGTTTATCTGATTGTCCGATGGCACGGGGAGCATCGCGATCAGCTTGCGTTCCGTCGCCCCGCGAGGCTGCTCGCGAGCTATGCGTTATGCCTGCTGGTCTGGCAGATCGCACAGATATTCATCGTCCAGGTGGCGCTGCTGAGTCTGGTCAGAAATGGCACCCATCTGACGGTCATCGTGAACCTCATCGCGCCGGTGAGCGCCGCCCTTTATGCGCTCGTAGCCTGGTTTGCATGGCGGCTCGTCACGCGCATGTTTCGCCACGATGCGCTCCCCGAGGCGCCGCGCGGTCGCGCGGCGCGGCCCGTTGCCGGGCTCGCGGCGTGGCTGTTCGCCAGCGTATGTCTGCTCTTGATGACGACGACGGTGCCGATGTTGCTCGACTATTTTGACGACGACCTCGCGCGCATGATGTTCGGCTACGTTGGCGCGGTTGCCGTTCCCGCGGCATTGGTCTTTGCGGGAACGCGACTCGGCCTGCCTCGCGACCTCGTGCGACTGCACGGCTGGCGTCTGCTGGGCGCGTCGCTCGCGGCGATGGCATCCACTTCGGTGGTGTTCTATTTGGCGGTGCAGTTGCTTGGCGGCATGCTGGGGGCGGGCGTGTTGTCCGGAATGATGGCGATCGTTGTTCTTGGCAGTGCCTTTGTGGCTTGTTGGGTGTGGTTCCGCGTGTTCTACGCGTCCGTGAGCCGCGTCACGGTTGAAACCCCGCAGGGCATGCCGTCGCCGTAGCTTCAGGTTGTCGCGCGCGAGTCGTTTGAGGGGCCGGATCGAATCGGAACCATGACAAACTGAATCGCACGGGTTCCTTCCTGCCGGGTCGCCGCGAAGGTGTGCGCGACGGCGGCAGCGCGTATAGTGGGGCTAGCCTTGTCGCCGGTTCCATGGAACAGTCCTCGTATTCAGGCGTGACATCGTCCGGGCGTTGGGGCGTGCGGGGGCATCGATGCCCCGGGTCGGCATGGTGGATGTGTCGTCGACTTTGAAGCAGGCAGTGCCCTGGCTTGCACGAACCGGATCCGGACTAAACGGCGCCCCCATGAAAATCGATCGCAGCTCCATTCCCTGCTACCTCGTCCTTCGCGCCGGCTGGCCCCCCTATGTATTGAATGCGGACCGCCTGGTGCTCCGCCGCGAAGCGAGCCCGATGTTGCGCGCGTTCGCACGCGCGCGCGGAGGGTTCGCGCATGTCGATGACGTCGCGTGGAACGTCTTCTCCGCCGCCGAGGGCCTTTCTGTGGTCGAGCGTCGGGAGACCGGGTTCTTTGCGCTGATCAATGGAACCGAGACAGAGCATCAACTGTGTTTGCTGGCCACCCTCTGATGTCGCCGCAGGGATGGCCGTGGTCGACGAATGCGCGTCCCGACGGATCGTCGATTGGTGACGCCCGGACGGCGGCGGCGCAGTCCGCCCTTGCGCCGAAAGCGCTTGACACGCTCTGTGATGGCACGTACTGTCGGTCGGTGAAGTATTCAAGAAGCGCGATTGCTGCTCATCATCGACCGTAGCCTGCGGTATTCGTTGTCCTCCCCCTCCTTGATTCTTTCCCGAACCCGTCAGGGTGCGTTACGCACGTTCATTTTCAGGAGATCTAACATGGATACCGGTACCGTCAAGTGGTTCAACGATGGCAAGGGCTTCGGCTTCATCACGCCCGACAAGGGCGGCGACGATCTGTTCGCGCACTTCTCCGAGATTCGCGGCGACGGCTTCAAGACCCTCGCCGAAGGCCAGAAAGTCAGCTACGAAACGAAGAGCGGCCCCAAAGGCCTGCAGGCATCGAACATCACCCCGCTGTAATCGCCCGGAGCTGTCCGCCTCGTTCACGGAGCGGCGCGCAATCGCCGCTTCTTGCGCTACGTGCCGCCGTCGCGGGCGCCGCGTGTGCCGATGCAGGCCCGGCAGGGCCAGCCGTTGCGCATCGGGATGTCGAGCCCGCGTGCACACCTGCGCGCCAACCGCTTTCGTAGCATGTACACGATCGGACGAGCAGCGCTCATCGGATCGTGTACACCGCGCAGCAGGAGAATCGCATGACCCGAAGTCAGTCACGCAGCAACAAGGCGCCGCCGCGCGTCAAGCCGGCCGTGGTGCTGCCCAAGCTCGGCACGGCACTGAACTGGGTGCCGCCGAAGCCGGCCCTGGATACGCAATCGGGTCCGAAAAAGCGCACGCCGGCTCCGCAATAGCGATCCGGATCATTCCGTCAGTCGAGAGGCGGCAACCGGCTGCGTCGCCAGGAGAGCGATTCTGGCGACGCCGGCCCGATCGCGACCGTCTTCGTCGGGACCAGGCGACGCGCTCCGCGCGACACCTCGCAACCCGACATCGTGCACCTGCGGCGCGTCCATGGGTTTTGTGCGTCATCCGGAATAAGTTGGGCGCTCGGCAAATGATGCGCGTATGATGGGTTCATCCGATCGACCCTGGTAAGCCGGTCGCTCGCTCCTCCACCTACCCGTTTGCTGCATCGCCCCGCCTCCGCGCTGCAACGTTGTCCCTTTCACCTCACTGGCCCGCCCCGTAACGGGGATGCTGGCCGGCCCTGTTCGCCCGTGCGATTCGTCGCGGCCGGACGCCAGGAGCTTGTCATGAGCATGCATATCTACCGTGGATTCGAGATCTATCCACTGATTTACCCTCACGCGCCGGCGCTGGATGGCAGCCCGCACAACTACGATGCCGGTTTCGATGCGGCAGTCAAGATTTGCCTGCGCGGCGATACGCTGACGCACAGCCAGACTTTCAGGTTGCGCGACAACGCCCCGTTCGGCAGTGCGGGCGATGCACGTCGTGCTTCGCTGCGCTACGCGGAAAACATCATCGACGACAATCGCGACAAACAAGGCTTCTTTTCCGGCACGCCTTGAGGCAAACCGCCAAGGCAACGCGATGTGTTGTCAATTCGGAGGACGAAATGATCATCGATGAACTGCTCGGCCTGATCAGGCGGCATGAGGTCATCAGGACCGACGCCGTCCTGCCCACCGGAATCGGCGATTCGGCGCGGTGCCATCAGCAGGAACTGCAAATGTTCGTGGCGGTACGCGCGTTGTCGATCGGAGCCGGATATTCGGAGTTCGAGTCCGACGAGATCGCGAGTGCCGTCATGACACGACTCGGCTAGTGTGCCGTTCAACCATTCGAAAACAGGATCACCATGACAACCGTTACGCTGAAGGTCAACGAACCGATCGATGTCGCGCTGCGACGATTTCGGCGCGATATCGAGAAAACCGGGCTGATTCGGGAGTTGCGCAGTCGCACGGGCTATGAAAAGCCCACGACGGAACGCAAGCGGAAAAAGGCGAGCGCCGTGGCCAGACAGCGCTTGCGCGCGAAGCGCATGTTGCCGCCGCGCAAAATGTACTAGGAGGGCATCATGTACACCATGCCGGCCGAGGCGCCGCCGTTTTTCCCGCTGACCAAATGCCAGGTCGATCTCGATCGGCAGACGGACATGGTGACGCTGCTGCCGAGCTTCTATGCGTTCGGATGCGAGTACACCAGCCGCGGTTTTCTGATCGGACGCGACGATGCGTTCAAGTTGATTGCCGCGCTGGAGAAGGCGCTCAGCGTCCAGGGATGAGCTGACGACGACACGCTCGCGAGCATCGACAACCCAAGGGCGAACCATGCGTGTCACGACGAAGTACGTGGATCTGCTCCATTTCCTCGTTGTATTGCAACTCGTGACGCAACGGAAGACGCACGAGTGGCTGTCGTCGTTTCAACTCGTCGAATCGCTGCAAGGCTGGCTGGTTATCCATCGTGCGAAATGCGATTGGCGCGATCGTGTCTGGATAGGTCATGCTTCCCTTCAGATCGCGAAGGCGGCCCGCCCGGTCGACGACGCTGAATCGACGGGGACGGGCGCGCCACGGGATGCGCTGGCAGACCGGTTGAGTTTGCGGATGAAGTGCATCCGCTACCTGCGGGAGCATGTCTGAGCGTGGCCGCGCTCGCACGGGCGGCACGCGGGTGCCGGTCGGCGTCGAGCCGGCGTCAGTCAGGCGGGATCGTGCATGCGACTACGCCGCTACACCGCTACCCACGCAAAATCCTGTTTCAAATGCTCCAGCCGCTGCGGCCGCTGATACAGATACCCCTGCGCATACTGAATCCCGACCGTATGCAGCGCGCGATGCTGCGCTTCCGTTTCCACGCCTTCCGCGATGATCTTCAGGTCGTAGTGATGCGCCACGGACGCGATCCCTTCGATCAACCCGGCACTGCCGCCGTTCAGTTGCGAGACGAACTGGCGATCGATCTTCACGTAGTCGAACGGAAAGCGTGACAGCAAGTCGAGATTGCTGTGATGCGTGCCGAAATCGTCGATCGCGAACTTCGCGCCTTTCGCTCGCAGCGCATGGAACATCGCGGTGGTGCGCGCATTCTTCTCGAGCAGGATGCGCTCGGTGACTTCGAGCACCAGCGTAAAGCCCGGCGGCAGCGCGCGGATCGCCTCCTCGACGACGGACACGAACCCCGTGCGCTCGAGATCCTTCGGCGCGATGTTGACGGCGATGCGCAGCGGCGCGCACGGCGTCAGCGCGGACAGTTCCGACACGGCTGTCCGCAGCACGAATTCGGTCACTTTCGGCAGCACCGCGCTCGATTCGACCTGCGGGATGAACACGGCCGGGCTGATGGCCCCCCACTTGGGGTGCTGCCAGCGCAACAGCGCCTCGACGCCGACGGTCATGCGCGTCTCGACATCGACGATCGGCTGGTACACGACGTGGAGCTCGTCGCGCCTGAGTGCGTTGCGCACGGCCTTCAGCAGCAGCCGGCGCGGCGCCATCGCGAGCAGGTAGGCCGCCATCACGAGGCCGTCCGCCAGCAGCACGATCGTGATGGCGATCAGCCGATAGTGCTGCCGGACCTGCGACGCATAGTGCGTGGATGCGGCAACCCGCACCGTGAACGGCCAGCGGGGTGACACGATCGTGCTTCCAACGACCGGCTCCGTGGCCGACTCCGGCGTGAATTTCCCGTGCTGGTCGAGATGGCCCGAACCCGCGATCGACAGCGTCGCGGTTTCCGTCCCGTAGCGGGCGCCATGCGCGAGCGCGTCGGCCACGTAGTCGCCTTCGATCAGGTAGAGCACCCCCGCGCCGGGTGCGGTCGCGTAAAACACGGGCAGCACCGGGATGCCTTGCTGGAACGGCGTCTGCCGCAGCAGCGTGACGAGCGTCGAGCCCGGTTCCGGCTCGTGGGTATATGCGCCGAGCGGCAGGTCGATCGCCCCCAGCGCCGACGAGCACATGACGCGGCCCTCGTGCACCAGCGCCACGGCGCGCAGATAGCGCAGGCGTGTGCCGATCTCGGCGAGCGTCCGGAATACCGCCGGGCATGGCCGCCCGACGAGCGCGGTCAGTTCGTCCACATGCCGCAGGCGCGCACCGTCCAGGATGCGGTCCACCGAGGCCACGATGTCGTTCGCGATGACGCGTTCATGCTCGATGACGGTATCGCGCGCGTAGCGGTCGGCAAGCGCGATCGCGAATGCCGGCACGAGCACGCAAACGATTACGGCGGCGAAAAAGGCGACCCGCGGCCATGCGCCGCTGCGCTGGAAAACGGCCTTCGAGCCTGGCGTGAACGCTGACATTCCCGCGGTCGCCTTGGGTGTTGTGTGTATGAAGAGGCGAGTCGAACCGGTCGATACACCCCCGGCGCATGCGTCATGCCGGGTTCGGGCCATGCGCGGTGCGTGCCGGGATCGCAATGCGATCGATGCTACGGTCGCGACGGGCATGTGCGGCGGACCCGGCGCAATCGGCCAATTATCCCGGCGGCTTGCCTTTATGAACATGTGCATGCAGCACCTGTACATAGACGTAGCACACCGAAAAAACCCCGGCCGCATGGTCTTGCGGCCGGGACAAAAAAACACCGTCTCTTGGCACGAGGATGGTGCGCGGCAAGTATAAGATGTGATGAGAGATTACGAAATATTGTTATTCAACTATTGGTGTAGTTTTGTCATTGTGTCTCGACAAGAAACATTCTTTCGGGATGCTGTCTTCGTCGACCTGCCGACGGCCTGTGATCGGTCGCCGCGCGCTACGGTCGCACGTCTCGCCGGAGCTTCGGGATGGAAGAAAATACCGCGCCCACGGTCATCGTGACCGATGGCGCAGCCGCGGCCGATGGCGGTTCGCTGTGGATCCAGATTGCCGTGAACGGGAAAGCCGGCAACTACTCGCTCAACCGCGCGCTCGCTGCGCGCGGCACGCCGCGCTACAACACCATCAGCGGTGAACGTGGCCCGCTTTAGAAAGGTGAACGAAAGGAGTTGCTCGCGCTGCTGTGCAGCATTGCCGATCCCGCGATATGGGCCGGCATGGTCGGCACGTTCGTGCAGGTGCTGCAGGCGTCAGGAGATGAGTGAACGATACGGTGCCGGCGCGTCGCGCGGGCCGCGCTTCAGAAATCGTTGCGCATCTTGCGCAGCAAGTCACCGCCCGACTGATGCGTGTCCACCGCGGTGAGCACATCGGTCAGGAACCACGGCAGGTTCAGTTGCGTATTGGCATCGCTGACGCATACGCGGATCGGCGGCGCCTTTGACGGCGAGCGCGCGTCGGGCGTGGCGTCGCGGGACGGCACGCAGTTTTTTGCGTGCACTTGAACGGGCGCCGGTTCGGCGCTGCCGGACGGCGCACCGGCGGCGGCCGGCAAGCTGACGGCGGCCAGCAGGGTCAGGAGAGCAACAGGGGCAACGCGTTTCATGGGATTCTCCGGCGATGCTCGTTCGACCGCGCGGGTGGACGCGAGTTCGTCGGCGGCGCACTTGCGCGCCGCGCTCAGCCGCGCGCGACGTTCGCTGCCCGCGCCGGTTGCCGGCTGCGCCACTGCTGTGGCGATTCGCCGGTCCAGCGCCGGAAGGCGCGCGTAAAGGCGCTGTGTTCCGAATAGCCGAGCAACCAGGCGACTTCCGCGAGCGTCAGCCGCGGATCGTTCAGGTGGTCGATCGCGAGCCGCCGCCGCGTGTCCTCGCGCAGTATCCGGAAGTTGAGCCCGAGTTCGGCAAGCCGTCGATGCAGCGTGCGTGACGACACATGCAGGCCCGCGGCGATCTGTTCGAGGCTCGCTTCGCCCTGCGTCAGCAGGCGCGCGACGGCTTCGCGCACCGACTGTTCGAGATCGTCCGTCTGCCGCAGTTCGGCGAGCAGCGCGCTCGCCTGGCGTTCCATCATCTGCAGCAGTGCGTCATCCGGCTGGCGCAGCGGCTGCATGAGCAGATGCAGCGGGAACGCGAGGCGGTTCACCGGCTGGCCGAATCGCACCGGGCAGCCGAAATAGTCGATGTACGGTTGCTCGTCGCCGGGCGACGGATGCACGAAGCAGACCTCGTCGGGCCCGTGATGCGTGCCGGTGATGTTGCGTGCGAACTGGACGATGGCCGTCAGCGCCACTTCGTCGACGAGCGGGCCGAGCGGCTCGGGCGCGTCGTGCCATTCGATCGCGACCGACGTCGCCTCGACCCGCACCTCCATGCGCGCGACGTTCGCGATCAGGTGTTCGTATTGCTGCCAGCGCGCGAGTGCGGCGCCGGCATCGCGGCACGCATGGAGCGCATAGCCGAGCGCACCGAGATGGGCGGGCGTGATTCGCTGGCCGACGTGCAGGCCGAGCAGCGGATCGTCGAGCGCGCGCACCGCGCATTCGAGCAGGCGCCGCCAGTGAGCGCTCGCATACAGCGTGAGCCCGCGATCGTCCTCGGGCGGCCGCGCCTCGCCGAGCACGCGCGCGGCATCCTTGCCCTGCTCGGACAGATAGTCGAACAGCAGCCGCACGTAGGTGCTCGAGTAGTAGACGCGCTGCGTCGATAGCGGGGAGGCGGCGGGCATGGCGGAAAGTGTCAAGTAATCGTCGGCAAGTGTCAACGCGTGGCGACCCGCGCGCGACCATACTGCCGGTCAGTTCTTGATCGAGGCCGCGAACATGCCGACCGAGTTGATGACGTGGCTCCATGCGTTCCTGGGTAACGACGTGGACTGGAAGCAGGTGCTCCTGATCGGCATGACGCCGGTCTTCCTGATCGCGTTCGCAATCGAATATGCGGTGATGACCGGGCGCGGCCGCCGCGAGCCGTTTCGCTGGAAGGAGATCGCCGCGAACCTGTCGCTCGGCGCAGGCTATCAGGTGGCCGAGACCGTGATGGGGCTCCTGTTCACGGGCGCGATCTTCGCGTGGGTCTACCGGCACCGGCTGTTCGACGTGCCGGTGAACGGCTTCACGATCGTGCCGATCTTCGTCGTCGTGGAGTTCTGCTACTACTGGTTTCATCGCACGTCGCATCGCGTGCGCTGGTTCTGGGCCGCGCACGTGCCACATCACAGCGGCGAAGTGATGAACTTCACGACGGCGATGCGGCAGTCGCTGCTGAACGCGTTCGTCGGCGTGTTCGTGTTCTACCTGCCGCCGGTGTGGCTCGGCATCCCGCCGGCCGTCGTGCTGTTCCTGCTCGCGGTCGATCTCGCGTACCAGTACTTCGTGCATACCGAAGCGATCGGGCGGCTGCCGCGCGGGTTCGAGTACGTGTTCGATACGCCGTCGAACCATCGCGCGCATCATGGCCGCAATCCGCGTTACATCGACCGGAACTACGGCGGCGTGCTGATCATCTTCGATCGCCTGTTCGGCACGTATGTCGAGGAAACGGAGCCGGTCGACTACGGGATCACGCAGCAGATTCGTTCGTATAACTTACTGGTGCTGAACCTGCACGAATTCGTCGACATGTGGCGTGACGTGCTCGCACCCGGGCCCGCCCTGCAGCGGCTGAAACACCTGTGGATGCCACCCGAGTGGGAGCGGCCGGGGCATCGGCCGATCCATACGTGGAGTGTCGAGCGCAAGGGCGAGGAGGAGACGGCGACAACCTCGCGTGCGATGCCCGACGAGGATGCGTCGGCGCCAGGGCGCAAGATCGTACAAGCCACCGGTACGCGATCCGGCTAACCTGCATGCTTTCCTCGGCGAAAGGCGCGGCGGGCAATGACGAAGAAAGTATTCTGGGACGATCCCTATCGGACGACGCTGGATACCGTCGTCAGCCACGTCGACGGCGATCGCGTGCGGGTGGACGCCACCATCTTCTTTGCGTTTTCCGGCGGGCAGGAAAGCGACGCGGGGTCGCTGTGCGGCTATCCGGTCATCCAGGCCGACAAGCAGGGCCTCGACATCGTCTATACGCTGCCGCACGATCATGCGCTGAGCGTCGGCGATCGCGTGACCTGGAGCATCGACTGGGCGCGGCGGTACCGGCTGATGCGTCTGCACTTCGCGGCCGAAATGGTGCTGCAGCTGGTCTATCGGCTCAGGCCCGGCATCGAGCGCATCGGCGCGCATATCGGGCCGGACAAGGCGCGCATCGATTTCGCGAGCGACACGAGCGTGGCGCCGCTGTTTCCCGAGATCGAATCGGCCGCGGCCGACCTGTCGAAGCGCGACCTGCGCATCGTGACCGATTTCAGCGATGTCGATGCGCAACGCCGATTCTGGCGGGTCGACGGCTTCGCGACGATGGCGTGCGGCGGCACGCATCCGGCGTCGACCGGCGAGATCGGCATGCTGACGCTCAAGCGCAGGAATACCGGGAAAGGCAAGGAGCGGATCGAGGTGATGCTGGTCGAGCCGGAGAGCGCCGGCGGGTAGCGGGGTGAGCGGGTTGCGTCATCCGCTGCCCGCGTCACCTCACTGATACCCGTAACACTGCTTCAACCCCGCGTAGTCGTAGAAGTGGCTGCCCGGGGCGATCTTCGCGCCGTCGCACGCGGCCTGGAAATCCGTTTCGCGCTCGTTGTACAGCATCTTCACGATGAGGCGCGAGCCGTTGCGGTAGACATCCCACTGCATGTTCGCGGCCATCGGTGACACCTGATCACCGCGCCACGGATTGCTCGCGTACGTGTAAGTCTGCGCCTGCGGCGTCGGCACGAACACGTTCTTCAGGTTCATGATCGACGCGAACGGAATCACGATCTCCGCGTGCGTGAAGCGCAGCTTCGCGGCGCGGGTCAGATCGCCGCGCGCGATCGCATCGACTTCGCCGAAGAAATCGTCCTGCAGCACCTTCGCCATCCGGTACGTGACGGGGTTCGCTTCCTGGATGCCCGGCCCCTTCTGGTAGTAGTCCTCGGCATCCTGCAGATACGCGAGATACTGCGCCTGCTCCGCGCCGATGTACTTCTCCATCGTGACGCCGCCGGTTTCCGCGGTCATCGCGGGCGCGACCTGCAGCAGGTTGTACAGCACGTTCACCGCATCGACGGCCGTTGCGATCTTCGTCTTGCCGTCGCCCTTCAGCGTGTTGGTGAACTTGCCGTCCGCCGACGTGAATGCATAGGTGCCCGTGTTCGCGAACGTGTAGCCGTCGGTGCCGAGCTTCGCGATGAAGGCCTGCGACACCAGCGCGGACAGCACCGTCTGCGCGACGTCGGCCGCCTGCGGCGCGGCCTTGATCGCGTTGAGCTTTGCGGCCACCGTCGCGTCGTTCGCATAGGCCTGGTATGCCTGGCTCGCCTGATAGGTCGCATAGTACGGATTGCCGGTGTCGGTTACGAGATCGGTGGCCGGCTTCAACGAATGGAAATACAGCAGGAAGCGGTTGGTGCCGGCCGGCTGCGCGACCGGCGCGTTCGCGGGATAGCCGGACGGCGCGGCGGGCAGCGTGATCGCCGTGGCCAGCGCCGGCTGCGCGGCCACGAGCGACGCGGAGAAATACGTCGAGCTGTCGACCGCGCGATCCTGGCCCGAGTTGACGACGACGACCTGCCGGTTGCCGGCCGCGAACAAGGCCGGCAACCGCTGCGCGAGCCGCGCGGCGAGCCGCTGGTGTTCGCGGATGCCGGTTTGCGTGAGATTGCCGTACCCGGGCGTCGAGATGCCCGCCACGCCATAGCCGAGCAGCGCATTGGCCTTCATCATCGCGTAGGTGTCGGCCTTGAGCTGCGCGCCGAGCCTGGTCAGTGCGCCGTCGGCCTCGGCCTTGACCAGCATCGCGTAGATCGCGCCGTCGTACTTGAAGCCCGACAATCCACGCGAGCCGTGGCGCGCGACGAGTTCCGTATAGACGGGCGCGTAGCCGGCGGGCGGCGCTTCGTACGTCGCGGCGTCCTGCTGCGGACGGTACGGCGTCTTCGTCTGGTAGTAAGTCGCGGGTGTCGGCTTGGGCTGAGGCTGCGGTTGCGGTGCAGGCGTCGAACCGCTGTTGTCGGCAGAGGCCGCGGGTGGTGTCGAGTCGTCCCCGCCGCAGGCAGCGAGCAGCAGGCAGGTAATCGCGAGGGCGGTGGCGGTGCGGATCGGGCGTGTCATCGTGGCGTGCAACGGGCGGGACGATGCAGGTTCGCGTCGTCCCGTCTCCGGGCGTGATCGGTCAAGCCCGGAAGTGTTGCAAGCGACTTTGACAGCAGAATGTCAGGATTCGGTCGGGCAATCGTCGGATTGCCGCCGGATCGAGGAAGGCCGGCCACCGCCGGCCCGTGTGCCGGCGTTCAGTGCAGGCCGGCCGATGCGATCGAGCGCACGGTGTCGGTGATGTTCACGCAGCGCGACAGGCCGAAATGCTCGGCTTCGCGGCGCTCCGGTTCGCTGCTCGCAATCGCCACCGCGCGTTCGGGCGGCACGCCGAGTGCCTGCAGCGCGACGTCGAAGGGATGCTGGTTTGATCCGGAGTCCTGCTGATTGGCGTCCGTGACGACGACCGAGAAGCGGTCGAGGTTCGCGCGGCCGAACTGGCCTTCGAACATGTCGCTGAGCCGTGCGGCCGGCAGCGTCGTGACGAGACCGAGTCGATATCCTTCTTCCGATGCTCGGTCGAGCCACTGGATGATCGCGTCGCGTTGATGGCGCGATTCATGCGAATCCGGTGTTGCTTCGATTTGCGCGAATGCTGCGTCGAGACGGGTGACGATGGCTTCGATGACCACGGTGATTCCTCTTCAGAGACGTGATGATCCGTTCGCCGACGGGAATGCCACACACCTTAGCGTCGATCCGGAAAACGCGACCAATTAATATTTATAGCCGACCCATACGATTTGACTAATGAATGGGGCGTCGAGCCAATGTGGACGCGGGATGCGTGTCGCACGGCCTACTTCGCGCGAATCGCATCGTATCGACGGCCTTCGATGTGATGCACCAGATTCGCGCACGCGGTGAATGCACTGCGCATGTGCATATGAAAAAACGGCATATCGAGCGATGCACGCCCGATATGCCGTCTTGCGATCCCGCGTATGAACAGGCGTGATCAGTGCAGCTTGATCGACGGCTGGTTGCGGCTTTGCAGCCAGTGGCTCAGCGACTGGAACAGCGCGCGCTTCACGCCGACCACGCTGAACAGGTGCTTGCGATACAGGAACTTGTACAGCCCGATCGCGGCAAGCCCGTCGACGATCAGCGAGCGCGAACGCACACTGATGTCGGCCTGATACACGGCGCCCGCATGCCCGAGCGACACGACGGTGCCCGCATCGCGGAACGTGAAGCCCGCCACCGGCTTGCCGGCGACGCGCCGCGCGAACGCGTTGACCAGGTACACGGCCTGCTGATAAGCGACCTGCGCACGCGGCGGCAGGAAGCCGTTTGCGCCGCCCGTCGGGCAGGCGGCACAGTCGCCGAACGCATACACGTGCGGATCGTCCGGCGTCTGCAGCGTATCGGTCACGATCACCTGGTTCGAGCGGTTGAGCGCGATGTCGCCGATCTGCCGCAGGAACGCGGGGCCCGCCACGCCGGCCGCCCAGATCGTGATGTCGCTCGCGAGCCGTTCGCCGGTCGAGGTCGTCACGGCGTCCGCGCCGACTTCCGCCACGCGGGTATCGGTCAGCACGTCGACGTTCAGCGCGCGAAGCTGCGCGTGCATCTTGCCGGACAGCCGCTCGTCGAGCGCCGGCAGGATGCGCGGGCCGCCTTCGATCAACCGGATGTGCACGTCGCGCGCGGACACCAGCGCCTTGAAGCGGTACGTCGTCAGTTGCTGGATCGCATCCCGCAATGCCGCTGCCAGCTCGACGCCCGTCGCGCCCGCACCGATCACGTTGATGCAGATCGGCGCCGCGCGCCGCGCGGGCTGCTGCTCGGCCAGGTGATTCGCCTTCGTGCAGGCCGCGAGGAACTTCCGGCGGAAATCCTCGGCCTGGTCGAGGTTCTCGAGCGGCAGTGCGTGGCGCGCCGCACCCGGCACATTGAAGAAGTTCGTCACGCTACCGACGGCGAGCACGAGATCGTCATAACCGAGCTCGCGCTGCGGCAGGATTTCCGTGCCGTCCGCGTCCTGCACGGCCGCGATCGTCGCGGTGCGTGCCGCGCGGTCGACCTGTTGTAGCGCGCCCTGCACGAAGCGGAACCCGTGGCGCTTCGCTTGCGCCGCGTAT
Source organism: Burkholderia sp. HI2500 (assembly GCF_002223055.1). Classification (NCBI taxonomy): domain Bacteria; kingdom Pseudomonadati; phylum Pseudomonadota; class Betaproteobacteria; order Burkholderiales; family Burkholderiaceae; genus Burkholderia; species Burkholderia sp. HI2500. Next base: position 2,618,304 of record NZ_NKFL01000006.1, on the reverse strand, counting down.
TCGATCGTGTGCGAGGCCGGGTCGCGATGGCCCGATGCGGCTTCGTGCAGCAGCGGCTTCCAGAAGTGCGTCGGATAGCGGTCGACGAGCACGACTTCGGCTTGTCCGCGGCGTCCGATCGTATCGCCGAGACGCGTGGCGAGGTGCAGGCCGCCGGCGCCGCCGCCGACGATCACGATGCGCGGCAGGCGCGGGGCGCGATCCGTTGCAAGGTTGGGCGTGGTGTTGTCCATGTAGGGCTCCCGCTTTAATGACGATTCGGATGACATTGCTCAAGAACCGACGATATAGTTTCGAACCTACTCGAACAATTTAATGTTTATAAGCGACTCATATGTATTCACTTATAGGAAAAACCGCGACGTTCCGGCAGCTGAAGGCGCTGGACATGATTGCGCGGCTCGGCAGCGTGTCGCGGGCGGCCGAGGAACTGAACCTGACGCAGCCGGCCGTGTCGCTGCAGGTGCGCCTGCTCGAGGAGGCGGTGGGCGCCGCGTTGCTGCAGCGGGTGGGGCGCGGCGTGCAGCTGACCGCGGCCGGCGAGATCGTGTCGCGCTATGCGCGCGAGATCCTGCATCTGTGGAGCGAAGCCGGCGACGAAGTCGCCGCGCTGACGGGCGATCTCGGCGGCACGCTGCGGATCGGCGCGATCACGACGGCCGAGTACCTGATTCCGCCGCTGCTCGTGAAATTCACCGCGACGCGTCCGCATGTGAAGACTTATTTCAAGGTGGGCAATCGCGACGACATCATCCGCATGCTCGCCACGCATGAAATCGATCTCGCGGTGATGGGCAGCGCGCCGAAGGAACTGCGCACGCATGCGGTCGAGTTCGCGAAGCATCCGATGGTGTTCGTCGCGGCGCCCGGCCATCCGCTGATGCAGCGCAAGCGCGTCGCGCTGAAGGATCTCGAATCCGCGCACCTGCTCGTGCGCGAACGCGGCGCGGGGACGCGCTCGACCGTCGAGAGCCTGTTCAAGAACGCGGGTTACCGGTTCCATGTGGGCTCCGAACTGTCGAGCAACGAGGCGATCAAGCAGATGGCCGAAGCGGGGCTCGGCGTGGCGTTCCTGTCGTTGCACGCGTGTGCACTCGAACTGCGCACCGGGCTGCTCGGGCAACTGCCGTTCCCCGGCAACCCGATCGAGCGCGAGTGGTATGTGGTCACGCTCGCCGACCGGCGCATTTCGCAGGTCACGGGGCTGTTCCGCGATTTCCTGATCAAGCAGGGCGCGCCGGTGATCGACGGCGCGACGGTGGCGCCGCACGAGCGGCGGCGCAAGTAGGCGGATGCGTTGACCGGCCGGTCAGACGAGCCCGAAGTCGTCGTTGCTGTCGGGGATCGATGCGAGCAGCCGTTCGAGCCGGGTCCAGCCGACGATGCGCAGGCACCAGGCGGCGATGGTGGCGAAGGCGGTGCGGTCGTTGCGGGGGCCGGATGAGGGGCGATTGGCGGAAGGCGAGCGCACGGTGAACGCGGCGCGTTGCACGAGGCACTGATGGGGCATGACGGTCTCCGTAGGTGTCGGATGGGGCCATCGTAAGCGGCGCGGCGCCCGCCGGCGCGCACACAAGGATGGCCCTGAGCAGGAATGGATGATCTTTTTCTGCTCGACCGGGGCGGGCCGCCGGCAGGCCCGGCAGGCGGCCCGAAAACGCGTCACAATGCGCGTTCGACATCCCGATCCACAGGAGGAAGGCCATGAGCGATGCGATTCTCGCGGCGCCGACGGACAACGGCGTCCCGGTCAGCCTGCGCTCGAGCCGCGGGCTCGGCTGGCAGGGCTTCGGGGCGTCGCTGCTGGCCATCCGCGCGGGCACCTACCGGATTCCGGCGGCCGAGCATCACCGGATCGGCGTGCATATCGGGTCACCCGTTCGCGCGGATTGCGTGTGCGACGGCGAGCGTGTGTCGCGCATCCAGGCGCATGGCGACGTCGACGTGATTCCGGCCGGCCTGCCCGGCCAGTGGACCGACAGCGCCGACTGCCAGATCCTCCATATCGCGCTCAGCGACACCTTCGTGCGGCGGACCGTCGAACAGCTCGAACTGAAGCCGTCGCAGGGGCAGATCCGCCGCCGGCTGCAGGTGCGTGACCCGCGCCTGCAGCACATCGCGTGGGCGATGGCCGCCGAACTCGAAGCGGAAGACGCGTCGGATCCGCTCTATGCGGAAAGCCTGTGCACGGCGCTCGTCGCGCGGCTGGTCGACGGCCAGCCGGCATTCCGCGAGCGCCGCCGCACGCTCGCGCCGAAGGCGGCCGCGCGCGTGATCGACTACGTCGAAGCGAACCTGGAGCGGCGCATGACGCTGGCCGAACTCGCGGCGCTCGTGTCGATCAGCGTGCCGCACTTCAAGGTGCTGTTCCGCGAGACGCTCGGGATGCCGGTGCACCAGTACGTCGTGCGGCGCCGGGTCGAGCGCGCGAAGGCGTTGCTGCTCGAAGGCCGGCTCAGCATCAGCCAGATCGCGCTCGAGGCCGGGTTTGCGCATCAGAGCCACATGGCGAACTGGATGAATCGCGTGCTGGGCGCGACGCCGACCGAGATTGCGCGGTCGGGGGCGCGGGGCGGGCTGCGGCTCGCGTATGACGGCGAAGGTAGCGGGGGTGACGCGTAGCGGAGCGATGGCGCCGCGCCGGAGATCAGTCGTCGCGCCGGATCCCGGGGCAATTGTCCAACAGGCTCCCGGACTGTTCCTCGGCTAGAGGCAGACCGTACGATTCGACGCGGAAGGCGAGGCAGCGGACGGCCCGCATGACAGCCGCCAGCCAATCCGTCATCCTTTCCTGCTGGTTTCATCCCTCCGTGCGCGCCGTTCCCGTCGCGCAAACCGACAATCACCGCACTTTCATCCTCTCAGGAGCGAATCGTGTTCGTGATCTTCGGTGCATCCGGCAACGTCGGCCAGTCGACCGTGACGGCCCTACGCAACGCCGGCCATCCCGTGCGCGCGGTATTGCGCGACGCACGCCATCGTGAACGTTTCGCGCAGCTTGGCTGCGACGTCGTGACCGCAGAGCTGACCGACGCGAACGCGGTCGCATCGGCGATCGACGGCGCGCGGGCCGTGCAGATCCTGTGCCCGGTGCCGGTCGCCGACCCCGATCCGGCCGCGACGATGACGCGGACGATCGACGTCGCGGCTGCCGCGCTCGCCGCCAACCCGCCGCCGGTGCTGCTCGCGCTGTCGGACTACGGTGCGGAGCGCGACGGCAATACGGGCATCACGCGTCTGTTTCATCACTTCGAGGAGCAACTGAAGGCGATCCCGACGCACGTGACGCTGCTGCGTTCGGCTGAGCATCTGCAGAACTGGACGCGCATCCTGCCGGTCGCGCTCGGCACCGGCGTGCTGCCGAGCTTTCACCATCCGGTCGGCAAGGTGTTCCCGACGGTCTGGGCGCCCGATGTGGGCGTCGTCGCGGCGCAATTGCTGCTCGATGCGCCGGAAGGCGGCAACGGTCCGCGCATCGTCAGTGTCGAAGGGCCGCGGCGGGTGAGCGTGACGGCGATCGCCGATACGCTCGCCGCGGCGGCCGGCCGGGCCATCGTCGCGCATGAGTTGCCGCGCGAGACGTGGGCCGCGACGCTGCTGCGCGCGGGCCTCAGCGAACGACATGCGCAGTTGATCGTCGATCTCTACGACGTGCACAACGCGGGGCAGATCGACGTCGAGGAGGGCGTGTCGGAGCGGCTGTATGGCACGACGACGCTGGCCGATGCGCTCGCGCAACTGGTGCGCCAGCACGCGCGATAACAGTGGCGGCGACGCGCGTGGCGCATCACGCCGATCGCCGAACCTTGTTCAGTACCGCATACGAAAGTGACCCGATCACGATCCCCCAGAACGCGGCGCCGAGCCCGAGCCACGTCATGCCCGACGCGGTTGCGAGGAACGTGATCAGCGACGCCTCGCGGTGGCTCTCGTCCTCGAAGATCCCGTGCACGTTCGCGCCGATCGCGCCGATCAGCGCGAGCCCCGCGAGGATCGCGACGAACGCCTTCGGCAGCGCGAAGAACACCGTGACGATCGTGCCCGCGAAGAGCCCGCCGATCAGGTAGATTGCCCCGTTCGCGAGCCCGGCGATGTAGCGCCGGTCCGGATTCTCGTGCGCGTCCTTGCCGGTGCAGAGCGCGGCCGTGATCGCCGCGACGACGATCGTGATCCCGCCGAAGCACGCGACCACGAGCGACATCACGCTGGTCGCGGTGATGATCGGCCGCGCGGGCGTGTGATACCCGGACACGCGCAGGATCGTCATGCCCGGCAGGAACTGGCCGGTGAGGCTGACGACCACGAGCGGCAGCGCGAGGCTGAGCGTCGTGCCGAGCGTCCATTCGGGCGCGATGAAGATCGGGTGCGCGAGGCTCGCCGACACGTTGCCGAGATGCGTCATCCCGAGCAGCGTCGCGAGCGCGGCGCCCGTCAGCAGCACGAGCACGATGCTGTAGCGCGGCAGCAGGCGCTTGAAGATCACGTAGGCGGCGATCATCCCGAACGCGAGCGCGGGCTGCTCCGACGCGGCGGCGAACGCATGCGTGCCGAACGGCAGCAGGATGCCGGCCATCATCCCGCACGCGATGCCGCGCGGAATGTGGCGCACCAGCCGGTCGAAATAGCCGGTCACGCCGATCAGCAGGATGATCAGCGCGGCCGTGATGTACGCGCCGACGGCCTGGTTGAGCGTCAGTTGCGGAAACAGGCCGACGAGCAGCGCGGTGCCGGGCGCCGACCACGCGGTGATGACCGGCACCTTCAGCTTCCAGCTCGCGAACAGGCCCGAAATGCCCGCGCCGATCGAGATCGCCCAGACCCACGACGACACCATCGCATTCGACGCATGGGCGGCCTGCGCGGCCTGGAAGAAGATCGCGAGCGGGCCCGCGTAGGAAATCAGTACCGCGAGAAAACCCGCGGTAATCGCGGAAACGGACCAGTCGTTGCCGATCGCGCGGATTGCGCCGGGCGGGGTGTTCGGTTGCATCGTCGTGGGGGCATGCGGCGCGCGGCCGGGAGCAGAGCCGGGGCGAATGATTGTTGGAAGCCCCGGACGAGCCGCCATTCTGGGCATTGCCGACGCAATTGGCAATGCGCGGGCGGGAGCAAGAATGTTGGTGTTTCGTAAGGAATGCGCGGCGGGGCGGACGAATCGTCGGCTCCGCCGCACGTCACGTGCTGATCTGCAGCACCTTGTCGACCACCGCCACCTTCACACCGCTGCCCGTCGACAACGACGCCGTGCCCTGATCGAACGGATGCACGGGCGTATCGGTCGGCGTCCACGCATGGCGCGCGAGCAGTTCGCGATACCCGCCGCGAATCACGAAGCCGCCGCACTTCCGCGCATACGCGTCGCGGCGCATCCGGTACGCACGCGGCAGGTCGTACCACGGCAGCTTCGGCAGGTCGTGATGGACGAGGTGATAGTTGTTGTTCAGGTACAGCAGCCGCATCGCGAAGCCGGCTTCATTGATTGCGATGCGCGCCTTCGGATGCGGCGCGGCGCGGTGCTCGTACAGCGAGCGGATCATCGCGATCGACAGCGCGGGCCACGTGACCACGAGCAGGTAATACCACCACGGCACGCCGATCGCCCATTGCAGCCACGCGAGCAGCGCAACCACGCAGGCGATATGCATCGCCCACATCGGCAGATAGCGAAAGTCGCCGCGACGAAACGCGGCGAATGCATCGATGCACATCGCAAAGATGCTCAACGGCGGCCCGGCGATGAAGCGTCCGATGAAAGTCTTGCGGGCGACCGTCAGCACGCGGCGCCAGCGCGGCAGCTGCGCCCAGCGTTCGCGCGTGACGTAGTTCGTTTCGGGATCGACGCCCGGCACGGTCAGGTCTTCGTCGCGGTGGTGGTCGAGGTGCGTATCGCGATACAGCGTGTACGGATACCAGACCGTCAGCGGCGGATAACCGAGCAGCTTGTTCACGAAGGCGGAGCGTGTCGGGTGGCCGTGCAGCAGCTCGTGCTGTAGCGACAGGTGCCACGCGCCGAGCAGGATCAGCGGCAGCGTCGCGGCCGCGAGCGACAGGGTGCCGTCGCGCACGAGCAGCAGCACGGCGAGCCAGCCGCCGTAGATCGCGACGACCAGCAGCCAGGTCGGCCACTCGGTGCGGGCGGTGAAGCGGGTGTCGAGCGCGGCGATCGCACGCGCGTGGTCGACGTCGAAGTATTCGGCCATGGCGTTGAGGCGGATTGAACGGGCAGTGCGGGGAACGAGCGGTTGAACCGGTGCGCTCGGCCCGGGTGCGCAGGTGTCTCGCGGATCACGGTCGGCCTGTCCGTTATCACGTGCAATGGCGATGCTCGGGCAGGCATCAGGACGGTACCGGGATCGCGCCGCCCGGCCAACCAATCGATTCGCATTTGCTTATCGTCGAGCGGCCGATAAGCTTCGGGCGTGCCGCGCGACGATCAGCCCCCGTTTTACAGAGATCGAATCGGGTTTCGCTGCGTGAGCGTCGATGCGTAGAATGCCCGCATGAACTCATGGATCGCCGCCCTGCCGATGTATAACGTGACGCCGCGCCACGATGCGCTGTGGCGCGCCCTGCTGCGCGACACGCTCGATGCGTTCGCGAACGCGGGCGGGCCTGCCGATGTCACGCTTCCCGACGAACCCTTCGCCGACCTGCACGCGCTGTGGCGGCGCGACGATCTGCTGCTGTCGCAGACCTGCGGCTACCCGTACCGGATGCTGGGCCTGCGCGATGTCGTGCGACTGATCGCAACCCCCGTGTTCGATGCGGACGGTTGCCACGGCGCGCACTACAGCAGTGTGCTGGTCGTGTCGGCACGCGCGCATGCGGGCGGCGCGACGACGCTCGCCGCATGCCGGGGGCTGCGGGCCGCATTTAACGGTAGCGATTCGCACAGCGGGATGAACGCGCTCCGGCATGCGGTCGCGCCGCATGCACGCGACGGACGATTCTTCGGATCGGTTGCAGCGCTCGGCTCGCACCTGAACGTGCTGCGTGCGCTGGCTTCAGCGGAAGCCGATTGCGCCGCGATCGATTGCGTGACGTTAGCGTATGTGCGCGACGCGTTGCCCGAATTGCTGGAGGGCATCCGGATCGTCGGGATGACGGCCTCTGCGCCGGGTTTGCCGCTCATCGCATCGCGCGCGCTGCCGGAGTCGCAGGTCGCTGCGTTGCAGGATGCGCTGGACGTCGCGGTGGCGGCCGATGCGGAACGGGCACGCGTGCTACGGCTGACGCGATTCGAACGGCGGCTGCCAGCCGATTACGACACGATCGAGCGGTTCGAGCGCGAGGCAGCCGCGCATGGGTATCCGGCGCTCGCGTAGCAAGCAGGCGATGCGGGCGGCTTGACGGGGCGGCGGCCGATTGCCGAAAGCGGGGCGACGACGGCAGGTTGCCCGGGGCGACGCAAGGTCAGGGGCAGATTCAGGTTGGGCTTAGGCGCCACGGCGCGGCGATGCCGCCGCGACGCCTCCACGTTACCGCTTATTCTTCGTCCATCAACCGGACCTTGACCCGCTTGCCCTTGATCTTCCCGGCATTGAGCTTGCGCAGCGCATCGCGCGCCACACCGCGCTCGAGCGCGACATAGGTCGAGAACTCGGTCACGTTGATCTTGCCGATCTGCTTGCCGTCGAACCCGGCGTCGCCGGTCAGCGCGCCGAGCACGTCGCCCGGGCGGATCTTGTCCTTGCGCCCGCCGAGGATCTGCAGCGTTTCCATCGGCGGCGTCAGCACGCCGTCGTCGGCCGGCGTCAGTTCCGCGAGCGGATGCCATTCGACGTCGCGCTTCTGCGCCTGCTCGATCGCACCGACGCGGCCCATCTCGTCCATGCTCGCCAGGCTCAGCGCCCAGCCGTCCTGATCCGCGCGGCCGGTGCGGCCGATACGGTGCACGTGCACTTCGGGGTCGGGCGTCACGTCGACGTTGATCACCGCTTCGAGCTGCGCGATGTCGAGCCCGCGTGCGGCGACGTCGGTGGCCACCAGCACCGAGCAGCTGCGGTTCGCGAACTGGATCAGCACCTGGTCGCGTTCGCGCTGGTCGAGCTCGCCGTGCAGCGCGAGCGCGTGGAAGCCCTGCGCGTGCAGCACGTCGAGCAGGTCGCGGCACTGCTGCTTCGTGTTGCAGAACGCGATCGTGCTCACCGGCCGGTAGTGGTTCAGCAACTGGCCCACCGCGTGCAGCCGCTCGTCTTCCGTCACTTCGTAGAAGCGCTGGCGGATCTTGCTGTTGTCGTGGCGCTCTTCGAGCTTGATTTCCTTCGGGTTGCGCAGGAACTGCTGGCTCAGCTTCGCGATGCCGTCCGGATAGGTCGCGGAGAACAGCAGCGTCTGGCGCGTGGTCGGGCACATCCGCGCGACTTTCGCGATGTCGTCGAAGAAGCCCATGTCGAGCATCCGGTCGGCTTCGTCGAGCACCAGCGTGTTCAGCGCGTCGAGCTTCAGGTTGCCGCGATCGAGGTGATCCATGATGCGGCCCGGCGTGCCGACGACGATATGCGCGCCGTGCTCGAGGCTCTGCGCCTGCGGGCGCATCGGCGTGCCGCCGCACAGCGTCAGCACCTTCACGTTCTCTTCGGCGCGCGCGAGGCGGCGCACTTCCTGCGCGACCTGGTCGGCGAGTTCCCGCGTCGGGCACAGGATCATCGCCTGCACGTCGAAGCGGCGTGCGTCGAGGCGCGCCAGCAGCGCGAGCGAGAACGCGGCGGTCTTGCCGCTGCCCGTCTTCGCCTGCGCGATCAGGTCCTGGCCGGCCAGCGCGACCGGCAGGCTCGCGGCCTGGATCGGCGTCATGTCGACATAGCCGAGCTGCGCGAGGTTGGCGAGCGTGGCGGGCGTCAACGACAGCGCGCTGAACGGCGTGGCGGTCGGCTGGGTCATTCCAGGTCTCCGAGGTAAGGGCGGCCTTCCATCTGCTCGTAGACGACCTTGCCTTCGTCGTCTTCGAAGCGTTCGAGGTAGTTGCGCGCGCCGCACAGCGGGCAGCGGAACAGCAGCCCCTGGCCTTCGTCCTTGATGACGACGTCGGACTGCTCCCACGGCGTGCCGCAGCTCTGGTTTCGGCAGGTAAACACGGTCTTTCTCCAGCTGAATTCGGTTGATGGCGCGCCCGGGCGGGCGCGGCAACGGCGGGCGGCGCTCGCGCGGCTTGGGCGCGGGCCGCACCGGGCGTCGCTTGGATTGCGTCGATGCGGATGATGGATCGAGCGGCGACAGGGTCGCGCGTGCCGCAATTCTAGCGGAAGCGGGCGGCCCGCCGGGCGGTTTCGCCCGCGACCCGCCAAGAAAAACGGCCGCCCCGGAGGGCGGCCGTGTCGTGCGGCGCGAGGGTGTCGCGCGGCGCTCGGCGCGTTACAGTGCCATGTCGGTCGCCGCCTTCGCCGGGCGGGCCGGCGCGGTGCCGGTGGCCTGCGACGGCGTGCTGAGGTCGATCTTCGGCGGCGGCGACAGCTGCAGCACGTCGCTGGTGGTCGTCCATTCCTCGACGACCTTCGCCGGGCTGTCGTTCAGCTTCGTGCCGTAGCTCGGCACGATCTGGCGGATCTTCTGCTGCCACTCGGGCGTCGCGACCTTGTCCTTGAACACCTTCTTCATCAGGTTCAGCATGATCGGCGCGGCCGTCGACGCGCCCGGCGATGCGCCGAGCAGGCCCGCGATGCTGCCGTCCTGCGATGCGACGATCTCGGTGCCGAGCTTCAGCACGCCGCCCTTGACCGGGTCGCGCTTGATGATCTGCACGCGCTGGCCGGCTTGCCACAGGCGCCAGTCTTCCTTCTTCGCGTTCGGGAAGTACTCCTTCAGCGCGTTGAAGCGGTCGTCGTCGGACAGCATCAGCTGGCCGGCGAGGTACTGGACCAGCGGGAATTCGTCGACGCCCACGCGCATCATCGGCGCGACGTTGTGCGTGTTGGTGCTCTTGAGCAGGTCGAAGTACGAGCCGTTCTTCAGGAACTTGGTCGAGAACGTCGCGAACGGCCCGAACAGGATGATCTTCTTGCCGTCGATGATGCGCGTGTCGAGGTGCGGCACCGACATCGGCGGCGAGCCGACCGACGCCTTGCCGTACGCCTTCGCCAAGTGCTGCTTCACGACTTCGGGGTTGTCCGTCACGAGGAACGAGCCGCCGACCGGGAATGCGCCGTAGTCCTTCGCCTCGGGGATGCCCGATGCCTGCAGCAGGTGCAGCGCACCGCCGCCCGCGCCGATGAACACGAACTTCGCGTCGACCGACTGCGCCGGTTCATCCGAGTGCAGCTTGACCCAGCTCACGTGCCACGTGCCGTCGGCATTGCGCGAGATCTCGCGCACTTCGCTCGACAGCGACAGCGTGAAGTTCGGCTGCGTCTTCAGGTAGCCGACGAACTGGCGCGTGATCTCGCCGAAGTTCACGTCGGTGCCGATCGGCGTCCACGTCGCCGCGACCTTCTGGTTGCGGTCGCGGCCTTCCATCATCAGCGGCACCCACTGCTTGATCTGGTCGTAGTCTTCCGAATACTGCATGCCGCGGAACAGCGGGCTCGCCTGCAGCGCTTCGTAGCGCTTCTTCAGGAAGCGGACGTTGTCGTCGCCCCACACGAAGCTCATGTGCGGCGTCGAGTTGATGAACGAATGCGGGTTCTTCAGCACGCCCTGCTTGACCTGCCACGCCCAGAACTGGCGCGAGATCTGGAACGACTCGTTGATCTCGATCGCCTTCGAGATGTCGATCTTGCCGTCCGCCTTCTCCGGCGTGTAGTTCAGCTCGGCGAGCGCCGAGTGGCCGGTGCCGGCGTTGTTCCAGCCGTTCGAGCTTTCCAGCGCGACGCCGTCGAGGCGCTCGACCATGGTCATCGACCAGTCAGGTTGAAGCTCGTGCAGCCAGACGCCCAGCGTCGAGCTCATGATGCCGCCGCCCACCAGCAGGACGTCGACCTTCTTCGTATCGGTGGCATGCGCGGACGATGTCGCGACGCACAGCGCGAGCGCCGACAGTATTACCCGTAACGTTTTGATCACAGCAGATCCCTTTTTCAACTTGGATGCATCGGTTTGCCAAGCCGCCCGGCGCAGGTGTCGATCGCGATGAAACACGGATCCGGAGATCCGGACACGCGAATCCGGAATTCCGGATCGACGCCGCACGCCGTTGCATTTGCGCACGCGAAGGCGTCGGGAAGGACACCTTCGGATCGGCTGCCTGCGGGCAGGCAAGCGCCTGCGTCACAGTGGCGCACTACGCGCCCGGGCCCTTGCGGCAAGCCTGAGCGGAAGACGCTTCAGGCTGCGTGGAAAGAGGCCGCGCGCGACGCGTTTTGCGGAGGCGGGGTGGCAAGGGGCGCGTAATGTAACCGAACTCGTTTGCTGTGTCACAAACGAAAAAACCCGTTGTTTTTGTGGGGTTTTGTGTGTGTCCGGGTTTCCGGAATGGCGGTCGCGGGAAGCGGGAAAGCTGGGGATAACTGCGCGGGATCGGGGGTGTCGGGCGCGGCGTCGCACCGCGTCCCGATCACGTCATGCCATGTTGCGTCACTTCGCGAAATCGTTCCGGCAGAACTGCTCGTACGCCTGCGCCGAATTCGCGAAGCCCTTCTGCTTCGCGAGTTCCCACGGGCGCTCGCATTGCTGCGTTTGTTCGCACCACGAATAGCCGGCCGACGGGATGCAGCCGTGCGGATCGCGATCGCTGCCGGGCATCGGCGGCGGGGGCGGCGCGGCAGCCTCGGCCGGCGCCGACGCGGCGGCCGGCTCGGTGGGTTGCGCCGCACAGGCGCTCAACGCGAGCGCGCAGGCCATGGCGGCGGCCAGCGAAGCAGACGGAAGAAGACGTTTCATCAGGTAGCGCTCCATGGGATGACGATCGACAACGGATGCCCGGGCACGGGCGCGGAACAGCATGAACGGTCAGTCGCCTGGCACCGGCACGCGCGACGAGAACTTCACTTCACGCAACGCGAGGCTCGACTGGATCGACGACACCCCGGCCTGCTTGCGCAGCACGTGCTCGACGAATTCCGCGTACGCGTCGAGGTCGGCCGCGACGACCTGCAGGATGTAGTCGGCCGCGCCGGTGATCTTGTGGCAGGACGTCACTTCGTCGTGACGCCGCATCACGTCCTCGAAGTGATCCGAATCCTGGCCGGAATGCATGTTGAACGTCACCTGCACGAACGCGAACACGTTCATGCCGAGCGCGCGCCGGTCGAGGTTCGCCTGGTAGCCGGTGATCACGCCTTCGTCCTCGAGCCGCTTGCGGCGGCGCCAGCACGGCGTGACGCTCAGCGACAGCTTCTCGCCGAGCGTCGCGTTCGACAGCGCGCCGTCGTCCTGCAGCAGGCGCAGCATGGCGCGGTCGACGCCATCCAGTTCGGCCGAAGCGCGATTTTTGCTCATTTCCGGGAATCCGTAGGCGGTTTTCTCAAAATTGTACGAAACGCGCGCGTCGAAAGCAAAGCTATTGCCGGTTGCCGTCAATAAACTGTTGCCACCCTCACTGCAACGCTCAACCATGCTCACGGTCTACAGCAGCGATCACCACCTGCATCGCGGCGTCGAACTGAAGGACGGTGCGATCACCGATTCGTTCGAAAACCCCCTTCGCGCCGAAACGGTGCTCGCGCAGGTGCGTGCCGCCGGCCTCGGCGACGTGATCGCGCCGAAGCCGTTCGACCGCACCCACTACGCGGCCGCGCACAGTGCCCGCTACGTCGATTTCCTCGCCGGCGCGTGGGACGAGTGGACCGCCACGGACCGCACCTGCCAGGCGCTGCCGCTCGTGTGGCCGGTGCGCGCGATGCCGGCCGCAGCCACCGCGCCCGCGTTCATCGACGGCAAGCTCGGCTTCTATGCGATGGACGCGGGCGCGCCGATCAACGCCGGCACGTGGGATGCCGTGAGCGCGAGCGCGAACTCGGCGCTCACCGGCGCCGACCTGCTGTCGAGCGGCGCGGCGCGCGCGGCGTTCGCGCTGTGCCGCCCACCCGGCCATCACGCGGGCCGCGAGTACATGGGCGGCTATTGCTACCTGAACAACGCGGCGATCGCGGCGCAGCACTGCGTCGCACAGGGCGCCACGCGCGTCGCGGTGCTCGACGTCGATTTCCATCACGGCAACGGCACGCAGGACATCTTCTACGACCGCGCGGACGTGCTGTTCGCGTCGATCCACGGCGAGCCGCCGGTGTCGTATCCGTACTTCTCCGGCTACGCGGACGAGCGCGGCATCGGCGCGGGCGAAGGGTTCAACCTGAATCTGCCGCTGCCGAAGGGCACGCTGTGGGACACCTACTCGGCGGCGCTCGACCACGCGGCCGCCGCGATCGCCGCGCATGCACCCGACGCGCTCGTCGTGTCGCTCGGCGTCGATACGTTCGAGCACGATCCGATCAGCCATTTCCGGCTGCGCTCGCCCGACTATCTGCGCATCGGCGCGGCGCTCGCGCGCCTGAACGTGCCGACGCTGTTCGTGATGGAAGGCGGCTACATGGTCGACGAGATCGGCATCAATGCGGTCAACGTGCTGCTGGGATTCGAAGGGCGCGCGTAACGCGCGGCACCGCAGCCGTGCCGCCGACAGGGTCGCGGCCCACGGTGCAGGACGCGCTGCATCACTGACCGAAACCGATTCGTCATCCGAACCACAACACGTCCCGCGTTGAACGGGGCCCACAAGACTGACCAGGAGACAGACATGCTTCGACATTCCATGACGGCATTCGCGGCAGCGGCGGCGCTCACGTGCGCGCTGTCCGCACACGCGGACGAGATCGTGCGCATCGGCCACGTCGCACCGCTGACCGGCGCGATCGCGCACCTCGGCAAGGACAGCGAGAACGGCGCGCGCCTCGCGGTCGAGGAAATCAATGCGAAGGGCCTGACGATCGGCGGCAAGAAGGTCACGCTGCAACTCGACGCGCAGGACGACGCGGGCGATCCGCGCACGGCGACGCAGGTCGCGCAGCGGCTCGTCGACGACAAGGTCATCGGCGTCGTCGGCCATCACAACTCGGGCACGTCGATTCCGGCGTCGCGCGTCTATCGCGACGGCGGCGTCGTGCAGATCTCGCAGGCCGCGACCAACCCGACCTACACGCAGCAGGGCTTCAAGACGACCTATCGCGTGGTGGCGACCGACGCGCAGCAGGGGCCGGCGCTCGCGATGTATGCGGCGAAGAACCTGGGCATCAAGACGGTAGCGGTGGTCGACGATTCGACCGCATACGGCCAGGGCCTCGCGACCGAGTTCGAGAAGGCCGCGAAGGCCGCCGGAATGAAGGTCGTGTCGCGCGATGCGACCAACGACAAGGCGATCGACTTCCGCGCGATCCTCACGAAGATCAAGGGCGCGAACCCGGACGCGATCATGTACGGCGGCATGGACTCGACGGGCGGGCCGCTCGCGAAGCAGGCGCGCCAGCTCGGCATGCGCGCGAAGATCCTCGCCGGCGACGGCGTGTGCTCGACCGACCTGCCGAAGCTCGCGGGCCCCGCGTCCGACAACGTCGTGTGCTCCGAGGCCGGCATCGCGCTCGAGAAGATGCCGGGCGGCGCGGCGTTCGCGAAGCGCTACGAAGCGCGTTATCACCAGCCGATGCAGGTGTATGCGCCGTTCTCGTACGACGCCGTGTACATCATCGTCGACGCGATGAAGCGCGCGAACTCGACCGATCCGGCGAAGGTGCTGGCCGCGATGCCCGCGACCGACTACAAGGGCGTGATCGGCGAGACGAGCTTCACGCCGCAGGGCGACCTGAGGCACGGCGCGATCTCGGTGTTCACGTACAGGAGCGGTAAGAAGGCGCTGCTCGATATCGTGAAGATGTGATGCGGCGTTGAAGTTGCATTGACGTTGCGAAGGCCGCGAAGCAGGCAGTGCGTCGCGGCCTTCGCCGTTTACAGCGCGTGCGTTTGCGCGCGTTCGGCGCGACGCTCCGCGTCATGCACGATGTGCAGCTCGCGCGTGCGGATCGGCAGCGCGCAGTGCGCGTCCGCGAGTGCCTTGCGAGCCTGCCGCGCCAGACGCCAGCGCATGTCCCAGAACTTGTCGGTGTGCGTCCACACGCGAACGTTTGCGACGACCGTGCTGTCGTCGAAGCGCATCACCATCACGTTCGGCTCCGGATCCTGCAGCACGTCCGGGTCGGCGAGCGCCAGCTTGCGCAGCGCGTCGAGCGCGCGATCGATATCGTCATGCACCGACACTTCCACTTCGAGATCGAGGCGGCGCGTCGGGTTGCGCGTGTAGTTGCGGATCGAGCTGCCCCACAGCGCGCTGTTCGGCACGTATTCGCAGATGCCGTCCGGCTTCGTCAGCCGCGTCATGAAGAGCCCGACCTCGTCGACGGTGCCCGCGACGCCCGTGCCGCCGTCGATGTAGTCGCCGACCTTGAACGGTCGCAGCAGCAGAAGCATGATGCCGGCCGCGATGTTCTGCATCGTGCCCTGCAGCGCGAGCCCGATCGCGAGGCCGGCCGCGCCGAGCACTGCGACGATGCTCGCGGTTTCGATCCCGAGTTGCGACAGCGCGCCGACGATCGCGACGATGCGGATGCCCCACACGGCGACGTCGCAGAGGATCGGCCGCAGCGTGTCGTCGACGCGCTCCTTGTTCGAGAGCAGGCGGTTCAGCCAGTTGCCGATGCGTTTCGACAGCCACCAGCCGGCGACGAGCAGTGCCAGGCCGGCGCACAACTTGAGAGAAAGAGTGGACAGCGCGTTCCACAGGAACGTCCAGCGTTCCGGATGTAGTTGATCGAGAAACATTAACGGGATTCCGGGTTGAAGAAACGATGCGTGACGCGTGGCGTGCCCGCCGTAATCGGGCAGGCTTGCGCTCACGCGCCGGGCAGCGTTCGACTGTACGCGGCACACAATGGTTCGCCCGAACGGGTGGGGTCGAATGCCGCATGGCCGTGCCGTCAGGTCGCGAAATCGAGGTTTCGTTTTTGTACTAAGAGGCTTTTCCATCAAATGAGACTAGTCCTATTTAGCCGATTCGATCGCACCGATACACTCGTTTTCACGTTGCCGGGTCGCGACGATCGTTCCTCCGCGATACCCGGTTCTTTCCCGATTTTTCACTGATTCATTGACAGACAGCGAGTGACGACGTCATGCGGTTAGACCTGCGTTTCCGTCTCGCACGCGAACAAGGTCAACCCGCACAGCGCGGCGTTCAGGGTTTCCCGATGCGCCGCGCGCTGCTGCGCGGTGTCATCGCGGCGGCCTGTGTGGCCGGCGCACCGGGTGCGGTGGCAGATGCGTCGCACGACGCCGCGCCGTTTTCGCCCGTGACGGCCGACCTTGTCGACGTGCCCTTTTTCAATGCCGCGCGCACGACGTGGGGCGGCTTGCACGCATCGACGGCCGCGCCGCTCGACGTTGCCTACACGTCGCATGCGTCGACCGCGCCGACGGCCGGCGAACGCGACGACCCGGTGGCGCGCTTCGGTGCCTGCGTGGCTTACCGCGTGCTGTGCGACGCGGCGCGCGGCGCGGTCGAACGCGCGTACGCGTCGAGGTTCGATTACGGTCTTGCGTCGGCGTTGCCCGCGACGGGCGAGCCCGCCGCGTTCGAACGGCGCCCGGTCGATCTTGCCGGCGCCGAGCCGTTCATGTTCGAGCAAGCCGAACGCGGCGCGCGGGCCGGCGCGATCGTCGGCAGCCTGCAGGCGTCGCTGGCGCGCGCCGATCTGCCGGCCGGCGTTGCCGCG
Source organism: Burkholderia sp. HI2500 (assembly GCF_002223055.1). Lineage (NCBI taxonomy): Bacteria > Pseudomonadati > Pseudomonadota > Betaproteobacteria > Burkholderiales > Burkholderiaceae > Burkholderia > Burkholderia sp. HI2500. The sequence continues at coordinate 2,601,613 of NZ_NKFL01000006.1, read as the reverse complement.
CAGATCACCCGCCTGCTCGCCGGTCGCATCGACCTGAAACAGCACGGTGCGCTGGGCGATACGTTCCGCGTCGCCTACGAACCGGACAGTGAGGCCAAACTGCCGGGCGGCGTGCGCGTGATGGCGCTCGAGCTTCGCTTGCACGGCCAGCACGTCGCGGCCGTGTGGTTTGCGCCCGATGCCGGCTCGCCGGGCGCCTATTACGACCTCGACGGCATGCCCCTTGCCGGCGCGCGGTTTGCGATGCCGGTCAGCGCAAACCGGATCAGCTCGCATTTCGGTACGCGCGTGCATCCGGTCACCGGCGCACGTCACGTGCATTCCGGCGTCGATCTCGCGGCGCCGGCCGGGCGTGCGGTTCATGCGTCGGAGCGCGGCGTCGTCTCGTTCATCGGCACCGAGCCGCGCGGCTACGGCAAGTACGTGGTGATTCGTCACGACGGCGGTTATGCGTCGTACTACGCGCACCTGTCGGCATTCGAGCCGACGCTGCGAACCGGCATGCGGGTTGCGCGCGGCCAGCGTGTCGGCGCGGTCGGCAGCACGGGGACGGCCACGGGGCCGCATCTGCACTTCGAGGTTCGGCGGCATGCCCGTCTCGTCGACCCGGTCGCGCTGGTGCAGGCGGGCAAGGCAGCGAAGCTGAAGGGCGAACGGCGTGTTGCGTTCAATCGCGTGGTAGTCGATGCACGCACGCGCCTGGCTTCGGCCGGGTGGTCGCAGCCGGTGGCGATGTCGGAGCCTGCCGGATCGCGGGCCGGTTGATGGTTGGCGAGGTGCCGCCGGCCGTGGCGAGCCACGCCGCGGCCGATCAAGGCAAACCGCTTACGCAGCAGGTTCGACAGGCAACCAGATTTCCAGCACGCCGGCGCCCGTCACCGGATCGTAGTCCGCGCTGTAGCGCTCGAACTCGGGCGCGTCGACCGCCTTGAACCCTGACGTCGGCAGCCAGCCGTTCCAGATGCTGTAGAACGTCTGGTGCAGCGTGGAGATATGCCCGACGTGTTCGAAGACCGCATACCGCTGCGGTTCGAGTTCGATCCAGCGAAAGGGTGCGGGCAACCGTTCGCGGCTCGTCACTTCCACGCCCGCGATGTATTCGAAACTGCCATCCGCATCGGGGTTGCAGCACACGCCGTAGGTCACGTCGTCGACCTGGCCTGGAAGGGTACCGATGTATGGGATGAACGCTTGCCACAGCGCCGGAATGCCTTCGTTGGTTTCGAAGGTGTAGCGGTCGCTCATGCCGGCGATCAGCCGCTTGCCGGTGGTTTCGAAGCGTGACGGTACGACGTCGATGATCTTCAGTTCTTTCATGCGAAGCGGCTCCACTAGAGACAACCCGTCAAGGGTGCGCCGTGCCCGCACGTCTTCGGGCGTGATGCCGAAGCAATCGCGGAAGGCGCGCGTGAACGCCTCATGGGAGCCATAACCAGCATCGAGCGCCACTTGCAGGATGTCCGGCGCGCCTTGCGCCAGCGTGCGTGCCGCACGCGTCAGCCGCCTCGCCCGCACATAGCGCATCACCGGCCAGCCGGTGTTCATCGAGAACAGGCGCGAGAAGCCGAAGCGCGACATGTCGCAATTGGCGGAGATCCTGTCGAGCGTCAGTTCGCGGTCCAGTTTGGTTTCGATAAACCAGAGTGCTTGTCCTACCGGATTCATGGCTTTCCAATGAGCGTGTCGGGCGGACTATATGGTATCGGCGGCGGGGGCGTTTGATCGTTCTTGCGGGGCGGGGGCAGGCAGGGGCGTCCACGCGGATCGCCACGCCGGGCGGCGTGGCGATGAGGGGTTGCAGCGTGACACCGCTTAGCCGAGCGGCCAGTTCAGGAACACGATGCCGTCGTTGTAGTCGTCGTCGGTGCCGTCTTCCGAGCCGACGATCCCGAAGTACGACTTCTTGAAAATGTCGACCTGCCGCGAGCCGAGCCGCGACGGCTTGCCGTTCGCCATCACGATCACGCGCACACGCCCCTTGCCGGAGTCGAGCACCTTGGTGCCGAGGTTCTGGTCCTGCACGCCGGCGCCCTTGAACGTGGCGGCCGGTTTCGGGTTGTCGTCGATGTAGATGTCGATCGTCTGGTCGTTCGCCGCATTGGTGAGCGCGGTGACACCGAACTTGATGTTCGGCGGCAGGTTGAACGTGCCGTCGCGCTCGCCGCTGCCGCCGATCGTGCCGCTACCCGTGCTACCCGTGCTACCCGAGTCGCCCGGATTGCCGCCCGCGCCGGTTTCGCCGCTTCCGCTGCCGGACGACGACGATTGCGCGGCCGTATCGCCGATCGCGGACAGGCTCGCGTACGAATCGATGTGCATCGCGCTGCCGCGCACGCTTTTCCACTGGCCCTTCACGAACGTGACGCCGGTGCCGACGTCGATCGTCGCGACGAGCGTGAACGGCATGCGCCCGGTGGCCTCGGGCACTTTCGACGAATAGGTGAAGCAGCCGTCCGCGACGACGCCCTTGTTGGTCGCGATCGCGAAATAGATGCCGGGGAAATTGTTGCCGGTCGCGTACGGCGTCGGCACGTTGAGGATGACCTGCAGTTTCCCGTCTCGAATCTCTGCCTTGGCGATGTCGATGTACAGGCCCGGGATGTCGACGTAGGTTTCCGAGGTCGCCACGGGGGCGCTGACGATCGAAGCCGAAAGGAGGGGCATGGATGTCTCCGTTGGTTGGGCGGGTTTCGATGCAAAAGGGGGGGCGGTGCCGCTGAAGGCGGCGCGCAACCGCCGGCCGGCCCGGAGACGGCCGGCGGGGGTGACGCGTCAGGTGCGTCGTCAGACGCGGGTCAGGTCAGCCGATCGGCCACTGGAGCACGACGATGCCGTCGTTGTAGTCGCTGTCGTGGCCGTCTTCCGACACGACGATCCCGAAGTTGACCGTGTACGGCGAGCCGTCCGATTTCTTGCCGTTGATCGGTGCGAGGCGCGCGTCGGTGGCCGACGGCTTGCCGTTCACCGACACTTCGAAGCGGATCTTGCCGTTGCCGGAATTCAGCGTCGCTTCGCGCGTGCCGTCGCGCGTCGTCAGCTTGTGATACGCGGCGGGCTCCTTGCTGTCGCCGATAAACAGCTTGATGTGCTGCTGCTCGGCGGCATTCGCGAAGAAAATCGCGCGGAAATCGGTATTCGGCGGAATCGAAAACTCGCCGGCGCGATTGGATGACGTTTGAGAATCGGCCATGCTTTCCTCCTGAGGAATGATGGATAAGGCTTCCAGCTGTGTCGAGCAAACGTTTGCCCTTTGAAATGCGACGTTCCGAGCATGCCGAAAAATAAATAAAAAAATAATCGCCGGGGAATGGCCATTGTTCAGCAAACCGAAAATGGCGGTTAATCGATTTAATGAACTGCGTTTAATCGAAGGTATTTCGATATATTCGAGAAACTATATCGACTAGCGTATCGATTTCCTGAACGATGCGCGGTTGCGCGGGCGGGGCGGGCTGGGGAGGCGGGGGCAATCGGGCTTCGGCGCGGACGCTCGGCGTTCGCATATGGCAGCGTTGGTTTCAACATCAGCATCTCGGTCGTGGCCGCGCCCACCGGCCACCACCGAACGCCCACACCGAAACCCGATTGTTTGCAACAGGAGGGGGTGCGGCAACCGGCGAAGTACGTAGACCAACTCACTCCGAACGTGAACAGGGGCCTCACCGGCGCCGCACCCATGAAGCATAGCGACGGGGCGGCGCGCCGCCTATCGGACAGGACTGATTCTGAGCCATCAAATTCCGCGCCATGTGCGCCCAGCCCGTTGACAGCCCCCATCCCCCTGTGATTTGATTTCGGCCATGCAAGCTGCCCAGCCCCTCTTCTCGCTACGACTACTAGCCCGTTTCTCCGGGCTGGGTCTGCGGCTGCGCGCTTTCCATCTGCTTCTTTCCTGAAGCGCCAGATTTCCCCCGCATCACCGACCTGGCCCCGGTTGTCGACCGGCGCCTGAGTTCGTCCTTCTTCCGAATCGCTCCGCTCCGTCCCGGTCGCTCAACCGCCAAGGCTGTCGCTCGCCGTACCGCTTTGCCGTTGTGCCGTTTGCTTGCCGCTTTCACCCGTTTTCACCGCTGTGCGCGCAGCCTGCCACCCTGACGGATGGCCAGCGCGCCGCGGGTTCCCGACCCACCGACCGAGGACCGAACATCATGATGCTGAAGAACCCCGCGACGAAGTACCGACCGTTCACGCCCGTCAACCTGCCGAACCGGATGTGGCCGACGCGCACGATCACGCAGGCGCCGATCTGGATGAGCACCGACCTGCGCGACGGCAACCAGTCGCTGTTCGAGCCGATGGACGCCGCGCGCAAGATGCGGATGTTCAAGATGCTGGTCGCGATCGGCTTCAAGGAGATCGAGGTTGCGTTCCCGTCGGCGTCCGAGACCGATTTCAATTTCGTGCGCGAGCTGATCGAAGGCGGCCACATTCCCGACGACGTGACGATCGAGGTGCTCACGCAGGCGCGCGACGACCTGATCGAGCGCACGTTCGACTCGCTGCGCGGCGCGAAGCGCGCGATCGTGCACCTGTACAACGCGACCGCGCCGGAATTCCGCAAGATCGTGTTCGGCCTCGACCGCGACGGCGTGAAGACGCTCGCGGTGAACGCCGCGCGCACGATCAAGCGCTTCGCCGACGCCGCGACCGACACGCATTTCACGCTGCAATACAGCCCGGAAACCTTCACGGCGACCGAGCTCGATTTCGCGAAGGAAGTCTGTGACGCCGTGTTCGACGTGTGGCAGCCGACGCCGGAGCACAAGGCGATCGTGAACCTGCCGGCCACCGTCGAAGTCGGCACGCCGAACTTCTACGCGGACCAGATCGAATGGATGCACCGCAACCTCGCGCGCCGTGACGCGCTGATCGTGTCCGTGCATCCGCACAACGACCGCGGCACCGCGGTCGCGGCGGCCGAACTCGCGGTGATGGCCGGCGCGGACCGGATCGAGGGCTGCCTGTTCGGCAACGGCGAGCGCACCGGTAACGTCGATCTCGTCACGCTCGCGCTGAACCTGTACTCGCAGGGCGTCGATCCGGGCCTCGATTTCTCGCAGATCAACGAAGTCGCGCGCACGGCCGAGGAATGCACGCAGCTGCCGATCCACCCGCGCCATCCGTACGTCGGCGACCTGGTGTTCACCGCGTTCTCCGGCTCGCACCAGGACGCGATCAAGAAGGGCTTTGCGGTGCAGCGCCCCGATGCCGTATGGGAAATGCCGTACCTGCCGATCGATCCGAGCGACGTCGGCCGCACGTACGACTCGATCATTCGCGTGAACAGCCAGTCGGGCAAGGGCGGTATCGCGTACCTGCTCGAGCAGAGCTACGGCGTCGCGCTGCCGCGCCGCCTGCAGGTCGACTTCAGCGCGGCCGTGCAGCGCCTGACCGACGACAGCGGGCTCGAAGTGACGAGCGCGCAGATCTGGTCGCTGTTCCAGCAGGAATACGTGGAAGGCGACGCGCCGCTGCGTTATGTCGGCCATGAGCTGACCGAGCGCGACGGCCGCGAGACGATCGTGCTGACCGCCGACGTGCACGGCGAGCGCCGCGTGCTGCGGGGTGAAGGCAACGGCCCGCTCGATGCGCTGATGCATGCGTTGCGCACGCCGCTGCGGATCCAGCACTACGAGGAGCGTGCGTTGTCGCAAGGCGCCGATGCGAAGGCGATCGCGATCGCGGAACTGGCCGGCACGGGCGTGCGCGGCAGCGCGTTCGGCGTCGGCATCGACGCGAACCTGACGACCGCGTCGATCCGCGCGGTGATCAGCGGCATCAACCGCGCGTATGCGCGCGCGGACGACGCGGTGCAGGCGACGTTTTTTGCTGCGCAGCCCGCGGTGAAGGCTGTCGCGTAAGCGGGGGCACGGTGGCCGCGCCGGGGGTGTCCGGCGCGGCTGCATCGTCGTGCGTGCGGTTGCTGCCGCACGATCCTGAGAGCGCGGCACGTAGTTCCGCTTTCATGAAATCCACCCACGCGCGGGTCTTCGCGTCGAGATGCTTGAGCGACGGATACTCCGAAACCTCTTCCGCCCGGTAATGGAATCACGATGCGGTTCGCGATGGCGGGGTGTACGGCAACGGCGTTCGTGCTGAAGGGAAGGGGACAGCATGATGGGGACGGATGTCCCATATTGACGCCTGACATACCTGACAGGCGATGACTTCTCGCAATGGGCGTATCGTGCATGCGGCGCGCGCGAGGCTGTTCTCCCGCGCCTATCACCATGAGGAGTGCGGCATGTCGAAGGATGATTCCCTGCGGGGACAGATCAAGGAGCAGGCCCAGGCAGCGGATCGCCACAATCTGGCGCGGCCGGCTGCGAACGGCGCGCTGTGGGCGCGCGGCCTCACGACGCAACGGGTCGCCGACCTGTTCCGGACCCTGCAGGGGTTGCCGGGGCACTGGATGCAACTGCAGAACGAGGTCAACGCCGGGAATCGCTATTTTTACGGCGTGCAGAACGGCAGCGTGACGACCGACGAAGGGAAGGCGCTGATCCGCTGGATCGCCCAGGCGGTCGTGAGCGCCGCCGGAGAGGCGCAGTTCGACTTCCCGTTGCAGCAACTGCGTTTCACCGCCGACATGGGCTGGCTGAAGCTCCAGCGTGTGCAAGGGCGTGTGATGGTGTTTTCGCAGCCGTAGGATGTCCGTCGGCCGCAAATCGGCAACGCCAGCGCCCGTGCTCGCCTATCAGCCGACGAGACCCCGCAGATCCGCGGCCAGCTCGTCGAGCACGGGCTGCCAATCGGCAAAATTCCGCTGGCGATAAAGCGCCGCACTCGGATAGAACGGGCTGTCACGCCGGTCGTGCTGCCAGATCCAATGCGGGTTCGCATCGAGCAGCACCCAAGTGGGCTGACCGAGCGCGCCGCTCAGGTGCGCGACCGACGTGCAGACGGTGATCACCAGGTCGAGCGCACCGACGAACGCGGCGGTGTCGTCGAGGGTCTTCCATTCGCGCGTCATGTCGGTCACGTCGAACCCGGCCGCTTTCGCGGCTTCGACGTCATGCTGCGCGCCCGGTTGCAGCGAATAGAACGCGACGTCCTTCTGCAGGCCGGCGAACGCATCGGCGTAGCGTTCGAGCCCGACGCGGCGGAAGCGGTTGCGTTGATGGTTGAGGCTGCCTGTCCACGCAAGACCGACCTTCAGTCGCTTCTCGCCGGACAACGCGTGGCGCCACGCGTCGGTGGCGCCGGCGTCAGCATGGAGGTACGGCACCGACGTGAAGAGGGTGTCCGCGTCGAGGCCGAGCATCCAAGGAATGCTCATCAGCGGCAGTTCGTAGTCGAAGTGGGGCAGGTGCTCGACGCGGGTGCGGGTATCGAACACGTCGGCGTGATCGCCGAGGCTGCGTTCGATCAGCGCGCCCATCTGCGGAAACGCATTCCACACGAGCCGCCCACCTTCGCGATGCACGCGCTCCGCGAGCAGCGGCACATAGCGGCTGAACTGCAGTACGTCGCCGATGCCTTGTTCGCCCCACACGAGCAGCGTCTTTCCGGCAGGCGATTCGCCGCACCAGCGCGGCCGAGCAAACCCGGGCAGCGTGCCGCGCAGTTCCTCTGCGCCGTGCCAGCGCGCCTCGTAGTCGGCCCATCCCGATGCGAAGTCGCCACGCGCGAGCCGTAACAGCGACAGGTTGTGGCGGTGCGTCAGGTCGTCCGGATCGAGCGCGCACGCGTGCTGCACGTACTGCTCGGCGTCGCTCCACCGTTGTGCTTCCTTGAGCACCGCTGCCGCGTTGTTGGCCGCGAGCGCGCTGTCGGGCGCAAGCGTCACGGCACGGGTGGCCGCGCGCAGCGCGCCGTCCAGGTCGAAGCGGTTGAGGCGCGTAATGACCGCGTTGGTCCACGCCTGCGCGTGGTTCGGATCGTCGTCGAGCGCACCTTCGATGAATGCATGTTCCAGGTCGGGGTCGTCGCCCGACAGTCGAATCGCGAGCGCGAGATTGTTCTTCAGCGACGGCCACGTGGGGGCGAGCGCGAGCGTCCTGCGATACGGAACGATCGCTTCCGCGTGCCGCCCGGCGATCTGAAGTGCATAGCCGCAATTGAACGCCGCCGCCGGCGACGCGGGATGCTGCTGCCAGTGCATGACCGCGAGCTCGGCAGCGCGCGCGAGATCGCCGCGCTCGATTAGCGTTTGCGTGGCGGCGGCGACGGATTCGTCGAGCATGCCGGGCGCGGCCTTCGCTTCGATCGGAGCGGTTTGCGTCGGATCGGCGAAATCGAGCGGAAGTCGGGGGATGTCGGCAAGCGTGGGCATGTCGTGCGGGGTGATCTGCATGTGAGTTCTCTCCGGGAAGCCGTTCGCGCGTCGGGGGGCGATCGGCTGCATCGTGAATCGGGGAGGGCTGGCCATACTTCGCGATTCGAAGCATGGCGCCGGATGGCGTCGCGGGCTGTCGTTCCGGTCGTGGCGGAAGGCTCGGTGCCGTGATGCACTCCACTTTATGCAGGTACCGTCGGCAATTGAATCGGACAAGTCCTAAACGGATTCATTTAGTAGTCTGATTGGTACGTAACTCGTACGAAAGTCGCCGGGAAGCCCGTTGGACGCGTGCGCGTAGGCCGAGTCTGATTCAGGCGTATCGCGGGGGCGATGTAAGACCCGTCTGATGGAGATCGATGTCGTCTGCGTTTTTAATGCGAGACATTCAGGGCCGGACGGTCGGCCTCGACTCGATCGAGAGGACAGACGATGTTCGATGTTGCGACGAAGAACCTGCGCGAAGCCGACGGGCGCATCCGCATGAACACGGACGACCTGTCCGCGCGCACGATCGACGCGGCGAAGAACGTGCTGCGACAGCAGCTCGAAGCGCAGGCGGATCAGCGGGCGATGGCTGCGCTGGTCGAGAAGCTGGCGGCGCAGGCGACGATTCAGCAGTAAGTTGGTGGTGTGTGAAGGGCTGCCTGGTGTGTCTGGCGACGTCCGTCAGACAGGATGGCAGCCCGCCTTTCGTTCACGTGGAATTCCCCGCTCGGTCTGTTCGAGCAGATGTGAGTCTGACGCGGGTTATGCGCAGACTCCGTGAATGGCTCGTATCAGAAGCGTCCGTATGCGGTCGTGACCCTGATCCGTATCCAAACATTCAAGCGGTTTCTGCCCGGCAAGCTCAGTGTGTGGCAACTCTATCCATTGGGCGGCCAGCACTTCGCATTCGAACAATTCGACCGCGAGCTGGAAGGTGTCACGCAGGCTGGCGAGACGATCAGATTCCGTGGGCAACACGCGCGCTGCGCGCGCAAGCTCGCGGAGGATCGATTGGTTCGGGAGGGGGAGCGTTGCAGAATCAGGCTGGTCCGATTGGTTGTAACGATCGTTCACGTTAAATTGAATACGCGTGGTATCGGAGGGGCTTCGGCGGCGACCGTTGGGCCCGGTCGCAGTCATGCTATCCATTGATGGCGCTACTCCTAACGCTGCCCTATGCGAGCGCCGAGGATATTCCGGTACTAAACACTTCCTTTCCAGGACGGGGTCTTGGTCACGCTGCGACAGTGATAGCAGCCGAACACGAGCGGCTTGCAGGCTGCACCACGATTTCCACATGCTGGCCCAGCGACACCAGCGCTTGCATCAGCCGCTCCAGAGAAATGTTCCGGAGTTGGTAGCGACGTACTTGGGACACCTTCGGTTGCGTCATGCTGATGATGGATGTCGTCTCGATTTGAGTCAGGCCGCGCGAGTCGATCAGTTCGTTGAGCTTGAGGGCGAGTGCGGCCTTGGCCGTCAGTGCCTGGGCATCATCGAAATCCAGGTCGACAAGCACGTTGTCGGTGCACTGAGGACATTCGTCGCGATTCATCACTGACCTATCCAAAGAGTGTGGTGCCGAAACTGTTATGGCGGCGGCCGGAACCGGCCACCGCACACACTACTTTCCGTCTACTTCACCAACCGTCAGACCGAAACCGTGATACCCACCGGCCCCGATTCCGTCGCGGGCCGCACCACGATTTCCACATGCTGGCCGAGCGATGCGAGCGTCACCATCAGCGTTTCCAGCGAAACGTTTCGAAGCCTGTCGCGCTGCTCGGGGGTGACCACCGGCCGGGTCATCTCGGCCAGCGCAGCAGCCTCTTCCTCACTCAGGCCGCGGGACGCGATCAGCGCATTGAGCTTCAGCACGAGCGTGGACTTAGCCGCCAGTTCTCCGACGTCGTAGAAGTCGAAATCGGCCGGCACGCCGTCGGTGTATTGGTTCGGGGCGTCGTGATTCATTGTGCTTCTCCTGCCATCACCGATTCCAGTTGCTGCCCCGTCGCGGGATCGCCATCGGGGCGTTCGTGCGTTACGCGACAATCGCTGCCCGCATCGTCGATCGGGGTAATCACCAGCCGCTTGTGCGATACCTCGATCTGCAAGCGTTGCTCCGGATCGAAACCCGCCGCTTCGATCCACCGGCCGGACAATTTCGTCCACAGATACATGACAGGCGGCGCCATGTCGGTCAGCCTGACGTGCGGAACGAGCCGGCCAGATTGAGAGGACGATTGCGGGGAGAAAAAACAATCGCGGAAATACGTCGGTGCGTTATGATTCGCGCCAGCCATGGTCAACTCCTTTGAAGTTGGTTGTGGTCAGCGGCCCGCAGGTGTTGTTGTCACCTGCGGGCCGCGCTCGTTTACACAGTGGATTTCGTTCGCCATTCCGTTACATGATTGGCATGTCGAAGTGAATGAACCTTCCACGCGAGAACGTGTAACCACTCTACCGAGATTGACTGCTGGCTGATATCGGTCTTGTACGGTTTTATCGACATGGGCCGTTCGGCCGATGTCTTGCGCGCTTGAAGTCCAACGATTCCGGGGCAGTTGCGCTGGCGAACCGCTTCGTCACCTCATCGCCGATATGTCAGAAAACGTGTCAGCCGACTGTTGCGACTCGCCAGCCGCACGTCGCACGAGGATCTCTTTCGCGTCGTGCCGATATCGCTCGAACTCACGCGCGAACGCCGCGGCGTCGCCCGCCAGCGCCAACGCTTCCATCGATGCGCGCAGACCGGAGATCTCATGCTCGCCGATCGTCGCGAAAGCGCCGCGCATGCTGTGAATCTCCGCTCGGGCAGCCTTCAAGTCACCGTCCTGGAGCGCCCGTGCGATTGCGCCATTCGACCGGTACGCGGTGTCGGGAAGCACCTTGTGCAGATCATGAGGCAGCGGCCCATACCGGCGCGATGGCGGTGAGGAATGCGGCGCCTGTGATGGACCCGTGTGCTTCGTGATCGCCAGCTCCAGGGACTTCAACGACGTCGGTTTCGCGACAATCTCGTCGATCCCCGCTTCCCGCGCGAAACGCAATTCATCCGGCTCGGCATGGGCCGTCACCGCGAGAATCGGCCGCGCTCACGCAACACCCGCGTAAACGCATAGCCGTCGAGCCCCGGCATGTTGAGGTCGGTCATCACGAGCGCATAGTCATGTCGATCGACGAGGTCGAGCGCCGCCGCGACGCTGACGCGACGTCGGCCGGATAGCCTAGGACGTCGAGCTGGTCGTGAGTCAGCGGACGGTTCACCGGGTTGGCGTCGACGAACATCACGCGGGCATTGGGGGCATCCGCGTTCACATCGGCGCACGCGGCGCCCGGACGGTGACCGAGCGGCAGCGTAATGACGAAAGTCGAGCCGACGCCCGACACGCTGTCCACCACGATGTTGCCGCCCATCGATTCGACGAGCTTGTGGCTCAGCGCCAGCCCGATGCCGGTGCCGCCGAATCGTCGCGCGATCGACCTGTCGGCTTGCGCGAAGGGTTCGAATATGTGCGCGAGCTGGTCGGGTGTCGTCCCGATTCCCGAATTGCTGACGCGGATCGTCACCGGCGTCGCATCGACCGCCGATGCCGACGCGGAAAGCGCGACCGTCGCTGCGCCGGGGTACGTCGGTGCCGCTACGTTGCTGCCGACACGTGGTGCGTTCACTCCACGCGCCGCGACGATTCGTGGAATTTTCTAATTTCTTGGGCGGCTGCTCGTCACGACTGGCCGCCGCTTTTTTGATTGGTGTTCTTCGGCGTGCGCCCGAAATGCAGTGCGACCCTTCGCGCCATTCGCATGAGGGAATCGCATCGAACATCGTCCCGCAAAATCAGACCTGACTGATTTCCCGCTCACCGCGCTTCATCGACAATCGGGGTTCTGCGGGTCGGCGCGCCCCCCGCGCGCGCCGGACTTTGAGGCGTGTCCTCCTGGCGGCCGGTCATTTCGACCGGTCGCCTTTTTTATTTCCAGTCCGTTACCGAGGAGCACGATCGCGATGCCGGTCGACCGCCTGATCTCTGAAATCTTGTTCGGCTTCACCGGCCTGATCGGCATCATCAATCCGTTCGGCATGGCGTTCGTGTTTCTCGAGCGCACGCAATCGCTGACGGAGGCCGAGCGCGCGACGCTGTCGAAACAGCTCGCGACGAACGTGTTCTTCACGCTGCTCGTGATCTTTTTCATCGGTGCGCCGGTGCTGAATTTCTTCGGGATTTCGATGGAAGCGCTGCGGATCGGCGGCAGCTTCGCGGTGGCTGTGGCCGGGTGGTCGATGCTCAACGCGCCCGACGTGCCGGGCGGCGACAGCGCCGTGCATGGCGACGATCTGCCGAAGCTGATGGCGCGTGCATTCTTCCCGCTCACGGTGCCGCTGACGATCGGCCCCGGCTCGATCGCGGCCGGCATCGCGCTGCATGCGAACCGGGCTCGTACGGCCGTTGACTATCTGACATCCGGCGTGGTGTCGGTTGCAGTCGCGGCGCTCGTGGCGTTCGCGATCTGGCAGATCTACAGCCGCGCGACGACGCTCGCGCGCTATCTCGGCAGCGAGGGGACGAAAGTGGCGATGCGGGTGTCGGCGTTCCTGCTGCTGTGCGTGGGGGTGCAGATCATGCTGACGGGGCTGGCGGCGTTCGCGCAGACGCTGGGCGGGCAGGCGGGGTGAGGGGCAGGCCATGCGGCTCACGGTGACGATCGACGACGATCTCTTCGCGAAGGCGGTGCAGATGACCGGACCAGGGGGGAACGAAGCAGACTTGTTGCGGGAGGTCATCAACACGCTGGTGCGTGTCCAGGCCGCCAGACGTCTGGCGGCGCTGGGCGGCACATGGTCCGGCATGGCAGACATTCCACGGCGGCGCCCGGAACCGGAGTCGTCACGCCGTAACGTTACCTTGTCGGTTCGACTTGCCGGGATCCGGGCATAGCCGTTACAGCAATTTCGCCTGAACGCGCGCGATCCCCTGCTGCGCACAGGCTTCATCGAGATGCCCGCCCGGCGCACCGCCCACCCCCACCGCGCCGATCACTTCTTCGCCTGCCTTGATCGGCACGCCGCCGCCGAGCACCAGGAAACCGTCGATGGCCGTCATCTGCGCGGCGGCCGGGTTCTTCTGCAGGTTCGCGGCGAGCGTGCCGGTCGGTGTCTTCGTCGACAGCGCCGTATAGGCCTTGCGTTGCGACGCATCCACCGTATGCAGGCCGGCATGGTCGGCACGCAGCATCGCGCGTGCGATGCCGCTGCGGTCGACGACGGTGACGGCCACGTTGTAGCCGCTGGTCGAGCAGGCCTGGATGGTTTGCTGCGCGATTTCGGTCGCGAGGGCCAGTGAAAGATTCCTTTCCTGAAGGACTTGTGCGGAAGCGGCGGTGGTCAGCGTAGCGGCGGCGAGCGTCGCCAGGGTCGATCGAATGATCATGTGAACTCCTTATCGAAATGGCTGGAAGACGAGCGGCGTATCCAAGATGCGCATCGCGTGTCGTGATGGCCGGCGATGCAGCGACCGAACCGCTCGATGAACCCAGTTTCGAACAAGAGGAGGTGAAGCTGAATAGGACGGGGCCTATTTTGGATGCGGCGTGTCGCTCGCACCGCGCTCCGGCAGCGCGACGCCGCAATGCGGGCAGCACGGTTCATCGCCCGTGGCCGGCCGTGCGTTGGCACGCGTGCGCTCCAGCGCCGACGCCACCAGCTCCGCGCCCATGATCCCGGTCGGAAACGCGATGATCCCGTAGCCGAGCAGGATCGCGCACGACGTGATGAGCCGGCCGAGCGGCGTATGCGGCGTCAGGTCGCCGTAGCCGGTCGTGCTCATCGTCACGGCCGCCCAGTACACGCCCACCGGAATGCTCGTGATGCCGTTCTCGGGCCCTTCGACGAGAAAGATCACGGTGCCGAGAATCACCGTCAGCACGAACATCCCGCCGATGAACACGAAGATCTTGCGCCGCGCGCGGGTCAGCGCCCGCATCAGCATCTGCCCTTCCTCGAGGTAGATCGACAGCCCGAGGATGCGGAACACGCGCAGCAGCCGGAGCAGCAGCACGTCGATCAGCGCATGCAGGCCGGGGAAGAAGAACGCGAGATAGGTGGGCAGGATCGACACGAGATCGACGATGCCGAAGAAGCTGCGCGCGTAGTGCAGCGGCTTGGGTGCGGATAGCAGTCGCACCACGTATTCGACCGTGAACAGCAGCGTGAATGCCCATTCGGCCGCATAGAGTGCGTGGCCGTACCGTTCGTGCAGGTCGTGCACGCTGTCGGCCATCACGACGAGCACGCTCGCGACGATCAGTGCGAGCACCACGATGTCGAGGTTGCGGAGGAACGCGGGGCGCCGGGTGCAACGCGCGACGGTGTCGCGCAGCGCGTCGAAGGTGGACTGGAGTGCGGAAATCATGCGCCGGAGTTTACGGATCGCATCCGGCACGGCCAATCGGACGAGTCTGATTTCGGCGTCGCACGTTCCGCCGCGCGCGATCCGGCCTTACGCGTGCAGCGCATCCATCTGCCGGCGTGCATTCGCCAGCCCGGCCTCGACGCCGTGCGGCTTCATGTCGAGCCCTTCGGCATAGACGAATTCCACGTCCGAGATACCCATCAGGCCGAGCACGGCACGCAGGTAAGGCGTGACCGCATCCGTGTCCTGCCCGACGTGCACGCCGCCGCGGGAGCTGAACACGATCGCGCTGATGCCTTCGACGAGTCCCACCGGATAGGTCTCCGTGTACCGGAACGTCACGCGTGCCCGCGCGACGAGGTCGAACCAGTTCTTCAACTGGGTCGGCACGTTGAGGTTGTACATCGGCGCGCCGATCAGCAGCAGGTCGCTGCCCTTGAGCTCGGCAATCAGCTCATCGGACAGCACGATCGCGCGTTGCGCGCGCTCGCTCGGATAGGCCGCACCGCGCAGCGCGTGAAACAGCTCGCTGTCGAGCATCGGCAGGTCGGCGTCGAGGAGATGGCGCACGATCACATCGTCGGCATGGCCGTTGGCCTGGCGCTCGGCCAGGAACGTGTCGATCAGCGCACCGGTTTGCGACTGGCTGCCGTTGATGCTCGATTTAAGGACGAGGATGCGTGCCATGCGGGGGCTCCGTTGCGAAGGTGAGGACTGGAATCGATCCTATCAGCCACCTTTTATCTCCAAAAGCGATAAGATCGACGCACTGTGTAGCGTATTTATCCCCAATCGCATGCGAAACAACCTGAAGGGCATCGATGTGTTCGTCGCCGCGGCGGAAGCGAGCAGCTTTGCGGAAGCCGCGGAGAGGCTGCACATCACGCGGTCCGCGGTCGGCAAGAGCATCGCGCGCCTCGAGGAGCGGCTGGGCGTCGTGCTGTTTCAGCGGACGACGCGCAGCCAGAGCCTGACCGACGAAGGCGCGTTGTTCTACGACCATTGCCTGCGCGCGATGGAGCAGATCCAGGCGGGCGAAGCGCTGCTGGAAACCGGCAAATGGCAGATGAAGGGGCGCCTGCGCGTGTCGATGCCGACGCTCTTCGGTCATCTGTGTGTGGCGCCGATCCTGATCGAACTGGCGAAGGCGCATCCGGAGCTCGATCTCGACCTGTCGTTCAGCGATCGTTCCGTCGACCTGGTCGAAGAGCGTTTCGACCTGGCGGTTCGCGTCGGCACGTTGCCGAACAGCAGCGAGCTGGTGGCGCGTCCGCTCGGCGAGCACCGGATGGCGTTCTGCGCATCGCCGGCGTACCTGAGCCGCTGCGGCGAACCCACGACCTATGAAGCGCTCGAACGGCACAAGGCGCTGGCCTACACGCGTTTCGGCCAGGTGCATCGCTGGCGCGTCATCGTCGACGGTCAGCTCGCGGAATTGCAGCCCGCCGTTCGTTTGCTGTCCGACGACTTGAGCGCGCTGATGGATGCGGCCATTGCGGATCTGGGCGTCGCGTGGTTGCCGTACTGGCTGGTGCGTGACGCGTTGCGCAGCGGCAGGTTGCGGGAGCTGCTGCCCGATCGGCCGGGCGTGATCTTTCCGATTCACGCAGTGTGGCCCTACACGCTGCATCTTCCGCTGAAAGTCCGGGCCGCCGTCGATGCGCTGCTGGAACATCTGCCGGCGCGGCTGGCCGCGGTCGAGGCGCGGATGTGACGAAGCGGTTGCCGCGGTTCTTTGGACGAGACGCGCGTTACTGGCCGAAGCGGTCCGCCACGGCATCCTTCAGCCGCGCGGCGGTGATCTCGCCCATATGCGATTCGACGAGATTGCCTTTCGCGTCGAAGAAGAGCGTCGTCGGCAGCCCGCGCGAACCGTAGGCTTTCATCGCGTGCAGCGTGCGATCGAGCAGCACGTGATCGAACCGCAGCCCTTTCTGTTCGAGGAACGCGCGCACCGCCTGCGCGTCTTCGCCCTGGTTGACCATCAGCACCGTCATCCCCGGATGCTCCTGCTGCGCTTGCGCGAGGATCGGCATTTCGCGCTGGCACGGCGGGCACCACGTGGCCCACAGGTTCACGACGACGGGCTTGCCCGCGAAGCGTTGCACCGGCACCGGCGTGGCATCGAGCGCTTCGAGCTGCAACGCGGCAAGCGGCGGCGCGCCGTGCTGCAACGTGGCGAACGTGCCCTGCGCGATGCCCCATGCGGCAACACCGGCGAGCATGCCGGCCATCACCGGGCGACGCAGCGTGGTCAGGCGGCGCAGGCGCCAGCCCGCGAACACGATTCCCGCCGCGAGGCCGATGCGCCAGTCGAAGCCGCCGTCGCCGAGCGCGATGATCGAGCGCGGCGCGGCGGCGTATTCGTGCCACCACTGCGCGACGTAGCCGATGCGTGCGGCGAGCAGGCCGAACAGCAACGCATCGAGGATCAGGCTCGATGCGGTCTTGTGATGTCCGTCCGGCGGGCGACGCTGGATGAAACGGGCGACGAGCCACGCGAGCAGCGCGGCGACGGCTACCGCGATGACGCGGATCGAGAAGGGACCAATGCTCAGCATGAAAGGGCGGGACGTGATCGAGCGGGGCTGGAGAGGGGATTGTCCGCCATGGCGATGAAGCCGTCGACGGTCGTGCGGCGATTCGACAGGTCGCCGCGTATGGGGGTTCCCATCGAGAACGTAATGGCGCGTTGCGGATTCGATGGAGGCGGCAGGCTCAGGACGCCGTGATTTTCGCGCAGTCAGGTTGCAAATCAGACCGGTCTGATGGTCAGCGGAATCGCGTTCATCAACAATACGCAGGCCGGTCCGGAGTGGTGTCCGCCGGCATCCCGAACAGGGATCTCTCCTTGACGGCCGCTCTCCCCCGGGCGGCCGATTTTTTATTGTCATGCATGCGGGCGCGAATGCCTGGTGGCGGCCGGTGGGCGCGGCCGCAATCCGACTCCTGTCGGCTGATCAAACGGAATAGGACCACTGCCACATGCGAGCACCGGGCATTCACTGGCGTATTGCATGATGGTCGGTTCGCGACCGGCGAAACGATTCGTTGGCGGTGGCATGTGATTCACCGCCGTCGCCCGACGGGCTGCGCATCCGCGCTCCGTCGGGCGTCGGGTCTTACAGCTTCTTCGATGCTGCCGGTGCCGTGTCGGCCTGCGTGGCCGCGGTCGCCGGATCGAGCGTCGCGAGCGTCTTCTCGGTGAATTTCTCGTACAGCCAGTCCATGCGCATGCTGTCGATGCCGGCGATACCGCCGAGCGCATACGATGCCGACACCTTGAAGCGATCGAGAGGATGGTTGTCGGCATCGGTGAGCGTCACGGTCCCGTCGACATGATCGTTGCCGGCCATGAAGCCGAACATGACGGCCGAGAAACTCGAGCGCGTGCGAATGCCGGTGACTTCCACGTTAAGGTGCATCGCATCGGTCGAGCCGGCCGTCGCCAGCAGCTTGCGTGCGGCCAGCGCACTTTCGATTTTCCCTTTCAGGTTCTCGGGGCTGAATTTCAGGTTGTCTTTCAGCGCTTCCTGCGCGGCATTGTCGAGCGTGACTTGCACGATCACGGGCTTCGAGCCGAATTTGGGCGTCGATGCCGTTGCGATGGCCCCCGCCTGATCGCTGGCGTCGCGTGTCACGCTGCTCGCGCAGCCCGACAGGAAGCCGATCGTTACCAGTGCCAGAGCGGCATGACGGAATACAGATTTCATGATTTGGTCTTTTTTAGTTCGGGTTATTTGAGGTGGCTCTGTGGCCGGGCGGGAATTTAACACCGGACGATTCGATTCAAAAGGTCGAAAAGATCGAAAATCGAGTCGGCATGGCTTCATTGCCGCGTTTGGCATGCGTGAATGAGCCGGCGACTGCGCGGCGAAAGATTTCTCACACCCGTGATCGGGTCTTGCCGTCGCGGCGCGGGTCGCCGCGGTCACTCATTGCCCCGTGCCGGACACCGCGTCGCCGAGCCGATATGCCGTGAAGAACTCATACCAAGGTGACCCTTCCCCGACCGGCACGTTGAGCGCCGTCGTCCGCCGCTTCAACGCGCCGAACACGTCGTTGATACGTGCCGTCTGCCCTGCATCGTTGAACGGATAAGGCCGCGCCCGGCCGGCTGCGAACGCGCCATAGGCGATCGCGAGCAGCCGCGCGCTGTCGTCGGTCGACGCGATCGAGCCGTTGATCATTGCCGCGAAGCGCGGCCGGTCTTCTGCGCGTGATCCGGACAGGCACAGGAACACGATCGCCGACAGTTCGTGCAGATCCTTCACGCGTAGCAGGCCCGGCAGCCGCGCGACGACCTTCTCGACCGGCTCGTCGCGCAGCGCATCGCTGAAGTCGAGCACGGCGGTCATCGGATTCGTGTCCGCTTGCAGGCGATCGAGCGGCGGCGGTGCGGCCGACGCGCTCGCCCCGTCCGGCGACGCTGCCGAAGCGGCCCGCAACGCATCGGCCACCTGCTGCGTCCATTCCGGAAAGATCATCCGCACGTTGCCGAATTGCTCGCCGCCTTCGGCGGCCGGATTCCATCGATACACGATCGTGCCGCCGCGAATGAACGGCGAATACAGGTGCTCGGGCGTTTGCGGCAGCGGCCGCCGGTTGATCGGCAGCCACGCGAGCGTCAGCCAGTCGTAGCGGCCGGTGGCGGGCACGGAAGGGCTCGAACTCGCGACGACCTGCCACGTGCCGCGATTCGCATAGCGGCGCCGCGCGTCGGGTACCGGGACGGTCTGGCCTTTCGCGGTGTCGAAGTAGCTCGTGCCGGTCACGTTCGTGCCGCTGTCCGCGGCCGGCGTGACGGTGGCGATGACCCACGACGCACCGTCCGCCCCACGGTAGTCGGACGGCTTGAGCGTCGCGACGTCGTGCACCATGCGCGTTTCCGCCGCGACGGGGCTCGGGGGGAGATTGGCGGGCGCGGCCAGGATGCTCGGCATGGGATGTCCTCGGAATCGGGTGCGCATCGTCGGGCGGCGGCGACGTGCAACGGCGCAGATTCTTTTATGTCACTGTAGAACGTCGCAGCCGGAAACGGAATCCGGTTGCGCGGCGCACCCCGCCGACGCGTTCCGCCGCTTCGGCTTACCATGCGCATCCTGAGCCAACGACGCACACCGGGCGGGAGCGCACATGACCGACACGACAGCCATCACCGAACACTGGACGCAGGTCGCCGACCAATGGATCGACTGGGCCGGCAAGCCGGGGCACGACGCGTTCTGGAAATACCGTGCGGGGCTCGCGGCCTATATTGGCCGCGATACCGGCCGCGCGCTGGAGATCGGCTGCGGCGAAGGCCGCGTGAGCCGCGAGCTGAAGGCGCTCGGCTACGACGTGACGGCGACCGACGTGGTGCCCGCGATGCTCGACGCCGCGCGTCACGCGGATTCCGCGCATCGCTACAAGCTGGCCGACGCGGCGTCGCTGCCGTTCGACGCGGCCAGCTTCGATCTCGTGATGGCGTACAACGTGCTGATGGATCTCGATGACATGCAGCGCGCGTTGAACGAAGCGCGCCGCGTGCTGAAGCCGGGCGGGACGCTGTTCATCTCGCTCGTGCATCCGTTCCGCGATCGTGGCGGCTTCGCGGGGCCGCAACCGGATGCGCCGTTCGTGCTGAAGGGCAGCTATTTCGGGCGGGAGCATTTCGATGGCGTGGAAACGCGCGACGGGCTGTCGATGCACTTCGCCGGCTGGTCGCTGCCGCTGCAGGCGTACATGGAGGCGCTGGAAGCGGCCGGGTTCGCGATCGTGTCGCTGCGCGAGCCGCCGCCCGACCACGCCGATACGGATCAGTTGAAGCAGTGGGCGCGCGTGCCGCTGTTTCTGTGGATGAAGGCGCGGCCGATCGTGTGAATTTCGCCGGGCTCAATTCCCCTTGTCGGGATCTGCCAGCAATTCCGAGCGACCGATGACCTGTCTCGCGGTATCGGCCCGATCTGCGTCCGAGAATCCGGCAGCTTCGATGTAGCGCAACGCATAGTCGTGCGCCTGGCGATAGAGGTGAGCGACGCGCTTGCCTTTGACAGAGACGTGAAGGCGCATGTCACGCATCTCCCATCGTGCGCTGCTCGGCCAGCACGTCGTCGAGCGTGCGCGCGTGTCCGCACGTCACCGCCCGCAGGTCATAGCCGGCGGCCTCAAGGAGACGAACGAGCGCGGATACGCTCATGTCGCCTCGCGCAAGCGTTTCCATGCGAGCGAGTGTGGTACGTGCGACGCCGGCGCACTCGGCCAGCTCTTTCTGTGAAAGCCCCGCTGAGTGGCGAGCATGTTTCAGCATCTCTCCAACGTCGGCCAATGTCGTCATCTGTAGCCCCATGGATACAAAAAATGATCATAAGGGTAATGTTGTGTCCCTTGGGCTACCAAATTACCGAGACGGCCGTTCCGAGGAGGGACCACGGCATGCAATCAAGTGAGGCGACTCAGGAGAGGGCATTGGTTCGCGTTTCGCCGCTCCGCTCAGCGCGACAGCTCCTTCCGATAGAGCACGGCCCCCGGCTTTGCCGCAACGGTGTCGTAGAGCCGCATCGCCGTGTGGTTCGTCTCGTGCGTCTGCCAGTACACGCGCTCGGCGCGATGCGCACGCGCGGCGTCGTACACGGCTTCGATCAGCGCACGGCCGACACCCTTGCCGCGTTCGCTGTCGAGCGTGAACAGGTCCTGCAGGTAGCAGGTCGGCCCGATATGCGTCGTGCTGCGGTGATACAGGAAATGCACGAGCCCGACGAGCCGGCCGGCGCGCTCGGCGACGAGCGCATGCACCGGTTCGTAGCCGTCGAAGAAGCGCGACCACGTGAGCTGCGTGATGTGCAGCGGCAGGGCCTTATCGTCGAAGCGGCCGTAGAAACGGTTATAGCCGTCCCACAGCGGCAGCCACTGGTCGTAGTCGTGTTCCGTGACCGCGCGTACGGTCAGTCCGGTGTCGTTGGCGTTCATATTGGCGGACCTGTCGAGGAGAAGAGGGCGCGCCGCCGATTCGGCAGGCGCGTCGCAGGTCTCTACGATAGGAAGTTCGCGGCCCCATGGGTAGGCCCATGACGACGGCATTTCATGGTGCCACGGGCCGCATCATGCTCACGAGGTCGACTGTCCGTCAGAACCTGCTGCGATCCCGCCGGCTGTGCTTCGGGCTGTCAGGTTCGGCCCCCGCGCAACCCCGATGCTCGCGACGCACGGCGAATCACGCACAGCTTGCTCCGGCCCACATGCGAGAAAAAGATCACGCCGCTCGAGTACCGGCAACACGTTCGGGATACGCCGACGGCGCGACCGCAATCGCGATCTTTCCTCGAACCCCGTTGTTGGGACGCTCCAGCAGGGCATGCGCGAGCGGAACGTCGGCAAGGGAATAGACGGCGCCAACGTGTGGCCGCAGCTGTCCGCGTTCGATCAACGCGCTCAACTCATCCAGCTTGCCGCGGTTTTGTCGCGTGAAGACGAAGTGATAACTCGCGTTCTTGCCCCACGCCTGAATGACGTTTTGTGGCTGGGCGATGTCCACGATCGTGACGACGCGACCAAGCTGGGCGAGCGCATCGGGGCTGCGCGACAGGGTGTTGCCGCCGATGGTGTCGAACACGACATCGACGCCGCGGCCGCCGGTGTCCCGCATGACTGCGTCGACGTAATCGTCCTGTTCGTAGTCGATGACCACATCGGCCCCCAGGCTGCGGGCGAACTCGACGTTTGCTTCGCGCACGGTCGTGAACACCCTTGCGCCGATGGCCTTGGCGAGCTGGATCGCCACATGGCCGACGCCTCCTGCGCCGCCGTGTACCAGAATGCTTTCCCCGACACGAAGCGCCGCACGCACGACCAGTGCTTCCCAAACCGTTCCGCCCACCAGGGTCAGGCTGGCCGCCTCGAGATGGCTCAACGACGGCGGCTTCTTCCCGACGATGCTGTCGGCCGCCACGTGGTACTCGGCGTAACTGCCTGGCCCGTCGAAGATTTGCGGGGTGTACCAGACTTCGTCCCCCGGCGAGAAGGCCTTCACACCGGGCCCGACGGCTTCGACCACGCCCGATACGTCGTGTCCGGTAATGGCCGGAAGGGGTACCAGGTCCGGATAGTCTCCCCGTCGAACCTGGTAATCCAATGGATTGATGGAGGTGGCATGGACGCGAACCAGGACTTGTCCGGCGTGCGGCACCGGCTTGGGTACGTCACGTAGCTCGAACGATTCCGGGCCGCCAAATGACTTGAGCAACAGCGCTTTCATTGCACATCCTCGTTTCGGTAAATAGGGATATCGAGAATTGTCGATATTATGGGGAAAAAATTACAGGTCTTTCCCGATGGCCTTGGCCAGCGCACTGATGGCTGCTTCGTTACGCTTGTAGTAGGTCCACTGGCCGATGCGCCTGACTTCCACCAGGCCGGCTCGTTGCAGCGTCGCAAGATAATCGGACACCGTCGACTGCGACAGCCCGACACCTTCCTGAATACTGCTGACGCAGACGCCCACCGTATGAACGTCCCCTTCATCCTGCGGCGGGAAGTTCTTCACGGGGTCCTTCAAACCCTGCAGGATTTCAAGGCGAGTCCGGTTCGAGAGGGCTTTGAAGATGTCGAGCAATTCCATGGGCAGCGAGTATATCGAGAATTACCGATATGTCAATGTGAGCGCCGACCGCCGTTCTGTCGAGCCGGCACGGTTCAGGCACGACACTCGGCATGGCAAGCGCCTTCTGGAACGAAAGTCGTCAACCGCTCACGGGTTTTTTTGAACGGAACGGGTCTCCGGGAACCGCGCAACCAACACGTGCCGCCATCCCACCCGAACGCCACCACGCCACGCCTTTCACTCTGTTAGACTTTTTCGCCCATCGCCGCCATCCGGGCTGCGCCGCGCCCGGGTCATCCCGCCATGAACGACACCCGTGCGTCGCATCCGATCACCGAGGTCCTGCGGGCCTACTGGAAGGCCGATCGGCTGATGTTGCTGACGGTCGTGGCGGTCGTCATCCTGTCGAGCGCGAGCGCGGTTGCCGCCCCCTATCTGTTCTCGCGCCTGATCGACGCGCTGTCGCACCGCGGCGTGCTCCACGCGCTGATCCCGGGCTTCGTGCTTTATGCGGTGCTGCTGGGCCTGTCCAGCGCGCTGCAACGCGTGGTGCAGTACCTGGCGTTCATGAGCTCGGAGAACCTGGGCTTCATCACCAGCACGCGCTTTTTCGAGCGCATCCTGAAGAAGACCACGGCGTTCTTCGTCGAGCACAATCCCGCCGAAATCCAGACCGCGAACCAGCGTGGCAGCCGGGCGCTGTCGGTGCTCGTGCTGCTGAGCCTGATGGAGCTGATCCCCGGCACGCTGCAGATCGTGCTGACGCTCGTCACGCTCGGCGCACTGATCAATGTCGAGGTCGTGGTGATCACCGCCGCCTACGGTGCGGTCGCGGTGACGATCGCGATCGTCGGCGCGCGGCGCTCGCGCGCGTTCCTCGATCGCGCGATCGAGGCCGGGCAGGAGAATGCGCGCTTCGTCGGCGGCGCGATCAATGCGATGGAGACGCTTCGGCATTTCGGCAGCCATCGCTGGATGAACGAACGTTTCTCGGAGAAGGCGCGCGTCGTGCGCGACAGCTGGCGCGCGTATGTGCTGCAGCACGTCCGCTATCTCGCGGTGCTGGGGCTCGGCCTCGCGATCCAGTTCGCGGTGACGTTCTGGTTGCTGCTGCCGCGCCATGCGGCGGGCGCGCTGTCGATCGGCGACATCGTGTTGTTCAACACGTTGCTGCTGCAACTGAACCAGCCGTTCGAAATGATCGCGCGCGCGGTCGACGAGTGCGCACGCTCCCGCGCGGCGCTCGTGCCGTTCGCGGCGCTGTGGACGGCGCCCGAGGAACGGCAGGTGTCGCATGCGTCGGCGTTCGCGCCGCGCGACGGGCGCATCGTGTTCGAGCGCGTCGCCTATGCGTACGACAACGGCCGCGGCGTGACCGACGTCGACTTCGTCGCTGAACGGGGGGCGATCACGTTCCTCGTCGGCGAAACCGGCGCGGGGAAATCCACCGTCTTCAAGCTCGCGCTGAAGTCGATCGAGCCGACCGGCGGGCGCATTCTCGTCGACGGCGTCGATCTCGCGGCGATCGATCGCGCCGACTGGTACGGCGCGGTGGCCGTCGTGCCGCAGGATGTCGTGCTGCTGAACGAAAGCCTGGAAGACAACATCCTGCTCGGCCGGCCGCGCGATGCGCAGCGTCTGCGTGAAGCGGCGGCGAAGGCGACGATCCTGACGTTCATCGAGAGCCTGCCGGACGGCTTCCGCACGACGGTGGGCGAGCGCGGGCTGAAGCTGTCCGGCGGCGAGCGCCAGCGCATCGCGATTGCCCGTGCGCTGTATGGCGAGCCGACCGTGTTGTTCCTCGACGAAGCGAGTTCCGCGCTCGACGAAGCCACCGAGCGCGACATCATGGAACACGTGCGGCTGCTGGCCCGCGACGTCACGGTCGTGGCGATCACGCATCGTCGCTCGGTCATCGGGCCGGCCGACAAGGTCGTGCGGCTCGGCGACGCGCGTGTGCCGGCGTAGCGCTGCATGACCCCATTCGCAGGCTCCGCCGGCCGTCGGCGCTCACCCGCGCAGCGGCGGATTGAGTTGCGCGAACGCCTGCTGGCGGCGATACGGGAAGTACGGATAAGGTGCTACCACCGCGCTCGCCGCATCGAGCTTCGCGACCTGCGCATCGGTCAGCGTCCAGCCGACCGCGCCGAGGTTCTGCCGCAGCTGTGCCTCATTGCGCGCGCCGATGATCACCGACGACACCGTCGGGCGCTGCAGCAGCCAGTTCAGCGCGATCTGCGGCACGGTCTTGCCCGTTTCCTCGGCGATCGCGTCGAGCGCATCGACCACGTCGTACAGGCGCGCATCGTCGACCGGCGGCCCGAAGCCGGCCGTTTCATGCAGGCGGCTGCCTTCCGGCAGCGGCGCGTTGCGCCGGATCTTGCCGGTGAGCCGGCCCCAGCCGAGCGGGCTCCAGACGAGCGCGCCAAGCCCCTGGTCGGCGCCGAGCGGCATCAGGTCCCACTCGTAATCGCGGCCGACGAGCGAGTAGTAGACCTGGTTCGCCACGTAACGCGACCAGCCGTGCCGATCGGCCACCGCCAGCGACTTCATGATCTGCCACCCGGCGAAGTTCGATACGCCGATGTAGCGCAGCTTGCCCGCGCGCACGAGATCGTCGAGCGTCGACATCACTTCCTCGACCGGCGTGCTCGCATCGAACGCGTGGAGTTGCAGCAGGTCGATGTAGTCGGTGTCGAGGCGGCGCAGCGCATCGTCGACGGCGCGGACGAGCCGCGCGC